>JAAELO010000399.1 GCA_024226555.1 Desulfobacterales bacterium | reverse complement strand
TGAATAATTAAATTCAAATTTTATCAGGTTTTTACAGGTTCCAAATTACACCAAGAAATAACAAACAAAATAGGTTTAACCAGTCTAAAAAGTTGCCGTACCAGCACTATTAAAGCTCATGCAGCAGTTTAAACTAAACTTTATCCTATCTGATTGTTTTTGGTGTAAAATCTGCCCGATGTGAAAGAGGCGTTGACGGAACTTCTGTTTCTCGATAAAAGATCTATTAGACATGACTCTTTTCCTTTCATAAGAGTTGTGTTCAGAGCTGGATTGAGGGTCGGACCTCTTTCCGGCTCGCTTCGTAGTAAAAACGACTTTTTTACTAACTTTCATAAAAAAGTCTATTACCTGCATGTGTATATTTCAAGAATAAAATAATCTTTTTTTTAATTATTTTTATTACCTTATTCATTTTTTAAAATTTATTTCTGTGTAAAATTATCTCAAAATTGTAAATATTAACAAAAATGCTGCAAAGTACTTTTAATAAGTTTTTTGAGTAGAAATAAATTTCCCTTAAATCAGATATTTCACTTTTTACAGTGTAATTTATCAGCCACAAAATATAATTTATTTTTTAATCAATGAATTATAAACATTATTATCTATATTTACAGATAGATAACTAATCAAAAAAGTTAAAATATTTTTTCCCAATAAATATTTATCCTGAAATACCAGGGACACTGGAAAGTTTTATTTAACGAAAGAAATGAAAACCACGACAAAAGGTACCTCTAAGAAATCGACCTCAAAGGTTCAATTATATTGCCTTTATTTAGAGAGAAAAATAAGTAGCGAAAATAACTTCTTTTCGATTTGATCTTAGAATAAGTTTTTATTGAGTTGATCAATTTTTTGTACTATTTAGCGCTATGCAATATTTAGTATTATTATTTAATTTTAGATTTTAATCTCCATTGAGTATTGAAATAAAGGTATTTAAGTAAAATGTTTGAATTTATAGAATTTTGGATCAGAAAATTTGGGGGTATTGTTTCTGATTTATATCAGAGATCTCTTGAAATCAATTTCAAAGCTATTGTTGTTGGATTATTAATATATGCATTTTTTCCAGAATCTGTTCAATTAGCATTGATTGCCAGTCAAAAAATTCTATTTTCCCAAAATGAGGTTATACTTTCATTCTGGCATTACTTTACATTTTTTTTAATTGATATAGGATTTGCAGCTATTACAGGTTTTATAGTCTCATCAATTGAAGATTCAAACACAATATTTGATGTCATCTTTTTAGGCCTAATTGCGATAACCGTTGAAATTTTTGGATGGGTTTCTGTACATAAATGGCAATACGTTATCACTGCAATCCTTATTTTGCCTGCTTTTTTGTTAGGTTATTATCAATCAAAAAAACATAATAAAAAGTTTCAACTTAATTTGAAATCATTTTTTCTTGGTTCAATACTCTATATAATTTCCTCAAAAGTTATAACTGCCATTATTGCAGGTTTATTATATGGTATTTTCAATGAAACTTTAGATCCTGAATTTAAGATGAATGAAACACATAATAATATCTTAAATTATGCAATATTAGTAAATTATATAATATGTGCTTTTGTAACCTGTGTGGTTGCAACCCTAATTCTTAAAAAGGATAAAGTTATTAATGTTTTATTAATGGGTTCAATACCACTTTTTTACAGTGTTTATTTCTTCAAAAATTCCCCCGAACACAGGATATTATCTTTTTTATTTGTGTATACAGCAGTTTCTATTAGTGCAGTAATATTTAATAAAAATGTTAAAAAATCAGAAATGCCTCCACCTTTACCAGATAATTTTTAATATAGTTCTACATGTAAGATCCGGAATAACAAACTGCTCCGTGGAATAATTTAGAGGAACTTTATACATAGAGGATTATAATGAACTATAAAAATGTTGGTTTTTTTTATGAACTTTCTCAAGAAAATCAAAAAAAGATATTACAAAAAATAAGAAGAAAAGAACCTCATAAAAATGAGGAAGAGATATTGAAATATTTGAATAGTGGTGTTGAAATAGGTGTAACTACGATTTTAGAACATGATGTTTTATGTTATCCAACAAAATTAATTGGTGAATCCATTTTACTGACTGATGGAGAATGGTTATGGCCTTCATCTTTAATTTATTTCACACGAGAATATCATTTGGAACTACCTGTTGAATTTTTAGAAAAGATGGAAAAAAATTATTGGCGTATATCTTCAACAGCAAAGAATAATTCTATACTTCCAGAAGGATATATTAAGATGTAGACGTTAACTTCTTATCAACGCACCTTTACAGGATTTATTAATTCAAAAAATAATTATCTTCTAATTTTTATAATTTCTCATTTAAATGATAAAGGAATAAATATGAAAAATATATATTGCCCTAAATGTGGTAATGAAATGAAAAATAAAAATAATGAATTGATTTGTGAGTCTGGAAAAATGCACTTATCTAAGATAATTGAAAAAGAACTATTAAGAAGATTTATCTATGAATGCTATCCTATATCAGAGAAAATACATGAAAAAGGCCATAAATGGTATTGTCCTGGTTGTGGAGTTCCTTTAAAGAAAGATTTATCTTGTAATTTATGCTCTAAAAGCATTGCTGATTTAAAATATCAACTTGTTGAGTTCCATCCTCATGAGTAATTATTTCATCGGAGTTATTTCCCACTCTGATTTTATTCTATATTTCATTATTGATCCTTATTCGTTAGCCAATCTCATCAAGGGATTTATAAATTTTTACATTGTTTGAAAGTAGATACTCAACACATCTTTTTTCTAAAAAATCACTTTCAATTAACATAAACAAATGTGGTTTTACAGAGATATTTATAATTGAGTATTCCTGATTGCCTTCTTCAACTAAAACTAAGTTTTCTATATCATTTAAACATTCCTCAATTTCTGATGTTGAAAATTCTGTTTGTTCCTTCCATTTAGTCAAACCTTTATTACTGCAAGTACCAACAAATAACTCTTTTTTAGCCCAATATGAAAATTGTAGATTTATACCTATTTTTGAAATATCTTCTATGAAGTTTAAATCAATAAAATCAAATTCATATTTTCCATTAGTCAATATTCGCTCAACAATATCTTTTGCTTCTTTTAAATCTGGTTCGAGTCTTTTTTTAATTAGTTGAATAAATATAATTCTTTTAAATTCAGGTCTAATTTCTAATATGTTTACTTTCATGATTATGGAAAATCCTTGTAAACGCTCCATTTAGAATCAACACTATAATTTAATTCAATTTTGAATGATTTAATTCTATCTTTTTTTCGATTAAGTACCTTTAGAAAAAGATCGGGATCGCCACTGTAAAATACTGAATTTCTGGTTTATTGTTTCTAATCTTATTGAATCTTCCAGAGGTATAGCTTCATCTGATTTCTATTATTATTTATCTTAGAATAAAAATAATGGTGCCACCCGAATTATACATCTTTTTTTCTTGTACAATTTCAAATGTTTGGATTCCAGCTACCTGAATTGTTGCTCCCCAGCCTTTACCACCTTTTAATTGATATTGTATACCAAAACTAACTCCAGGTTTAGCAGGAATATATAAAAATAAAGTATATATCTTGTCAGTTATTGATTCCAGAAGAAATATAGAAGATATATTGTTTGAAAGATTGACTTCATAATTATTTTTAATAACTTACATCCTTATATTACCATTCTAACCACATTATAGACAATCCAACATTCATTTTCAGAATCAGTTCATTTTTATATCTCATAACAAATTAAATATTTTATCCTGATTAATCCTCAATTGAATAGAAATGTTTTAACTATGTATTTACAGACAGATAAAAAGCTTAGTTTAAAAAAGTGATAAGGATATTCCAAATATAGGGACATTTATTTTCATAATATCTTGAAATCCCGAATTTGTTATACTATTAGTTCACCCTTCTAAAAAAATAAATTAATTATAGAGAGGTCCTGAAACCAAGGATCTCTTTTTATTTTTAATGGATAGAAGCAGCATATTTTTTAAAGGAGGAAATAGCCAGGAACAAGGTGATTAAGAAATATTTAACAATATCAATTTAAACTTTATAAATAATATATAGTGAAACTCTAAAAATTTGAATTTTATTATGAAATACAAAATGTAACAAAAGAACGAACCGTTTTTTAATAAAAAGCAATTTTTAGAGATTCCCTATGGAAAGAGATTCAGGAAATGAGAAAAGTAAGTATTTTATCAATATTCATATTATTTTTTTTAATAACCAACTTTGCTTTAGCAGAAGATTTATTAACCATTAAGGCTGGAATCGATTTATCTGGTGACCACGATATTTCAAATGGAAAAAACAGCAGATCTGATTCTGTAGATAATGCAATATCATTAGCTGCAGAATATGTAGTTATTGATGATGACTATGGTTTTGGTGGTGGAATATCATTGCAAAATCTTCGTAATCCTGAGGGTTGGTCAGGAGATTTTTACTTTACATCCATTTATGGTTTAATAAAAATAGGATCGTTTTCAGAAAACGATAAATCACCTTATTTTATTGGTCAACTTGGTTACAATATATTATCTGGAAATAGTGATTATAGTTCTGGTGTTAGCCTAAAAGGTGGAATTTATTATGGAATAGGGTTTGGAATTGATTTAAACGAAAATTTTCAGTTAGAAACATTGTATTCTGTAAATAATGGAATAGCAGAAAGTAGTGGTACAGATATAGATGTTAAATACACTAAATTAACAATATCTGTTGGATATAATTTTTAATTGTAACTCAATAATATTTTTAAAATACGAATAAAAATATATAGAAAGAGATTTAATATGAAAAAAGCATTTATTTTAGCATCTATATTTTTAATTTTTTATGTAACAAACTATGCATTTGCTGAAGATGCCGTAACAATTAAGATTGGAAACGATTTTTCAGGGATTCACAAGATTTCAAGCGATGTTAGTAGTAGTAACTCAGATAATGTGAATAGTGAATTATCATTCTCTGTAGAATATACAAATTCTGTATCCGATTTTAAACTCGACGGAATCAACTTTAATCTGGGCGCAGGAATAAATTTGCAAAATCCACGACAAACCAAAGGTGGAGATGGAGATTTTTATTTCACATCTTTATATGGTTTATTAAAAATAGGTTCTCTTTCTGAAGAGAAATCACCTTATTTAATAGGACAGGTTGGTTACAATTTCCTTTCTGGAGATAGTGATTACACAGGAGATACAACTCTAAAGGGAGGTCTGTATTATGGAGTGGGAGTTGGACTTATTTTAAAATACAATTTTCTGGTAGAAGCATTGTACTCTGTAAATAATGGAGTTGCAAAAAGCAGTAGTGATACTGATGTTAAATATACCAAATTAAGCCTATCTCTTGGATATAACTTTTAATTTCAATTCTTTTAGATGTTAGTTACTACTTAACCTCAGGAAAAATACTAAAGAAGGCAGTTTGGTGCTATCCCAACTGTCTTTTTTTATAAATTTTATTCTTCTTATACAGGCCTGTATATTAAAAGGAAAACTCCGCAAATTGCCATAACTGCTCCAAATATACCTCGATATGAAATATGCTCTTTGTGTAGAAAAACTGCAAAAGGAATCAGAAATACAGGCACCAGAGAAAGAATTGTAGATGCAACGCCAGTTGAAATATAGTGAAGTGCAAAGAGTGACAGGGATACACCAAGATAGGGACCAAGAACAGATCCTGCTGTGGTAAACCCTATGGCTTTTTTATTTTTTAATGCTTTAAAAAATCCTGGCCATAACTTTAGAGATGTGAAAATAAACAAAAAACCAATAGTTCCTGCAATGAACCTTATTTGAGTTGAAGCAAATGGTTCAAGGAATCCATCTGCTGTTTGCATACCGACTTTACTGAAAATATAACCAATTGCCTGGCCAGTCATTGCCAGAAAACCAAAAATCAATCCTTTAGCAGGAAGTTGTCTCACCCATCTACTGTTTTTTTCAGCTTTTTTAAGAACAAAACCATTCTTTTTTTCAAGAATTACCCAGGAAACACCTGAAAGAGTTACGAACATTCCTAACCATTGGTGTGATAAATATACTTCATCAAGAAAAAACCATCCTATTATTGCTGTTAATGGTGCTGAAAGAGACATTATCAGCATACTTATTCTGGGACCAATAGATACAAAGGCTTTAACTAAAAACATATCTCCAAATGAAACACCAATAAACCCTGATAATGCTAACCATCCCCAGGCTTCAATTGGGAATTCTACTGGTATTAATTGACCTGTTCTAATGAACTGAGTAGAGCAGAATAGAATTATGGCTATTAATAGTCTTATCATATTGACGATATCAGCACCGATCTTCTTACCCGCAATTTCAATACACTGGGAACCCATTGTCCAGCATAAGACAGTCGAAAAAGCTAAAATTTCACCAAAATAATTATTCATTTCTTAAAACTACTCCTTAATCATAATAAAAATTTTTTTTAAACTTTACACCCTCAATTAGAACTCTAACTATATAATCAAATTTTTTCTTATTTAAAATTCTGTACAGATTTTTGCACTTTAGATAGTAAATTCTCAAGAGTTGATATCTCTTCAATTGTTAAAACTTTCTCAAGGTCGAGTGTTTTGTCACCTTTATAACCGTTTTCTGTTACCTGATTGAGTTTTTTAGCGCCAGCCAAAGTGATGGAAATTCGAATACGTTTTCTATTTTCTAAATCTGTCTGTTTTTCTATCCATTCCTTTTTAACAAGATTACGAATTATTACGGATACTGTAGGCCGATCACAAAATAAAATATCAGCTATATCCGCAGGATACAGATAATCCGTTTTTATCAATTGCTTCAATAAATATATCTGTTTAAGTGTGATATCATGGGGTAATAGTTGCTTTTGAAGAAATCGGCTCCATGTCAGATAGATATACCCAATCCTTCCTATTATTGATAATTTCATTAATCGTCCTTTATATTATTAGAACTCTAACTATAGTTGTTTATATTTAAATTGTCAATTTGTATAATTTAAAACTATTATATTGTGGTATTATTCATTGATATTATATTATAATAAAAGATCTCTAAAACACTGTTTATATTCATATTTTCAAATTTCAAAGTGCCAGACATAAAGAGGAGACGATATGAACTACTTTAAAAAAACGTTAATATTTACTCTTGGTTTGTTTTTAATCTTTCAAAGTTCTTATGCTGATGAAATTCGTGTTAGTCTTGAGCCTCTACCACCTCTTATCATAGATGCTAAGAATGGCCTGACGATTGAGCTGTTAAAAGAGGTTGAAAAAATTTCTGATCTAAAATTTAAAATTGTTATAATGCCATATCATCGTGCAAA
Organism: Desulfobacterales bacterium; assembly: GCA_024226555.1. Classification (GTDB taxonomy): domain Bacteria; phylum Desulfobacterota; class Desulfobacteria; order Desulfobacterales; family JAAELO01; genus JAAELO01. Next base: position 179,705 of record JAAELO010000399.1, on the reverse strand, counting down.
ACTTGATCTTAAAAATGGCAAATCCGCTTTAATGGGGCATACTCCTCATAAACAGGAATCTAAGGAGTTTTACAATTATGGACATGAGCTAAAGTGGTCTATTCCAACAAAAATTGACGTTTACTCAGCAAAACTGAAAAATGTGGATCTTAATAACTTTAAATCATTAAAAAAAATAGGAACACCCAGAGGAAATAAGGAATTTCTATCAGATCTGCTAAAAATTCCACTAAATCAATTTTATGAAGGTAAACTGGATAATCTATTAAGAATGTTAAAGGCAAATCGAATTGATGCATTTTTATTCGAAAGAGCATCCTCTCAAACCACAATTAGAAAATTAAATTTAAAAGGTATTTATTACACTGAAGTAATGGATGTTGCAGCAAGTCTTGCAGTTCAAAAAAATTTATATGGTTTGCGACTAAAGAAAAAATTAGATGCTTTGATATTAAAAGCCAACCATAAAAAAATATTTAAAAAATATCTAAAATCCATGAGTTTATCTAAACATGGAGTTGTATCTGTTTCAAAGTAGAATTTAATTTATAGGAATCTAAAATTTTTCTTCATCATCGAAAATAAGAGTGTTTTGATACTGTTTTAGCTCTATAGGGTTTGTTAACAGTCTATCAACTGTACCTTCATAACTACATCCTAAACAAAACTATATAGATATTAATGTGTACGAAGCTCACCCTACTAAAATAATATTTTTAAATAATCATAATTGCAATTATAATAAAATTTGTAACATTTTTATTATTGATAATTTAAACAAGATGTACTAAGAATGAAATCTTTTTTAATGTAATCTGAAAGGTTTTGAAATGAAATATTTAAAAATAATTATTCTTATCACATCCATCACTTTTTTTGTTAGTTGCGGTGTAAATTATAATATTGAGAAAGAGGAAACTCAAGGAGAACCCTCTATCGTAAGCTTAGGTAACGTCTTACCAACGCATCTTCATGCTTAAAGAATAAACAGGGAAGATTTGATTGTGTTTTAGATGATTTTGTATTTTTTAATCATATAAAATATTAGTTTTATGAAGAATAACTCATTTTCCTGCTATAACTTGGGGTGTGAATATCGCTAATTTGAACTGTTATACTTGTTTGAAGTGATTTAATAGTTGATTTAAAATGATTACATAGTATTTCCAAAGCATCTTTAGAAACAGATTCTTTCAATTCATCACTTCTACCGTTTAATATTTGAAGATTTAGAGTAACAAATGCCTGGTTAGGGTTTCCATCACCTATATAGAATTCACTATGTTTAATAGCCCTGCTTTTTATATCAGATTCTATCCATTCACCTGTATCCACTAATATTTTGTGAAGTTCTTTAAAAACTTGATTCCAGGAGGGTTTATCTTTTATATTATCTGTATATTCTAAGATGCAGTGTGGCATCTTAATTACCTTTTTAATTTTAGTAAAAACCCCTGGATTCCTGATACCTGATTAAGAACAAGCTTTAATCAGGTTCTGGAATGACGACCGTTTGAGCGATTAATAATGACCTAATAATAATATTTTCATTCTAAAATAGAGAAAATGATTTATGACACAACTTCATCTTCTCGAAAAGACGAACATTAAATTTTAAATATTTTTTTTATTAAACCCCGATATTTTTGCGTTGAAAGGACCTTAACTCACCCTATAAATATTTTTTCAACTAAAATTTTTAGATCTGTTTGGAGTGGTCAATATAAAAAGACACTCGATTAAGTACAAAGCTCTTTAAGAAATGCCCCATTCATCAAATAAACAGTGTTCTATTTCTAACTGGTCAAAGACTCTACCAGTTGTGTGTTTTACAATATCATCTATTGTTTTTGGATTATTGTAAAAGGATGGAACAGGAGGCATTATTGTAGCTCCTGCAAGATGAGCTTTTTCCATATTTTTTATGTGTACAAGATTTAGTGGAGTTTCCCTGGTCAAAAGAATTAGAGGCTTTCTTTCTTTAAGTGTAACGTCTGCTGATCTTGATATCAGGTTTTGAGCTAATCCGTTTGCAATTTCTGCAAGGGTTTTCATGGAGCATGGTGCAACTATCATCCCGTCATGCCTGAATGATCCGCTTGCTGGTGGATTGTAAAAATCATCTGATTCACATATATGTAGATTGAAATCCTTATGTTTATCTTTAATCAGCTTTTCAATATTTTCTGTAGAAACTTCTATTTTATTCTCATGCAATATTATTGATTCAGCAGATTTTGAGATGATCAGATAAAGGTCAAAAGGGTGTTTTGACAGTTCAGTGAGCAGACTTAATCCATAGATCGTGCCAGATGCTCCTGAAATTGACAAAATGAACCTTTTTTTTATCTCCACTATACCAACACCCCTTCCATAACCATCTTTTTCTCATTATATGCCAGATTTAGTCTTTGGATAGAATTTCTGTATTTATCATCACCATCAAAATGAATATTGATGTAATTAGAAGTTATTCCTTTTAAAAGACCTGTTTTGGAGTTCCTTTTTCTTTCAATCAGCACATCCATGGATCTTTTTGAAAAATTTTTTATAAAATCTGTTTTCTTATCTTGTCCTAACGACCTTAGTTTATCACATCTAAGTTTTAATTCATTCTTTGATAGATTGTCTTCAAGATCATATGCTTTTGTTCCTTTCCTTTTTGAGAAAGGGAATACATGAATATATGAGATTGGAAGCTCATTTATCAGGTCGTAACTATTTTGATATTCACTTTCACTCTCTCCTGGAAAGCCGACCATAATATCTGTACCTATAGATATATCGGGAATCAGATCTTTTATTTTTAAAATCAGATCTTTATAAAACTCTCTATCGTAGGGTCTTCCCATCTGCTTTAGAATTCCACTATCACCACTTTGAAGTGGTATGTGAATATGTTTACAAACAATATCTGAGTTTTTAACGATTTCTAAAAGTCTGTTATCAATCTCTGTTGGTTCTATGGAACCTAATCTTACTCTATCTATCAATCTTTTATCTGTAATAGTTTCCAAAAGATCTGTTAGATTTGTTTTGCTTTCAAGGTCATATCCATATTTTCCAACATGAATACCTGATATTACAGTTTCAAGATATCCGTTTTGTTTATAATCTTTGATGGTCTTTATGACTTTATTGAAGGACATACTTCTGCTTCTACCCCTAGCATAGGGGACAATACAATATGTGCAGAAAGAATCACAACCATCCTGAATTTTCAGAAATGGTCTTGTTCTGCTTCCATAGGATGCTGCAGGCATCTCTTTAAAAAATTTATTTTCGGTATCATTTGTTATATCTGTATGTTCAATAGATTTTAGAATAAGGTCTGGTATCTGTTGTTTATCAAAATGCCCTATGACATCTGTAACACCTGAAATTTCTTTTATCTCATCAGATTCTGCCTGGGCATAACAACCTGTTACAATTACCCGTGAAGCTTTATGATTTTTAATAATCTTATTAATAAGTGATTTTGATTGATTTGTGGCATTTCCTGTTACTGTGCAGGTATTAATAATGCATACATCTGGTTTTGTTTCAGATAGATTCCATCCATTTTGAATAAGGTAATTTGAAATACCCTCTGACTCAAACTGATTAACCTTGCATCCTAAGGTTTTTATTATAAAATTCGGCATCTATTTAATTATCCATCCTGCACCAAGAACTTCATCATCTTTGTAAAACACCGCTCCCTGGCCAGGAGTAACTGAAAATTGAGGTTCTTTAAATATTATTTTCATCCTGGCATCTTTTAATTCAATTAGTTTAGATTCTGCTTCTTTGTGCTTATATCTTAAAGCTACTTTAATTCCTTCAAGTGAATCTGGTTTATTGATCCAATGTACATTTTTAAGCGTACACTCATTTTTGAACGCTTTATCTTTGAATCCAACTGTTATCTCATTTCTTTCAGGATCAATCTTTGTAACATAATAAGGCTCTTTAGCAGGGCAGTTTAAACCTTTTCTCTGACCTATTGTGAAGTTGTGAAAACCTCCATGCTCTCCGATTTTTTCTCCGGAAATATTAACAATATTTCCACTACTGCCTTTAATCAGGCCTCTGTTTTCAAAAAATGTCTTATAATCTTTCTCATTTATAAAACAGACGTCCTGACTTTCACCTTCTGTTACAGCTTTAAATCCTCTTTTCCCCATGTCATCTTTAATCAATTCCTTCGTCAAACTACCTAATGGGAACTTAATTTTAGAAAGAGTTTCCTGCTTAATGAAAGATAGAAAATATGACTGATCTTTGAATGTGTCAGTCCCTTTTAAGAGATGATATCTCTCATCTTTTTTTTCAATACGGGCATAATGACCTGTGGCTAAAAAATCTGCGCCCATTTTCAAAGCTTCATCTAAAATCAAGCCGAATTTAATTTCCGGATTACAATAGAGGCAAGGATTTGGTGTCAGACCTTTAGCAAAGGATTCTGTAAAATAGCTTATAACCTTATCTTCAAATGTTTTTTTTATATCTATAAAATCTACATCAATTCCAATCTGGTCAGCTGTTTCTATTATATTTTCTCTTCTGTGAGTTTCATAACCTGTTAGAAAATGAAGACCAGATACAGCATACCCTTCATCTTTCATATATAGTGCTGTCGCAAGTGAATCAATCCCACCACTTAATGCAACTATGACCTTACTTGTCATTAAAAAAACTCTCAGCAAAAACAGAAGATGCTTTCATTGCTCTTGTAGGGCATGTTGGAATACAAAGCTGGCATACACTGCATTTTTCAATATCAAATGGTATGCTCATATCATTTCTATCAACGGATAATGCTCCTGTTGGACAGATAGCAGTACATGCACCACACTGAGTGCAATGCTTTTCATCTCTTGATATCTCCTGGGCAGCATCTTTTACCTTAACACCTTGATCTTTAAGGTATTTAACACCCTTTTTAAAATCTTTTTCATTTCCTGAAAGATCAAGAACCATCATTCCTTCACGTCTTGGAAAAACTGTTGCATGTAATATAGTAAAAGTTAAGTTGAAATCCCTGGCAAGTTCACAAACAACGGGCTTTCTAACTTCAGTTTTTGGAAATCTTAAAAATAGTATTTTTGAATACAATTAATTCACCTCTATCTTTATTAATTCTAAATATATAATAAATAATCTAAAAGAACATTAACAGATATAAGTTATTAATAATTATGTCAAGGGAACCTCTAATAACTATAATTTTGTTTGAAAATCAAAGTTTACAAAAGCTTTTAGTTTTATAAAATCTCTGTTGAAAAAAAAATAACGGGCCGGTTTTATAACAGTTTTTTTTTTGATGAACTCAGTGTAATGCGAAGCATTCACAGCATTATTAACTGAATAACGAAAACCACAGTAGTTCGATCAAAAAGCAGTTATAAGAGTTCCCTCAATATATTCAATAAATATGCTTTTTTATATTATAATATTTTTTTTTCCTGTTATAATTGTAATACGCTTATCTTCTTATTAAATTCATTTCAATTGGAGGGTTAATGAACAAGTTTGCATATCTCACTACCGGTTACACCCTTAAAGGCCTATACGATGCATTTAAAACAAAATTCAAAGTACATGGTGAGGACAATATTCCTGAAGGATCTATAATTTTTGTAATTAATCATTTTACAAGAATTGAGACAATGTTTTTGCCATGTCATATCTACTTTTTGACCGATAAAGTTCCTGTTTGGTCACTTGCTGATCATAGCCTTTTTCAGGGAGGTTTTGGTAATTTTTTAGAAAGTGTAGGTGCTGTTTCAACCCGTGATCCGGATAGAGACCTTCTTATTGTAAAAAGCCTTTTAACTGGTGAAGCTAACTGGATTATCTTTCCTGAAGGAAGAATGGTTAAAAACAAGAAGATATTTGAAGATGGTCAGTTTATGATATCTTCTGATGAAGGAAAACACAGACCACACACAGGAGCCGCAACATTAGCACTAAGGTCTGAATTTTACAGGGAAAGAATTAGAAAAACTATATCCACATGGCCTGAAGAAGCAAAACGGTTAATGGATCTTTATGGAATAAATAGTGTTGAACCAGTTATAAACAGAAAAACATATATTGTTCCTGTCAATGTTACGTATTACCCCGTTAGAGTCAGAGAAAATGCCATTAGTAAACTTGTGGACAGATTTACAGATGGCGTTCCTGAAAGAGCTGAAGATGAATTGATGACAGAAGGAACAATGCTCCTTTCGGGAGCTGATATCGACATTAGGTTTGATGAACCGATCGATATTAAAGAGTATCTGAAAGATCCTGTTATTCAGTCCGATATAGAATCTGATATAGAAATTAATTTTGATGACAAAATACCTTCAAATAAAACTTTAAGGCAGTGCTCATATGATTTGATGCAACGTTATATGACAGCAATTTATAAAAAAGTTACAGTTAACCACGACCATCTCTTATCTGCAATTTTAACAAGATACCCAGAGGGAAAAATTGATCTTGATGATTTTAAAGCTAAATCTTATTTTGCATCAACTCTGAACATTAAAAAAGATAAATACCATCTCCATGAAAGCTTAGAGCAAAACCAGATTAATTTACTTACAGACGACAAACACGAAATATTTAATAATTTTATTGAACTTGCTCTTGAAACCGGAATGATACAGGAAAGTGGTGGGATCTATTTCAAAAAGAATATTGATATTGAGGATTTTCACACAATTAGAAAGGAAAATACGATTTCAGTTCTGGCAAATGAAATCGAACCTCTTTCAAACCTGCTTTCACACATAGATATTCTGGCCAATGAATCAAAGGATCTGACACAGGAAAGATTAAGATCTCATATTTTGAAAAGTACGATAATAAAATATGAAAATGACTATAAAAACTTTTATGATAAAAAGCTATCAAAACCCATGGATAGGGGAGAACCATATCTCATTGAGGGAACTTCAAAGGAGTTTGGGATTGTTCTTGTTCATGGGTATCTTGCAAGCCCTTTAGAGGTTAAACAGTTGGCAGAATATCTTGGTGAAAAGGGTTATTATGTCTATGTTCCAAGATTGAAAGGGCATGGAACATCTCCAAAGGATTTATCAGGAACAAATTACCAGAACTGGGTAGATTGCGTCGATGAGGGATACACAATTATTCGAAATCTTTGTAAAAATGTCATTGCCGGAGGATTTTCCACAGGAGCGGGACTTGTTCTCGATCTTGCTGCAAGGGTTGATGATCTTAAGGGAGTATTTGCTATAGCACCACCAATGGAGTTGAAAGATTTCTCATCAAAATTTGTACCGGCTGTTGATATCTGGAACTCTTTTTTAAAGAAGGTTCATATTGATATTGCAAAAGTTGAGTTTGTTGATAATGAACCTGAAAATCCACATATAAATTACCATAAGAACCCTATCTCCGGAGTCCATGAACTTGAAAAGTTAATGGATCAATTAAAACCAAAACTAAAAGAGATTACTGTTCCGGTTCTTATTGCACAGGGAAGAAATGATACAGTTGTCAGTGTGGATGGAACAAAGAAACTTTTTGATCTATTAGGGTCTGAGTTTAAGGAGTATTTTTTGTTTAATTTTAACAGACATGGCGTACTAGTAGGCAATGATGTTGATCGGATATATAAGGCAATTAATGATTTTGTGGATTTAGTATTTAAAGGGAACTTCTAATACAGAATAAAAAAAAGGCTCTAAAATTTTATTTTTAGAGCCTTTAAAGTATATTCTACAGGAATTATTTATCCTGATTTATTTCTTAGCTTTCTTTTCAGCAGCTTCTTTTATGATATCTTCAGAAACACTCTTTGGTACAACTTTATAAAGATCAAACTCCATTGTAAACTGAGCTTTACCCTGGGTTGAAGATCTTAATACAGTTGAAAAACCAAACATTTCAGATAGTGGAACCTGAGATTCAATAACAGACATAACGCCTTCATCCTGAGATCCCTGAATAATACCACGTCGCTGGTTAATCAATCCCATACAAGGTCCCTGGAATTCATTTGGTGTCTCAATTACAACCTTCATAATTGGTTCATGAATAACTGGTTTTGCTTTTTCATATGCCTGCTTGAAAGCACCTCTTGCAGCAGCCATAAAAGCTTTATCAGATGAATCCACTGCATGATATGAACCGTCATTGATAGTCACTTTGATACCTGTAACAGGGAATTCGAGTTTTGGTCCTTTAGCCATACAACTTGCAAAACCTTTTTCACAGGCTGGTATGTAGTTTGTTGGAATTTTACCACCAACAATATTATTGGTAAATTCAAACTCAATGCTTTCATCTGGTTCCATAAAACCGACGATTTTACCAAACTGACCAGCACCACCAGTCTGTTTTTTATGAGTATAATCAAACTCTGCCATTCGGGTAATAGTTTCTCTGTATGCAACTCTTGGTTTACCTACTTCAACTTCAGCACTATACTCTCTGAGCATTCTTTCAACATATACTTCAAGATGAAGTTCACCCATACCAGCAATAATTGTTTCATTAGTTTCTTCATCAACATAAGTTCTGAAAGTTGGATCTTCCCTTGTAAATCTGCCCAGAGCTTTTGACATGTTGATTTGAGATTTATTATCAATAGGATTAATTGAAAGCGAGATAACAGCATCTGGAACAAATATAGATGTCATTGTAAGATTCATATCAGGGTGTGAAAATGTATCACCTGATGCACAATCTACTCCAAAAAGGGCTCCAATTGATCCAGCTGGAATCTCATCAATATCTTCCATATCAGCGGAATGCATTCTGGCAAGTCGACCTACTTTAATCTTTCGACCATCTCTCATATTTTTAACAGTATCACCTTTTTTTAGTGACCCCTGATAAACCCTAATGTAGGTTAGCTGCCCATAGTTTCCATCTTCAAGCTTAAAAGCTAATGCAACTAGTTTATCATCGTTCCCATTTGTTAAAACAACAGGTGCTTCATTATTATCCTGATCAAGAGCTTCGTTTTCAACTTCAGTTGGATTTGGAAGATATTTAATAACAGCATCCAAAAGAGGCTGAACACCTTTGTTTTTATATGCAGAACCCATGAAAACCGGTGTGATCTGCCTTTCAATTGTTCCAGTTTTAACAGCTTCGTTAATCATATCTTCAGTAATTTCAGATTCTTCAAGAATAGCTTCTGTCAATTCATCTGAGAAAAGAGATACTTTATCAACAAGTTCCTCTCTCAGATTTCCTGCTTCTTCAAGAATATCAGCAGGAACATCACCTTCTCTGATAATTTCACCATTCTCACCATCAAAATAATAAGCTTTCATTTTGATAAGATCTACAACACCTTCAAACTTTTCTTCAAGACCTATTGGAAGTTGCATAACTACAGGGTTGTGACCTAATTTATCTTCAAGCTGTTCTGAAACTCTAAGTGGATGAGCACCACTTCTGTCACATTTATTTACAAAAGCGATACAAGGAACCTTGTATCTTTTCATCTGCTGGTCAACAGTTATTGACTGTGACTGAACACCACCAACTGAACATAAAACAAGAACTGCTCCATCAAGAACACGTAATGATCTCTCAACTTCAATGGTGAAGTCAACGTGTCCGGGAGTATCAATAATATTGATGTCATGTTTATCCCATGTACAATAAGTAGCAGCTGAAGCGATTGTAATCCCACGTTCTTTCTCAAGTTCCATAGAATCCATTACAGCGCCAACACCATCTTTTCCTTTAACATCATGAATTGCATGAATTTTATCTGTATAGAATAGTATTCTTTCTGTAAGAGTGGTTTTACCTGAGTCAATGTGTGCGCTTATTCCAATGTTTCTAAGTTTGTCGAGATTAGTAGTCATTTTTGCTTTTTCCTTAAATTACTCAATCGAATATTAAATAAATTTTTTATTTGTTACCCTATTGAAGTTATAAAATTACCTTTTTTATGTAAATTTTTGTTTTTATATCAGATTTTTATTTAATAACCACAAAAATCAGGCGATTATAGTAATAAAAACATTTAATGTCAATTTTTTTTGGTTTTTCCTTATATAAAAAACAGCATCATTTGATTTTGATTCTATTTATAATCAAGTAATTCAAACAACGAGACAGTATTATTGCAGAATTATGAAATGAATAAATATTTGTTATATTTACACTAAATCATTTAATCTTTCAATGTTAAAAATTGTTTCCATGGATTCATGATTTATATAGCGTTTATAATCTGACAATATTTCATTGTGATCAAAAGCTAACTCTTTTGGTAGTTTATCAATCTCAAATATTTTTGCATCTTTTGCATCATCTCTTGGTATTAAATTTCCTGATCCTTTTCCAATGAAAACCGTACTTACAGTGTGAAACCTTTTATCCCTTTCAGGATTGGAGTATGTATGAAATTGTCTTAAAAGCTCAACTTCCATAGATGTTTCCTCTTTAGCCTCTCTTTTTGCCGCTGTTTCAAGACTTTCACCTAAATCTACAAATCCTCCGGGAAGTGCCCAACCAAAAGGTTCATTTTTTCTTTCAATGAGTACTATTCCGCTGCCTGTTTCGATTATTATATCCACAGTCAATTTTGGATTTTGATATTTACTGTTCATAGAATCCCGTTTACATTTATTTATATTTACTCTAAAAGCTTATTAATGGTTTTTCTAAACGACAATCATATATAATAGGAATTTAAAATAAAGCAATGAAATTCAGACCATGCATAGACTTACATAATGGAATCGTAAAACAGATTGTGGGATCCACATTAGATGATGATAAGGACTCACCGGATACAAATTTTTCTGCAGAAAACCCTTCTGAGTATTATTCAAAGCTATATAAAAAAGACAATCTCACAGGTGGCCATGTTATCAAACTTGGTCCCGGAAATGAAGATGTAGCGCTAAGAGCAATTAAAGCATATCCAGAAGGTCTTCAAATAGGTGGGGGTATTAATCTTGATAATGCAAAATTCTGGATAGATAATGGAGCCTCCCATGTCATTGTTACTTCTTATGTCTTCAAAGATGGTCTGATCAATTTTGATAGATTGGATAGCTTAACCAGTTTAATTGGACCGGAAAAACTTGTTTTGGACCTTAGTTGCAGAAAAAAGTCTGGAAATTACTATATTGTAACTGACAGATGGCAGAATTTTACTGATGAAATTGTAGATGAATCTATTCTTAATAAGTTATCTTCTTATTGCTGTGAGTTTTTAATCCATGCTGTTGATGTTGAAGGTATGTGCAAAGGCGTGGAATTTGAACTTCTTGAAAAAATAAGTGGATGGGGAAAAATCCCAATCACTTATGCAGGTGGAATCCATTCAGTTGAAGATATTGACCTCATAGAGGAAAAGGGAAAAGGACTGATAGATTTTACAGTTGGGAGTGCTTTGGATATTTTTGGCGGTTCACATCTAAAATATGATGATATTGCAAAAAAATATTCATAGAGAGTTTCCAGTTTTTTCGTTAAATTTTCGCTACTATTTTTAGTTTAATTGCATTTATTCTCCAATATTTTTTCTTTTACATTAAAAAGAAAAGAATTAAATCATTCTCAATTATTATTCAAACAGTTATTATTATTGACATTACAGGTTCTTTCGTTTAAAAAAGCCATAAATTAAAAGGAATAATAATGATACTAAATTTACAAATAGCCGCCAGTGCCATGAACACAGTTCATTGAGCACTTACTGATTAAAAAATTCAGTTTAACGCCCAAAGGACTGTTATCAATAACCCTTTATGGCGTTTTTTTATTTAGGCCTTGAGGGAAAACTCTCAAGGCTTTTTTTGTATAGAACTAAGGAGAATACCGATGTCAAACGATGGAATTAATTTCGCAAGCAGAATGGACGAGCTTCCTCCCTATCTTTTTGGAATGATAAATAAAATGAAGATGGAAAAAAGGAGGAAAGGAGAAGATGTAATAGATCTTGGTATGGGAAATCCTGTAGATCCTACACCAGAAGCTGTTATAGATAAACTCACAGAGGTTGTCAAAGACCCTAAAAGCCATCGTTATCCTGAAGCATCTGGAATGAAACACTTAAAACGAGAAATATCAAGATACTACAAAAAAGATTATGATGTTGATCTTAATGAGGATAATGAAGTCATCTGTACAATAGGATCAAAAGAGGGGATTTCCCATATGTGCCTTGCTCTTGTTGGTCCTGGAGATACAGTTCTTGTACCGGCCCCTGCATTTCCTATCCATGTTTATGCTATTGTTATTGCAGGTGGAAATGTAATAAAAATACCAATGGATTCAGATAAAGCTTTCATAAAAAGTATAGTAAACATGTGTGAATCTATGGTTCCAAAACCTAAACTTCTTGTTTTGAACTATCCACATAACCCAACAGGAAAATTGGGTAATTTAGATCTTTTTAAAGAGATGGTTGCCCTTGCAAAGAAATATAATTTTATGATCCTTCAGGATTTTGCATACGCTAAAATTAACTTTGATGGATATGTAGCACCCAGCATACTGCAGGTTCCTGGAGCTATGGATGTTTGCGTTGAATTTGGATCATTTTCAAAATCCTATAATATGGCTGGATGGAGACTTGGTTATTGTGTTGGAAATAAAAGAATGATTGAGGGGCTTTCCAAGATTAAAGGTTATTATGATTACGGAATATTCTCAGCAATCCAGATTGCTGGGATTGTTGCTATGCGGGACTGTGATGATGAGATTGTTCATCAGTGTGAGATATATCAGAAACGAAGAGATTTAATGTGTGATATTCTTAAATCTATGGATTGGGAAGTTGATGTTCCAAAAGCTGGTATGTTTCTTTGGGTCAAGATTCCGGAGAAATACTCATATATGACCTCATATGATTTTGCTATCGAAATGATGGATAGAGCAAATGTTGCTGTTGCACCTGGTACAGGATTTGGTGATGAGGGTGAAGGTTATTTAAGGCTTGCTCTGGTTGAAAATGAAAATAGAATCAGACAGGCTCTAAAACAGATGAAAAGAGCACTTTGGGATATTGATAAAGAAAAAGGTTTATAAAACAATAAAGCCGGTTTAAAACCGGCTTTAAATACTGCTATGATCAATTTTTATAAATCAAAACTACTCATTCTGATCAAAAATCTGTAAAGATTTTAACATAGTAAACCTTGATCTAATCCATTCAATATTCTGCTCATCTGAATGACCATTTACATCAAGACCTGCCAATGTTCTTAGAGGTGTAAACATCCCAGTTATGATAACATCTCCACCCTGCAAAGCATCTTTTTTATCTGTGAACTCATCAACACGCTTAATATAAGTTAAAAGCTCATCTAAAATAACCTTTATAGTTCCATATACAAAAATTCTTTCTTTTTCATCTTTTATGTATAGAATTTCAGCTAACTCTTCAACTTTTTTTAATGATAGGTTTATGTTCATTTGTAACTCCAGATTTTTTAAATCTATGTAATAGTTGATTAAAAATATCACAATTTAATTGTTTAAAAAACAAAATAAAATATAACATATCTTCTAATTTGATTATTCACTATAGTCAAAAGTTGGAAAACCATGTTCCTTACATAGATGATCTTTTTTTGCTTGCTCTAAGTCTCTTTCAACCATCTCAGTTACAAGTTCTTCAAAACTAATTTTAGGTTCCCAACCTAATTTTTCTTTCGCTTTTGACGGATCACCTAATAATGTTTCAACCTCAGTTGGACGATGATATAAAGGATCAACTGATACGATAATATTACCTGTTTTACAATCATAGCCTTTCTCTTCAACTCCAGAACCTTTCCACTCAATCTTTATATCTAGTTTTAAAGCAGCAATTTCTACAAATTCACGAACTGAATATTGTTTACCAGTTGCAATTACGTAATCTTCAGGAGTTTTTTGTTGTAACATCAACCATTGCATTTCTACATAGTCTTTTGCATGACCCCAATCTCTTTTAGCATTTAAATTTCCAAGAAATAAACAATCCTGCAATCCTAACTTAATCCTGGAAAGAGCTCGTGTAATTTTTCGTGTTACAAAAGTTTCACCACGTACTGGTGACTCATGATTAAATAAAATACCATTACATGAATATATTCCATAAGCTTCTCTGTAATTTACAGAGATCCAGAAAGCATACATTTTAGCAACAGCATAGGGGCTTCTTGGATAAAATGGAGTTTTTTCTGTTTGAGGTGTTTCCTGAACTTCGCCATATAGTTCTGATGTTGATGCTTGATAAAAACGTGTCTTACTCTCTAATCCCAAAAGTCTGATTCCTTCTAAAATACGTAATGTCCCGAGTGCATCTACATCAGCAGTATATTCTGGAGATTCAAATGAAACAGCAACATGACTTTGTGCGGCTAGATTATAAATTTCATCGGGTTGAACTAGTTGAATAATTCTGATTAAATTTGTGGAATCAGTTAAATCACCATAATGAAGAATAAATCTTCTGTTTTTTTCATGTGGATCTTGAAATAAATGATCAATACGATCTGTGTTAAATGAAGAAGCTCGTCGTTTTATACCATGAACTTCATATCCTTTATTTAATAAAAATTCAGCTAGATATGATCCATCCTGACCTGTTATACCGGTAATTAGGGCTTTTTTCATATTTTATAATTTCCTAACAAATGTTTTAAAATAAATTTAATGACACATTGTACTATTTTTTTTCTATTAAAGATATCATCCAATTTTCTAATTTCTTAACAAGCATATCTGCATCAAAATATTTTTCAAAATATTTTCTACCTTTTTTACCCATTTCATTTCGTTTTTCTTCAGTCATATTATACATTTCTATAACTGCTTTTGATAATTCATTTGAATCATCTGGTGTACATACTATACCAGAATTTGATTCTTTAACTACATCAGCACCTGCACCATCTAAAGAAGCAATTAATGGCTTTTCACACGCAAGATAAGATTGCAGCTTTCCAGGAATTGTTAATGAAAAAACCGGGTCTTTTTTTAATGTAACTAATAAGACATCTGAGCAGGAAAAAAAAGCTGGCATTTTTTCAATCGGATGTTTTCCTATTAAATGAAATGTTTCTTCCAATCCACGTTTTTTAATTTCATTTTCAACCCATGGCCTCATTCTGCCATCACCTAAAATTACCCAGTTAATTTTTTTATATTCTTTTAAATTATCAGCAGCCTCTATTATTGTATTAAATCCTTGAGCAACCCCAATATTTCCTGCAAACATTACTGTAAAACCAGGTGGAATGAGTTTGGCTTCTGGTAACTTGTTATTGTTTCTTATTGGTTTGTATAACTTTTCAGCACTATTTGGGAAATATAATATTTTATCATGATCTGAGGTGTATTGAACCACAGATTTTTTAAATGATTTTGATTGAATCAATATTTTATCTGATTTTGAATAAATATATTGTACAATTTTACTAACAAATTTTAATTTCTTCTTTGATTTTATTACACCAACAGCTGACAAAGTTTCAGGCCATAGATCCTGAACCCAGAACATCATTGGAATAGCTTTAAACTTTTTCATTAATATTGCTGGTAAACCTACTGTAATTGGAGATGGTTCATACACAAATATTAAATCATATTTATCACGACATTTAATAGGCCCTATTAAACCAGCGCTAATTACAAAAGAAATATAATTTAATATTAACCTTAATCCTCCACCTTTTCCCCTTGGAATAATAGGAACTCTTTCAATATTAATTCCGCGATAAATCTCTTTCTTTTTTTTAAAAAACCCATAACCTTCATAAAATTTTCCTTCTGGATAATTTGGTTTTCCAGTAAGAACAGTTATTTTATGACCTTTATCTTTAAGAGAAAGTGATAGTTCATTTATCCTGAAATTTTCCGGCCAATAGTATTGTGATATAATTAAGATATGCATTTATAAATTATAATGTTGATATATATTCTTATTATTTAACATCCAATTATATGAATCGACTAACATATCTTCATATCCCTTGATATTGAATTCAAAATCATTTCTAATATTACATAAACTTTTATCATTTTTATGATTTGAATCAGCTTTTATAATTAAATCAGCCTTTTTCCATATTTTTTTAAATATTAACAAAAGATCATATTTTGATATTTTATTCTTTGATGTAAAATTATATATACCTGTTATATCCTGAGTAATAAATTCATCAATTCCCTTTGCAAGTTCCAATGTTGTTACGCCGGACCAATATGCTTTATCAAAGCCTATAATTGTACCCTTTTGTTGCAAAAACCAATGTAAAAGCCCATGACCATTAACATTTAATTCAGGTCCGATTGTTGAAGTTCTAATTGTTAGATCTTTTTTATTATTAATTTCGCCAAGAGCTTTTACTCTGGCATAAACAGAATTCCCATCCGGTATTGAATCTTCTGAATAGTTTCCATCATTTCCTGAAAAAACACAATCTGTACTAATTTGAATTAACTTGTAATTTAACTCATTTCCCAATCTTGATAATACATTTGGAAATAAACTATTAATTAAGATTGCATCTTCAATTCTGTCTTTTGAGTCATGGATCAATAGCCCAGCACAATTTATAACATAATCAGGTTTAATATCTTCTAAATATCTTTTTATTTCTTCATTATTCCGAACATCGAATAAATGTGTATTTTCAGATATTTTTTTATTATTTGCAAAACTGAATAGTTCATAATTATTTAGAGTTTCTAAATAATTATAAATCATATGTCCAATCATTCCAGTTGAGCCAAATATTAATATTTTTTTCATTTAAACACCGTTTTTATTTATGCCAAACAGTTCGGTTAACATATTCTGTATAACTAAGAATTATTCTGATTACTTTTTTTGAAGTATTATCAACATTGTAGTCCTGAATAACTTTGAAATTAGAATTCTTATCTGAAAATTGAGATACAACAACATCTATAGCATCAATAACCTTATGTTTTGAAAGTCCACACATTATAAGTGTTCCTTCATCCATACCTTCAGGTCTTTCATGTGCTTGTCTGATTGTAACTGCAGGAAAATTTAATAATGAACTTTCTTCTGTAATTGTTCCACTATCTGAAATTACACATTTGGCATTCATCTGTAATGAATTATAGTCAAAAAAGCCCAATGGTTTCATAAATTCTATTTTTTTGCTGAAATAATTCTTTTCAACTGATTCAAGTCTTTTTCTTGTTCTTGGATGAGTTGATACTATAATTCTTTTTTCATATTTATCTGCAATAGCATTTAATGAATCAAGTAATTTTCCAAAATTCTCATCAGAATCTATGTTTTCTTCTCTATGTGTACTAACAAGGAAGTATTCATTATTTCTCAAATTTAACTCTGTCAATATATTTGAAGTTTCAATCTGATCCTTATGAAAATTTAAAACTTCTAACATAGATGAGCCTGTTTTTATAATCGTTTCAGGTCTTATACCTTCAGATATCAAATACCTTCTAGCATGTTCAGTCAATGTCATATTGATGTCACTTGTATGGTCTACAATTTTTCTATTAATCTCCTCAGGAACTCTTTGATCAAAACATCTGTTTCCTGCTTCCATATGAAAAATTGGAATTTTACGACGTTTTGCGGAGATTACAGATAAACAACTATTTGTATCACCATATAAAAGAACAGCATCAGGTTTTTCTTTTATAAGAACTTCATCTACCTTAATTATTATATTTCCAATAGTTCCAGCAGCTGTACTACCCACAGCATTAAGGAAATAATCAGGTTTTTTTATTTCAAGATCTTTAAAAAAGACTTCATTAAGTTCATAGTCATAATTTTGACCTGTATGTACTAACAAATGTTCAGTATATTTGTCTAACTCTGCAATTACTCGACTTAATTTAATTAATTCAGGCCGTGTTCCTACAATAGTCATTACTTTTAACATGAAAATCTCCTTCTATTTATTCTCTTTTTCTTCTAAAGCCTTTTTAACATAATTAAGTGACATGAGTAATTTTTTTATCTCATCAATACTCAACCTTTTTGTATTATGAGATGTATAATCTTTTTCAGCAGAAAGTTTATTCTCTCCTTTAAAAAAATAATTATCATAATTCAAATCTCTACCATCGGGTTTTATTCTTAAATAATCACCAAGGTCTTCTGAGTTTGCAAGTTCTTCTCTATTAACAAGAGTTTCAAATTTTTTCTCTCCATGCCTTGTACCAATTATTTTGATTTCATTATCTACTTTAAAAAGTTGTTTAAGTGCTACAGTTAAATCTTCTATTGTTGCAGCAGGTGCTTTCTGAATAAAAATATCTCCTTGTTTTGCATTATTAAATGCAAAAAGAACAAGTTCAACAGCTTGTTCAAGAGACATCATAAAACGTGTCATTTCAGGATCAGTAATAGTTAGTGGCTTTCCTTCAATAATTTGCTTAACAAAAAGTGGAATCACTGAACCTCGTGAAGCCATTACGTTACCATAACGTGTAGCACATAACAAAGTATTCCCATTTTCTACATTTCGTGAACGGGCAACCATTACCTTCTCACTCATAGCCTTTGTCATTCCCATAACATTTATTGGATAGACTGCTTTATCGGTACTTAAAACAATCACTTTTTTTACATTGTTTACAATTGCCGCATTTAAAACATTTTCGGTTCCAAGTATATTTGTTTTCACAGCCTGAATAGGATAAAATTCACAAGATGGTACCTGTTTAAGAGCTGCTGCATGAAATACATAATCTACATTATTAAGAGCTTTATTTATGCTTCCATAGTCTCTAACATCACCAATATAATATTTTACTTTATCATTACGTAATACGTGCCGCATATCATCTTGTTTCTTTTCATCCCTGCTAAAAATACGAATTTCCTTTATGTCGGTATCAAGAAATCGATTTAAAACAGCATTACCAAATGATCCTGTCCCACCTGTAATTAGCAATATCTTATTACTAAACATAAATTACCTTTTTTAATATTTGTTATTAATTAATAAATTCTAAGTTTTAGATACAACTTGTTTAATTAACGAAAAAGTTTCATTTGCGCAACGTTTCCATGAATAACCCTGTACTTTTTTAAATGATTCATTAGCAAGTTTAAAACGAAGTTCATGATCATTGAATAATTTACTTATTGCTTCAGATATTTTGTTAGGTTGCTCAGGATCAAAATATACCCCGGTATTTCCTAACAACTCTGGCATAGCTGATCTATCTGAGCAGGCAATCGGTAAACCTGCTAACATAGCCTCAGTCAATATCATTCCAAAAGTCTCGCAACTCGATGCAAACAGAAATACATTTGCATTTTCATAATATTTATTTAATTCTTTATAATGAACGGCTCCTGAATATTGTACAAACTCTTTAAAGGGATCGACTTTTTTAATTTTTTTTTGCAAACGTTCCAAAGAATATGATGAAGAAGGACCTACCAGATTTAGTGTTATAGGAACACCGTTCTTGCGTAATTGAGCAATTGCATCAACCACATGCCATTGATGTTTATATGGATAGATAACAGAGACATAAAGAATTCTAAATGGATTATCAATTGTATATTTCTTAGCGGATAATTGCTCACGAGGAGGATTTTTAAATCTATCATCAATACCATGTGGAATAATCATCATTTTCCCATTTATTGATTTGATAACTCCAATTACAATATCTTTTGCGTAATGTGTAAGAAATATGACTCCTTCAGCATTAATTAATGTTTTTTTTTGTATCCATCTCAAAAGAATCATTTTAAGTGTAAACAAAGAATATCCAAATCTCTTTAATTCATTCCACTCGAATGGTAGTAAATTCTGATTCATTGTGACTATTGGATAAAAATCACCTGCATATGAACCTCCTGGTATAAAAAGGACATCGCAATTTAATAACCTGGCTTGTTTTGACAACCTGAATCTCTGCCAAAAAATACGATTAAACAATCCTTTTTCCAAATGCTTTTGCTTTTTTTTTTCAATCCAGGGACGATCTTCTATCTTACTTAAGGTTACACTTCTACTCCAGATTATAATCTTCGAAAAATCATGCTTTAGAGGTTCAGCAGCTTTAAGAAGCTCAACTAAATGGGTTAATCCTCCTCCAGCCCTAATATTTGATGCATCGATACCTATAATCATAATTTATTTACTCTTTGTAATTTTTTTTTATTCATTATTCTTTTACTCACTTTCATTGACAAAATTATTTTTTATAGAATAATAAATTCCTCTAATAACTTTTTTCTCTGACTCACCAAAAACTCTAATACAAAACCCAAGTGTAATATAAATCATTGATAAACTTATAGCAACTAATCCTAAACTTATCCAAGAAATTACATAAGGACGGCAAAGATATGTTATAAAAGCAAAAACTACACCAAGTAAAATTGGTTTTAAATAAGCTCTTCGAAGAAGAAAATATAGTGGTATTTTAATATAACGTCGCAAAAAGATTATAAAATAAATCACATCTACAGAACATGTTAATAAAACAGCCCAGCCTGCACCCTCAATTCCCATTTGAGAAATAAAGATTAGACAAAAAATGGATAATACAAATGCTCGAATTGAAGAGTAAATTGTAAATTGTTTAATTTTACCTAACCCTATCATCAGGTTGTTAGGTAAAGTCGCTGTTAAAACTCCGATATATCCAGCCAAGGTTAATAATTTCAATACTTCTATAACCTGGTCTGCAATTGTTGGAACCCATAGTGTGAGAAATATATCCCCAAGAATAAATAAAGGAATAAATATCATTCCAGCCAGTGCTGCAATAAACTGTGAAGCAAGCATAAAAATATCCCGCAAGCGATCCATTTGTCCTAAGCTCTGTAATTCACTTGCCATTGGAAAAATGAAACCAAGCATATAAGAGATCATATAGCCCAAAGCATTAACAACCAAGAATGGTACTGAATAAACTCCCGCAGCTGCAATTCCAAACCAAATACCAATTAATGTCTGGTCCAACTTTGTCACTAAACTACTAACACCTCGGTTTATTGCTCCATAACCAACATATCCACGAACACGCCTTAAAGTTTCCCTATCAATACCCCACTGTAATTTGAATTTTGGTAAAAAACGACGTATTAATAACCAATACGTTGGACCTGAGATAAGTGAGACAATAACACGTACCATCACATAGCAAACTACTCCATAACCAGAATAAACAAGTCCTAACCCAATTCCGATACTAATAAGGTTAGAGGTAGCTGAGACTCCATAACTTATATCAAATCTCTGCAAACCCATGGCTAAAGCCTGGCCCCAGGATGTACAAACAGTACCTAAAAAACCAATTCCCGCTAAACGAAAAACAACTATAGCCTGGGGAATCATTTCATCCGGAATTTTGAAAATAACCCGGGCGAACAAGTCTGCTGAGAAAATAATAATAAACATACCAACTATACCAATCACTACGTAAAGTTGTAGAGTTGTGCTTAATATACGGTTCTCAGATTCTATATCATTTTTTGCATGATCTTCAGCCAAATATTTAATTATTGGCCATGAAAGCCCAAGATCCATAACGGCAAGATAACCTATTACTACTGCTACCATGCTTTGCAAACCAAATGCATCATCCCCTAATTCTTTTAATAACAGCGGAGTGGCAATTAAATTTACTAGCATCGGCACAACATATCCCGCCATACTTGCAAACATGTTAATTGAGGATCGTTGAAGACTGCTCAAAATAATTCCTTTAACGCTCTAATACTTGAATTCAAAAAAAATCTATTATTTAATATTCCATAATGCAATATAGCAAAATTTTTCAATTGTAATATCCTTGTAAAGCGGATTGAAGAAGTTTTCATTATTTTTTGTTGAAATGTACTTAATGTTATATACACTCACGCATTGCCCAATAAATACATTTTTAGTTTGCGGAGGCGCGGAATTACTTTTTTAGCTGTAACGACTGGATGCAAAAACTCATTAATAATACGTTTTATCCACTGTTTTCCCGGTGTGCATGATAGAGCTATCCTTGTGACCATCGCTTCCAATTCTTCTTCACTATGCTCATAGGTGAAGAATGGTACATCCTTTTCGGTTAGCCAGAAACTGTCACTTATGCTACCAGCATCACAAAGTTGTTCATAAACCTCGGTATTAGGATAAACCCACAGGAGCGCAGCTCCTGCGAACTCAAAATATTTTATCTTCCGAAGTTTATTTATCAGATCTATGGTTTCACCAACTGTTTCCTTTGTTTCACCTGGAAATCCCACCATCAGGTACGTAAAGATATTAATTTTTATATCTTTCAACATTTCAAAGGTTTCTATTACATCTTCCCTTGTTATACTTTTATGTATGCTTTTAAGCAGTTTTTCGCTTCCGGTTTCAAGACCAAAGCCTATCGAAGTAAAACCTGCCTCCTCCATAAGTTTAAACAGTTCCACACTCGCAGGTTTTATTCTCGCTGAACACCAGAAATTTATTTTTATTTTCCTCTGTATTATTTCCTTACAAAAATCCATGGCTCTTTGAGGATCAAGTGTAAAAGTATCATCGGCAATCTGAATAGTCTTTATATTTTTAAACGTGTTCACGATGTATTCAACTTCATCAACAGCATTTTTTGCTGAACGCTTTCTAAACTTACGCCGGGAAATGCTATGAAGGCAACAAAAACTACATTTGAACGGACAACCGCGGGAAGTAAGAATACATGCTACCTCCCTTTCTGGTTTCATAAATAGTTCGTGTTTTGGGAAAGGGAGAGTATCCAGTTCTTCAATAAGAGGTCTTTCATCAGTAAAAACTACAAAACCATCTTTTTTATATGCAATGCCTTTTACGCTTGACCAGTCTCTTCCTGCCGACAGTTCTTCAAGAAGTTCAACAATAGTTACTTCTCCTTCACCTATTACCACTAAGTCAACAGGTAGTTTATCAAGAAGTTGGCCTGGATATATTGATGCGTGAACTCCACCTGCAATAACTTTCATTTCAGGGCTAATTTCCTTAGCCATTTTTATGATATGGTAGCTTTCTACTCTGTTCATGGTAAATATTTGCACTAGAAAAAAATCAGGCTTGAAATCCATTATTTCAGCCGTTATCTCTTTCTCAGCCACAGCAGAATCACTATTATTATAACTAAATGTTCTAATCTGGTATCCTTCTTTTTCTATAACAGCGTGTAAGTAACAAAGCCCCAATCCATAAGAATTGTCTTTTGAATTAACTTGAACGTTATTTTGTAAAGATGGACTGACCAATAAAACTTTTTTCATAGTTCCAGACTCCTAATAATTGTATCTGCAAAATTTTCTGGAAGAAACTTCCTAAATTTATTTCCAGTTAAATACACCTGAATTGCATCTAAATGAACGTTATATTCTTCCTCATCCATATTTACCAGATAGGATTCAAGTTCAATATCTGTTTTAAATTTTCTGCGATCTATAAAAGCACCTTCATCAACGTAATCCTCAATATTTGGAGCCCCCCAATATATTGGGACACAACCAGCACGCATACAATCAAATATTTTTTCCGTTACAAAACCTGGTTCATTATATATATTCTCATAGCATAGACTAAATCGATAATTCGGTAAGACTTCCCATTTATTCTTAACTGTTCCACGATAGGATGGATAGATTTGAGGATTAATTGGCAATATCTTTTCAAATAAATTAACTGAACTATTCCAACCCACCCCATAAAGATCAAAGTTTTCAGGCTGATGTTTCTCAAAATATCTGATTGAAGCACGTCTTGCAGAATATAATTCCCTTGGATGGCTGGAAAACTTATTCATAGAAATATTAACCAACAATTTCTTTTCTTCAAAAGGAATTTTTGATACATGTGGAAATTGACTGATCTGAGTGAAATAGATTTTTTTTAATTTCTTACCATCAATATAGTTATCATGCCAGGTAAATAATATTGGAAACAATTTATGCATTTCCGAATTCCAGTTTTTAGGGCTTACAGATGGTGGTTCCCACAAAAACAATGCAATTTTATCTTCCATCCCTGCTTTAACACATTCTGCATAAAGATTCCTATATAGTGGCTTTCTTTGTAGAATTGATTTAAGTTTTCTCGCTATTCCACGCAAACCAGAGTAGGTTTTTACACTAATTTCCTCAAAGAATATTACCCATTCACAGTCATCAAGAGCTTCATTATCAGCTGTTTTAAGGCTATAGCCCAGTTTATAAAGCCGATCTCTTAGATAAATCATAGGCTCATTACACCCATCTCTCTCATTAGGATCAAACATCTGATTATTATTTCCAGTTAAGCTATGAATAAGAATTTTTTTCATTATGAATCAACTAACCCTATTTGTTCAAAAATATGTTTAAACCTATCTTCCATTGTATGGTCAATCATTGAACGTGCATAACCTCTCTTAGCAATGGATTCACGTTCATTCTCGTGCTTTAAATAATATTTTGTCTTTTCAATTAAATCCTCAGGTGAAACAAATATTGAAATTTCCTCACCAATTGAGTACATCTTTTCCAAACCCTCAACTAAATAAGAAAGTTGAAATCCACCACAAGCATTTATTTCAAAATGCCGCCCTTTTACTTGCTCTACAGTTTTCATATCGTTTCTTTTAAGAGCTCGAAAAACCTGTAGCCATTTTCGCATAGAAGTTTTTAATGATCTGAGAGGTGTAAATAAATACCGTACATCCCATGAAACACAGTTTGAAAGATTTAGATTTATTCTACTTTGATTGAATATATCTATCATATCTTCTAAATTGATCATACCTGAAGGCCATCCTTTACCCCATACCTGCACATCGATACCCTGTTTTTTTAAATGATTGATTAACCACTCTCTATATGGGTGGTATTGCCCCACAAATGTTACATCATAAATTTTAGGAAGGTCTCTCATAGAATAAACATCTGTATTACAGGCAAAGGGAGAATAAATTACATTTGTAAAACCGGAATCTCTGAACTTTCTTAATCCGTTTACGTCTGATGTTGTTACAAATTTAAAGTGTTTAGCCCAAAAACGGGAATAGTCAATCCGCCATATATCATCAAAGAAATAACAAAATGTAAGCGAGTATTTTCCAATTTCATCAACTATTTCAGGAATAAACTGATCTGTATGGGGAACAAAAATAACTATATCAGGTTGAGATTCTTTCACAACTAACAACAACTTCTTATTCATCTGTTCACGACCAATGGCCTGTAATGTTTTCAAAAAATCAAAAGGTATGACCGTGTACCCCATATTTTCAAGAGGTTTTTGAAAATTTTGATACTCATAAGATTTAGTTGGATCCAGATCTCCTGCAACAAGTATAATTTTTTTCATATTTTATTTTTAATAAACTCTTCAAATATTTCTGAAAGTCGGTCCAGGTTTTTCTTAGCTTCAAATGGATGTACACCAATATAAAAACCTCTTTCATGTACTATATCTGCACCTTTCAAATTAGGTTCCTGCAACTCGGGGTAAAGTTCACATACAGGTTGTCTGGTCAGATTACCTGCTACTATTGGACGCGTTTCAACTCCTTTTTCTTCAAGAAATGCTAAAAATTCATCTTTAGTAAAAGGACAGTCCTGTGTTAGTATTATTGGCATTGCAAACCATGAACATTCTGCATCAGGCAAAACCTCCATTAAACGCATTATATCAGAATGTTGGTTTAAATATTTCTTAAAATATAAAACGTTTTGAAGACGTTGTGAATTAAATGTTGGTAATCTTTTAAGTTGTTCAAGGCCAAAACCAGCCTGGATCTCAGTAGGTCTGACATTGAAACCCCAGTTTAAAAACATATAACGAGGATCAATACCTTCAATAGGTTCAGGTTCAATATGTTTTGCAGCACGTGCCCAACCATGTGCCCGAAGCAATCTGAATTGATCTGAAAGAGACTCATCTTTACAGATTATCATGCCTCCTTCCATAGTGGTAATATGATGGGAAAAAAAGAAAGAATAACTACTTGCAATTCCAAAGGAACCTACTGGTTTACCTTTGAATTTAGCTCCAAGGGATTCACAACAATCCTCAATCAGTATAAGATTATGCTTATTGCAAATAGCTAAGACCCGGTCCATATTACACGGGTTGCCCATTAAATGAACAAGTGATATTGCACGAGTCTTCGGGCCAATTTTATTCTCTAAATCATTTAAATCCATATTTAGAGTATTTGGATCAGTGTCAACAAACCTTACTTTCAATCCAGCCATCATTAAAGACCAAAGCTGTGTAGGCCAGGTAACTGACGGTACCAAAATTTCATCGCCCTTGTTTAGTAGTTTAGCTTGTTGATTTACCAATGCAAAGGCTATCAAAAGATCAGCAGATGATCCACTATTTACCATGATAGCTTCAGAGCAATTATTAATCTCTGCAAACTTACTCTCAAATTGCAGTGTTTTCTTTCCCATTGTTGTCTGGAAAGAACATAGTGAATCCACAGCCTCTAAAATTTCCTCTATATCATAACTGACCATACTGAGTGGATACCAGTATTTTTGAGGAGTGTTGCTATTAACTTCCAATGATTCATTCATCAAAGACTGAATTGATTCACGTATTTTATTTGTATGATTTAAATTCATTTTTCACCTTTCTATTTTAAAGGGTAACGAGCTTCAAAATCGTTCACTACCGTTCGAATACCCCTTTTTAAATCAATATCATGTTTCCAACCTAATTTATGTAATTTACTAACATCAAGTAATTTTCTTGGCATTCCATCTGGCTTAGTTATGTCCCACTCCAATTTTCCTGAATACTCAACAATTGTTGCAATAGTTTCTGCTAACTTACGAATGGTTAGATCCTGACCTGAACCAACATTTATAATCTCAGGTGAATCATAGTTTTTTAGTAAAAAAATACATGCCTCTGCCAGGTCATCCACATGCAACAACTCCCTGCACGCATTTCCAGTACCCCACAAAGTCACCTTTTTTAAATCATTCCTTTTTGCTTCTATAAAACGCCTTACTAATGCAGAAACCACATGTGACCTATCAAGATCAAAATGATCACCTGGTCCATAAACATTGCATGGCATTGGACATATAACATTTAAATCATATTGTTGACTTAGTGCTTGAGCAAGACGAATACCAGCAATTTTTGCTATAGCGTATGATTCATTTGTAGGCTCGACCGGGCCTTTCATAAAATATTCTTCTTTCATTGGTTGTTGTGACTCACGAGGGTAAATACATGAACTACCAAGAAAAACTGTCTTGGTTACCTTAAAATGCTGACATGCTAATAATAGGTTATTTTGAATTTCTAAATTGTCAACAAGAAAACTAACAGGTTCTGCCATATTAGCAGCTATCCCCCCAACCTTGGCCGCAGCAACAAAAACGTATTCAGGACGATTTTTTTCAAAAAAACTCCATACAGCATCACGTGATCTCAAATCAACTTCATCACGTGTTCCTACTAAAATATTATAAAAACCTACACTCTGTAGCCGCCTAACCAAAGCGGCGCCAACTAATCCAAGGTGTCCGGCTACAAATATCTTTCCTTTAACCATAGACATTTTCAAAACTCCTATTTATTTTATTCATTATGCATTTTAAATTTTTGGCTAATTAGCAATGACTATTTTATTAAAACAAATATACAAATTTCATTTAATTGGTTTCCTGCGCATATTTTGATAACGAGTATATGCTAAAATTCCAATTTGTGATATTTTTGCCCCTATACCTATTTTAATTCCAATTTTTAAAATTACACCAAAAAAAATCTGTATAAATTGGCGTGGTTTATTAATAGCAGTGAAAAAAACCTTGTAAGAAATTGCATCATCCAAAAGCTTAAGAGCTTCTGTTTCTTTCTCCACAAGAACATAATTTATCGCGCAATATACTTGATCAGCACTACGATACATCGTATATATTTTTAATGAGTCTTTATTTACAAACTTGCGAACTTCATTCAAAGAAAGATAGTTGTCTATAACATTAAAAAAATGAGCTAAATGTGTCCTGGATTTATTAATAAGTGCTGTGCCTTGCTGTGCTGATAAGCGATATAAATGTAATTGTTCATCTATAATACCAATTGGCCATTTTTTAGCCATTCTTAAATAAAGATCTATATCAGCAGCGCTGTGGAATTTTTTCCAGTTAAAATCACCAACCTTAGTAATAACATTTTTTCTGGTCAACATTGTTGGAACCATAGTAATGGTGCCATATTTTAGAACTGCATTAAATAATTCCTGAAATGAAAAGATTTGCTTACTTTTATACTCTTTAGGTAACTCAAAATTTCCAAGGCGTATTGGTTTATCATGATCATCAATTGTTTGTGACATTGTAAAAACAGAACTTACATTTTCATTAGCCTGCAAAAACTCTACTTGTTTTCTCAACATAGTTGGTGTGTAGATATCGTCAGCGTGATACAATGCTATTAATGGTCCTTCAGCCTTAGAAAGTACATAATTCCAATTACTCTCTCCCAATGTTGCATATACAGGATTTAGTACATATTTAATTCCCATTTCTTCATATGCTTTAACAATTTTTTTTGTATCATCAGATGATGAATTATCACAAACAAGAACATCAAAGTTAGGATAATCTTGTGCTAGAATTGAATCAATTGTTCTACTGATCGTTCTAGAAGCATTGTATGCTGGTACACATACTGTTACATGTGGTGTTTTCAATAATAGTCTCACTTTTTTATCAAGTTTTTTATATAATTGACTCATTTTCAGAGATAATTGAATGTATTTTAATTGTTCTTTCTATAGCTTCTCTCAGAGAAATTGTCTGATGTAGATTACACTCCTCACGAGCTCTTTTTGTAGACGGTACATATCTATTGGTAATACTTCCGGGTTCAGGAGTTTCGGCGATTTTTACTTGAAGTGTTTTTTTAAAACATTTCACAACAATATTTGCAAGCCCTGAAATAGTTATAGCCTCTTCTGAACCAACATTATATGTTCTCATTGATTTACCCTTAAACAAAATTGTCCAAAGCCATATTGCAAGATCTGCAGCATATAGATAGGAACGATACGGTGTACCATCTCCATTTACCTTAATTGTTTTATTATTTAATCCATCCCTAATAAAATTTCCTATGGCGTAATGAATATCCAATGGAAGATAAGGGCCTACAAATGTGAAGCAACGGGCAATTTTCATTTCTATTCCATACTTTTGTGAGTAAGCACCACATAGAAATTCAGATGCACGTTTACCAACTCCATATGCAGAATTCGAACCAATAGGATCGGGAGCACCACAATGATTTTCTGAAACATTTTTTAATTCATGTTGTTCTCCATAAACAGCTCCAGAACTGGTTAAAAGGAATTTTTGTGCATTACAATGAACTGCAAAATCAAGTATATGCCTTGTTCCCTCTACTATTGTATTAAACATTAGCAGAGGGTTTTCTGAATTTAATTTTGCACTGGCTGATGTTGCAGCATGAATAATATAATCAAATTTACCGTCTGGAAAATCGAAATTACGTACATCTCCCTGATGATACTTAATTTCGGATTTATTGGCTAAATGTAAACAATTTGTTTTGAAAGATTCAGGATCTCTGCTCAAGACATGCATCTGAGCATTTAATTCAAGTTTTTTATTAACCCATAAAAAACTCTCCAATAACCATTTTCCAAAGAAGCCTGTTCCCCCTGTAACAAATAATTTTTTACCTCTCAACTCTTCCCATAAGTTCTCTGTATGTTGAAAAATATGGTCTAAATCTTGAGTTAGATCTAATTTGTAATCTTTTATATTCATAAATATTATTCTAAAATTCTTTCAATATTTCGATTTTTACTTATCTTTTAAAAAGATATTACTCACCAACTTCTTTCACAATCATTTCATTTAAAAATTCATCTCTGCTAAGAAAAGGGAACATATCTTCCAATGGTTTTGAAACTATAGATCCATTTTTTTTCACCTCTGAACTAACTGTGGGAATTATCAATTGATTATCAACATTAATAACTTCACATATAACAGGATCTTTACTTATTAGAATTTTATCAATTATATTATTTAACTCTTGGTTGTTGCATACTTTAAAATATTCAATTCCATAGGCTTTTGATACTTCCTTTAAATTTGGAAATGATAACCCAGACTCAATCCCTTCACCAACAAAATTGCTATCAAAAAAACGTTCCTGGGTTTTCCTAATAGAATAATATCCGTTATTATTGACTACAAAAATTTTTACAGGCAAATTACTGTGTATTATTGTCTGTAATTCTTGAATATTCATCTGAAGTGACCCTTCCCCTGTAAAGACCACAACGGAATTATTTTCATTTGCAACACTTATACCAATAGCTGCAGGTAGGTTAAAACCCATAGTAGCAAGGCCGCCCGATGTAATTAAATGTTGTTCCTTTTTTATATTTACAGCTTGTGCTGTTACATAAAAAGAAGAACCTGCATCTGATATTATAGGCATATTGGCATCAGTTTTCTTTGACACTTCATCGACTAAATAATAGTAATTTACACCTTTTTTTTCTTCTTTATATTCTTTTAAACATACAGGATATTTAGCTTTCCACTTATTACATTGATCAAGCCATTTACTATTTATAATCACATTGCTTTGTGACATTAATGCAAATACACCATTAATAAATAATAAAGCATCTGCATTAATAAATTTATCAATTTTAATTGTTTCTTTTGTATGTTCAGTTGGGTCTATATCAACAACAATTATTTTTGCTTCTCTTGAAAAAAGATTAAATTCATGTCCAGTACTTGAAACACATAAACGACTACCAATACTTAAAACAAGATCTGCGTTCTGTAATGCAAAATTACCTGCTCTTGTACCCTTTGTTCCAATTCTACCTATATAATTTTCACTATCACTATTTATCGTATCGATACCTAAAAAGGGAGTAACTACTGGTAAATTATATTTTTTTACAAATTCATCTAATTTTTCAATGGCACCAGCAAGCTTTATTCCATGACCAGCAATAACAACAGGACGTTTTGACTTTTTAAATAAATGGGTTAGATTTTTTAATTCACTAATTTCTGGCTCTTTTTTATAGTCAGAAACAATTTCATCGGGCTGAAATCCCTCCAACAAATCTTCATTAATTATTTGACCTTGAATATCAAGAGGAACATCAAGCCAAACAGGACCAGGACGTCCGGATTTAGCTAAATATAATGCTTTTTCAAGATGATATTTAATTTTTTCAGGTTCGTTAATCATAACCGCATATTTAGTGATAGACTTTACAATAGGAATGATATTTATTTCCTGAACACCTAACTGTCTTAATCCTGTGATATTTGCATTGTAAGTTGTTTGTTCCTTTTTTGACTGGCCTGAAATTATTAAACATGGAACTGAATCTATAAATGCACCTGCAACCCCTGTAACTGCATTTGTCGCTCCTGGTCCACTGGTCACTAATGCTACACCAATATTATTGGTAAATTTTGCGTATGCTTCTGCAGCCATTGCACAAGATTGTTCATGATGACATGCTGTGTATTTTATTTTTTTATACTTTCCGAGAGCATTGTTAAGATGCATTGCAGACCCACCGCTAACTAAAAATACATTTTTTATTCCAAATTCCTCTAAATATTGAAATATATAATCTGCTAATTTAATCATAAATTATAACTCCTTTTTCATTTTTTTAAATGAATCATAAATAATGGCTGTATCTGTTTTGAAGGTTATAAAATTAATACCCATATTTTTAAAATCATTCAAATCATCTGATGTATGTACCATACAACCAGCTGCCTTTCCTTTGTCATTAATTTTTTTTACTACTTCTACCAAAGTGTTAATGACTTTTTTATTTTTTACTTCACCTGGTACACCCAATGAAATTGATAAATCATATGTTCCTATATACACAACATCTATATGCTTATTTAAAAGAATTTCATCAAGGTTTTCTAAACCTTCTTTACCTTCAATAATTATTGCGATAATAATTTTCTTATTCTGACCTTCAAAATAATCATTATTTCCTCCATGATAATCTCCTGAACGAATATATGGATTATATCCACGGTTACCTTCTGGGCAGAACTTGCTGTACATTACTATATTATCAACATCTTCTTTTGAACTTACATGGGGCACAATAATACCAGATGAACCTGTATCAAGAGCCCGAAGTATTGAAGATTCATTGTTTTCAGGAACACGTATAATGGCCTCACAATCTTCAGCCTCTGCAGCCATAACCATTTCCTGAGCAATTTTGTAATCCATTACACCATGTTCCATATCAATTATGACAAAATCCATACCTGCTTTTGAGATTACATTAATAACCATTGCTGATGGTATTTCACACCATGTTCCAATAATTCTTTTCCCATTTTTTAACATATCTTTTATCATAATATCCTAACAATCTTTATTTTTTGGATTTTCTAATATCTATATCAAATGTATTTACCGTATTGTTAGCCAACGACAGGTCCTGTTTATTGCTTTTTTCAAGGAAACAGTCAGTACAAGTCCAAACTCATTTTTTGCCTTTTCTACATCAGGAACAAAAATAGAGTTGTTTGTTTTACGATTAAGAGTTGAAGTTATGGTTAAGGTTTCATTTGAAATACTATTATTAATAATATTTGCAACTTCCCAAAGAGAATAACTTTCTGAACTTCCAATATTCAAAATTAGTCCGGATGAACCGTGACAAAGTACTGTTAATATCCAATAGGCCATATCACTCGGATACATATAACTTCTAATGGTTTTTTCATTACCAAGAATTTTTATTGGTCCACCATTTATTGCATCATTTATAAAGTTATTTATAGCCCAGGGTTTATCTATAAGTTGGTATGGTCCAATAAAGGCAAATGGTCGTAAATTTATAAGGGGAATTCTAAATTGTCCCATATAAACACTGGATATTGTTTCACCCATACGTTTAGCCTCAGCATAAGCAGATGTACTTTTTGCCGAATCTGGCCCACTAATAAAATCTTCAGAGATTCTTTCAATTTCTGAAGGTTGAGCTCCATATACCAATCCTGAACTTATATTTATTACTTTTTTTAAATTTGGAAGTCTTGTGCATGCATCAAGAACCCGCATTGTACCTTTTGCTATAGTGTTAATTACTTCAAGTGGATATGATAGATGAACTCTGTTATCGGGAGTTCCTGCAGCATGTATTACAAATGAGATATTGTTTGGAATTTCTATAATATCGAGTACATCTTTATTTATTAAACTAATATCATCTCTTTTTGCAAGATGTGGTTTTTCTTCATAAAACTTGTCAGTGTCTCTTGCAACAACAGTAATCTTTGTTCTATAATTATGAACATCATTTAAGTAGCTTATAGACTCACATAGCCATGACCCCATAAAACCAGTACCACCTGTAATAAGTATTGATTCATTTTTTAATAATTCAAATTTTTCCGGGTTACTAAAAACTAAAGAACAATCTTCTCTAATCATATCAATTTGTTTGGAATTCATGTTGCTTTTCCTATTTTTTCTTGACTAAGATTATGCGCTTCTTCAATTATCAAATCTTCCTGACCTGCGACAACTCCACGTTTACCTAATCTAAAAAAGACATCTCTTGGATCAACATTATACTCCTTTGAAATTCTTAGAACATGTTTTGTAAAACCAGAAAATACACCAGAAAGGCCGCTAACAATATTTAATGAATTAACAGTTGGTATTGATGACTTAAACTCTTCTGAGATAAAATCAACGGCATCGAGAAGTTTATATAGATCTATTCCTGTTGTGTATCCTAACTTTTCCAGAACTGGTACAAGGATTTCAAGTTGAGTATTACCTGCTCCAGCACCAAAACAACGTGCAGATCCATCGAGAATTGTTGCTCCGGAGTTTGCTGCAATAATTGCGTTTCCAACACCCATTCCTAGATTGTTGTGACCATGGTAACCAACATGGACATTCAAATTATCACAAAGTGATGTAAATAATTGTTGTACTTTATCAGGTAGAAAAGCTCCTGCAGAATCCATTATTATTATAGCTTCAGCTCCATAAGATTCCATTTTTATTGCTTCTCCAACTAGAACATCAATTGGAGCCATATGAGCCATCATCAGAACTCCATAGGCCTGGTATCCCTGTTCCCTAACATATGAGATGTGATTTCTTGTTATATCTGCTTCCGTACAGTGACATGCGCACCGTACAATATCCACTCCAGCATCAAGTGCTGGTTTTATATCTTTTTTTATCGTTGCAAATCCAGGTATACAATGAACACAAAGTTTTGCTTCTTTTAAATTTTCTCTTGCAGATTCAAGGAGAGCAATATCAAATTCCTTACTTAAACCAACCTGAATAGATGAAGCTCCAATTCCATTACCATGACCAACTTCTACAATTGAAACGCCTGATTTATCGATAGCTGAACAATATTTTGAGACTTGTTCTTTTGTAAGTTGATGGTTTATTGCATGACTCCCATCTCTTAGAGTTGGGTCACTTATTATAATTTTTTTCACGTAGACTCCAACTTATTTC
The DNA here is from genome assembly GCA_024226555.1 of Desulfobacterales bacterium. Classification (GTDB taxonomy): domain Bacteria; phylum Desulfobacterota; class Desulfobacteria; order Desulfobacterales; family JAAELO01; genus JAAELO01. The sequence goes on along the minus strand of JAAELO010000399.1, from coordinate 145,230 downwards.
TCAAGTTTTAACTTTGCATATTCTTCTGCAATAGATATAGCGGCACAATTTATAATATCTAGATTACCGGCATATTGAGGAAGAAAATCTCCAAGTCCTCTAACTTTTACCATAACAATAATCCTCCCATTTTCATAAACAGGATCAATAATAACTTTGTAACCAGGTACATACTTTTTCATCTTTTCAGCAATATTAGAAACAGATTTAGAAATATTTTTCATATCAGGTTTTTTTACTTTTACACATACAGAAGCCTGCATATCAATACATGGAACTGCTGGGTTAAGATTTATTATGGCTTTTACATTTTTGCACCCAGTAATCTCTTTAAGACCACTTTCAGTATTTTCAATGTATTCATCAATATTTGCTCTTGTTCCTGGTCCTGCACTTCTGGAGGAAATACTTGAAACAACCTCAATATATTCAATATCTTGTTGAACCTGGGTTATGGCATAAGCTATTGGAATTGATGCCTGACCGCCACATGTAATCATGTTTACATTATCAAAACCTAAGCACTCGATAGTATTAATCGCTGGAACGCACATTTTCCCAACTTGAGATGGTGTCATATCTATTGCTTTAATTCCCATCCTCTTAAATATCGGTGCATACTTTTTATGATATGATGCTGAAGTTGCATCAAAAACAAGTTCGCAACAATCTGGATTGTTGATTATTGCGTTAATGCTTTGATCGGAAATCGCAACACCAAGTGTACTTGCTTTCCTCATACCGGTAGAAGAAAAATTTCTTCCAATAAATCTCGTGCAATTCATATATGGAGATCGTAAAACCTTAACCAAAAGGTCTGTACCAATATTTCCACTTCCAAGAATCATTACATTTATTTTTTTTAGCATCTGTTTCTAATCCAGCTATAACAACATTGGGGGCAAATAAAACAATAATAAAATTATTTTTTTTTTACAGAAAAATAGTGTTCATTTGAAAAAAATTAAAAAACTATATTAAATGTCAACTTTTCTATATTTTGAAATAAAATCAATTATACTTTTAACAATAAAATTATTTTTTTCACTTGTCATTCCTGGATATACACCAACCCAAAAACTATCGTTCATGATTTTATCGGTATTTTTCAACTCTCCAATGACTCGATAATCTTTACATAATTCTAATTGAGAAAAGCAAGGATGACGCGTAATATTACCAGCAAATAGATTTCGTGTCTGAATATTATTGTCTTCAAGATATTTAACTATCTCGTTACGTTTAAATGATACTCCATCTTTTAAAGTAAGCCAAAAACCAAACCAACTTGGATCGCTTTTTGAAGTTGCTTTTGGGAGTAAAAAAAAATCTTTCATATCTTCCAACCCATTATATAATAATTGGAAATTATTTTTTCGTTTCTGAATAAATTCAGGTAATTTCTCAAGTTGTGCACAACCTATTGCAGCCTGCATGTCTGTAGCTTTCAAGTTATATCCAAAATGAGAATAAACATATTTATGATCATACCCAAATGGTAGTGTACCATACTGCTTATTGAAACGACATCCGCAAGTATTATCAATACCACTTTCACACCAGCAGTCTCTTCCCCAGTCACGCATGGAAAGCATAATTTTCTTCAATAATTTATTATCTGTGTAAGTTGCTCCACCCTCTCCCATAGTCATATGATGAGGCGGATAAAAACTACTTGTTCCTATATCACCTAAAGTTCCAGTATACTTACCATCATATTTTGAACCTAAAGCATCGCAGTTATCCTCTATAAGCCAGAGGTTATATTTTTGGCAGAATGTTTTTAATGCACTAATATCAAAGGGGTTTCCAAGTGTATGGGCCAGCATTACAGCTTTAGTTTTTGAAGAAACAGATTTTTCCAGTTGGTTTATATCAATATTAAAAGTTTGTAGATTCACATCTACAAACACTGGTATTGCCCCATACTGTATAATTGGAGCTACTGTGGTAGGAAAACCTGCGGCCACAGTAATAACTTCATCTCCTCTTTTAACCTGACGATCTTCAAGCAATGGTGATGTTAAAGCCATAAAAGCGAGCAGATTAGCAGAAGAACCGGAATTGACAAGAAAAGTATATTTAACTCCAAGAAAATCGGATAATTTCTTTTCAAACTCTTTAGAATAACGGCCATAAGTTAACCAGAATTCAAGAGATGAATCTGTCAGATTTATAATTTCTTTTTCATCAAAAACACGACCTGCATAATTTAATCTTGACTTGCCGGGTATAAATTCTTCATCGTCACGATAAACTAACCTGTAATACTCCCCAACCTTTTCCAGAATTTCCTGCTTAAGGGCTTTCTTCTTATTTTTTTTTTCTGCTTTATTATCCATGTAATATCCTTGCATCTATATACTCTTTTAGCTGGCTTTCAGTTACAACCTGTTGATTCTCATAGTAACACTTATACCATTCTACAGTTTTGGCAAAAGTTATACTACTATCCCAAAGACTTTTCCAGTTAAGTTTTGACCTGGCCTTTGCGCAGTCGAGTTTAAGTAAATTAGCTTCATGGGGGTTGTTTTTATTTTGTTCTATCTCATAATCAATTTTTCCCCAAAATTTACCCATCTCCTGAACCATCTGTAAAACAGAAATTGCTCCATCATCATTGGGCCCAAAATTCCAGGCTTCTGCAAATTCATTTTTGCCTTCCAAAAGCTTATTGCCAAGGAGTAGATATCCATAAAGTGGCTCAAGAACATGCTGCCATGGACGAGTTGCACCGGGATTTCTAATAATAAGTTTTTTTCCCTTACTTACGGCTTCCATCAAATCAGTAATAATACGTTCCTTTGCCCAATCGCCGCCACCAATAACATTACCTGCACGAACGCTTGCTAACAATGTATTATGCTTTTTCCCATATTCATCAGGGTTAAAATATGAATTCCTATAAGCGGAAGTAACAAGTTCAGAACACCCCTTTGAAACACTGTAAGGATCATATCCACCCATAGGATCATTTTCCCTATATCCCCAGGGCCACTCTTTGTTTTCATAACATTTATCACTTGTAATATTTATAACAGCTTTAACTGAGTATTCTTTTCTACAAGCATCTAAAACATTAGCAGTACCAATTATATTTGTCTGTAATGTTTCAACAGGCTCATTGTATGACTGCCTTACTAAAGGCTGAGCAGCAAGATGAAAAACAACTTCTGGCTGAAATGCTTTGAAAATATCAAAAAGTTTTTCTCTATCAAGAATATCTCCAATAACTGATTCAATTGATAAATCAAGCATTGAAAAATGGTTAGGGGTAGTATTTGGAGCCAGAGAATAACCCAGCACATCTGCACCCATCTGAGACAACCAAAATGCAAGCCAGGAACCTTTAAAACCTGTGTGACCAGTTATAAGAATTTTTTTATTTTTATAACTGTTATTAAACAATTGTTGCATTACCAAACCTTCCAAGGCGGTTTACCAGTTTCCCAGTATTCTTCAAGTTTTATTTTATCCCGTAATGTATCCATCGGCTGCCAGAATCCTTCGTGTTTAAATGCATGTAAACTATTTTCTGCTGCCAGCTTTTCAAGTGGTTCCTTTTCCCATGTTGTATTATCATTTTCGATATAATCAAATACTTCAGGTTCAAGCACAAAAAAACCACCATTAATCCAACCGCCTTCCCCCCTGGGTTTTTCTTGAAATTTTCTAATTTCAGTACCATTCATTGAAAGAGCACCAAAACGACCAGGAGGCTGTACTGCTGTCATTGTAGCTGCTGCATTTTTTGATTTATGAAATTCGATTAATTTGCTTATATTTACATCGCTGACACCATCTCCATAGGTAAAGCAAAATGATTCGTCATCTAAAAAGTCCTTAACTCTTCTAAGCCTACCACCTGTCATACTATTAAGACCTGTATCAACTAAAGTTACTTTCCAGGGCTCTGAATTGCTATTGTGAACTTCCATATTATTATTTCTCATATCAAAAGTGACATCTGACATATGGAGAAAATAATTAGCAAAATATTCCTTAATAAAATATCCTTTGTAACCCAGACAGATTATAAAATCATTTATTCCATAAGATGAATAAATTTTCATTATGTGCCAAAGTATCGGTTTTCCGCCTATTTCAATCATTGGTTTAGGCTTTATGTGTGATTCTTCGCTAATCCGTGTGCCAAAACCTCCTGCAAGTATAACTGCTTTCATATTATGAATTTCCTCCTAAGTTTTATTTATCAACTTGAATGTTTGAAATTTAGAAATTTATTTTTGATACATGTGACTATCTGTTGTTACTTGGCAAATACTTTTTCTGATATAAATATTACTGAAATGTAATTTGAAAATTACAGCTCCGCATCTAAAGTTACATAGACATGTTCATCATTTGAACATTATATAAATCATAATGATTATTCAAGTCAATTATTTAATATAAATTCATTATTAAGTTTTTTTGATTTAATTATTAAATAAATGCAGGTTTAACAATAATTCATACCTTTTAATAAAATATAGAATTATCATTTTTTTAAATAATTGATATACCACTCTAAAGATTCATCTATTCCATCTTCTATCGTATGAGTTGGTATATAACCAAGTATTTTATGAATTTTTGAGATATCTGCCTGGGAATGCTTTACATCTCCAATTCTAAAGTCTCGATATGATGGTTTAATCATTTTATAAGATTCAATTCTTTGATTAATCTTATTTTGTATAAGTTGAAATAAATCATTTAAAGATGTTCTATCTCCTACTGCAACGTTATATACTTGATTTACTGATTCAGGATTAGTTGTAACAGCTGACAAAATATTTGCCTGAACAGCATTTTTAATATAACAAAAATCACGACTAGTTTCTCCATCTCCATTAATGAATATTTCTTCATAATTAAGAAATGAGTTTATCCATTTAGGAATAACTGCAGAATAAGCTCCATTAGGATTTTGACGTGCACCAAATACATTAAAATATCTTAAACCAATTGTTTTAAAGCCATATGTATTTGCAAACACATCTGCATAAAGCTCATTTACATATTTTGTTACTGAATATGGTGATAGAGGTTTCCCTATTTTGTCTTCTTTCTTAGGCAATGTGGGATGATCACCATATGTAGAACTTGAAGCGGCATATACAAATCGTTTAACTTTAGCATCCCTGGCAGCTATTAGCATATTTAAAAAACCAGAAATGTTGCTTTCATTGGTCTTAATTGGATCTTTTATTGAACGAGGAACTGAACCAAGAGCTGCCTGGTGTAAAACATAATTTACATCTTTACATACTTTATTACAATCATCTAATTTTCTAATATCACCTTCAATAAATGAAAAATTATTCCATTGTTTTTCTGTAACAATCGATTTCACTTCATCCAAGTTCCTATTAAATCCTGTTGAAAAATTATCTAAACCAGTAACTTTCTGGTTATGTCTTAATAGTTCTTCAAGTAAGTTCGATCCAATGAAACCTGCTACACCTGTAATAAGCCAGTTATGTTGTTTTTTATTTAATATATTTTTTATTTTTTTATACATAATTATTTATTGGTTGTAAGTTTCTGTTATAACCTACCATCAACTTGATTCCTGTTAAATAAGTATTTAATATCATAAAGAATATGATTATTATTACCAAATCCTCTGATCTTCTCAACTCCCATATCTATAAATTCTTTATGTGCAACAGACAATATTATTGCATCATAATAATTAAGAGACGGAGTTTCTATTGTAGAAATACCATATTCTTTTTTTGCTTCAGTGGGATTAATCCATGGGTCAAAAACATCAACATTTGCATTATAATCCATCAGTTCATCAATTAAGTCTATAACCCTTGTATTTCTTAAATCAGGGCAATTTTCTTTAAATGTTAAACCCATAATTAGTATATTTGAGTTTTCGACATGAATTCGTTTTTTTATCATAGCTTTTACTACTTGAGAAATAATATAACTTCCCATATTATCATTTATTCTTCTTCCGGCTAGAATAATCTCTGGATGATACCCAATTTCCTGAGCTTTATGCGTTAAATAGTAAGGGTCTACACCAATACAATGTCCCCCTACAAGACCAGGCCGAAAAGGTATAAAATTCCATTTAGTTCCAGCTGCTTGTAAAACTTCTTCTGAATCAATTCCTAGTTTATTAAAAATAATCGATAATTCATTTATTAAAGCAATATTTAAGTCTCGTTGTGTATTTTCGATTATTTTTGCTGCTTCTGCAACTCTAATTGAACTTGCCTTATGAGTACCTGCTTTAATTATCATTTTGTATATATTATCGACATATTCAGCAACTTCTGGTGTTGATCCAGAAGTGACTTTAAGGATATTTGTTATTCTATGTTCTTTATCTCCTGGATTAATTCTCTCTGGACTATATCCAGCAAAAAAATCAATATTAAACTTTAAACCAGAAGCTTTTTCAATAATTGGTATACAAATTTCTTCAGTAGCACCTGGATAGACTGTAGACTCATATATAACAATATCATTTTTCTTTAAAATACTTCCTAATGATTCACTTGCAGATTTTAGAGGATTTAAATCAGGTCTTTTATTTTTATCGATTGGAGTTGGGACTGTTACAATAAAAATATTGCAGTCTTTAATATCATTTAAACAACTTGTAAAAACTAAATTCCTTGTTTTTTTTAATACTTCTGATTCAACTTCAAGTGTTGAATCTATACCCTGTTTAAGCTCAATTATTCTTTCCTGAAGTATATCATACCCGATTACAGTTAACTTTTTTTCAAATTCTACCGCCAAGGGTAATCCTACATATCCTAAACCGAATACTGCTATTTTAGACTCTAATATTGATTTCATTAAATTCTTTTCTCTTTATTATAATTAAAGCATACGATAAAAATCGTATGCTTTATTGAAGGCAATACATAAAACATCATAAAAATTTTTTTCCAAAATTCCATAACCAATTCCATCCACAAAGTTTGTGAAAATGTTAGAAAGTATATATAAATTATAAAAAAAACAAGAAACTATTAATAAAACTAAAACCTTCTTTTTTTGTTTTAATTTTATTATTAAAATCACAATCAAAATATTTTGAATTATATTTTTATAGCATGCTAATCGGTCCCAGTACACAGTTGAAAAACTAAACAAGATTTGTAAAGAGAAAATATATAGATAAGAACTAATTAAAACGTAATATTTTTTAAGATCTATCTTAAATTTTTTTTGGTACATAAACAAGAGTAGTAATATTAAAATAGTTAAAATAAACTGCCGACTAATAAAAGATGCAGGCAATCTATATGAATACGTCAATAATTTATGGCTTAGGTGAGGTGAGAAATAAAATATTTTACTTAAAATTTGAATAAAATTAAAAAATGATAAAAAAAATGATAAAATGACTAAAAAAAACATTCTTTTATTTTCTATCCACTTAAAACTGATATTAAGTATAATAAAAAAAGGTAATAACAAAAATGCTGAAATATGACACAATGAAGCACAAATTGCTAAAATTAAGGCGCTTTTATTTGAATTATTATTAGCAAAAGCAATACTCATTATAAAAAATCCAAGTGCTGCTGATTGTCTAATAGTATTCCCAGGAATCCAATAAAAAGTTAAAGAAGAACAAAAAAGCAAAAAAGCAAATATCCAAAACTTTGGTAATATTTGCTTGTAGGACCACATAATTGTTATAATCGAAAAAAAAGCCCAGAACCACAGAAAGAAAATATAATTATCACCAACAAACAAACGTATCAAATAACTAACAAACCAAAATAATATATCATAGCTCACTATTTTTAAACGTACATCAGATATTAAATTTTCAAATGATTCTATGTTTAAAAAAGCATTAATTTGATGGTAAGTGCTACCTCCAATTTGTTGCCTGCTTATTAGAATTATTGATAGGAACAATACAATTAATAGCGGTAAATAATCATGATTTCTGGTTTTTTTAAAAAAAAATACAAAAGAATATAAATATATGAATATAAAAGGAAATAAAAAGAAAAGTGATAATCCTATAATTATTACTAAGTATTTTTTAATATCATTATTGTAAATCATTTCTTCAATTTTATTATTAAATTTAAAATTTGTATTTTTTTTTTCATCTTGTTTTTAATAACTATAATTAGTAAATCACAGGCGTGATTAATGAATTTATTTTATATTTTTTTTTGAAGGATTTTTTTAAAAGTATTATGAGCAGTTTTTAAAATCATTATTTATCGACTAAAATCTCAATCTCAATTATTTTTGATTCCCAAAATATTGTAGCGAAAAATGCAACTATTACTAAAAAAATTAATATTAATATAATTGACTTTATTTCAATTCCAATAGCATTCTTATGCAAAAAAGGTTCTTCGACTAAAGTAATATTTTTACATTCATTAATATTTTTTTTTAATTCCATAATTTCTGCATCAATTTCATCTAATTCAAACTCAGTGTTTTTCTTTTGTGAAATTAAGAATTTTATAAATAAGTTTTCTTCTATCTCAGTCTCTCTTTTAGAAATCATCTTAGATGCAAAATCAATATATTCTTCTTTTATATTTTTATATTTAATTAGTTTCTGTAATTTTCTATCATACTTTTTATTCGTTTCATCAATAATTAATTTATAACGTTTGTGAAATACCTCATAAATAGAAATTAAATCTAACATTGCCGATTTTTTATCTTTTATATTAATTTTTAATCCTATTTTTAAATTGTCATTATTTATACTCTTTAATACAACTTTATCAGGGGTATATTTTTCAAAAAGTTTCTTTTTAATTCGTACAATATAATCATCATTTGTTAACTTAATAATTATTTTTGGTATTTTGACTATTTGAAATAATAGATATTTTTTTGGACGTAATCTCAAATATGTTGAGATAAGAAGGATTCCAATAATCAATATAATTAAAAATTTAAATTTATTACGATATAATTTTTTTAAAACTGAAAAAAAATCCAATTCATTATTCATTTGCTATCCTTACTAAGGAAAATAATGTTTAACTATAATTGAAATTATTTCAAATTTGAAAAATCTTGTATTTTCTTTTATAGATCTTTAATTTTTATCATTTTGAAAAAAAACTTTAGGTAATTTAATGCATTTTCTTAAAATAAATTCATTTTCGAACTTTCATTTTTATTTACTATAACAAAAATTTTAAATAATTATAAGTACTATAAATTTTTTTGTTCTAGAATATCCTTGAAAATTTTTATATACTTTTTAATTACTAAATCCCATGTATAATTATCTATAACAAATTTTTTTAATCTTTCTCCCATTACTTTTAGGTTTTCAGAATCATTTAAGACCTCTAATCCTATTTTAATCGATTCAATAGTTGGTTTTACAATAAAGCCACCACCAATTTCTTTAACTTGATCAAAACCACAAACATCAGTCATTAATACAGGAGTGCCCGTAATACCTGCTTCAATTGCTACTATTGACATAGCTTCCTGTCTTGAAGGTACAACAAGTAAGTCTGCAGAATGATATGCCCACGATTTATATTTTCCACCTAAATAACCAATAAAATGAACTGAATCTTTTAATTTATTTTCACAAACAAAATCTTTTAAATTTGAGAGCATTCCACCATCTGGTCCTCCAAAGACTAATTTAAAATTTGGAAATTTTGATCTGTTAGCAGCAAATGCTTTAAGTAAAAGATCAGGACCTTTTATAAGATTTAAGCGACCCATAAATAGTATAAAAGGGTTATTATTTAGTGAGTATATTTTTCTAAATTTAATATCATTCTCGTCCTCTAATTCTTTAGAGTTTATACCATTTGGAATAACTTCAACTATTTTTGGATCTACTCCATAGTCTTTAAACGATACTTTTTCCTCAGCTGTAATAGCTATATGCCTTGAAGCATTTTTAATAATTGTTATCCCAATCATTCTATTATAAATATATTTGAGTATTTTAGATCGTCCAAATATAGGAAGAGCTCCCGCAGGACAGACCACATACGGTTTTCCCATTTTTTTACATAAAATGTAAATAATAGAATTTATAACTGTCCAATGATTCATCATATGAACTATGTCGACATCTTCAATGATTTTTTTTAACTTTTTTATATTAAATCTTGGTATATAAAACCTTGAAATTAAGCATGGTAAAACTTTTAATTCAATCCCATACAGCTCTTTTTTTAACTCGTCGTTCATGCCTACGTCCGAAGTCAATATCGAAGCATCTATTCCTGCTTTACATAGATATCTGGTCATCTGAATGGTTCTTTGAGCTGTACCACCACCTGAAATCGGATCAATTGACATATTTACATTAAGTACTTTCACTTAAATCCTTTTCTTAAAATTATTTTTTATATAATTATAATGAATAAGAGTACATTAAGGTGATAAAACATCAAACACAGCAGATTTTGTATCAAATGTAAATTTAAAACCAGCCTGTTTTATTTTTGATGATGAATACATAATATCACCCCAATTTGATTTTCCAGACTTTATTGTCCTTAATAAATAAGGAATTATTAGAGGGGGAAGAATAAATTCCCATAATTTATAATTATCTATAATAGATTTATTACAAATTTTCTTTATACCATAAATAGAATTTTGAGGATCATTATCATTAGATACAAAATAAATTTCTGGTTTACTTATTTCTTTGTTACAAAAGTATAAAGCAGCACTAACTACATCATCTACGTGAATAGTGTGTGCATATTCATTACTTCTTAGATAACATATAAGCTTTTTATAAATTTTTTTACTTATTATAGTATTCAATATACCTATATAGTTTTTTTCAATAATATTTGTTGGTCTGATAATAACGGTATTACATTTTAGATTTGCACTTACAACAAGTTTTTCTGCTTCCCATTTTGTTTTCTCATATCTTGTTACTGGATTACATTCAGTACTTTCATTTACTATTTTATTTTTAGAAACACCAACAACACCTGCACTACTCATAAATAAAAAAAATTTAATATCTGACTTTTCTATGGTTTTTAATAACTTCTTAGTACCTTCTACATTTACTTCCCACATTTTAGATTCATCATGCAATTCTGCAGCACAATGATAAAGAGAACACGCTCCAGAAATAAATTCTGTCAAAACTTCTTCATCACAAAGATCACCATAGAAAATATCAACTTTGCTATTAATATTTTTATTTTTATAACATAATACTCGAACTATATATTTTCTTTCAATCAATTGTTCGACTATCTTTTTACCAACGATACCTGTTGCTCCGGTTACACAAGCGATTTTTTTTTTCATATTTTATATACTAACATGCTTAAATAGTGATAAAAAGCGGCTTTTAAAAATTTAATTGAGGCTTTTTTATTATTATACCACGATTGTTGACACCAGCGAATTAACTGGTGAGCAACAGCGTTATGTAATTCTAATATATTTTTTTTATTACATGAGTTCTTCTTAATATACTCAGAAAATACTAATGAAATTAATTGTAATATTTTATTTGCATCTATTGTACCAGTAATATCTTTTCCACGCAAATACATTTGCCCTGAAATCAACGTAATTGCCCTTAATTCAAAATAATCAAGGGGTGTTTCAATATATTTGCCTAAATTTCTTGAGATAATATCTGAGAATTTAGAAAGATATTTTTCATCATAATTTGAAGAAACATTATTATAATGTTTACGAAGCGATAAAAGAGATTTTTTTATTATAAAAAAGTCTGTTCTATCAATTAATCTACACCATAATTCATAATCCTGGCATATTACCTTATCGTCATACAAAATATTAAACTCCTTTAAAATATTATGACGAATCATAACTGATGGGTGACAAATACAATTTCTCCATAAAAGAGTCCATTTAGTCTGTAATGAAGAAAAATTAAATCCAGTATTTTTTCGAAAAGGAATCTTTTTCCCATTTGAGTTGATTAAACTAAAGTAACTGTGACAAACCCCTATATTACTATTATCAATTAAAACTTTACATTGAGTTTCTAATCGATACGGATGACTAATGTCATCATCGTCCATTCGTGCAATAAATTCTCCTTTAGCCAACTTAATACCAATATTTAAAGAATATGCAAGCCCCATGTTTTCTTGATGAACTATCTTAATTCGCTTATCATTTTCTGCAAATTTTTCTAAAATAGCTTTAGATTTGTCTGTTGAACCATCATTTACAATGATAAATTCAAATTTTTTATATGTTTGGTTTAAAATACTTTTTATAGACTCTTTGAGATATTTTTCACCATTGTATACTGCCATAACAACAGATATTAGAGGTTTATTACTACTTGTTTCAAAACTTTTCAAGATTCAGGTCCTTTAATCTCAAGACAATTTACAATTCTAAAATTTTTAGATATTTTTTTGTTACATCTGAAATACAATAATTTTCAGTAGCACATTTTCTTGCCAACTTCTTATATGTAGATAATTCTGATTGAATATCTAAAACTGCATCTGTCATTCCCAGAATCAATGATTCATCTATATCCCATTCTGGCCCTTTTACACTTATTCCAGCATTACCTACAAGTTCTTTTGTACCACCCCAATCTGGGCATACTACAGGTAGTCCACACGCCATAGCTTCTAACACTGCATTAGGACACCAATCTCCTACTTTGACATGAAGGAAAATATCTGATTTATTCAAAACAGAGGGTAGATCGTCAAATAAGACAATCCCTTTGCATTTAATTTTTTTAAGAACTTCTTTATCATCAACATTTTTACTTATAAAATCCAGTACTCTTTCTGAACCATCGCGCATTGGTCCAATTATAAGTAGTTCAGCATTTTTTTTATTCAAAATTCGTATAAATATATCAATAGCTAATTTTAAATGCTTAGGATAATGTTTACCTAATACAACAAGTTTCAACACTTTATTTGAAACATTACTATCAGGTATAAAATGGGATAAATTAACTCCATTATTAATAATAGAAAAATCTTTTTTTCGTTGATATAAGTATTCATCACAAATTTTTTTTGAAAATTCAGATTGATATATCACATGATCGAACAACCTAAGATCTCGTGATAATCTATTATTTACCCAATCTCTAAAACCAAGGCCGTGCTGAAATTTATCATCAATAGAATCATCTGGCACATAAAATCCATCAACTCTTAATACTGAACGAATTAAATAATATTTACATATTCTTGAAAATGAATCACCCCATGATGCAGAAAAAATAAGTGATGTTGTACAGTTTTTCAAACTCCAATTATTAATTTTAATAAAATTATTAACTTTCTTATTTGTAGCCAGATTATGTAAAAATCGTTCAGGTCCGCCTGTTATATTACGCTGTTTCAGGTTACAATACAACCATGATTTCTTTGATTTTCTGAAATGAAATGTTAAAGAAAAAAAGCCTATTATTAATCGAATTAAATTTTTTATTTTAATATTAAACATTTATAATTTATATTTAAGAGTTAATAATATAAAAAAACAAACTACTATACTGAATTTTGCTATGTTTTCGCATGAATTTATATATATCATCAAGTTTTTTTTGACCGCAAATAAATATTACTTTTCACAACCATATTTCGTAAAGTAAAATTGAATTAATATCTTCTCCTGAAATTGACTAGATTATTGTAACAAGAACTCCATAATGTTTTTTTACTAAATTAAATACAAGAAAACCTTTTTATAAATATTAACTTTTTTTTTTTACAACCCCATAAAACTCACCAAATTGTATCTCATAAGATTCTATTTTCAACCCTGCTATTTTGACTTCATTGAATATCTGCTTTAAAGTATATTCTGTGTAATGGGTAGGATCCAAGCGCCATTCAACACCAACCTCTTTCTTATACAAAGTAATCCAATCTCTTGTTATCATTGGTACGCGCAACAAAAGAATTGGTGGTTTATGTTTATTCTGATTATCAAATATCTTTATCAGGAAATCGACTCGCCTATCAATATGTTCCAATACGTTCGAAAGTATAATAACATCAAAATTATCTTTGAATCCATACTCCAAGGCGTTGGCACAAATGAATTTAACACCTTCTCCTGGAAATTTTTTTTTGGCCATATCAATATTTTCAGCATTTATATCAATACCAGTTACAGACCTACATTTATTTTTTATATCATTTGACAGAGCACCATTACCACATCCTATATCAAGAACATTCCATTGTTTTTGAAGTCTTACTGCAAACCAATCATGATATTTCATAATTCTGTGTTTTGGGTGTAATTTGTCTGGCTCTTTTTCAGGACTTAATAATCCTGCAATCTGGTAAGAAAAATTATGTAACTTCAAAGCCATCTTTAAAAAAAAATTTATGAACAAACGCGATTTTATAATTCTAATTATTACTCTTTTTATCATTTTATCTTTCTGCTATTTATTAAATAATCAGGTTAATGGTGTCTGAAGTTTAAATTCATTCCAACCTAATATTTTACAAATTAAAACAATTCCCCACAAAAACAGATGTGTTCCATGTACATCAGGTTCGGCAAATCCTTTTGATAAATAAGCTCCATAATATATTTTATTTGCATTTCTCGGGAAGAATGAAAAACCACCTGTATCATTCCACCAGTGTTCTTTATATAATTCTAATCTTTTTTTAGTATAAAGGATTATCTCATCAGATCTGTAATCTGTCTTTTTTGTACAATTATATAATAAATAAATTACATTTAAATGATTACATGCATCACCACTATTAATAGCCCCGAAACATAAATCGATTATTTTGATAGGATCATCATATGTAAAGTTATCAGCATTTGCAAATGCTGTCATTATTTTCATACCACCGTTAACTTTTTGAAAATCTGGAAGAACTAAACCCTTTTTATACCACATACCATCACTTCTTCTGTATGTTTCCAATTCTTTGAAAGCAAATTCAAGTAAATTATTCGTAATATCGCTATTAAGATTAAAAATCTTATCATTAATATTCAGAAAAAAAATCAAATGGCTAAAATGACTTGCTGCACCCCAGGGTTCACTCCAGTTTAAAGAGTGAATATATTGAGATATCCCTTTTTTAGTATATGGAATTTTTCTAAATGGAAATTCTGCTTTACCTCCTAAAGCAGATAATGCAGCAAAAGATTGTCTTGTTTCTGCTCTTTTCGTTTGTGTTCCCCAAATATTATTTAAATCTAACGATCTCATTGCAGTATATATCCTTCTAGGAAAAGAAAGAATTTGAACTCCACTATCAGAAATATATGTGTTTTTAGATTGAAATAATTTAATGTAACTGATCATTTTTTTATTATCAGCTAATTCCATTCTATTCAGCATATAATATGTTTTAGTGGCAAAAATTGTATTACCTAAACCCCATTTTATGGGGATATTAATATCCCCTGAAAGTGAATATTTATACCTTCCTTCAACTTTTTCATCTTTAAGTTTATTCAGGAATGATGGTGTTTTTGTAATAACTGATTTAATCCAGCTTTTAATATCTTCGTCTTTCATTGATCTCCAATATTATAATAATCTCTTAAAAGTCTCAAGATACCTATCAGCAAGAATCTTAGTTGAATATTTCTCAACAGAACTAGTATCTATATTTTTATTACATTTCGCACTTAATGATATTATTTGATCTTCCCATTCTTCTGCTTCGAAAGAAGAAAGGCTACTTGAATTTGATTCATTCATTATTTCTTTATAGGAAGGAACTGGACTACAAAGAACTGGTATATTCTGTGCCAAAAAAACACCAATCTTAAAAAAAGAATGTCCATTATCATATTCATCTTCTATTTTTCTTGGAAATATTCCTATATCACCTTTTAGTAGATTTTTGGGGAAAGAATTGTAAGACCATTTTATGAATTCGAAATTAAATTCAAAATCTGGTTTTTTTTCTGCAATAATAATTATTTTCCAGGAATTCCCCTTGATAACTGGTGTTAAAAATCTAAGAACAGATGACTTTACTTGTACTCCTGACCAAATTAATACAGGTTTTTCAGTCTCTGATATATGTTTTTTTTTATACTTGAAATGGTTAAAATCAATTGAATCTTCTAAACAATAAGTTCGATATCCTTTTTTATTACCAAATTCTGCAATATATGGAGAGGGGCAGAATACTGCATCTGCAAAATCTACAAATTCATCAAATTGTTTCTTAGCTTCACCTTTAAATGGTTTTAAATTTTGAGAAGAAAAATAATTTACAGGTGTATCGACAACAACCTTAACACCCTTATTTTGCAAACTCCTTGCAAGTGATATCATTCTTTCATCCCAACATCTTAAAAAAACAGCTATGTCTGTTCTACTATCAAAAGAATTAATTTTCGACTCTATTCCATTTTTCTTTAAATATGGAATTAACTGAAGACACCTTATCCATACTGATGCGGAAACTTTGTCAAAGTTATACCAACTTTGCCAGGGCCATTTTCTGCCAACAGGCACAAACCAGCTAACATTCATGAATTATCTTTCAACATTTTATGAAAATATTTTATATAATTTTCTAAACAATAAGAAAAACTAAAATGTTGGATATTGCCAATTATATTACTAAGTAACTCTTCATACCTATCAACAGCATCGATAAGATAATCTTTATAATTAGGAGTATTTCCTGTATTATCAGTAGGAATAGGTATTCCATATCTCTCATATTTGCATTGTTCTATCGTTCCACCTGATTTATGATATAGAACAGGCAAACCGCTTGCCAAAGCCTCTACCACTGTATTAGAACAAGCTTCATTCTCAGATGGGAATAATAAAAAATGATGTTTTCTCAATTCAACAGCTATATTTTTTTCATCTTTCTCCCCTAACAATATAACTTTCTTAGAAGGAAAATTATCTGGCCACCTGCCGATATGAGAAACTGTTACATTATTCAATTCTGAAAAAGCTGATATTATTTCAAAACCTTTATTAGAGTTTGTTGACCATGAATTTGAAACTAATTTAACCCCCCCAGAAAAACCTAAAGGGTCAGAATTAGGATAAAAAGTGGATGTATCAGCACCATTTTGAATTATATCAGTCTCATAAAATGATGGAATATAAAACTTGTTGAAGCTTTCTTTACTGTATTCACTCTGGAAAATCACTCCATCTGCATAAGATAAATTATTTATAAGTAAATCATCTGTTGAACTCATATGTCCGGCATAATTAGACCTTAAACCATCTAACCTGAATACTATTTTTTTTTTCCCTTTTTTTGAAAATATTCCCAAGAGGTTGCATAAAGATCTTGAATTAGTCAGGTTTCTGAGATGCATAGGTTTAATTAATTTACCAGGACCTCTATAGTGACCAGCTGTTAAAATAATGTCAGCTTTAGAATTATTCTCAACAAGATCTATTTTTTCACTTAATTTAGCATATTTATTGAAATTTCTAAAAAAAGTGTTAATCCCACCCCATGGAAGCTCAGTAGTATTATATAATATTCCTATTTTTAATATAGGCATTTTAATTTCCTTGATTGTTTATTAAACAAAAAAATATATTTATTATATAAAAAATATATTAATATTTTTTTCATCTTTATGATAATTTTATTTTTTTTTATCGATCTCTAGCGATTAAGAACAATTCTTTACTATATAGATCAGAACCTGCTAAAGCTTCATGCATTAATATTAAACCTTTAATAAAAAGACTCATATATTTAGTGTAAATTTTACTATGTACAAATATTTCACCAGAATTAACATGAACCATTTCAATGTAACCCAAATCACGACTCAAGTATTTCATCATTCCATCAAGACATTTTTTAGCTGCTAACAAATACTCTTTTTTATTACAAACTTGGGCTGCTTTTAACAAAACAATAGTTAAATCTAAATTACAATCCATAATAGCCCGACTACTATTTTCATAATCATTTTCAAGTGGGTGTTCAGGAAACAATCCTGTGTTACGATTCTGATATGATAACCAATTATCGCAACCTCTTTTTAATAAAGTAAGATATACATCATCATTACAATAATGATAAATATCAGCATAAAGCGCTAAAACATGATGATTATCAGGCATAGGGCGAATATAATTGAATGATATATCTTTAATTGAATCATAAGTACTTTTGTAAAAACCGTTATAAAAGCAATGACGTTCAACCCCATCTCTCCAATGATCCAACAAAGACTTATAGTAAATTTTATCATCCTCAGATGAACTTTGAAGCAAATATAGTTGTAATACACCTGACATCATATTCGTATTTGTTTTAACAATAGTGGATCTCTTTGTAGGATTTTTTTTAAAAATATAATCGAAAATTGGATTACAAATTATTGACAATAAATAACTTCTAAATCGTTTATTAGGAAGCATTCCCACTTTTTGAAAATAAGTGTTGTTAACCCATGGCTTTAACAGATCTCGTGCTAAATCTGCATAACTTTTTTTTTCAAGATCGCGACTTAATATTGAAAGCTCTTCAACAAAATTTCCAGTATAATCACACCTGGCAAATGGAGAACTATAAACCGATGTGATTTCATCTGGAATTAGCCCATACTTATTACAGAACCGAGTCATCCCCTTCACACTTCTATTAATAATTTCCAATACTTCATGATCTTCAGAAAGAGAATAAAAGGTTGATAACCCTTCAAAGGTATCAGCATTGTCCCACACATAAATTTTATTTGAACCATTTTTAGTCTTAAAAAAACCAGTTGAATCTTGATATTTTCTGGCTGCTTTTAAAAGATGAGTTTTGGACCAGATACAAATATCATCTCGTCCCACTAATTTACCTAACAAATAGAAATTCTGAATATAATCTCCAAAATCAGAAACAAGGATATTATTATCAACAATTTGACCAGATAAAGCATCAATTCTTGAAACTAACATACCATCACTATCGGTATAACGATCTTTTATTAAATCAAAGATCCTACATCCTTCTTCTAAATATTTACTCATAATCCTCTTTTATTAAAGAACTCTTAATTAATATTGATGTTATACTTTTATATTTTGCAAAAAGTTAAAAAAATAATATTTAATCATGATTTAGTTTAAAATTGATTTTGCAGCATTGATATAGGAATTAAAAACATTATCGAAAAAAAGATCTTTTCTCAGAGTACAATTATGACGATAATAGTCTATATTTTTGAGCATTTTTTCAACCTTATCCAAAGGAAGTCCGCATTCAACATTATTACAACTTTCTTTTTGATTAATTTCCTGTTTATTTACAAGTTCAATAGTACCTCCTACCGAGTTATAACAAACCGGGATACCACATAAAATTGCTTCAATTGCGGTATTTGGACATGGGTCATTTTCAGAAGGGAAATATAACATTTTCATCATGCGAAAATATTTTTGAATCTTGTTAGGTTTTATTTTACCAATGCATCTAACATTTGGTAGGTTAAAGTTATATTTAGATTCTTCATGTCTTCCTACTAAAAGAAACTGTTCATCAGGATGATTGATTATGAATTTATGTAGCAAATCCAACCTTTTCTTTTTATCAATACCCCAGGTGACATGACCAATAAATGATCCAATTTCTTTTGCGGGGGAAAAATGATCAGGATCCCCTCCATTATGTATGATCTTGTATTTTTTAGGTTGAATAATAGGAAAGACATTTTTATAGACAAAATTACTTTGGAATACAGTTATATCAGTATACTTATTTAGTTCTATTATTTTTTCATGTTTTACTTTCCTATCTGATTTTTCATTTTTTTCGAAATGTTCATCAAGTCGATGTATGATACAACATCCATTTTCCCTGGCTTTCAAAAGTTCTTTCTTTTCTGTCAGATGAGCAATTACTATAGCAATATCTGCTTTATCAATAGTTTTAACTATTTTATGACCATTTTCAATTGCTTTCTCTTTGAAGAGTCTTGCAAAAGTACTACTTCCACCTCCAAAAAATTTTGGTCTTTTTGAAATAAATATTTTAAGCTTATCACCATCGGAGGTAGGTTTTATACATTCAAGACTCTTTTTTAGTTTTTTTATAAAATTCATTGATTTTTTATTTATTTTAACTGATATTTTATTATTCGAATTGTTTAGTTGCACTAATATTTAAAAACCAACAAATAACACACCAATGTCATTCATTTCCATTACTCTTTATAGGCTATTAAATTTTGAAAATATTTTTCAAAATCACTTTTTAACGCCATCTTAGGCATGTTTTACAAATATCAGGTTCTTTTTCAGGTTGTTTTAAATATTCATCAACATCTTTTCTAAATTTATTATATTTTGAGTTATTCCAAATATTTTCTAGATCGTGGTTCATTATATTACCCATAACCTCTTTTCCATCAACATCATAACAACAAGGAACAACATCTCCATTCCAATAAAAACCAAGTTGTTTGTAAATATCCTTACATGGTTTTTTCATAAATTTTGATCTATATTCTTTGTTAGTTGGTGTGAGGTTGGGATCAGTTTCTCTGAAACCCTTTGTAAAAAAATGAACACTAATCTGTTTAGCTAGACTTCGTGCTGTTTCAACCTCATGCTCATTGT
Organism: Desulfobacterales bacterium; assembly: GCA_024226555.1. Lineage (GTDB taxonomy): Bacteria > Desulfobacterota > Desulfobacteria > Desulfobacterales > JAAELO01 > JAAELO01. Next base: position 124,691 of record JAAELO010000399.1, on the reverse strand, counting down.
TTTTTAGCGGTAGAAATTGCCATTCGATCCGTGTTTTTTTTCCTTTATGTGCAGCAGAAACTTTTTCCATGTTTTTTAAAACATTACTAAATTTTCCTCCTACCCGGTTTACCCCATATGTCTCTTCAGAGGCACCATCAACAGAGAAGCGAATCAGGTCAATTTCAACATTTGCAATTTTGTTTATCATTTTATCAGTAAATGCCTGTCCGTTTGTAAAGACTCCGACATACATTCCATCGGATTTCAACTGTTCTGCAAAATCAGGTGTTAATTTATTTAAAAAAGGCTCTCCCTGAAAGTGAAGGTAAACTTTTTTTATGCCAAATATTTTCAGCTCTTTGCGAACACGATCAAATGTTTCCATTGACATAGTCCCCATCTCTCTGCTCATAAGTTCGTGTGCTGTATTTCCATGTTTTTTCTGAAGTTCATTCTGCATTCCGACCAAACAAAAAGGGCAATTGAGGTTGCACCTGTTTGTTGTTTCAAGAATTACTTGAGTTGGTTTTGTCTGTTTCTTTTTCAGCATTGTCTGGACTGCTTGTTTTACTTTGCTTAAATTCATACTATCCTTACTTAAAAGCCTATGCAGATTTCTCTGCACGGACACATTTTATCTGGATTGATTAATTGATATATTATTAAAATATGATGTGCAAATCTCAAAAAGAACTTTCTCTTCTTCGTACATGATCGTACCAAGTTCGAAGTAGTCAATATTATATGGAATATGACTTGGTTCAGCAATAATATGAATCGATGTTGTCCTGTTTTTAAGGACCCGTTCTATAAAGCGTGTGCAATCTGCCTGACCTTCACTTAATTTCAATCCCTCTTTGTCAATTTCCCCAAGACCAATTGCATTCGCAGCGTGTATAACCTGGATTTTATCCTTTAGAATATCAGCATAATCATCCAGAGATAAAGTCTCCCTTTGGTGGATGGCCTCCAGGGATTCAATGGATTCGATTCTTTCATTCCTGTTGAAGTGATTTACTGCAAACTGAGCATGTGCGATATCCAGAGTTATAAAATCGAATAGAAATAAATCTTCCGGAACCATTCCAAAATATCCATAAACACTATAACCGTCCAGATGACGTATGGGATTTGTGTTTTCCATACCAACGGAAGAATGGACTTCGGATAGCTGTTGCATTATATCTATATGAGCTTTTCTTGCCTTTTCCCATCTTTGTCGATCATAGGGATGATTAGAGATATCTCCAGGATTTGTAAAAATATATGATGCACCAACTTCTTTTGCTATACCAGCTATAGTAATTATATCTCCGGCACTTTTATAATCACAGGGATCAATATCTCTTCCATTCCATAGGTGTGGAAATTCGAAACCGATAACAAAATTTTTATCCAGTGCTATATCAATAACATATTGTTCTTCTTTTGTTAGGCTTCTATTTAAATTTCCAGGCGGTTGGATTTCAATATAGCGGAAAGAGATGTCTGGGTGATTCAATTCTAATTCTAATCGCAATTGAATTTCAATACGTTGTGATAACTGTTCTGGATCAATACCTGATTTTGAACCAATATAAATTTGAGTCATAATTTTTTTTTATTCTATTAATTAATCGAAATAATTCTGAAACCAGAACTCCAAGGATAGTAACCCCCAGATAGTTCTATCAAAAGCAACATGATCATTCAGCTTCTTCTCCAGAGCCGGAATATTGTAGATTCCTCTTTCTTTTGCCTTTTTGGAAAGAAGAATTTCTTTGACCCAGTAATTGAGATCCTCTTTGAACCATTCGCTGATTGGAACCGGAAAACCTTTCTTATCAGTTCGGTTCAGTATTTTTTCAGGAAGGATATTCTGGGCGACCCGTTTAAAAAGATGTTTCAGGTTTCCGGCTGGTATTCTTTTATGAGCAGGTACACGCATTACAGTTTCAACAATCCTGTGATCAAGCAGAGGAATACGGGATTCAACAGACCATGCCATACTTGCCCGGTCTTCGAGATGCAATAATGACTGCAGATGATTTTTAATATCAAATACACTCATCTTATCTATAATATTGTTTGATTCACAGTTGTTGAATTCTTCGACAAATTCAGTCATTACACAATCATCCTCTTTGTAAAAATCAGGATGAAGAATTTCTCCCAGGCCAGTTGTCCGCTTCATCATGTGATAATAACGCTGAGGAAAATCACCGAACAAATTCTCTGAAAAGAATTTCTTCATCAATGGTTCATATCCTCTCAAATAATGCATGTTCGGTAATAGTTCGTTCAGATTCATAGAACTGTTTGATTTTTTACCATTTGAATATACTTCATGCTTTAATGAATCTTCAACAACTGCAATCAGGTACCTTACATACCCACAAAATAATTCATCTCCACCCTGCCCACCAAGTGCAACTTTCACATTGTTTTCTGAAATTAGCTTTGATAAAAAATACTGGGGGAAAATCGCAGCTCCTGCAACTGGTTCATCCAGCATGTATATCATATGTTTAAAACTATCAATTAAATCATTGCTTGTTGGAAATACTGTAAAGTTCTGCGCACCAATATGATCTGATAAGTATTTAGCGTGATGAGATTCATCATAGTTATTAACCTTAAAACCACCTGTAAATGTTTTAATAGATTCGCTTTTTAACCGGGACGCAAGACAGCATATAGTCGAAGAATCAAGACCTCCACTAAGATGAAAGCCAATCGGAAAATCTGATCTCAATTGAATACGCATAGCATCATTCAGGAGAAAAGAAATTTCTTCAATATACTTTTCTTCATCGTAGTCTGAAAATGGTTCAGTAGGGATATCCCAATACTTATGGATTTGTAGTTTTTTTGAATAGTAGTCAAACTCAAGATAATGACCTGGAAGTAACCTTTTAATACCTTTAAACATCGTACGGTCTTTTAAGCAATATTGAAGTTCTATATACTGAGCAACGCCCTTATTATCTAATTCAGGCTTCACACCGGCTGCAATAATTGCTTTTATTTCTGAGGCAAAAATGAAACTTTCACCGTCATAATAATAATAAAATGGTTTAATTCCTAATCGATCCCTGGCAGCAAAAAGTTTATTTTCCTTTTCATCCCATAAGGCAAATGCAAACATTCCATTTAGTTTCTTTAAGCCTTCGATTCCTTTTTGTTGCATCATATACAAAAGGACTTCTACATCTGAGGATGAAGTCCAGTTCTCTCTCATCTGAGATTCTTTTGAATACAGTTCATTTCTCAATTCTAGATAATTATAAACTTCACCGTTATAGCACAAAACAAAACGATTCCCGGTCGTCTTCATTGGTTGGGAACCACCCTTCGGGTCAATGATTGAAAGTCTTCGGTGGGAAAATCCTATTTTTTCTTCTTTTCCTATCCATGTTTTAAAGTCATCAGGTCCGCGGTGTTTTAGGACGTCCCCCATCTTATCTAACTTATTCTGGTCACAAATTGGACCAGCAATACCTGCTATTCCACACATAATTTAAGCCCTTCTGGCGATTAACGTGATCCTCTGACCCATATCCATTTTTAAAATTGTTTCAGACAAAAGATTATGCTTTTTTTCTTCAGTAAAATAAGGTTGTAACAATTTTGGTAGAAAACTAAAGTCCATAGGAGCTTCATATGGATCCATGTAACCTAAGTATTTTCCTAGCGAGTGAGAAGGGAAAATATCAGTCTTTACAAATTCCACTTTCAATCCAACCCGGCGACATAACTCAGTCAATGTTTCTACAGAAAAAACATGTAAATGATTTCTGCCATCAAAACTCGTTGATTTTTCCTGAAGTATCATATTTGCGATAGAGTGCAAATTAGGGACTTGAAACAATATTAATCCTCCGGGTTTCAAATAATTTTTAATCATATTTAAGAAACCTCTAGGATCATTCAAATGTTCCAAAACTCCTGTCATTATTAAAACTGGGATTGAAGATTCCGGATATCCTGCTTCCTCGATTTTGCAAAGCCTTACATCAAGTTCACGAACTTCCTTCGCATATTGAACAGCTTTTTTACTTAAATCAACACCTTCTGTTTTCCAGCCTCTTTTAGAGGCTTGCAGCATAAAATCACCAATACTGCAACCTACATCAACCAGATGACGCTCTGATGTCAATTCTTCAAGAGTCATCAGATAATCATCATATAATTTATTATTAACATCCTTTTCAGAATCAGATAATAAAACATCAATCCACAGATCATTTGCTGTGGACTTCTGGGTATATAATTTTTTTAAATTTTCCTGTTTTACCTGAGGATTAGCATAGACCATATTGCATTCCCGACAGCGAACATGGGGATATCCTTTTACATTAAAGAGTAGTTCAGCATCATTTTTGTCACATATTGGGCAGCTAATATAATCTGCATATTGAAATGAAACAATTCCTGTTTCGGGATCTATGAGCTCAAGCAACTCTTTATCGAGTTGCTTACGATAAATATCCCTTCCTGTTGCTTTTGTGACATCAACTATCTTATTTTGATTACTATTTTTCATAATAATACCTGTTTTCTCCTACACCATATTTATAATCAGCATAAGGTTGTTTATTATATATCAATTCCACACGGTCGAAATCAGTTCCTCTCTCAAGTCTTCTAATTGATTTTGCTCCCGCATTTTTAAGTAGCTGCTCTACCTCTTCAGGTGTACTGTATATATTAATAGGAACCTGTACATGATCTAAAATATAAAAAATATCGTATGATGAAACACCAGCCATTTTATATATTGTCTGGGCAAATTCAAAAGAAACATTCTTAAGTAAAATTCGTAAAAGATCAATGGTATCCCAGAAAATACCTCCTGGATTTTCAATAAGATAAAAATATCCACAACCACCAGTTTTCATAACCCTTAATAACTCATTAACGCCTTTTTGCATATCTGTTGTATGATGAAGCACACCACTTGACCACACAAAATCAAATGTTTCATCTTCAAATGGAATATCAAGAACATTTCCTTTTTTAAAGTTAACACCGTCAATATTATGTTCTTCAATTCTTTTCCGGGCATTTGCAAGTCCTGTGTCACTCATGTCCATACCTGTAACATCTCCCAGGCCGAGTTTTCGTAATGCAACAGAATATCGACCACCACCACAACCAGCATCAATTGCTTTTTTACCCTGCAACTTATCCATTGGAAAATCATTTTTCACCAAACGGTCTGTAACGACTTTTAACCCATCTTCAAAGTAAATTTCATCTGTAAAATCTGAAAAGAGTGCTCCAAAATGCTCTCCTGTTGATTTAACTACATCTTTCCATACATCAAAATTTTCTTCATTTAGCTCTTTTGGCAGATTATCAATAGTATTAAGAGAAGCTTCGATTAAATCACTATGTTTGTTCAAACACTCAATAAAAGGTTCTATAGGATGCTCATCACTTTTTTCAATCATTACTTTCTCTTTAAAAACAGAGATACTAATCAAACTTCTAAATACTTGTTGAGAAGGTCCGTTGCCTAATTTTAAAGACAGTTCAACAAAACGGCGTGCCGCTTTTTTATATGGACTATCAATCAAACATTTCGCTATATCAAAAACCCAGCTATTTTCATTAAGTATTGAATTCATCTATTTGTCCTTTAATTATTTTATCGTTTTATGTTTATAAAGTGCTTCAGATATAATAAAATCTTCTTCAGTATCCACATCGAATGATTCGTCTTCACTGATAGGGTATACATACGGGTCACCTTTTACATTGTCCCACACTTTGTCAGATGTAAGGGGAGTTTCACGCAAATATGCATGAAACGCATGTGCACCAACATAAATAAAATCATCAGTATTGACACCAGTGTAACAGTTTTTATTATTCATTGGGGTTCCGTCCTGAGAATAAAACCATCCCAGATAAGGCTTTACAGAGGTCATTGAGTTATTGTCAATCTTTAGAAATTCATCAATCGCTTTTTTAATTGTATCAACTTTCAGGTGAGCATGACACGCGTTTATCCAGAAAACCCATTTATGATCAATTTCTTTATACATTTCAAAAACAAGGTTTGTACCTGACCCTACATTTGCAGATTCATGGGACCTGTTAATAATTTTAATATTTGGACATGCTTTTTTCGCTTTTTCCTTAAAAATATCTTCATTAGCCCCGAGATATGTTTGTGGCCAGTCGAGCAAATGAAGTTTCTCTACTATAATATCGAAAAGGGTCGTTCCTGCAAAATTTCGCAGTAGTTTATTTTCACAACGGGTACTATTTTTTCGAACATTTAAAATAACAGCTAAGTCATTTGGGTTTTTCAAGACAGTCTTGCCTCCTTCTTACGATTGAAATTATATTATTGGGTTTCAATTAGAAAATGACTGGTCATCAACCATTTTGTAAAAAAGGTGATTCTTTTTCATTAAATCTGACCAGGAGCCTTTCTCTGCGATTCTCCCATTATTCAAAACTAAAATAATGTCAGCATTTTTTATTGTTGAAAGCCGGTGGGCTATAATCATACATGTGTTTTCTTTAATAAGTTTATCTATGGCCTTATGAACCATTTTTTCCGAGTGTGTATCCAAGGCACTTGTAGCTTCATCTAATATAAGTATATCTCTCTTTTTAAGAAAAATCTGTGCAATATTCAAACGTTGTCTCTGCCCACCGGAAAGTTTTACTCCTCGGTCTCCAACAACGGTATCATACGCTTCTGGAAATGACATTATAAAATCATGGGCAAAGGCATTTTTTGATGCATTAATCATCTCTTCTTCAGATGCTTCGAGACTTCCCATTAAAATATTTTCTTTTATTGTCTTATTAAATAAAATTGTATCCTGATTTACGACCCTGATTTTATTTCTCAAAAAATTCAAATCATAGCTTTGTATTTTTTTTCCGTCTATTAATATTTCCCCTGAAATCGGATCATACAACCGAGTTATTAGATTAATCATCGAAGTTTTACCTGCACCAGAGGCTCCTACAATAGCTATCTTCTTACCTTTTTCCATTTCAAAAGAAATATCATTTAACACTTTTCCTTTTCCGTAATCCATACAGACTTTTTTGAAAATCAGTTTCTGATCTAACAGGTGTTCTTTTACAAAAGTACCGCTTGTTTCCTTGCAAATTTCGGATTCCTGAAAAAAAGAAATGATTTTTTCAGTTGCTGGAAGACTGGTTTTAAGGAATCCATATTTTGAAGTTATACCTGCTATAGTGTCAATAATACTTTTTAAAAGATACAGGTAAGTAAGTAAAAGTGATGCAGCTAACAGAGAATATTGAAAATTAATAAAAACGAGAGTAAAGAATAAAAACAATCCAAACAAATATGATAACGTTGTTTGCCATTGAATTAGAAGTGCTGCTTTTCGGTTAGCAAAATCCGACTTCCAGCCGTACGAATTGAATTCAGATCCTAACTGTTCATCGAGTTTAAGAAGTTTGATTTGTTTCATTCCTCCGATACTTTCTTCCGTTGTTACAGTCAACTTTCTTGTCTTATCCAATACAATTTCTGATATTTTTTTCACAATCTTGGAAATTTTATGAGTAAAAGAGAGGAAAATTAGACTGCTTACAGTAACTATAATTGAAAGTTCAACTGATATTGCTACAATAAAATACAGAAAAACAAAAATTGTAAAAGTTGCAATCAACAAATCAAGAATGCATTTTAAAACTGAGTAACACGCTCTGGTTTCATTAACAACCATTCTAATCAAAATGCCTTTGTTGTTATTATCAAAAAAAGTCATGTTGTTTTGAATTAGTTTCTGGAATGTTTTCTTGCGAATTCGGTATATGTATAGTGTTGAAAATTTTGTTCGATACGTCATTACTCCGATATCAATCAGTTTTTTTACAACAAATGAAACTGAAGTAATAATAAAACTTATCATCGCTTTATTTTCATATGGAAGTTTTTTAAATAAATGATAGTATTTTTCGAATATCGAACCCGGTTCAAACTGGCCGCCTGAGTAGTTTGTAGAATCTATAAGACTTTGAAATAAAGTTGCAAAAGAAGTTATAATCACTCCTTCCCACAAAGCCTGGAGAATAAAAAATAATATACAAACCCAAAACATTTTTTTTAGAGTACCTAGTTGATCATATAAGAAAAGCAGTTTATTAAATCTATTTTTTATTTTATTTTTCAAATCATTAAACCTTAATAACAGTGGTGTTTTCTTCTACATACTGAAAGTTAATAATATCTTCCAAATTTTTGTTTAAACTGGACAAGTAATAGTAATATTTTTAACTGTAAATATGATATGAAATTCCCTACTTTACATTTCCTAATTAAAATCCTCCCAGGATATGAGTTCATTTTTTTTAATCTCACGATTTGATTTTTTTCCGATTACACTATTCATCTGATTTGCTGGTATCCCACAACCCGGTCGTTTTACCCAGATCATGTCATCTGTAATATTTGTATTCTCAGGAATATTTTTAGTTGCAACAACACTTGCCCTGAAAATTATCTGAAGATCCTTCTCTTCGTTATGGACTGTTTTTTTGTCTGAAAGAGCTGTTTCAATATCCCTTATTCCTTTTACAAGATCTGCAAATTCATGTGGTTCAAGAGATGATTGCTGGTCTGGTCCAGGCCACTCACGGCTAATTGTAAAATGTTTTTCTATCATACATACACCAAGGGGAATTGCAGCGAAAACAGTATAATTAACCGGTGAATGATCAGAAAAACCAACAGGAATACCGAAATCATCTATATACCTTGAGATCACTCCAAGGTGAACATCTGATGGCGGGGTTGGGTATCGTGAAGTACATTGCATTATACCAAATTCAGTATTTCTTTTTTTAAGAAATTCAACTGTTGCTTCAACTTCAGAAAAGGAACTCATACCTGTAGAGACAATAAACGGTTTATTCAGTTTTTCAGCCATATAACCCAGTAATGGAAGGTTCGCCAACTCCCCGGAGCCAACTTTATAAGCATCGACGTTTACTTCATCCAATATATCCACTGCTTCTTTGCTGAAAGGAGTGCTCATAAAAATTAAGCCCTTTAGGCTGGCATGTTCTTTCAGTTCAAGGTGGTCATCGATTGTAAATTCCATTTTTTTTACCAGATTGAACTGTGATTCGCTTGCAGGAGTGTTTACATTTACCATTTCATCGTAAGCAAGATGAGTATGGAATTTAACGCAATCAGCGCCAACTTTTGCGGCAGCATCAATCATTTCATGAGCCCTTAGGATATCTCCATCATGATTAATCCCTGCTTCAGCAATTATAAAAACAGGTTCTCCTGGCCCAACCAATCGATTTCCAATTTTCAGTTTATTCATTTTTTATCTCTCTTTTTAGAATTATAAGTTAAGAATTTTTAGCAACACCCCATACACTACGTAAAGCAATCGTTTGATGAGACAGATATTTTTTGGCTAAAACTCCCTGTCCTTGTTTTAAAGGGTTAATTTCATCCAATCCCAATTTAAAAGACAGTATTTCAAAACCGACTGATGTTAAAAATGATTTTACCCTTTCAGGAGATAAGGGATTCGGATGTACGGTTTTCTGGATAACACCATGATGTGTTTTTCCATACCTTATTAAATAAAAGATATCTAAAAATCGTGTATACCACTTAACGATTTTATCAAATTTTTTTTCTGATAGTTTTCGGAATGGAATTAACGGAATACATATTCGCGGTCTTTCATAAAACACATGATTGTATTGTGTCGGAAATGTATGGAATACAAATATACCATCCTTTTTCAGATTTTTTTTAATACTTGAAAACATATTTGAAATTGTATTGTCATCCAGATGTTCAAGCAGATCAAAGCAGATGACCATATCTACTTTTTCAGATAATTCAAAGTTTCCAGCATCCGAACAAATCCATTCAGGCTTGCATCCCAGTTCATCTGCAAGTTCTCTACCGCACTGCATTGCCTTCTGGTCAAGATCCAAGCCAATGGAACGATATCCATCAAGAGCAAATTCAATTGCAAATGTTCCTATTGAACATCCTAAATCTAAAATGGTAGTAGGAGGTGAAGGACCATACTTCCTAACAAGGTCTTTTGCCAGTCGTATGTGATTTGCAAAGTGATTCGTCTTACGATTTCGAAATTTTTCTGCCTGGCTTTCTACATATTTATTTGAATATATTGAATCATTTAACATTTATTGTTTTTGCTTCCTGTTTGAATAAATAGAATTTATCTTTCTTTAATTACTTTTGCAGACACCCCACCGACAACATGACATTGAGGAACATCCTTTGTAACAACAATTCCTTTTCTTGTCATTTTATGATCACAAATATTTACATTTTTTTTATGAAATCCTTGATTTCCCAGAATAATAACGGTATTAGTAGCAATTAATCAATTGAAAAATGTTTTAAACTCAGGGAAAATATCATTTTTAAAGCCAATCTGTAAGGATACATTTTTTTTTTGGATTAAATATTCTCTAAGAGATTCTAAATAAATATCAATAGTGTGATACCTTTTTCCTTTTGGAATCATATTTTCGTATACATTTATTCCTTTTTTCTTCCATATTTTCATCAATTTTTCAGTATACTCATTCATCTCATCGTAACCATCGAAAAAATATGATAGTTTATCAGGATCAATTCCAAGTAAAACAATTTTTTTGTATTCTAAACGAATAGCTAACTCAAGGATGAGAGTCAGTGTCCCTCGATAAAATAAGGAACGATCAAAATCACTACTCAAAAAAGGTCTATTTTTCTCCAAACTTATTATTTCAGGAAGCTTGTAGAAACAACATTTAGGTTTCTCTGAAAAAAAATATGGGGTAGTACGTGGATGTGCCATTCTAAATAGGCACTTATCATGTAAAAAAAAAATTGTATTATTTAATTCTTTCTTTCTTTTTTCAAGGGCATTTATCATATATTTCAGCCCCCAATCATTCTCGTAAGAAATTTGTAAATAAGTTGGAGTTATGCCTTTTTTTATAAAAGAGTAATTTATACCAAAAGAATCATGTTTAGAAATTGTTTTTAAATGTTCTTCATTTAACAGATTAAGTGAAGGACCGGCCCCTGTTATAAATAAAGTATCTGATTTCTTAAATTTTTTTACAGATTTAATGTTGTATTTTTCGTAATCAATATTTCTATACTTGAAGTAATTACATATGGCCTGTTTGCATGTAATATACTTATTAGCTCTATTCTCGTGAATAGCATTTCTTATATACTTAGCTTTTACTATTGCATTTTTTATAATTTTGCCAACTACAGTAAATTTTTTATAATCTGACATTTATACCTTTCTTTTTTAAGAACAACTTTGCTTCCAGCGGAGTTTGTTCTGTGAAATGATATATACTTGCTGATGCCAGTGCATCCACATTTGTTTTACTGACCAGTTCGTACATATGCTCATAGTTTCCAGCTCCTCCGGATGCTATTACCGGAATATTAACAGCTTTTACAACCTGATCTATCATCTCAAGATCATAACCTTTCATGGTTCCATCCAGTTCAATCGAAGTCAGCAAAATTTCACCAGCACCTGATATTTCCATTTCAACTGCGTGTTCTACCATATCAAGACCTGTGGGTTGAGTACCGGAGTGAGAATAAACCTCATATTTTCCATTATTCTTTTTGCAGTCAATGCTGATTACAACACATTGTGAACCGAATTCACAAGCAGCTTCTTTAACAAGACCAGGATTAGTTATCGCTGAAGAATTAATTGCGACTTTGTCCGCACCTACCTGTAGCAATCTCCGAACATCTTCAATATCATTTACTCCCCCTCCGACAGTTAGCGGCATGAAGCATTCATCAGCAAAATCATCAACCAGTTCGAAATCCGGTTTCCTGTTTTCACGGGTAGCTGTAATGTCTACAAAAATGAGTTCATCTACCATTCTCATGTTGTAGACTTTTATTGCCTGAATAACACTGCCGACTCTACGCCAGCTATCAAAACCAACCCCTTTTACCAGAGTCATGTTTTTATATAATAATGTGGGTATAATTCGAAGTTTAAGCATATTTATAACGCAAGAAAATTTTTTATGATTTTAAAACCGAACTTCTGGCTTTTTTCAGGGTGGAACTGGACTCCATATAGATTATCCTTGTTTACAGCGGACACGAACTCCCCGCAGTAAGGTGTTTTAGACAACTCATTTGATTTGTCCGTACACTCGAAATGAAAGCTGTTAACAAAGTAAAAGTCTTTACCAGACTCAATTCCTTCAAACAAGGGATTAGGTTCCTTTAAATGGATTTCATTCCATCCTATATGCGGAATACGTTCTTTCTTTTCAGTCTGTTGAAATTTAACGACGTTGCCGTTGATCCAGTTTAAACCATTGGTAACACCGTTTTCTGCTCCTTGAGTGGCCATAAGCTGCATCCCAAGACATATACCAAGGAAGGGTACTTTAAACGTGAATATCTGTTCTTCAAGGGAGTCTATGATCTCAAGGGAATTTATATTTTCCATTGCTTTCTGGAAAGAACCCACACCCGGTAATATTATATGACTTGCATCATCTAAATCAGATTTTTTATTAGACAATACCGGATTTCCACCGCACTCTTCAATTGCCCGGAGTATTGAATCCGTATTCCCCATATCATAGTCGATAACAATAACATTATTCATTTTAATATTGATTATTCCACGTTGTCATAGTTGATTTTAATCAAATCACCATCTTTGTTTTTGATGAGATTTCCGCGTTTATCACTTTTAAATAATTTTTTATTTGTGAACTGATCGCAAATCCTGTTGAACTCTTCCATTGTCATATCAATATCATCCATGATCTCTTCAATTGGTTTACCAAGATATGTCCAGGGAAATCTTCCCCCATTTTGTTTAGCAAGTTCAACTCCCTCACCACGGGTCAACCTTCCCCTACGGATGTGCCAGCAAGCCCAGTCAGTTGAGCGGTCAAAACCGAATTTAAGATATTTGAAATAATCATGTATCCGCATCTGGAGGTTGTCCAGATTTTCATAGTTAATAATGGATCCTTCCACCTGTTTGGGATAGGATTCAAAACCGTACGCCTGAGCAATCAAGGCATTATTATGACCATCCCAGGGGATGTAATATCCAAGAAACAACCCGGTTACACCAACTTTCTCAAGTTCCTCGTTGGAAGGATAGTTGTATAAGATCAGATCCTGTTTACGGATTCCTTCCTGCCCTACCAGGTCTGAAACCCGAAGTCCCAGCAAACCTCCAAATTCTTCAAGCCAGTTACGGCTCAGGGTATTGTTTTCTGCATCAGCTGCAGGACCACCGTTTTCATTCTGAGAATTTTCACCCCAAATAATCAATGGAATATTCATCTGAACTGATATCCTGATCGGAATCGTAAAAATGGTTAAATGTTCTGCCCATGAGATATCCCCAACTTGTTTTAGAGTCAGTTTATTAATTCTACTTCTTACAACTGGATTTGTGGATACCTCAATATAATCGACCCCTAATTTTTTTATATTTTCAATATTTCTTCGCCCAATATCTGAAAGTTTGCAGGTAGTTGAAGTAACACATAAGGGATTCATTCCGTATTCAAGCATTTTTAATGTCATATATGTGCTATCTTTTCCTCCACTTACAGGAATAATGCAGTCATGCTTGTTCCCGTCTTTTGACCGATATCTGTCCAGAATGCTTTTGAATTCTAATTCACGTTGATCCCAGTCAACATCTACACGTTGATCAAAGTAGCGGCATGCATTACAAACCCCATTTTCATCTATATGTAAGTCCGGTTTTGTCTCCGGCATTATACACTTTTTACAATATTTTATATTCATTTTTTCCTCTAAAATATTTGTGGTATTAAATAATTTTCAGTTTAACTTTTTTAGCAAAACCAAATTTATTAGATCAATTCTTATGATAACCTGTAAGGATTTTGATTTATTAATGATTCAGACAGCAAATATTTCGGAAATATAAACTTTTTGTCTGTACTACTACTTTATTATTAATTACCATCACAAAATTCATTTGGTATAATTTCGACCTTTCCATTAGAACTTTCGTTTAAATGATCAGCAAGTTATTGATTTATAATGCCAATATCAAAACAATTACGGAACAATCGGCATACTTCCCGAATAACCTATAAAAATTGATTACCTTTTTTTGAGCCATAAAATGTCCTAAACTTGTTTCATATAGTGTGAAAATTTTTGGATGGCAATTTAGTATATGGCGATAGTCGAGTTTCTGTCTTATGTATTCTTTGGATAAAAAAGGCTCAGTATGTTTTTGTGCCATTGGTCATCTGTTTTGATAAGATTTCGTTTAAATAAACTTTTAACTTAACGAAACGTTCGATCTCGTTATATTCGTTCTTATTTTCAATGTATTGAAGCGAGTTGAGTTTATTTTCGATATCTTTAAAATATTCTGTTATAGAAGTATCATCACCGATCTTTGTGTATTCAAAAAAGTTTGTTTTATTCCGATTCCAAATTTCTTTTAGCATTGTTAAATCGTTACCCTTTGGTGTCAATCTTTTACTGTTCTTTTTAAATATATGAAAAACTGGCCGTAAAATAGATTTTATAGTGTTTTTAGAAATAACAAAAATTGCTTTAAAAATGGATCGCCTCCAACCTGTTTCAAGAGCTGCTGCTTTTGTGATTTTTTTATAACTGGAATTTGGTAAATTTTCGTTGATAAACTTGTATTTAAAACGTTTGGGTAAGTATAAATCTTTAAATGAATTTCGATTATATTCAAGACAAAATTTCCTCAAAATATCTTGATCACCATAGTTCTTTAATTGATAATTCAAGGATCTGGCCATCATCGAATATTTCAATATGAAGGGCTGATGTGCATTTAAATATTTAAGAAGTCGGATAAGATGGTTAAAATATGTTCTTTTCTCTAGTGGCTTTTGATTTTTTAACCTGGCTTCGTCTTCATTATCTAACAGTCTATTTAGTAATGTTTTCTCTTGAATGCCTAAGTGAATGGAATTAATGTTAATTGAACCTACGTTTCTTTTATATGCGTTTACAACCTCTGTTTTTATAAAATATGTGTTGTTCAAAGGCATTATAAAATCTGAGGACCCCTTGTTTAAAGTCTTTAAATATGTATAAGGAAGCATAGTTTCAAATCCTTGCGTATTATTTGACATCGACAACAGATAATCATAATAGGGGTAGTTAATTTCTCTTTTTATTAAAAATTGAAAAAATCTTTTGAATTTCGAAATGTTCCTAAAGAAAAAATCGGTTCCCATAATTTCGCAGAATATTCTTGTAATAAACTCCAGGATATTCGATTTTAGTCCGATATAGGCCGATTTGAATGATGTAAAAAATTCAAATAATCCGTCAAGATTTTGGCCAGAAAATACGACAGCATCGTTTATATTATTTTCATTAAAATAGTGATATAGTTGAATGTATGGGTTTTTAACAATTTCAAACAACTCTTTTTTAAAATGATTTTCCAACTCATTTGCCGTTTGTACCTCACTTATCGGATTCCCTCTTATAACTTTGTATTCAAATCCCATTTCTTTCGAAAGCTTTTCTATAATTTTATCCTGCCATCTGCCTTGACTACCTCCAGATTGCCAATTAATGGCTATTGGTTTTATGCCAGCGTTTAAGAATGCACTTAGCATCATGCAAGAATCTGCTCCACCCGACACCATTAAATAAATTTTTTCATTCCCAAAATGATTGGCAATTAATTGAGTGGAGACGTCTATAGCACTCTTAAATGAATCGTACTTTTCTTTATCAGATTTATTAGTATAAGTGTCTGAAAAATCATTATATGATTTTTTTACATATATTATATTATCAATACTCCAATCGTTAGATATCTTAAGATAAGATCCGCCTGGTGCTCTTTTAACATTAGAAAAAAAGGTGTCGAATGAAGCTCTTATTCCAACAGTATATATATAGTTAAATAATTGAGTTTGTTCTAATTTATCAACAGAACTTTGGACAAAGGCATCACTGATAATGTTTGTTAAAAAGATTTCGCGATCCCCTTCCTTGTAAAAAATCCCAGGCGTGTTTGTTGAACTAAATATATAAACAGAGGATTGTTGCTTTATAATCAAATAGTAATCGCCTGCTGTACATTGAATGATTTCTATTATCTTATTAATTTGCTGAATATTATCATGAAACAAACTGATTGTTTCCTGATCATTCAAATAAGTATTTTTATAATATGCTCCATATAGGTTACCAATTACAAACAAATCTTGATTATCACGATAAGTTTTATAATGACCATCAATATTAGGACATAGTTCACTATTAATACAAATTTTAAAATCTTTCATTATTTATTCCCCAGTCTAATATCTTGTTAAAGTATCTGAAATGTTAAGTGTTACTATATAGTTTTGGATGAAATAGAAGAACATCAATGAGGTAGTATCCTAACCATTGTATTTGCAGCTTTAACATAATTCCATGCCCGTTTAAATTAAATAGAACAACCTTATCATTTAGTAATAATTGATCTTTGGCCTACTTTATAATTCTATCAGATCCAAAAAATCCATTAATCATCTTATACTATCTGACAAGAAATAAGTGTTTCTCCTGTTGTACTCATATTCTAAATAAGCTCATTTGCATCAGCAATTTTTAATCTATTAAATATTAATTTCCCCTATCCAAGAGCCGGTATTTTATTTCAATTCTTAAAATTTATAAACATAAATAAACAATGTAAGAACTCTACGGATAGCTATTATTTAGCTGCTATAACTTTAGAAAATAATTTTCAAGTTCATCGACAGAATCTTGTATTTCATTCTTATTCGTATCAAGAATAAGATTTGGAGAAATAGGCATTATGTATTCCGAATTATATCCAATAAGAGTTGTGATCTCCCCGGAAATTGCTTTTTTATATAATCCTTTTGGATCCCTTTTTACACATTCCGAAATGTTACTTTTTACCAAAATGGTATGTAGATTACCTATTTGTGAGGATACATACATTCTTGCCTCAGGCTCAGCCGTAAGAGCTGAAACAATTGTATTTAAACCTGAACAAGATGCTTTTTTTGCTAAGTGTACCAGTGTTTTAATCACCATAAACCTATCATCAGATGTAAATCCATGCCCCGAACCAAAAAAATTTCGTATTTCATCGCCATCATAATGAATAACTGGTGTTTGTGTTTGTGTTAGTTTAGCTAAAAATGCTTTGGAAATTGTTGTTTTCCCACTTGAAGTTGGTCCCATGAGCCACAATACAGGTTTGTTCATATTTTCAATTTTCCTTTTTTAAGAAAAAGGACAATCTTCCAGAAGTTCGTCAATACTGGTATTTGATGTCCATTTTTCGAACTGATTAATTAGTTCCCTGATAATTTTTACAGAATCTACTGGAAATTTTCCTATTGCAGTTTCTGCGGCTAATACCAAACCACTGGCACCCATTGATAACGTACTGACTACATCATTTAATTCTGCTCTTGTCGGTGTCGGGGTTCCAATCATTGACTCAAGTAGGTTAGTGGCAACGAAAACCGGTTTTCCGTGAGATCTGACTTGAGAAATGATTCGTCTTTGTAGAAATGGTATTTTAACAATAGGAACTTGCCGAGATAGATCACCTCTATCGATCAATATTTGATCGGCTTCCTGGATGATTTCATTTAAATTTAGTAATCCAGAATAGCTCTCAATTTTTGATATAATGCATGACTTCTTACCTGTAAGTTTTCTCATTTCCAGGACATTTTCTTTGTTATTTGTAAATGATAAAGCAAAATTAATAATACCCAAAGATCTACCAATTTCAATTGCAGCCTTATCTTTTTCTGTAATTGGATTTAACGGCACTGAACGATTTAGGTCAGCAGCTTTATTACTGCCGACATGACCTCCACGTTTGACACAAGCTATACAATAGTCCTTGTTTAAAGACTCAACAGAAAAACAAACTGAATTGAAATCAACATTGATAATATCACCGGTTTGAAATAATTTTGCAACATGATTGGGTGTAAATGAAATATTATGTTGATCTCCAATAACTTCTTCAAAGTGAATTTTTACCCGATCGCCTTTTGTGTAAGAAACTTCTTCATCGATCATATTCTGATTTCGTATTTGTGCACCTTCGCTATCCAGGCAAATAGGAACATTAGTCCATGATTGAATTTGTTTTATCTTTTTTTCAACTTCCTCAATTGGAGTATGAGACAAATTTATCCTAAAAAGTGCTACATTTTGTTTTGTCATCTGCTCGACTTTATTTTTATTAAAAGAACTGGGGCCAAGCGTAACAAGTATTGATCTATTCATTGTGTTCCTTTTAAATTTTGTACATAGTTAAAAGAGGTACTCCGGGTAATAAATAATCACCAAAGTAAACCATTAAATTGCTTAATAGCCTATTTTTTTCATGGTTTTCTCTTATGCTACAATACATATGTAAAGACTCCCTTTTTATTCTAAATACTTTCCTTACTTTTTTTTAGCCCAATAGTTTAATTGTTTCGCGATGCAATTTATTTACACACCTTCTCAGAATGTTCTTTAATTTTTCATTCATATTCTGTTTTTTAACTTTTGGAAAAAAAATGTCTTTGTTATAATTAGCATAAATATTTGTTAAATTAATCGGTGATAATTTTCTCAATTTCAATAATTCTTCGATGTCATGCTTTATTTCTTCTGATGAGAATCCTTTTTCGAGATGTTGGTAATATTTATTAAATATTGGCAATATAGTGTCCCAAAATTTATGAGTCTTTATCTCAATCTCTATATCTAATTGCTTTGGCTTTTGCAATGAAGATGGATGTACTTCCCACCATCTTTGAGCATTTTTAGGTTCACCTTGTTTATCTATTTTTTCCCACCATTTCCCGAGATTTAACTCTAACCCAATAAAATCACTAACTTTATTGATAACATTTTGATTATCCAAAATTAATTCTTCCATGCTAATATGCAGAACATCTGGAAGTAAAAAACTTTGCAGGAAAGATACTGAATAGTCTACAGCCGCTGGTATTATATCATTTATAGATGAATACCCAATAACAACTGCATCTTTATAAAGCCAGGACTGTATATCCCTAATTAAAAATATTGCTTTATAGTTTTTCAATTTATCAAGATTAGAATCTAACTCATGTGTTCCATCTCCAATAATCTTAAATTCATGACCTTTTTTTCTAAAAAAATCTTTTGCCTGTTTGTAGGGTTTTCCAATATCATCTTGGTGTCCCATGAAGTATCTAGCATCAGGATATTTTTCTAAGAAACGTTTAGAGTATTTCGAGGGTATTCTTTTATATAAATCGGTTTCATAAAAAAGAAATATATCCGGATGGCAATTAAGCATTCCTAGCAAGGTTGAACTTGCTGTCTTGGTTGCACCAATAATAAATAGAATTGAATTTTTCATATTACAATTTCACCTTTTTTATAATATCAACTCACAACAACATAGTAATGTGCTAATTTCAGTTATAGAAAAAGATTCCAATTAACAGGAGTTCCTTTTTTTATATCGCATCCGACACTTCGTCCAATTAATACATCAAAATATTTCGGTGGAAGACCTAAGCCAGGGCGAACGATTCTTAGGTTCTCAGAGGTTAATCTATCACCAGTCTTTAAGTCTTGGTCTATATATAAAGAGCGACGATACTTTGCCATTGTTTTTTCGGCTTCGGAAATACCATAAGTCACTGTTCCTAAAGATTGCCATGCTCGCTCAGTTTCCTCCACAAGTATTTTTAATTCTGCTGGTTCAATTGAAAAAGCAGAATCTACTCCACCATCTGATCGATTTAGTGTGAAATGTTTTTCAATAACGGTGGCTCCATGAGCAACCGCAGCAATAGAAGCTCCAACTCCCAAGGTGTGGTCAGAAAGGCCCACCTCACATTTAAAAAGTTCTCGCATATGAGGAATTGTTAGTATATTACTGTTCTCTGGTGATGCAGGGTAGGAACTGGTACATTTTAAAAGAATAAAATTTTCACAACGACTTTCACGAAGAGTTTTCACAGTTTCATCCAGTTCGGCTAATGTAGCCATACCAGTGGAAATAATCATAGGTTTTCCGGTTGAAGCGACCTTCCTTATAAGTGGCAGATCTGCGTTTTCAAAGGATGCTATTTTATATGCAGGTATATTAAGATTTTCAAGAAAATCAACTGCTGTACTGTCAAAGGGCGTACTGAAGCAGAGTACTCCAAGCTCTTCTGCCTTCCGGATAATTGGCTCATGCCAATCCCATGGTGTATAGGCATTTTTATAAAGGTCATGTAGGCTGTTTCCCTTCCAGAGACTGTTTTCGTCATCAATAAAAAACTCCCCCTCTCTTACATCCAGTGTCATGGTATCAGCAGTGTAAGTTTGCAGCTTTATGATATGAGCACCTGCTTTTGCTGCTGCTTCAACAATCTCCAGAGCCCTATCTAGAGATTGGTTATGGTTGCCCGACATCTCTGCAATAATAACAGGAGGGTGTTCCTGACCAATAAGAATATTTCCGATTTTAAAGTTACTCATTTTAATCCTCCATACGTATACAAACATCTGAAATAATTGAACCAAAGCGGCGAGAAGCTCGTGTAAATTCAAGCTTAAACGGACCCACCTTAACAAAGGCAGGTGGATAGCCTTCTGCATCCAGCATTCGGATATAATCATAAACCTCATCCAGATTCTTCATTTTACTCCAGTCACCCTGTTCCGGTGTACGTCTTTTAAATTCAGTTATTTTTCCTTCCTGCTCAACTGCTTGCATGTTATTTTGCGTGATTTCACAGATCATTTCTTCTATAATACTATTTGCACGTATGTATATCTCTTCAGCACTTCCGATTAAACTTAAAGTTTTTTTTAGATAGACAGGTCCTGCATCAACTCCCTTAACACATTTTAACGCGGTTATTACAGTTTTTTCATGTCCACGTACTATTAAATTTTGCAGTGGACTCCCGCCTCTGCCATATGGAAGGTCAGTCATATGAAAAATGACACATTCAAAATTCTGAAAAATTTCGTCAGGTATGATGTAAGACCAATGCGGAAAGAAAATGAATTTTGGATCAAAGGCTATCAGCTTTTTATAGTTCAAGTCTTCCTTACAGGAAATTTTTTGACAACTATATCCGGTTTTTTCAGCGAGTTTTGTAGCTAGATCATTATTCCAGCGCCGGTTTGATACAATGATGTATGTCATCCTTTTTTCCACACCCATAAAATAGTTTGTCCCATATTTCCAAAAGATGGAAGTTTTAGTGCCATTTCATTTACCGGAGAGTCATAGGCAGGTTCTTTACCCTCGAGATCTACAAGATGAGCATTAACGATCCGGCTTAAAAAATAATAGGTCGATGAAAAGTCTTCTCTTTTAACTAATTTTAATGGAAGCGATTCTTCTAATAATCGGTCATCATCTATGTAATTATTATGCCAGGGTGAAGAAATTTCACTAAGGTTGAATGCTTGCCTTGACTGATTGATAGCTTTCAATCCTTTTTTGCTGCTTTCGCACATTAAAAAAAGACCTCCAGGTAATAATAACTTGCTTACTTTTTTAATTACGGAAACCTGATCTTCATAACTGCTAAGATTGATCAAAGCCCTTTTTGAGATGACAATATCAAACTTCTGATCAATTTCATCAATGGTTAACAGGTTTTGAACAAAGAAATTGATATCTGTTATGGAAGTCTTTTCTGCATTTGATACTGCAAGATCAATCATGTTTTTTGAGTAATCAAATGCAGTGATATTGATGTCATAATTTTTTCGTAAGTCTATTGAAAGTCTACCGTCCCCACATCCGACTTCAAGAATGGATACACCGTTTTTTATATATGATGATAATGCATTCCGTTCAAGTGAGTCCAGTATTAAATCCCTTGTTCCAGATTCAACTCCTTTTTTTGCTTGACTTTCCCAAAATTCATGAACTTTATTCTGCATTATATTTTAAACCCCTTAACCATATTTTCAAATTTATTACCAACATTCATATTTTTAGTTTCTTTTATCAACGTTTTCATCCATTCCCTATCATTAATAAGGCAGTTCAGTGTTTTAGAGATTCCACGACTATCAGTATTTTCACTTTTTCCGATATATATTATACCGTTTCCCTTAGAGACAGAAGTTATTGACGGAAGCTGATTATCTGCGATTGTTGTTACAATCGCAGGTAGCATCATAAACATTCTTTCCCATGTTGTCGTTCCCCCTGCTCCAAGGGCAATATCTGCTTCACACATCAGATCAGCAAGATGTTCCAGCTGAATATGTAATTCGACATTTTGAAATTTTGAAATTTTTTTTTTTAACTGCTTCTTATAAGGGTTAGAGCTTCCGGCTACTACATTCACATGTAAACCGGAATGAAGTATTGTGGTAATAGCATCAAGTGCTTTTTCAGTCTCATTTGTTGGATCAACATTCCCATAGTAAACTAGAATATTACTGATTGATCCATCACCCGGTTTTTTCTTTTTAAGGGCTTTAAGGAATTCATTTCTTAAAATCGCATATTTTGGACCAAGGAGCAACTTTGTAGAAGGTTCTGTATAACGTCTGTAAACTGTTTCGATTCCAGGTATATAATTCTGGTTCAGTATGATATCGCATTGATGATATTTATCTGCAATATCATCAATAACGAAAACCTTATCAACTTCCTTACCGATACATTTTTCCCATTCCAGATTCAGGCTGTAATGATCCACTACCATCCAGCTTGGCCCATTATTGCTTTTTTTAATTGCATTAACAGTTTCTGCGGCATCCTTTTTAACAGTTACCCCTAAATTAGACTCATAATCATTATGGTCTATTTCACCTGTTTTATATTCAACCGGGGTTAAAGGAAGAAGGTGGTGCCCTCTTTTTTTTATCTCAGTAAACATGTTACCCGGAAGTTCCCTGCTTACAAAATAAGTCTCCCATCCTTTTTTTTGTACTTCACCAGCAAAGGTTAGACAGCGCATCATGTGTCCTGAACCGATCCGAACAGATGCGTCAGTACGAAAATAAATATTTCCTATATGCTGCATATTTATTCTCCAAAGTCCTTAGGATCAGATTCTCTTGTATGGACATCCCTTCTGTACAAATTCATATCTCCGTTTTTACTTTTTTTTTTCATACCTGCATATTCTGCTATTTTTATGGAAGCTTTGTTGTTTTTGTTTACTTTGGCAGAAACAGGTAGAGAAAGAGATGTAACCAGAAGCGATACTATTTTTTTGCCAAGTCCTCTATCTCTGAAATCTGGAGAAACAGTCCAGGAAAGTTCATGTTCACCATCTAAAAAATCAGCTCTAACCACTCCTACCGGAGTATCTTCTTCAACAGCAATAAAAATCTTTCGGTTTTCCATCTGCAGTGATTTCTCCAACCATTCAATATGATCTTCTCTGGATATGATGTCTGGTATGGTACTAGCCCTTCTGCTTTCTATGTCGTTACGCCACTCAAGAATCATATCTGCATTCTCAATCCCTGCTGGAATAAGGTGAAGACCTTTGAAGGCACGTTTATCTTTTTTATCAGGATAGAATATCAATTCTCTGATTAACATGAAGCTTTCAGCGGCTTCAAATCCAACTGTTGAACCCCGATAACGTGCAAGGTTTTCTACCGCTTTATAAGATCTGGGATGAGGCCAGTCTCTCATTTCTGACCGATATGCTTCCAAAGATAGTAATTTTTGATTGATTGTTCTGGAGATATCGATGAAATAATTAGGAATAAAATTGTTGCTGGTAACCGGAGATTGCCATTCGGTACTTGAAGGTACTTCAAAACTGATTAATTTTTTTATTGATCTTCCTGGTGCCGGCCTGCATGCCGTTGCCACAGCCTGATGGGTGATACGATGATCAATATTTAAGTCACAGTCACAGTGAGTGTAAACTATTTCTGGTTTGATCTGGTTAATAAGACCTTCAATTACTTTGATAATATCAAGTAAATCAACCGAATCCATCCTATTATCCGGGAAATTGTGCAAGACCAGTGATGTACTTCCAAGAATTTTATGGGCATGATTCGCACAATCACTCAGAAAAGCAAGATCACTTCCTCTCATTTCAGTATCACGGGTGACATCTCTGCTGGTTACACCCTCGGCCATTATGGCAACGTGAACTTCATACCCGTCTTCAATATGTCGTGCAATGGTCCCCCCACAACCTAATATTTCATCATCAGGGTGAGCTGCAACAACCAGTACTTTTTTCATTTTTATTTCCTATACTATTTAAAACTTTGAAAAGCAGTTCAGCTCTAATCCAGTCCTCTTCATTATCAATATCCACTGCCCTGTAGGGAGGGATGTGGACAAATGTTGATTGACTGGAAAAGACTCTTTTTTTTTCTTTCCATGCTTCAGGTGTCCCCCAATAAAAATACCCGATATCATGATAGGTTTTATCAAGATCCTGAGAACGTGTATTGAAGTGTTCCGGGAAAAGCATGTCAACAGATCCGGTGTCTATCTTTTTAAAAGAACGTTGGATAGGATAAGAAAAATCCGTGGCTGAAAATACAAAATTCCATTTATTATTTTTAAATAATGTTAATGCATATGCAATTTCTTCTGGTTTTAGAAATGGTACAGTTGCATAGATGCAACAAACACCATTTAATTCGTATTGCTTTTCCTGTAACCAACTCACTGCATGAGCCATAACATCCGCCGTTGTTGCAAAGTCATCAGAGTATCTGTCAGGTCTTAGAAAAGGGACATCAGCACCATACTGTCTGGCAACATCTGATATTTCTTCGTCATCAGTTGAAACAATCACCCTGTCGAATAATTCAGATTTTATTGCAGATTCAATTGAGTAAGCTATAATAGGTTTACCACAAAAATCTCGGATATTTTTTCGAGGGATTCTTTTACTACCACCCCTTGCTGGAATTATTGCAATATTCATAATATTAAATATCTTAATTGTTTAAAATTAAACGGAACTTTGTTGTATATCTCCACCTGGAACTTCATCAATATTAAGTTTACGTATTTCTTCAACTGATAAGAACTGGTGATTATTGTCACTACTGTAGTAAAACCAGTATCACATTTCTTCCCTGGTTTTCCATTACTTTCCATGATAAAATTTCATTGTCCAAGTAAATTATTCCTAATTCGTAATAATCGAATAATAATCTTCAAACTCTATTGAGTTAAAGGCATCAGAGATTGTTATCATCTCCTCATGAAGTTTTTCACCGGGACGGATTCCTATGATTTTGTGTTCAGAGTTTGGTGCTATAGCTTTAGCTACATCCGTGATTAGATATGAAGGGATTTTGGGAACAAACAATTCACCTCCCCACCTTCTTTCAAAGCATTTAATTACAAAATCAACACCTTCCTGTAATGTTAAATTGAAACGTGTCGTTCTTTCATCTGTAATCGACAGAACACCTTTATTCCTATTTTTTTAAAAAAAAGGAATTACTGATCCCCTGCTTCCCATAACATTTCCATAACAAACTGCGGAAAATTTAATTTCATTTTGCCCTTTGTAATTATTGGCAGCAATAAACAACTTATCGGAAATCAGTTTTGTTGCACCATAAAGATTTATCGGTACTGCAGCTTTATCAGTACTCAAAGCAACAACCTTTTTTACATTGCAGGTACCTGTTTCAAAGCAGCATCATTGACTACAAAATCTACTCTGCTCATTGCCATAGTCATTCGTTCCTTGTCCCACACATCCCCAATAAAAAATCTCAACCGATCTTCATTAGGGAGACAAAAGTCTGAAAAAAACTATCCTGTGACATTCCCTGCTGTAGATGATTACTTTTTTTGGAGTGTGACTCTTTAAAATTGTCTATAGAAAATGTTTTCCAAAAGAACCGGAACCACCTGTTTCTAAAATTGTTTTGCCCTTCATTACACTACCATTATTATTCATTATATTTCTTCCTTTATTATTTCAATCAAGTCAGCTTCACAGCATTCCTCAGGAATTCTCAAAAATTCTTTTTCATCAAATTTGAGTTTTCCATTACAATATGGAATCCTATAAGGTTCATTCGCTGGATGAAACGCTGGACTATCTTTTTGAGAGTCACAATTATATATTGGCAGTTTGTTTACCAAAGCATGTAATACTGACCCGCTGTTTCCTGTAATCAGTCCTTTTCTGACATGAGGTAAAAACAACTCAATACCCAGGTTGTGGTATTCAGTTAATGTTTCAAGGCTTTGGTAATTCCTTGTCAATATATTGTAATAAGCTGAAGCTCCTATTTTATATATTATTTTATTATAAATATTTTTAATAGGAGTAACAGATAAACAAATTTTACAAAGAAAAGCGATAAGTCTTAACAAATTCTGATTTTTACTTATTGTTCTTTCAAAATAACGATGTTTATCAAGAACAGAATGGTATTTTATATATATTTTATCATGTTTATCGGTCTGATTGACGACACTATTAACAGCTTTTAAAAATCGATACAGTTTATCTTCATTTCCTGCCCGGAAATGTATTGGTGAGGGAAAAGCGATTATATAATCAATATCAAAATTTTCCTTATCAAAAACCGGATATTTTTTATAAGGAAATCCTGATTCAGAAATATGAATATCATCAATGGCTTTCTTGAAATCTGCTTCGGTTTCTTTTCTTATATCCAGAATATATTTTGCAGGAGCAATGTATTTTTTCACTTTCCATTTTTTTAGTTGATCAATACCAGTTATCGTTCCCAGTAAATAAAACAAACCTACTATTTTATCAGATTTGATATTTTTTTCAATTTTTTTAATATAATCATCTGAATAAGAATAATGATGCATTAGTAAGATTTTGCAATGACATTTTTCATTAACATAGACCCGTTTACTTCCGAATTCATCACACAGTTTTCTGAATTTTTTTTCGGTTTCCCTGTTTTTTTTAAATGAATTTCTTCCATCCTTATCGCAAAAATTTTTTTCATCACTCAAAAGTAACCCGATACTGAATTTAGATGAAAGGGTTTTAATGATCGGCAAATAGTAGTTATGCAGCCGGTTGAAAGCATAAACAATAATGATGTCAAACTTTTTATTTTCCATACCCTTTATTCTTCTGCTTTCTGAGGATTTCGTTCACATATAGGTTCAGGTTTATATCGCTCAACCTCATACAATTCCTCTTTTCTTAGAACTGTCTTTTGATCCAGCACCTCTTCAAAGTGCTTGAAATATGTCCTCATATCTTAATTATCGCTAATTTCAGCAGTTTGCTGATTTATTTTATCGATATCGTCAGTGTTCTCCTTGAATAACTCTATTGTTTCCTTTTTGATCAATATCTTATCTTTGTAACAGGCACCGTAAAGGTTACCAAATAGGAAAAAATCATCACTGATTTTGTTTTGATTATCTGCAGTAAAATTAAGTTTACTGTCAATTGTAATGCTGAAATCATACATTATATTGCGAATTTACTCCTGAATTAAGTATTATTTTAACTACTCCATTGATATTCTCTTCGATGGGAATATCAGTTATTTCTTTCATTCGTCCGTAAATAAATCCTTTGGCACAAGTTTTTTTCATGGCTATGAAAAAAAGTTTAAGATTTTCATCATCAACTTTATAACCAGAAGTAATATTGATAATCGCTTCCCTGCAATTATCAATTGTTGAAATATTGAATATTCCTTCACATCCCGCATACCAGGGATGACCAAAAAGTAATACCGGCTTTCCCCTGAGAATTGATTCCCATCCACTTGTACCTGTTGTAGTGCAACAGGCAACAGAGTTGTCGATCAACTCAAATGAAGGTGTATTTAAACACACAAGTTTTACGTTAGGTAAAGCAATCAGTTTGTCATAAAACGCCTGATTTTTAGACGAGCGTTCCCCATGCCAGGTTTCAAAAAACTGACTGGGGTGTTCTTTTACATAGATTGAATAATTATCAGGAATTGATTTTGACAATATGTCAATCATAAGAAACTGATCAACAAAAATTCCTGCTTCAGGTGAAGTCGTTTTTTCAGGCTGATATTGTAAAGGTGCATAGATAAAATTTTTATCCAGATCCGGTTGAACTGATTTATTGTCATAATAGTTCCGGAGTTTCAGTTTATATTTATTGGCATTCTTTTTATATTTTTTATATTCAATGACTGTCCAGGCAGAGTCACTGATCGGTTTATTTATTCTTTTCAGATAATTTTGCCGAAATGGCTTATTGTAATCTCTGACCGACAACAAGGTTGCTTTTAATGAAGAAATTATCCATTTCAGGCTCTTCTTCCGGTTTGTCTTATTCTCTTTAGAAATATTGGATTTCACGTAAAAAGGGGTTGCTTCGCTGTAAATGCCCCTAATCCTTTTCAAGTAATCTAAAATGGATTTTGAAAGATCTGCTTTTATATTGTTATTACGCATAAGTTCATCATAGGTTCTCTTAATCGGTGTCGATTCCTCAAACCTGTTACATGCATATATAAGATCATTTACAGAAGTATAATTCAAAATAATCGATCGAATATTTTCAATTTTCAGAACTGAATAAAGTATATAGTCATATATAAGGTGAGGAGTTAAATGAAATACAACAAAGTTAGGATTATATTCCCTTAATACTGTCAGCCAGTAACTGGCAAGATTGTTAAAAAGTTCCAACCTTTCATCAAAGTTGAAAGATCCTCCAGGATCCATTCTATCCATCATTTTGATAGCTATAAACCTATCAAAGGATAGTTTTTCCAAAATCTGACTATCTAAAGGTTCAAGAGTTATACCTTTCAAATCTTTGGGAATGATACCTCTGCATGCATCAAAATCACAATGGAAAGTTGCATCGGAGTATTTTTCCCTTATCTTTTTTTCATTTTTTGGATTTCCGACTAAATAAACTGGTTTCCAATGGTGATCAGTATATAACTTGTCAATAACACCAAAGTGAAAATCTTCGTCAAATCCTGAATATATAACTTTAAAATCTGATTTCATATCGCTGATACGCCTTGATAATAAATTATTCCTTAGAGTTATTTCAAATAATTTTTATTAACAATATTCTTTGGAGTTTTTCCTTCAAAATAATTTTTAGCAACTATTGCAGACTTACAGCGAAGTTCTTCATAGGCCTCCCTGTTGAAGAATGCTGAATGGGGAGTAATAAGGAGTCTACCTTCCAGCCAGCTTTCACTATCTCTCCATTCTTTAATTAAAGGATGCTTCGGGTCAGGAGGCTCAATTGGTAATACATCCAATCCTGCTGCCCTGATCTCTGAATTTTTTAATGCATCATATAGTGCATCAAAGTCAATAACTTCACCTCTTGCAGTATTTATTAATATGCTATCCTTTTTCATGGATTTAAGGAATGAAGCATTAACCATACCGGATGTCTCATCAGTTAAGGGAGTGTGCAGACTAATTACATCTGAGCATTTAATTAGTTCACTTAAATCATCCACTTTTTTTACATCCAGAGCTTTATCCATACCATCAGGAATATAGGGATCATAATAGTGAACCTGCATTCCGAAAGCTTTTGCACGCATTGCCGTGGCAGTTCCTATTCTGCCCATTCCAATAATTCCGAGGACAGAACCATAAACTCTTTTTAACGGACCTGCATCAGTCCAGCCCCATGTGTGTTTTTTTTTGACTCCCTGATTATATGAAAGGATACCTCTTTGAAAAGATAAAAGCATTGCAATTGCATGGTCCGCAACATCATTTGTTCCATAATCAGGAACATTGCAAACAAGAATTCCTTTTTCACCTGCAGCTGCAAGATCAACATTGTCAAAGCCTACCCCTACACGAACAATAATTTTACATCTATCCAACTTATTTATAATTTCTCTGGTATATTGCAGCTCATGCCATGCGAGAATTGCATCAGTTTCCTTCCAAATCAAATCATCAATTTCCAATGCCGTTTTTGCACAAGGAGCTTTAATGCAGTACCGGTCTCCTAATATCTTCTGTTCAAATTCAATTTCATCTTTTTTCAGTCTGTCTGGAATAAGAATATTCATTTTTGCTTTTTCCATAATATGCTTTTGAACCTTTAAATTGATACAAGTTTTTAACGCAGTTTTATACTTCAATCACTTTTTCAACCAAATCCAGCACCCTTGAACTGTAACCCCACTCGTTATCATACCAGAGAACTATTTTAATCAGGTCATTTTCCACCTGTAGCCACTGCATATCAATAACGGCACTGGCCTCTTCACCCTGGTAGTCCAATGAAATGAGTGGTTCATAATTGAGCTTTACAAATGGATTTTCCTTTGCCCATTCTTCTATTGTTGGTATTAAAATTTCAGAAGTGACTTTTTTTTCTGTTTTTAAAACAAGATCCGAAATCGAAACTGTTGATGTAGGAATACGATAGGAATGAGAAAGCAATTTTCCCTTTATGGATGTCAATATTTTTTCTGTACAAGTAACAGCTGTGGTTTTTTTTGGTATCATGGCGCCAATACTAGCTCTTCCCATTCCATAATTTTCTTTAATATGCGGAGGAGTATATTTATTCGGATCTGGTGCAATCCCTTTTGCAGCTCCATCAAGCAAATTCTGATAAGTCAACCATGGATGAAGGGTGGTCACTGATCCGGAATGAATTTTATATTCATTATCAATCATCTGAAGAATATGGGCAAGGGCGTTTGCATCGCAAATGCTTGCAGAAAATGTTCGCTGCCCGCTTTCAATCATATTATCATTAACACCCACAATCACTTCACAATCCACATTTTCAGATGACATTGTATATATGAATTTTTTTATGACGCCATCATCAAGCAGCTTTTTGGCATCAGTTACATTTTGTTCGATGCCACTTGAGTCAATTAATACATCCACATCATAACTATCCCACGGTATATCATTCAAACTTGCCTTATGAGTTACAGATACTTCATCCCCGTTAATGATCATTTTATCATTATCAACCGTTACTGTTCCGGGGAATTTGCCGTAAGTGGAGTCGTACTTAAAAAGGTAGGCCATGTTATCCACTGAAGGTATGGTGTCGTTTATTGCAATAAGCTTGAACCTGCTATTCTCAGCATTGATTCGTGAAACAATTCGACCAATTCTTCCAAATCCATTAACCGCTATTCTTAACATTCATTTCCTCATATTTGATTTAAATGTTTTCAGTAAATATTTTTTTTGCATTTCTTTCAGAAAATTCAAAATTCAAACTGTTGAGTGATGCTTCAAGAGCTTCGAAAGTTGGTGTTAAAAAACTTGCAGAAGCTGTTATGCCCATATGACCCAACCTAATTAGCTGGTTATCAACATATCCAACATCACCGGATACAAAAATATCGTATTTTTCCCTCATAAGACCGATAAAATCCAAAGCATTTATTTTTTCAGGAAGTAAAAAGGAAGTTAGTGTCTTACTTGCAATTTTATCATCTGCAAATAATTTCAATCCAAGGGTTTCAAGTGTTTTTCTAACGGCTCCGGTCATTTTTTCATGCCTCATAATTCTTTCACCCAACCCTTCTTTGAGAATTCTGTCCAGAGATACATTCAGAGCAAGATATAGAGAAACAGGTGCTGTATTTGGACCATGTGAGTGCCAGTGGGACCATTTCTTCTGATATTTTCTAATATTGGAAAGGTTTAAATACCATCCCCCGATCTTTGATTTTTTTTGGCTTACAGCATCCCAGGCTTTTTCACTCACACTAAGAAAACTTAAACCGGCAGGTGATTCAAAACATTTCTGGCTACCTGTAGCGGCAAAATCTACATGCCAGTCGTCTACATTTAACTCAGTGCCTCCTAAGCTTGCTACGCAGTCAACCAAAGTTACGATATTGTTTTTATTAGCAATGTCACAAATTTGCTTTATGTTGTTTTCAACACCTGTAGATGTTTCCACATGAACCATAGCTATCATTTTTAAATCTGTATACAGATTGATTGTTTCCGTAACTTTTGACGTATCAAATGACTGGTTGAGTCTTGCTTCAAGTATCACAGGTTCACCGCCCCACAATTGGACCATATCAATCAACCGTTGACTGAAGTATCCATTGTGACAGATCAGAACCTTGTCACCGGGATCAATTGCAGAGGATATTGCAGATTCTATTGCTCCGCTTCCTGTTGCTGTATAGATAATAATATCATTTTCAGTTTTGAAAATTTTTCTAAGTTTTTTTTGAGTTTCTGTATATATTTCCATCCATTTGTCACCATAATGTGGCTGGATCGGAAGTGACATACATTCCAGAGCCTCATCGCTTACTTCTGTCGGGCCGGGTATCATTAATCTTTTTCTTTTCATATTAAACAGAATAACCTCCATCTACAGGAATTACTACTCCTGTCAGCCATTTTGAGTATTCACTTAATAAAAACAATGCAAGATTTGATATGTCTGACGTTTCACCCAAACTACCAAGTCTGTGTTTTCCAAGTAAAATGTTGTATTCTTGTTCATCAAGGCTTTCCAAATAAGGCTTTGTAAGACTTGTTTCTATATACGCGGGACAAATACAATAAGCTCTGATTTTTTTAGAGGAATAATCTGCAGCAATAGATCGCATCAAGCCAATTACTCCTGCTTTACTTGCAGAATATGAAGCTCGTTTTTCCATAGCTGTAATGCCAGCTATTGAAGAAATTGTTATAATTACACCCTTTCCACATTTTTTCATAGATTGAATCGCAAATTTTGAACAATAGAATGTTCCTGATAAATTTACAGATATGGTTTGTTCCCAGTCTTCCAAATTCGTATTTATGATTGTGTTTCGTGATGGATTCACTCCAGCATTATTTATTAAACCAGAAATCATACCGGCATCATTTTCAATTTTATGAAAAGTCTTTTCAACATCATGGTAGTTGCCTATATCGCAATCATACAGAAAAAGTCTTTTTGAGTCACAATCACAAAAAACAGTATCTAACAGACCTGTTGATTTTCTTGAAATTACAGCAACGGAAGCTCCGGAATCCAGAATATCCTTTACCAAAGCCAGACCGATACCTCTTGTTCCACCTGTTACGACAACCACATGCTCTGAATTAAAATTAATTTCCATTTTCCATTAGCTGTTTCCAGCATCCTTTTTTTACATGGTTCTCATTATTCATGTATTTTATTAAGAAGTTTTCAATTTGTTTTCTATCTGCATAATAAAACGGTTGTTCATTTGATGTAAGCGGTTCAGCTACTTCCTTAACAAGAACCAGACCGATTGTGTCATCAAAGGATTTTTTATCTTTACACATTAATGATGCTAATTCTATCGGGTTGATATCTGCTTCGATATATGTATTTAAGCCAATTTCATCCATCCATGAACCAACTTTTGTAAAAATACTTTCAGATATGAGCCCCTGATCAAGTGAAAACTTCAGTGCCATAATTATTCCGGCTGAAATTGCATCACCGTGACCGACTTCATATTCTGAGTATTTTTCCAGTGCATGCCCGAATGTATGCCCTAAATTACTGGCTAACGGGTTTCTGGTTCTGATGTCAAACCTTGCATTCATAACAATTCTTAGTATTTCATTCATTTGAGAATTATAAAGAGACCCCTCTCCTTCAACCAGTAAATCAATGAGTTTCTGGGATGACAGCAATCCATATTTGAATATTTCTGAAAAGCCCTGACGCAATGAATAATCCGTTGAAGTTTTTAGAAAATGAGTATTGTTGTAGACAACTTTAGGGAGATAAAAGGTACCGATTAGATTTTTTGAAGCGTTTGTATTAATACAAGTTTTTCCTGCTGTAGATGCATCAGACTGACCAACCAGAGTTGTTGGAACTGCAATAAAATCCACACCTCTCATATATGTTGAAGAAAGAAATCCAACAACATCCAAAATAACTCCGCCACCAACAGCTAATATGAGATCCTTTTTACTACATGCACCGTTTGAAAGGATTTCAATATAATTACTATATCTGCTGATATTTTTTTCACTTTCGTCAGAGTCAATTTTTGTAATTATAATATTTCCATGGATTGAGTTTAATAAAGAAACAAAATTCCGATATTTTTCGTATATAATACGGTCAATAAACAGAAATATTTTTGGGTACTGTATAATTTCAAGTTGCTCGAAACCTGAAAATGATTCAGAATTATCAATGATAAAATTGACCTTCTGTATTTCTTTCAGCTCTCTTGTGTTACTATGTATATAGTTCATATTAATTTCTTCGCTTATTTCACTTTATAGGCAGTTCTGCCGCTTTATTCTTCATGAAATTATTTTTGCTGTAATCCACATGATTAAACTTATGATACTCAAACATTCTGTATTTCATTATTTCATTAAAATTGTGAACCAATGTCCGGTTATTCTGGCCAATTTTTTTCATCTCATTCTCAGCATTGAATTCATTTATTGCCAGATAAATCCCTGCATGCTCAAAAAATATATCATCAAAGAAGCACTCTACTCTTGGTAAAAAGTACAGATCCTCTTCATTAAAAATTTCAAGTGCACATTTAGTAGGCCAGTATAGATCTAAATCGAAGTTAATGAACCCTATTGGAGCCGGATTATATTTTTCAACGAACTCAGGTACTGTTTTTTTAACATCACCGATAATCAGTTTTGATTTTTTAATTTTGCTTAACAGCAATTCCATATCCATGGAGTATGAACCTTCAACCCACTTATATGGTTCATCCCTATAGTCTTTACTGGGAGGTAATCCTTTTTCCAGATCAAAACCATAAATTTCAATATCTAGGTCTAAATTTTTTGTTATATCTTTACAATAAGCCTCAATTTCAAGCAAACCTTGCCCACCAGCAACTCCAAATTCAAGAATACTCATTCGTTTATGACCCAGATTACTTGCCAGATTGATCGCTTTTGTTATCTGGTATTTCAAGTAATATTTATGTCCCTTATGGGGTAGATTTTTTTTTAGAAGTTTGTGGTATATGTTTTTAGCTTTTTGATATAAGTAGACTCTATATGGTTTATCATATGACAATATTGACTTTAAACTACTTAGCATTTCAAACCCCTTTAATAATTAAATTTTTTTCTTTTATAACTATCCAACAGTTAAATTACGGCTTTTTTTACCTCATATATTGTTTTTTCAATTTCTTCATTGGTCATTGCTGGGAAAAGAGGAATTGAGAGGCATTGTCTATAATAATTCTCAGCATTTGGGTAATCTCTCCATTTAGTTTTGTAATTATTTTGGTAGAAAGGCTGAGTATGTACAGGAATGTAATGAACTTGTGTTTCAATATTTCTGGATTTCAGTTTCTTCATTAAACTTGCACGATCAATTCCTATATTTTTGAAATTAAATAGAAGTACATAAAGATGAAAATTACTCTTACAATTTTCAGATTCAAAGGGAACTGTAATATTCTTTATACCTTGAAAAGCCTTATTGTAAATATTAACAATTTCCCTTCTCCTTAATATAAAAGAAGATAGTTTTTTTAATTGCGAACATCCTAATGCAGCCTGAATATTTGTTATTCTATAATTATAACCTAAAATTTTCTGCTCATAATACCATTGATTCATCATAGGCTTATCGTACTCAATAGAAGTGTTAAATCCTTCTTTTTTGTACACTATTTCTTCCGGAGTACTTGTTATACCATGGGAACGATATTTCATGAGCATATTACTAATTTCAGTTTTGTTTGTAAAAACAACACCACCTTCACCAGTTGTTATATGTTTAACAGGATGAAAACTCAAAACTGTCATGTCTGAATATTCACATGATCCAACTTCACTCCCTAAATACTTCGATCCTAAAGCATGGCAAGCATCTTCAATGATGTATATTCTATTTCCATATTTCTTCTCTGCATTTTTAACTATCTGGTTAATTCTTTCCATATCACAACTTTGACCAGCAAAATGTACTGGAATAATAGCTTTTGTCTTTTTACTAATTAGCCTTTCAATTTCATCAGGAGAAATATTATAGGTTTCTGGGTTTATATCAGCAAAAATCGGTTTCCCACCACAATAAACAATACAATTAGCTGATGCTACAAAAGTTATAGGAGAAGTAATTACTTCATCATTTTCTTTAACTCCTGCTGCAAGACAAGCTATATGAAGTGCTGATGTACCGGAATTAACTGCTATACCAAATTTAGATCCAACAACATTACACAAATCTAATTCAAACTCCGCTGTCTTAGGTCCCTGAGTAAGCATCTTTGATTGAAGTACCTCAATAACTGCATCAATATCATCTTCATCTACTAATTGTCTTCCATAAGGAATAATTTCATTCATTTTTTTTATTACCATTTGGTTAAGAGCAAAGATCATTAAATTGAATTAACAACTTTTTGTAATTATTTAATATATACTCAAAAATATTCATTTAAAATTATAGAAACTATTCTTTCTGCAGCTTTGCCATCCCATAACTCAGGTTTTTCTCCAGACTTCCAATCATTTTCCATAATTTTTCTAAATGCATCTTGAATTTTTCTATTTGAAGTTCCTACTAATTGATTAGTACCCTTTGATATTGTTATAGGCCTTTCTGTATTATTTCTAATTGTTAAGCAGGGAACTCCAAGAGCCGTCGTTTCTTCCTGTAGTCCACCGGAATCTGTAAGAACTACTTTTGCATCTTTCCATAAATTCAAAAATTCCATATAAGATAAGGGTTCAACTATCTTTATTTTTTCCGGAGTATTGATACCATATTTTTCCATATTTTTTCTAGTTCTTGGATGAATAGAAAATATCAAAGGAAGTTTTTCAGATATTTTTTGTAAAGATTCATATATCTTTACTAAAGTCTGCTTATCATCTACGTTTGATGCACGATGAAGTGTTATTACACCATATTCTGGGTTTTTAATTTTATATTCATCAAATTTTAATACATCGGAAGTTTTTTTATTAATTTTTGATAGCTGATAATAAAGACTATCTATCATAACATTCCCGACAAAGTGAATGTCTTTTTTAGATTTACCTTCTTTTCTAAGATTTACAAGACCTTCTTCTTCTGTAACAAAAAAAATATCAGATATGGAATCCGTTACCATTCTATTAATTTCTTCAGGCATTGTTAAATCGAAACTGCGGAGCCCTGCTTCAACATGAGCTAATTTTAAATTTAATTTTTTTGCTACTATTGAACAGGCCAAAGTTGAATTTACATCACCAACTACAATTACAAGATCTGGTCTTTCTGATTTACAAATGGCCTCAAACTCAATCATAATTCTAGCAGTCTGCTGAGTAGTGGTTCCACTGCAATCTTTAAGGTGGTAATCTGGATTTTTAATACCAAGTTCCTCAAAAAAAACATAACTCATATTTTGATCATAATGTTGTCCTGTATGAATTATTCGATATTTTATGTCTTTGTTTTTCTCAAGTTCTCTAGCTATAGGTGCAATTTTCATAAAATTTGGCCTTGCACCCGCGATTAAAAATATTTTCATGTATTATAAATATCCTAAATATTCTTATAATTCTATTTTAAGCATAATGACTATATTGATATTTGATTCAAGTGCAAACATTTATCACTATCTAAATTCAATATTTCTTTTTTAGATATTTCATCATCAGTAATGATTAGTCTGTCAAAGCTTGAATATCGAATATCCTGTGTATTGCATATCTGCTTACCCATAAAAGTACCAACTTTTTTTAAATCATAAATACCTTCAAACTCTATTGAGGTATCTTTTAAAGATATATAAGCTATTTCTGCTACCTCAGTAGCTCCGTAGAATGCAACTTTTTTGATACCTTCTTTTGAAATTTTATCAAACAAAGAAACCATTTTTGATCTAGTTTCTTTATAAAATTTAAATGAATATTTGATATAATTGTAAGTCAATCTCGTTTTTTCAGCAGCTCCTGTTGGTGTTAATAGATAAATCATTCGATTTTTTGGTATCGAAGATACTTTTATATAACCTTTTTTAGCAAGTCGCTTTATAAAAGAATTTGCAAGCCCTAATGAAATATTCAAATTTCCAGCCAAAGCTCTCTGATTTATCGATTGGTTTTTATCGATCTCTTCAAGAATTTTTAAAGTTCTAAGTTCTTTATTATCCATTTTTATACAATTATTTTAAGGTAGGATTGAAGGCACAGCTCCGCATTTGATAATTACATTTCTTTGTGTTCAAGAAATGAACATAATAAAAGATCTCACAATATAGATATGGTGTCAAGTTATTAGAAGGGCATATTTTAAAGGATTGTATTGGATTTTATTTTTTTGTTTTTAAATACTTATAATTATTACAATAAAAAAAAGAATCAAATCATAAAATAATTTTATTTCTATACCTCAATATCAACATTATTTCCCTTATTTGGGTCAATGTTATTTGATTTTACTTCTTCTTTCTCTTTTGGATTTATTTTGTTTGTTTCTTTTTCTGTAGATTTTATTGGATCACTTTTATATTGATTTGCTAAAGGATTAACTCCCTGGTTTCCTGAAATTTCCATTTTAGTAACTCCTTTTTTTAAAAGTTAAGTTAATTATAAAGAGAAAATTTAGTTGAGTCAACTACGACTGAGATAATCGAGCAATATTATCGATAATTCACGATCTATTTTCTGTAGTTTTACATATTGATCGAAAGCTTTTTCTGAATTCCCGGTTTCATTATATGAGAGGCCTAATAGCATTACGGCATTTTTTAGTTTAGGGTTTAGTTTTATTGCCGATTTTAAGGGTTTAATAGCCTTTTTATAGTTTTTCAGATTTACATACGCATTACCGATTCCAAATAATATCGCACAATTTTTTCCATTTTTTTTGTTCAACTTAATTGATTTTTTAAAATATTTTATAGCACCTTTGAAATCATTTAATTCTGTTAGACTCATTGCTAACATCGAATATGATAAACCATTTTTTGAATCAATCCTAATTGCTCTTTTGTAATTTGTAACTGCTTCTTTGTATTTTCCTAAGGAATCGAAACTACTCCCTAACATGATATATGAAAATACTTTTTTGCTATCAATTTTAATAGATTTTTTTAAGTATTTTATAGCTTGATTGTAATTACCATTTTTTTCGTAATAACTTCCGAGATTATAATTTGTTGAATAACTATCTGGATTATTCTTTAATTCTTTTTTAAGTTTATTTAGTTCAGAGCATATCCCAATATTAATAAAAAATATTATGATAAAGATATTTACAAGGGTTTTTATATACATTTTACTCCCGTATCTTAATTTTCATATTTGGATATAGTTTTGATTTCTCATTAAAGTTATTTAATTTTTTTAATTGTACAAGGCTTATCTTGAACCTTCTGCTTATACTGTAAAAAGTATCACCTTTTTTTACCTGATAAAACTTAACTGGAATATCATTCTTTTTTTTTATAATTATTGCTGGTGTTTCCTTTACAATTATCTTTTTTTGTTTATCTATTTTTGATTTTATTGAAGCATACAATTCATTTATCTCTGCAAGGTTTTGAGAGAGCTTACCTATTTTCAAAGTTAGATTTGCATCTATAGTATCTATTTTTGAATCCATCTTTTTAAGTATAATAAGATTTTTTTCAAATTTAGCGAGTTTTCCCTCAATCTCTTTAAATTTCTCTATTTTTTCATTTAACTCTGCAATTTTCTTGTCAATCACAACACTTTGGTCAGAGCCATGTTCACGTATCATAGGTATTAAACTAACAAAACCCGCGATCAGAACAATTATTATTATACCTATCAAAACAAAAGGCAGGTCCTGTTTGGTTAAAAGTTTAAATTTTTTCTCTTCTGCTCCTGTGAAATCAGTTTCAGTAATAACCTTACTACTTGTTTTGTCCAGTTTCTTTCCCCATTCCATAAATGAACCTTTCACCTAGAGATTTTGATAATATCTTAACAATCATTAATTTAATAACACTTAATTGTAAATATTACCAAAGTTTTACAGCATTTGACTGCTTTAATAAAATAGTGATAAACTTTCATTGTTTATCGCATTTTAGCTTCTATCTGTTTTTTTTCAAATTAATTGGTCAAATATTGAAAGGTCATCAAAGTGAATAAACTAATTCTAATGTTTTGTTTATCAATGTTTATAATACCCGACTACTCATTTGCATACAGAAAACCTTCATATAAAAACAGTATTGGTATGCAATTTGTCTTCATAAAACCTGGAAATTTTAAAATGGGTAGTCCTGAAAATGAACTATATCGAAAAAGAAATGAAAAACTACATACGGTGAAAATTTCCAGGGGGTTTTTTATATCTATTACTGAAGTAACTCAGGAACAGTTTTTAAAAGTCATGAAATATAACCCATCAGCATTTATCAGTTGTGGAAAGAATTGCCCGGTTGAGAGAGTTACATGGCACCAAGCCCAGAATTTTATAAAAAAGCTTAATATGATGGAATCAACAGATAAGTATCGACTCCCAACAGAGGCTGAGTGGGAATATGTATGCAGAGCAGGAACTACAACTGCTTTTTCATCAGGAAAAATAACTGAAATAACAGAAAAAAAATATTGCGCATTGATTGAAAATCTGAAAAATACAGCCTGGTATTGTGGTAATTCTGGAAAAAGAGATCCTGTAGCTGACCTTAAATCTCATCCGGTTAAAAAGAAAAAACCTAATAAATGGGGTTTATACGACATGCATGGTAATGTTGCAGAATGGGTTTTGGATAGCTGTAGATGGAAAAGTTGGACAGGATTAGTAGCTGTTGATACAGATACCTATAAAGATGGTATTGTTGACCCTCTATCTAAATCTGGAGATAGAAAAATTTTTAGAGGTGGAAGCTGGAATCAAGGTGTTCAATATTTGAGATCTGCAAGCAGAGGCTATTACAGACCTAAAGCATATAGAAATAATATTGGTTTTAGAATAGTAAAGATGAAATAGGATATGATACAAAAATGAGTAAATTTAAACACGATTTTGTAAATAATTATGATGGTCTTGGTGCATTTGGGATGGATAGAAAATCCGATGAAGAAACCGTTCTTCTGTATCTCCAGATGTTATCTGATGATAATTTTGGAAAGATGTTACTTAAAAGAGTTTCAGATGAAGAACTTACTGAAATATATGATTTTGTTAATATTAAGTTAAGGAAGCATATTTCTGAAAATGAATATCATAATAAATTCCTGAAAGATGAAACTCATAAGGGAACCTAAATAATTGCCATTTGACCGAACTAATTCGTTATGAGAAAAACAATAACTTTTAAAACGTAGGCTATTTTTTACCCAAGCAGAGATTTTATAAAACTAAAAGCTTTTATAAACGTTAAATTTCAATCAAAATACTAATTATTAAGGTTCCAATAGAAATGAAGATTAAGATTAATGAAATTTTCTACAGTATTCAGGGTGAATCAACTTTTTCAGGACTACCATGTATATTTATACGATTAACAGGTTGTAATCTTCGTTGTTCCTATTGCGATACTGAGTATTCCTACAATGAAGGAACTTTTTATCAGGAAAATCAGATAATTGACGAAATCTCAAAATTTGAATGCAAATTAGTTTTACTAACCGGCGGTGAGCCGTTGTATCAGGATCATACAAAAAACCTGATTAAAACTCTTGCTGATCTTGATTACAAAGTGTTGTTAGAAACTAATGGAACTTACGATTTAGCAAATTTAGATTCCCGTTGTATCAAGATAATGGATATAAAATGTCCGGATAGTAACGTTTCAGATTCTACTTATATATCTAATATAAGATATTTTAAAGGTGATGATCAGATTAAATTTGTATTGTCTTCAAGAAAAGATTATGAATTTGCAAAAGATATTATCCTAAAGAAACTGAATGATATCCCTTATCAAAATATTATTATATCTTCTGTAAAAGAAACACTATCCTTGCCTGATCTCGCAAAATGGATACTGGAAGATAATTTAAAAGTTAGATTACAAATTCAAATTCATAAATTTATATGGCCAGATGTAGAAAGAGGTGTTTAATGGAAGTTTCTAAAAATGCTATTGTTTTATCAAGTGGAGGTTTAGATTCCACAACCGTTATAGCAATAGCAAAAGATATGGGATTTAAAGTTTATAGCTTAAGTTTTGACTATGGACAGAGACATAAATATGAACTTAATGCTGCAAGAGATATTGCAAAGTTTTTTAATGTTGAAAAACATTTAGTTATAGATATAAATTTGAGAAAAATTGGTGGATCTGCACTTACAGATGATATTGATGTTCCTGATGCAGATTCTGTAACTGATGAAATACCAGTTACCTATGTTCCTGCAAGGAATACAATATTTTTATCTTATGCAATGGCATGGGCTGAAGTTTTAAAATCATCTGATATTTTTATTGGTGTAAATGCTGTAGATTATAGTGGATATCCTGATTGTAGACCAGAATTTATAAAATCATTTGAAATGATGGCTAACTTAGCGACAAAAACAGGGGTTGAAGGAACAACAAACCTCAAAATTCAAACACCTCTTCAGGATATGAGTAAATCGGAAATAATTAAAAAGGGCGTATCACTTGGTGTTGACTACGGTAAAACTATTAGTTGCTACAACCCAAC
This sequence comes from Desulfobacterales bacterium, assembly GCA_024226555.1. Lineage (GTDB taxonomy): Bacteria > Desulfobacterota > Desulfobacteria > Desulfobacterales > JAAELO01 > JAAELO01. Next base: position 82,155 of record JAAELO010000399.1, on the reverse strand, counting down.
AGCCGGCCTTTCATGTGGAAAATGTGATTCATGCTATTTAAGAGTTGAGGGTTTTCGCAAAGCAAACATTGAAGATCCCACTAAATATTTATAGTTTTTTATTACTCAAACAACTAAAGGTTACAAATTTAATTATCAATTAGATCATTTTAAAGCACAAAAAATGATCTAATTTTTTATGAACTTATTAACCGCATCCATATATTTTTCCATACCGTAATAAAAAATTGTATTATGATCAGCTTTCTCAATTTTTATAAGCCCTTTATCTTCTGAAGCACAACCTCTGTAAAGATCTTCTCCATCACTAAATGGTATTATATGATCATTTTCAGCATGTATAACAAGAAGCTTCTTTTTATAGTATTCAATTTTTTTAAGATTGTTAAAGCCTTCCTCCTCAATTATATCTAAACCGCTTATACCTAAAACTTTTAAAAGAGGAACAGTATAAGCAAACCCACTTTCAATTATTAATCCATCTAAATCATTCTCATGTTTAGCAGCAATCTCAATAGCAGAAGCACTACCAAGAGATCTGCCCATAACATATAATTTTCCAGTAATTTTGTTCTCTTTCAAATATTTTTTAACATAATCAAAAACTAATATTGAATCTTTGATTGTTGTCGATGCATTTGGATTTCCTGAGGAAGTTCCATAACCTCTGTAGTCCACTGCAAAAAAATTTATATTTTCATTTAAATAATACTCTCCGATATCGTTATAATCTGAAACGATTTCACCATTTCCATGAAAAAAAAGAATAGTGGGGTTATTCTCTCCTGAGTTGAAAAATTTTGCTCCGATTTCATAACTTTCAACAGGAATTCTTAGGTCTAATCCCTTTGACGGTACATTTCCTTTTCTTGGGTGAAAAAGAAAATTTGTTATAAGATCGTTGTCTAATTTTGAATAATTATCCATCAATAACACCTCATTTTTAAGGGAATCCCTACTAATTGCCTTTTGACCGAACTACTTAAGTTGTTTTAAAAGAAATAAAAACAAAACAACGGAGTATCTTCAATAAAAAGAACTGTTGTAAAAATCGGCTCATTATTTTTTTCTCAGCCTTGTATTTCAATCAAAATCTAATCATTAGAGGTTCCCTTATGATATATTTGGCATAAATCCCCATTTAATAACCCAACCATCTTCATCTTTATTTAAACATAAAATTCCACCATTTTGCAGGTCAAAAATTTTCTTATCAATATTACCTGTTACCAGATAAGACACAAGACGATTTAAGTAAGGCAGGTGCCCAACAATCATTAAATTCGCTTCTATTTTACTTTTGAAAAGTTCAACATCATCATTAGGATTTAAATCATTTTCTTCAACAATATTGACATTATTGAACTTTTTAGAGATTAACTCTGCTGTTTGTTTAGCTCTAATTTTTCCACTATGTATTATTTTGTCAATTTTAACCCCATAACCAGCAGCAACTCCAGCTATAAGCTCTACTTTTTCAATTCCCTCGATTGTTAATACTTTTTTACCAGATCCATCCTTTTCGCTCAGTCCATGTTGTACTATATATATATTCATATTTTACCTTTGTTTTTAAGATCGATTTATACTAAATTAAGTTTATATTATTAAATTATATTAATGCAACTTTCTTTAAGGATTTTAGATGGGTTGGTTTGGTAAAGTTTTAGGAGGAACAATAGGAATGGCAATTGGTGGCCCACCTGGAGCAATTGCCGGCTTAGCTATTGGTCACGGTTTTTTTGATAAAAATGATCTGGATATTAGCGATAACAACTATCAGTTTACTATATCAAAAAATGATCAAACTTTATTTCTATCAAACCTATTTACAATGTATGCCCATATATGTGTATTGGATAAAAAAGTAACAAAAAGAAAGATCAGATACCTTGAAAAATTCATAGAAACAAAACTTAATTTCGATATAAAAAGAAGAAATATTCTTGTTAAATACTTTAACCAGGCTCTTAAAACAAATCCTGATTTTAGATTATATAAAGAATTCTGTAATGAGTTTGTTCTGTATGAAGATATATCATTATTTACAATAAAATCTCTTCTTGAATTTTCCTTTGTAAATAATGAAATTAGTTCTGAAGTTGAAAGTTTTTTGTATTCTATTTCAAAAAAACTTGATGTTAAGAATTCTTTCACAGAACTTTTTAACATAGTTAGACATAATTCCAAATCTCCATATGCCATTTTAGATTGTGATGAAAATGATAATCTAAAAGAAATTACTAAGCAATACAGATCCCTAATATCAATTTATCATCCGGACAAGAGCAAAGGTTCTCTCAATAATTTTCTTAAAATTCAGGAAGCTTATGAAGATATTAAAAAACTAAAGGGAACCTCTAATATCTAGAATTTTGTTTGAAATACAAGGGTGAGAAAAAAGTTACGAGCCGATTCGTTTATAAAAAACTTTAATTTTATAAACATACAACAGTTATTTTTTGCGAACAACGCTGTAGTTCGATCAAAAGGCAGTTATTAGAGATTCCCTAAAAATATCAGATCAAGCTTAAATATTTTTTTATCTTCATTTTGTGAATATTAATCTCCTCTTCTTTTAATCTATCCATAAAAATAACACCATTTTTGATATTAATTTTAGAGATACTCTCCTTTAGCTCAATCTCTTTATTTTCATACATCTTTAAAGAAAGGATGTGTGCTTTTTTAACTTTTTTTCTAAAATCATCTTTTCCCGTATTTTTTAATATATATTTAATAACAACAAAATATGATTCAAAGTAACACTTCAAAAATGCTGAATAGAATTTAATTGTTTTATAACCTTTTGTTGTTATCTGATATTTATCAGGTTCTTTCATATCTGGCTCAAGTAATCCATCATCTATGAAAGATTTAATAACCTTTCTAATTTCTTTATCTATTGTTTCCATATTCATAAAAGTAAACTCAATGGAAAAAAGAGATTTAAGATAGTTGTATTCATTAATGAGATCTTCAGTTTTAAAATTTACATTGTCATGATTTAAAATTGATGCCGATACGTAGGCTGCCGGAATAAAGAATATTATGTTATTATTTCTGTAAAAATCTAAAATAACCCTTTTATTTTCTAAAACTTTATAAGATCTATCAAATTCATTTTCATCTTTTATATCAATAAATTTCCTTGAAACAAACGTATCAAGAACACCTTCAAACACTACTTTGTGATTTGTCTTTATTGTTGCAGCGAGTTCTGCATTGTGAAATTTAAGATAATTAAGGAACATATCAATAGTTTCAAAAATAGTCTCATTTGAGACCCATTTTCTTGAACTGTTTAGCAGCGCACTGGCAATTATAGAGTGTGGAGTAACGATAGAATTTTTGTTTAATGAATCTATAATTCTATTGCCAAGCTCTTCACAAACAACATTTGAATCATTATCTGGAGATAAACCACTTGATTCAATAAATTCATTTAAAGATATTCCATCACCAAATTTAAGGTAAATTTTACCAAATCGTTTCTTTAAAACTTTTCCTGCTTTAACAAATTCACTAAGACTTTCTTTTGTTTTTGTCCCTCCATCTATCTCTTTTAGATATGCTTTCTCCTCTACAACTCTGTCATAGCTTATGAAAACCGGAGCAAAATTAATATCTTTGCATGCATTATTTTTAAAAGCATTTAGCACAATCGAAATAAAGCCTAATTTAGGAGCAAGTATTTTTCCAGATCTCGTTCTTCCTCCCTCAATAAAATTCTCTATATTAAATCCTTCCGATAGAAGTTGATTAATATACTCTGCAAAAATTGCCGAATATAAGGGAGAATTTTTAAAAGTTCTTCTTATAGATATTGCCCCAACAGCTTTTAAAAATTTATTCACAGGAAAAAAGAATAGGTTTTTCCCGGCAAGTGCATGGGGATTTGGAAAATTATTTCCCATCAGAACATAGGGCAGCACAAGATAATCTATATGACTTTTATGGCAGGGAATAAATATAACGGGCCCTTTTTTGGACATCTCTCTGATTTTCAAAAGCCCGTCAAGATTATAAGTAACACCATCAAATATTTTGTTAATTAGAAAATTAACAAATATTAACAGGAATTTTGCTACAGTAAAATTATATTTAGTTGAAATCTCATCAAAGTGCTTATTGGCTTTTTTATAAACCTTATTGATTGGTATTTTTTTATCTATTGAGTATTCATCAAAATATTTACTTAATCTTTCACTCGTTAAGATTATTTCCCTTTGTTCGTCTCTTGATTTTATAACCGGGCCAGTAATACTTTGTCTGTGAATATTTAAGTTTTGAACAAGTTCACTCCTTAAAATTTCTGCCTTTCTTTTATCACTCAGATTTTTAATACTTTCTTTTTCAAGATATTCTTTAAGGTTAATTGGATCATCTGACTCTACAAAAACACTTGATGGATTTATTAGCATTGTAAAAATACGTCTAAAAGTTCCAGGATTCTCTCTTGTTCCAAACAGGAAATCAGATATTACACTTTCCTGTGAGGATGGGGTTTTTGAATAGAAAATTAATTGTGGGACTATATATATGGTTTTATCTGTTATTTTTTGTATATCTATAAGAAATTTAACCGGGTCTGTTTTCGATTTAACAAATCTATCATAAAATGAATTCTTTACAATTAATGGCAAAATCATCGATTTACCACCAAACATTTCTTGTTTGTAAAAACCATTTTGAAAAGGGTTTGATTTTGAAAAATTTCTTAGAAAATAATCAATTTTAGAAAATGTTATTCTAAAAAACCGCTTTAAAGGGTGAAAAAGATAAATTGAGAAATTTAGTCCGATTGTTGGTTCTGGATATCCATTATTTTTGAAGTTTGAATTGTATAAAATATAGTCGAAGTTTCTTCGAAATTTAGTGGAATATACAATGATTGTATCCTCTTTATTATTTTTTATGCTCTCCTGAAGTTTATTTATCTTTTCATAGTTAAATTTAATCTTTCTTAAAAAATATTTGTATAGTATTTTTTGTATAAAACTTTCATTTGAAAGATTTGAATAGTAATTGTTGTGTGTTCCGCCTGTGAATTTGTCCGAGATATTATCAATATATTTTTTTATTTGCATTAAAATGCCTTATCTTTAATTTAATATTTTAAAATATTTCTACTCAATTTTTATCAATATTAAATCGTTAAAGCAATGAAATTAAAGGATCAGAATATTTTTATTGTTTAAAATCCTGATCTTGACACAACCCTTTTAAATAGAGTATTTAAAAGAGTTAATTAAAATGAACTTATGATTTTTTTCTTATAAAATATTTGGAGGAATAATGACTGAAATAGCGAGTGTTAAAGCAAGAGAGATTATAGATTCAAGAGGAAATCCAACTGTTGAAGCAGATGTTGCACTTGCATGTGGAGCTAAAGGAAGAGCTGCTGTTCCATCTGGAGCATCTACCGGAACAAGAGAGGCCCTTGAGCTTAGAGATAAAGATAAAGACAGATATATGGGTAAAGGTGTTATAAAAGCTGTTGAACATATCAGAAATGATATTGCACCTGCAATTTTAGGAATGGATTCTGTTGACCAGGCAACTCTTGATAATTTTATGATAGAGCTTGATGGAACTCCAAATAAAGCTAATTTGGGCGCAAATGCAATTCTTGCAGTTTCCATGGCTTCGTTAAGAGCTGCTGCTTCAGCCCATGAACTTCCTCTTTATAAATATATTGGTGGTGTAAACGCACGAAATCTGCCAGTTCCTATGATGAACATCATAAATGGTGGAGAACACGCTTTTAATAGTCTTGATATTCAGGAATTTATGATCATTCCTGTTGGAGCTGAAACTTTCTATGAAGCTGCAAGAATGGGAGCTGAAACATTCCATAATCTTAAAAAACTTCTTGAAGATAAGGGTTTAAATACTGCAGTAGGTGATGAAGGAGGATTTGCTCCAAACCTGGGTTCAAATGAAGAAGCTATCCAACTAATAATGCAAGCTATTGAAAAAGCTGGTTACAGACCTTCTGAAGACATCGGCATAGCATTGGATTCAGCTGCCAGTGAATTTTATAAAGATGGAAAATATGAATTAGCTGGAGAGAAAAGAACTCTTTCATCTGATGAGATGATCGACTATTATGATGATCTTATTGGTAAGTATCCAATTCTTTCCATTGAAGATGGTCTTGCAGAAGGTGACTGGGATGGTTGGAAAGCTATGACAGACAAACTTGATAGCAAAATTCAAATTGTTGGTGATGATATATTTGTTACAAACCCAGAAATACTGACTAAAGGTATTGAAACAGGAGTTGCTAATTCAATACTTATTAAGCTGAATCAAATTGGTACTGTTACAGAAACACTTAATGCTATCGAACTTGCAAAACAAGCCGGATATACTAATGTAATTTCTCACAGATCCGGTGAAACTGAAGATACTTTTATTGCAGATCTTGCAGTTGGTGTTAATGCTGGCCAGATTAAAACCGGGTCAATGTCAAGAAGTGACAGGGTTGCAAAGTATAATCAACTGCTAAGAATAGAAGAAGAACTTGGATTAAATGCTAACTTTATAACTTCAATCTTTTAAAAAGTAATAATTATGAAGAAATATCTTCTTACGATACTAACATTATTTTTGTTTATTAGTCCTTCTTTGGCATATTTGCCAGATTCACCTTTTCTTCTTGAACTTGTTACAGAGAAATTAGGTAAACCTGACAGAATTGAGGTCTATCAAAATCTTGAAATATTTGATGATACTTTTGACAATGGTTTTATGGTTTTTAAGCAGAATCTTAAATATAATATTGCAAATCGTTTCAGATCTGTTACCAAATCAAAAGAAAAAACAAGAATTCATATATATTCAAAAGGATCTGCATTAACAATTTTAGATTCTCTAATAATTTCTGAAGAGGAGTCTAAAATAGATTATTATAAAGACATTCTTCTAATTAGAGATAGTTCGCAGCTTTTTAAAAGACTTAAGAAAATTGGCATAGATATGCTCGTTTCAAGCCTTGGTCAGTTTAAAAACAGACTATCATATATTATTGGAGCTGCTAATAATGATTTTAGTGCTTCCCAGTTATGGGTTGATAAAGAAAGTTTGATGCCAAGCAGGCTAATTATTGTTAATGAATCTAACAAGTTAGAGATTCACTATAATGAATGGAAACGCCTGAGAAAAACATGGTATCCAAGAAGAATAGATTTTTATGAGAATGATATTTTAACAAGAATTATTAGGGTTGATAAAATAGCCTTAAACCCAAAGTTTAAAAAGAACATCTTTGATATTGAATATCTAAAACAAATTTATGTTAAGGAAAAGATCGATATTAAAGATGATGATGTAAAAAATGCGATTGATAAATTTGATAAACGATTTTAATTTAATTCCTTTTAATTTGTCATAAAAGGTAATCTTTAATAATCTTTTTCATTTAGAACTATAAACAATAAATATTTAAGGGAAATGTTATGGGACATAATACGAAATTTATATTCGTAACTGGAGGTGTTGTTTCATCTCTTGGAAAAGGACTTGCTTCGGCTTCAATAGGAGCTTTAATGGAAAGTAGAGGTTTAAGCGTTACTATCCAGAAGCTAGACCCATACATAAATGTAGACCCTGGTACAATGAACCCTTTCCAGCATGGAGAGGTTTTTGTAACCGACGATGGATCTGAAACTGATCTTGATTTAGGACACTACGAAAGATTCACAAATGCTAACCTTGGTAAAAATAATAACTTTACTACAGGAAAAATATATAATTCTGTTATAACAAAAGAGCGTAAAGGTGAATATTTAGGTGGTACTGTTCAGGTAATACCTCATATTACAGACGAAATTAAAAACAGTATAATGCTTTTAGCTGGAACTGTTGATATAGCACTTATTGAGATTGGTGGAACCATAGGCGATATTGAAAGCCTTCCTTTTTTAGAAGCGATCCGTCAATTAAGAGCTGACCTTGGACGTGAAAATGTAGTTTACATTCATCTAACATTAGTTCCATACATTCCGACTGCAGGTGAATTAAAAACCAAGCCTACTCAACATAGTGTTAAAGAACTTAGAAGTATAGGTATTCAGCCAGATATCTTACTATGCAGGACTGATCGGTATCTTTCACAGGATTTAAAAAAGAAGATTGGACTATTTTGTAACGTCAGCTCAGAAGCCGTTATTACAGCTAAAGATGTTGAGTGTATTTATGAAGTTCCTCTTGTTTACCAGCAGGAAGGACTTGATGAAATAATTTCCAAATTACTTCATATCTGGACAAGATCTCCAAGATTAGATACATGGTTAAATGTTGTTGATAAATTCAAAAACCCTGAGAAATCAGTAAATATTGGAATTGTCGGAAAATATGTTGATTTAACAGAATCTTACAAGAGCTTAAATGAAGCTCTAACCCATGGTGGTTTTCCCCATAGTTGCAAAGTTAATCTTATTTACATAGACTCAACAACTATTGATGAATCAAATTGTGCTGAAAAACTAAAAGATGCTGATGGTATTCTTGTTCCTGGTGGATTTGGATCACGAGGTATTGAGGGTAAAATTCATGCTGCAAAGTATGCACGGGAAAATAAAGTACCATACTTTGGTATCTGCCTGGGTATGCATATTGCTGTTATTGAATTTGCTCGAAATATTGCAGGTTTAAAAGGTGCAAACAGTTTTGAATTTGATAAAAAAACTGAATATCCGGTAATAAATTTGATGCATGAATGGTATGATGAACATAAAAAGAGAATTGAAACAAGAGATATAAATTCTGACTATGGCGGAACAATGAGATTAGGTGCTTATCCCTGTGTTCTTGAAGATGACAGTTTTGCAAAAGAATCTTATAACAGCAGTGATATTTCAGAAAGACACAGACATCGCTATGAGTTTAATAACGACTTTAAAGATACACTTGTTGAAAATGGACTTTTTATTAGTGGAACATCACCGAAGGGAGACCTTGTGGAAATTGTTGAACTAAAAGACCATCCATGGTTTTTAGGTTGTCAGTTCCATCCTGAATTTAAATCAAAACCAATGAAGCCACATCCTCTTTTTACAGAGTTTATTAGAGCTTCTATCAAAAACTCGAACAAGTAAAAATATTTTAAATTGAAAGGGGCTATAGTTATTATAGCCCTTTTTTGTTATTCATGACTTAAACTAAATAATTTTCTACAACTTTTTCAGCTGATAATCCAAAAAGATCATCAACAGGTATCTTATTTAGTAATGAATCATCCCATTTTAGGCTACTTTCCTGAACTATATTTCTTAGTCTCTCATGCTTACCACCAAGAGCTTTCACTTTTTTAAACAGCGGAATTTCATCATCTTTTTTTAGGGCTACATTTAATGAAATAAGATTTTCAATAACGTTATATGTTGTTGATTTTTTTGAAATTATAGGTATTACGAGGGTCATTCTATCATCTTTTTTACCTTTTCCAATAAAAACATTTCCCTCACGTACTATAATTTTCTTTGTTCCCCTTAATGTATTATCATTTTCAACCCTTGATTCTACATTTTTAAGTTCACCCGTTTTTTCAATTATTTCTATCTTTGTATTATCATCAGGCTCACCTAAAACGTCTATTCCTGTGACTTTATAAAGAACAGTACCTTTTATATATGAGATAATTGACTGAAGGTTCTTCATAACAATTACATTTTTGTTTACAACCTGAGAGATATTAACATTATGCTGATTAAGTACTTCAAATAAAGAACCTTCTAAACGGTCACTAATTCTACTGGTACCAACAGTTACTGTTTTAGCCTGATGTTTTATCGCATCAATAGGCCTTGCCATACAGTTTATAGAGTCTCCAATACACTCAAAAAAAGTATCGAGCATATTAAGTGGTGTTCCTTTTTTTGCAAAATCTATCTCAAAATCTGATACGGGAAGTCTTCCGGAAAGATATTTCAATAAAAGAGTCAAATCTGAAGCAGTATTAAATCCCATGATTGGAGGAAATTCTTTATTTAACCTTTTTTTTCTGAACTCTTTATAAAATGTTGCGATCTCTTCTCTGAATTTTTTCTCAAGAATAACTTCGTAAACATTAAGTCCCTGATGTGCATAAGAGTTTAAGGTTTTGTTAAATTGCTCCCGCTTCTTATACATGAACCTTGAACCTTCATTAATAGCAAGTGCAGCATAATATCCCCAGATATGTCCAACTAAAGTATTTGATATGGGAGCCAGATGTTCACTCAAATATGGAACCTTAAATATATTTTCAGAGTATGAATCAAAACCATCTTCGCCTTCATCCGTTATTACAACAGTTGTTGCTTTATGTGCATTAAATATTGCAGTATCTTTAATTATATCTCCAAGAACACTCCTTCGTGTACCAGCAGCGCATACTATTATTAATGGTTCTGAGGAAAGGTCTATATGCTTTTTATCTTCTATATAATCAGTTGATATTGTTTTATAGCAAAGTTCGCTTAATTTTATTCTTATCTCATCTGCTGAAGCTTTGTTAGGACCACTTCCAACGGCAGCCCAATAAGTCTTCTTAACAGCAATATTCATTGCAGATGCTTTAATTTCATCTTTCATAGAAAGAATTTTTCTCATAACATCAGGAATCTTCAGAAGTTCTTTTATCTCATCATTAACCATCTGAGGACACATTTTCTCAGTTATTGATGATACGTACAATCCAAGAATTGAACCTGCTATTATTTGGGAATAAAATGCTTTTGTAGAAGCAACTGACATTTCAAGATCTCGTCCACTACTGGTATATATAACCCCATCAACTTTAAACGACAGATCTGAATCACGTCTGTTAACAATAGCTAAAGTTCTTGCTCCTTTTTCTTTAACCATATCAACAGCTCTATTTGTATCAGTTGTAGTTCCGGACTGACTTATAGCTATGACAATGGTATCTGACATGCTGTTTGAATCCTGCATCTCATTAATATGGAAACCACTAAGTTCTGATGATTTAATCGCAGAAACAAAAATCGAGCTGTCGCTTAAATAATAACTCATTAAGTCTGCGCATACCTGAGCTGCAATTCCTGCTGTTCCCTGCCCCATAAAAAATATTCTTTTGATTTTTTTACTTTTAATATCTGAGATTATATATTCAGGAACATGGGATTCATCTAAAACAACTTTTAAAGTATCGTCTTTATTTGCTTTCCAACGATTTTGTATTGTTTTTTCAACAGATATTGGTGATTCAGAAATTTCTTTTAGAAAATAATGATTAAATCCTTGTCTATCGATATCTCTGGTTTTTATATCAGTTTTTTTAATCAGATCTTCAGTCAATTCAATTTTTGAGCCATCATAATACATAGCTTCCATTCCGGAGAGACCACCTCCTGAATTCTGATCAAGTATAAAGATTTGTCCCTGAACAGGACCACTTTTACCTTCTATTACTGTTTCACCATCAACCCTTATAAATTTTGATGTTTCTTCAACAAGACCGTACACTTCAGAAACAGCCATATAATTATTATCAGATATTCCAATAAATATGGCCTGTCCACTACCCCTTTGCGCAAGAAAAAGTTTACCTGGTGCAAGATCTGTATGCATCGAAATTGCATGGGAACCTTCAAAATCGTTAACAGCCATTAAAAATGCATTTTCAACAGATTGCCCCTGTTTTACATACATCTCCACTAAAACAGGAATTATCTTTGTATCTGTTGTTAGTTCTTCAGGGATTATATCGTAATTGTTCTCAAACTCTTCTTTTAGTTCCAAATAGTTATCAATATCACCATTTAAACTAACATGAATAATTCCAGAGTTTTTCTTATCAAGTGTTGTCATATTATCAACCGGATGACAATTTGGAACTGTAATCGCTCCAACCGATGCCCAACGTGTGTGAGCTGAAACTGTATTGTATCTGTATGACTCATTTGCAATGAGTTGAATTATTTGATCATTTTTAATTTTTTGCCTTATATATCTTATATTATCACCAAGGCTTCCAATTTCGGCAGCAACCTTATAAGTTATATTAAAAGAGACTAAATTCTCTCCGTCTTTTTTAAAATCCCTGATTGAGATAGTCTTATTCTCTAGGATTATCCGATCTCTACGCTCTGAAAGTACTGAATCCAGAGTTTCATCTTCAAGTTTCATTAAAATTCTGTGATATGTATCAGCTTCGAAAATAAACATGACAGAAATACCGGCAGAATCTCTTCCTCTAACCTCTAATCTGTCTATGCTATTTAAAACTGTATTTATTTTTTTGAAAACCTCAGTATTTCTTAAGCTTATTTCACTGTTTTTATTGATTAATGACTGTATCTTTTGAATATTATTGTATATCTCTACTTCCAAAACCCATTGAATATCTTTTAATGTTTCTATTCTTTCAAAGATTATATCAAATGAATCCCTTGATAATTGACCTGATATATCTTTAAATATATCTGATTCACTATTTATAAAATCCTTAAGATCTTCAAATAATAATTTTAAACTATCAAGACTTGAATTTCTCAAAAGAAGATCGTTGAAAACTTCATCATTTTTGTTATTTGAAACTATTAAACTAAATTCATCTAAATGGTCCTTACCATTTAAATAAATATCATAATTGTCGTTTATGCTGTTAATACAGGATTCTTTAGCTTTAGTTACTAACTTTTTGAGCTTTTCAATTTCAAATTCTTTATTATTTTTTTCACACTTTTTAAAAGTAACTATTCCGGTAAGACCACAATTTAACTGATTTTCATAAACAGGGAAAAAAATTACAGACGGGCCTTTTACGTCAACTGGTCTTTTAAAAAAACTAATATTAGTATCTTTAACCACATTTTTATAAAAATTAACTGATCTCTTTATTACCTTATCTTCAAATTTCTTAAACATTTCTTCCCTCAAAGAATTTTTTAATAACCAAATATGCATACTCGCCAGATCTCTTTCCAATATATTTGCCGTGCATTACCAAAACTGAAATAGCAATACTATTATTACCATTTTTATCTTTTGCAAAACCTGCAAACCAATCATATCTTATTTTATTATTCCTGTTATTGATAGAACCGGTTTTTCCACCAATTATCAAACGCTTCATTAACTTATCACGCCTTACCTTTCTGAATATTTTTCTTGCCGTACCCGATTTCACAGTATTAACCATCAACCTGTTTAATGTATTAAAAGTTCGCCCTCTTAAAATATCTTTATGTACCACAGGTTTACTCTCATACAGCATATTCCCGTTTGAATCCTGTACATCTTTAACAAGATGCGGTTCATATATTTTACCATTATTAACAATGACTGAACTAAGAATTGAACCAAAGAGTGGTGTTATTTCTGTTTCTCTGTTGAAACCAGATGCTGTCTCAGCAACATGATATGGTCGTTTTATAGATTTTATTTTTCCTGATCTAAAGTAAAAATCAGATTTTATTTTTTCGTTAAAACCAAAAATATCTGAATATCTTTTTAAACTATCAGCTCCAAGTATATTACCTATTTTGCCAAAAACAGGATTCACAGATTTTGCAAATGCACTTGAGAGTGATGTTCTGTTAGTATATCTGTTTTTTTTATTTTTTAACTGTGATTTGTATAACGTATGACTTCCACCATTATAATAGAAAGGTGTATTCGCTTTATATCCGTATTTATCAATGATTGCTGCAGCTGATATTATTTTAAAAAGACTTGCTGCAGGATAAAGAGTTGTAAATTTTACTGGTTTATCTTTAACAAAATTTGCTGCCAACAGAACATTTCCACTATTTGGATCAATAGCTCTGATTACAACTTCCAAAGGTTTACCCCTATTTAGCCTTTGTTTGCTTTTAAGCTCTATTTCAATAATCTTTTGAAGTTTGTAATCTATATTTGTGGTTATTATTTTATCATCAACAATATATCTCTTCTTAAGTGGATCAAATTCAATTTGACCGACTAATTTATTAACATCAGCTTTATTTAAAACCAGATTATCAACACGAATTCGCTTTCCATGAGTTATATTCATTGATAAGAATACTGCAGTAAATATTAAAAAAGCCAACAGGATTGGCTTTTTTTTATTCATATTTATTATGGACATTAAAGTCTCCAGTTTTCAATTAAGGGAACCTCGAATAACTGCCTTTTTTCCGAAATACTTAAATTGTTCAAAAACATAACAATATAATTACTCAAATAATAACTGTTATCAAAATAAAGCTCGTTATTTTTTCTCATGCAGAGATTTTTATAAAAAATAATAGTTTTTTTAAACGCTGTATTTCAATAAAAATTCTAATTATTAGATTGTTCCTTAAGCAACTTGTGAACCTTTTTTTACATCTTTATCTAGTGTTATCAAAGTAAGATTCTTTTTTTCTGAAGCAGCCAGCATCATACCATTTGATTCAATACCCATTATCTTAGCTTTCTTCAAATTGGCAACAACCACAACACTCTTACCAATAATATCTTCAGCACTGTAACTTTTTGAAATACCAGCAACAAGTTCTCTCTCTTCACCAATATCAACTTTAACTTTTAAAAGCCTGTCAGATTTTTTTACTGGTTCTGCATGGGTTACCACGCCAACTCTTAAATCTATTTTCATGAAATCTTCATATGTTATTTCATCTTTTAAATTTTTAAGTTTTGCTAAAGATTGCTTTTTTTCTTCAACTTTTTCCTCTTCAATTGTTGGAAAAAGTATCTCTGACTCATTAATTTTATTACCGCTAACAAGAAAATCTTTAAATTTTATTTTTTCAATTTCAAATAAATTTGTTGATTCAGTCAGTCCGAGCATATCCATTATTTTAACATATGATTTTGGTAAAACAGGGTAGAGGAGTCCAGCTACAACTCTAACACCTTCGAGTAAATTATATATGACACATGACAACTGATCAGTTTTAGATTCTTTTGCAAGGGTCCATGGTGCCTTTTCATCAACATATTTGTTCATACGCCTTATAAAGACCCAGACAGATTCGAGCCCCTTATGAAATGAGAATAACTCCATCTCTTTCAAATATGCATCTATCATCTCATTTTTTTCCTGATCTAAAGAAAGATTATTACTTTCTTCAATTTGATCACTTTTTTCTGGAACTATACCTTCAAAATACCTATGGGTCATTGAAAAAACTCTGTTACAAAGATTTCCAAAATCGTTTGAAAGATCAGAGTTTATTCTCTTTATTATTACCTCTTCTGAATAGTTTGCATCTAACCCAAATACCATCTCCCTCATCAAAAAATATCTGAACTGATCACTCCCATATTTTTCAACCATATGCCCAGGATCTACAACATTTCCAAGGGATTTTGACATTTTATCTTTTTCTTTACCTATATTCCAAAATCCATGTACATTCAGGTTATTATATATAGGTAAACCTGCAGATTTAAGCATTATAGGCCAGTAAATTCCATGGGGTTTCAATATATCTTTTGCAACTATGTGCTGTACTGATGACCAATATTTATTAAACATGTCTCCAGGATAGTTAAGTGCTGAAATATAATTAACCAATGCGTCAAACCACACATAAGTCACATAATTTTCATCGAATGGAAGGGTTATTCCCCACGTGAGTCTGGTTTTAGGTCTGGATATACATAGATCTTCCAATGGTTCTTTCAAAAATGATAAAACTTCATTTTTATATCTAGCAGGCCTTATAAAACCTTCATTTTGATTGATATGATCAATTAACCAATTCTGGTACTTACTC
This sequence comes from Desulfobacterales bacterium, assembly GCA_024226555.1. Lineage (GTDB taxonomy): Bacteria > Desulfobacterota > Desulfobacteria > Desulfobacterales > JAAELO01 > JAAELO01. Next base: position 66,436 of record JAAELO010000399.1, on the reverse strand, counting down.
ATTTTAAAGAAATAATTGGCCTCTTTAATAACTTCAGGAGCTTTTTTATGATCAGGACATAGTCCATCAACAAGTTCTCTTTCCTGATAAAATCTTTCACATCCCTTACAGTAAAGACCTTCATATTCACTAAAATATATGTCACCTGAATCGTATATTTTTTGTAAAATTCCTTTAACAATATTTTTATGATCTTCATCAGTTGTTCTGATAAAATAATCATTTTCAATACTTATATTTGGCCAAAGATCTGAAAAAAGCTTGCTTATCTGATCTGTATATTCCTTTGGCTTAATTCCATTTTTTTCTGCTGCTTCAACAATTTTATCACCATGTTCATCAGTACCTGTTAAAAAAAATGTATCAAAGCCTTTAACTTTTCTAAATCTGTTTGCAACGTCAGCGGCAATAGTTGTATAAGCATGTCCCAAATGAGGTTTAGCATTAACATAATAAATAGGTGTTGTTACATAAAATTTGTTTTTACTTTCCTGCATTACTATAATCCTGTTCTATATCAATTCGTCTAATTTATGTTCTGAGTAGGTTCCATCTTCAAAGCTGACTCTAACTACATTTCTAATAACATTTTGATTAACAACTTTCCCTTTACCCTTACCTGTTTTAACTTCGGATCCAATTTTGGGAAATTTTGAACGTAAATGTTTATATGTTTCATTCTCATATGTCAGGCAACACATTAACCTCCCACAAAGTCCCGAAATTTTTGTAGGATTTAATGAAAGATCCTGTTCTTTTGCCATTCTAATTGAAACTGGTTCAAACTTATCAAGAAATGAGGAACAACAAACTTCACGACCACATCTTCCCATACCTCCACACATCTTTGCCTGATTTCGAATGCCAACCTGTCTCATCTCGATTCTTATTCGAAATTTCTTAACAAGCATCTTAATAAGTTGTCTGAAATCAACTCGTCCTTCAGCTGTAAAGAAAAATGTTAACTTACTTGCATCAAAGGTACTTTCAACGGAAAAAAGATTCATCTGGAGGCCTAACTCATCAATACATTCCTGACAGAATTCTTTTGCTTCAACTTCAACCTCTTTATTCTTTTCACGCTGCTCAAAATCGGATTCATTTGCAAGTCTGAAAACTTTTTTTAAGGGACTTTTAGACTCCCTTTCAGAAACAGGTAAAGGTGGATTTACAACAATCCCAAAACCAAGGCCCTGTTCTGTTGAAACAATAACGCTATCATTTATATTAAGAACAAAAGGTCCACTAAGAAAATCATAAATTTTCCCATTTGACTTAAACTTAACGCCAATAAATTTTTCCATTATTTTTCTGCCAATCTAAAAACCATATTTTCTATTAACAATTTTAAGTTCATATTTGATTTTAAAGCTTTTTCAGCTTCAAGGGCTATCTCGTACCTCTTATAAACCAAATCGGAACTTAGTTCCAAGGACAATTGATTAATATAGTTGATTTTATCTTTATTTACAATTAATTCAGAACAATTTTTATATATTTCCACATCTCTATAGATAGATATAATAATTTTGATAAATAATACCACATGGATTTTGTTATTCGATATTTTTTCAGCCAATAGTATCAGGTCTCTACTAATATAAACTTCTAAATTAATTATTTGATCGATTATCCAATCTCTTTTTATTATCCAGCCATCACGCTTCATTTTTAGTGATTTTTCTAAATCACACCCAGATAAAACAGCTAAAATATATGAATCCTTTTCATCAATGCCATGTTCTTTCGTCAAGCATTCACTAAAATTTACAATATCGATGGGTTTAAATTTTATAATAAAACACCTTGATAAAACCGTATCTATTAAATTTTGTTCTCTACTTGTAGTTAGAATAAACATCGTATTTGAAGGCGGTTCTTCAAGAGATTTTAACAGAGCATTTGATGCTTCAATATTCATTAAATCTGCATTTTGAATAATTATAAACCTGTATTTTGCCTCATATGGTTTCAAAGAAACTATTTTAAGCAGATCTCTGATTTTATCTATTTTAATTAAATTGTCTGTTGGTTTTAAAGTTATAATGTCAGGATGATTCGAGGACTTGATCTTAATGCATGATTTGCAAATGCCACAAAACTGTTCAGCTTTTGAAGAGATACTATTATTGCTGCAATTTACAGCCATAGCATAATTTATAGATTTTTGGGATTTACCTGTTCCCTCAGGCCCGGAGAACAGAAAACTGTTTGATTTTTTCATATTACCAAGAAAAAGTGATAAAATCTTATCAACTTTCTCCTGGTTCATATTTTTAGCAATATTGCTCAATGGTTAATTGATCAAATTTAAACGTTCTTTTAATTCTTTACCGCACTTAAAAAAAGGAAGTTTTTTGGGCTTTATTTCAACTTTTTCCCCGGTCTTCGGATTTCTTCCAACATAACCTTTATATGTTTTTATTTGAAAGCTAAACAAACCTCTTATTTCTACTCTTTCTCCTTCAGCAAGAGCATCTTCCATTGATGAAATAAAGATCTGAACAACATCAGATGCATCAGATTTTGTTAAATCGCTTTGATTACTAAGTTCTGTAATAAGTTCCATTTTGTTCATATTTAGTCACCCTACTTTTTAATTGAAATTACAAACAACCACATATCACTTTACTATTTTTAAATAAAGACTAAAGTTGAGGTTAATCAGGCAATTATGTTATTTTATAATTTCAACATCCTCTTTATTGACATCCACAGAAACAAACTGTCCTAATGTCTCAAAATTAACAATAACTCTTTCTTTTCCTTTCATCTTATTGAAAATCCCTACAACACCTGTAAATGGGCCATACATTACCCTGACTTTATCGCCTTTAGTATAGCTGCTTCCAGTGAGGATATTCTCAGAATCTTCTGAAATCATTATTTTTAATGAGTTTATAGATTCTTCATCAACAGGTACTGGTCCCTTTTGATTTTTAATTAAATTTACAACACCTACAGTTTTCAATATTTCAATATGTTCATTTGCATTCATATCAGATCTAACAAAAACGTAACCTGGGAAAATTGGTGAATCGAGAATTTTCTTTCTATCACGTCTTTTGCTGAGAACTCGCATTTTAGGTAAAAAAGCTTCAAAATTTTTTTTTGAGAATCCGTCGAAAACAACATTTTCGAACTTACTTTTTGTATAAACTACGTACCAATCCTGTTTTAAATTCATCTTGTTACTCAACTTTCTCTTTATGATCGATTGTTCCCAATCCGTTTAATTGTATATAGAACATATATTTTGTATCATCGCTCTCTTCAAGATATTTTAATGTAAATTCCCAGCACTGAGACTTATAAACACCTCCAAATTCAAGCTCATTTGTATCATCATTATATAAATCCTTCTCATAATTATAAAAAAGACTTACTGAATCACTTATTTTTGCAGTAATACCAGCTATTAACAATTCACTTGTACTTCTTGTAAACCTATATTCAAGATTTATTGAAAATAAATCACTATCTTTAACAGTTATTGCTGAATTACTGGTATTAAATTGGTCACTATATACAGAATATGTTGTATCATAAGAGAGTGTTAGATATTTTTCAGGATTTATTTTTAGTTCAAATGAAATATCAGAAAAAGGTTCTTCACCTTCATTATCCTCTATTTCATAATCATAGCTCTGTGATAATTTAAACCAAAGAAATTGATTATAACTGAATTGATCTAAACTTGTTTTATTTTTTGAAATAAATGTATTTGTAATTGAATAAGTAACTTTTTTTTGATCGGAAATTGTGTCAATTGAATCAAATGATGTGCTTATTGATTCATTTCCATTTGATATACAGCTTATTGTCACATCAGGTTTAATTGAATGCTTAAAGTCTGTATCCCACCATTTGAAAACTTTATAAATTTCAGATGAAGTAGATATTCCTGTATAAATTATAGATCTTTCTTCACTTTCATAATCGCTATCTTCATAATTTGTGTTCCAGGATGTGTATCTAATACCAACAGAAGGTTCAATATTTAAAAAACCAAAACTCCCAGGATAAGAGAGATCAAAATAAAGATCCCCCCTATGACCTTTTCTATTATCCGCATCAGTATCTTCTCTGTAAAAATTATCATATCTTGTATTCAGTGAAAAATATAATGGTGTTTTCCATAAGCTTTGTTTTAATGCTTTTAAGTTTAAATAGGGAAGTTGGTGAAGAGAATTATTGCTATCATCTGTGTTTTTAACAGCAACATTATCAAGCCAGTTAAATTTCATATCAAGACTATATTTTGTCCAGTTTTTTTTTATACTTAAACTGTTCTGTCTTTCTGAATCATTATAATTATCCAATGAAGTACCAAAATTTTTTTCAAAATATTCATTGGTATCATCATAACCTGTTAGTTTGTCATTTTTAAAATCTGTAAGATAATATTGGTCACTTACCACATCAATATCAGTATAGATATTAATTCCATAAGGAAGTTCCTGCTTCTGTTTCATCCTGAACCAGTATCTTTCCTCTTCAACATTGGTATAAGAACTATTAATATTCTTGTCTTTCAAATAGTTATAAAAAAATGTTCCTTTTGAATTTGTATCAACAACATATCTTGCCTGCACTCCAGGCATTAACCCTTTTTTATCCATATAGTTGTTATAATATGTTAGATCAGAACTTCTTCCCAATGTTAAAAATAAGGGCTGGTTATATGTAAATCCGTTTGATTCAGATGATTCTATATATGGGAAAAGCAGGCCTGATTGCCTTTTAAGTTTAGCAGGAAAAACAACTCCAGGAAAATAGATCACAGGCACTTTTTTTACCCAGAACATTGAATGTGTTAGATATCCATAACCTTCAATTGTTACTGAAAGTTTTCTTGCTGTAATTTTCCAGTCAGGAACCTCATCATCACATGAAGTAACACTAACATCATCAATTTCATATGTGTCTTCATCTATTTTTTGTATTTTTTTTCCACGTATATAAAAATGTTTATTTTTTATAAATAACATTCCATTATAAATGGTACCGATTTTCTTTTTCATATCATAATCGATACTTGTTCCTTCAATTTTATCTTTACCCTTTGTTTCTAATGAGATATTTCCCCGTGCGAATATCTTCTGAGTAACACTATTAAAGCGTACAAAATCAGCCTTAATTGTTACTTCTCCATCTGAAATAATTATATTACCATCAAGAACATATTCACCACCGCTAATATCCTGGGAGATTACTTCATCTGCTTTTATATGCCATTTTTTGTTATTAAAACTGCTTCCATAAACATATTTACTGGAAATCAATAATATAGTTAAGATAATTAAATGTTTATATAATATTTTCATAATCATATTTTTTAGTCATTAATAATTGATAAACAAAGCCAGAATCTTTTTTATTATTTCATAGTTTTATTTGCAAGCTACAAATACCATTTATTTAGTTTTTTTCCCATAAACACTCAAATAACAAAAGGGAACCTCTAATAACTTTTTTGATTGAAATACAATAGTGAAAAAAAAATAACGAGCAGATTCGTTTATAAAAAAGCTTTTATTTTATTAACATTACTACAGTTCTTTTTTTTGAAAACGCAGTAGTTCGGTTAAAAGCTGTTATTAGAGATTTCCAACAATATTAAACCACTTACAATTTTTAATTTATACATGTTTTTTTTTAACAATAAAAAGTATCTAAAAAATCATCTCTTGTAATATTTTAGCTTACTCTTTATAAATTTAAAAATGATAGGATTAAATAATAGGAAATTAATATGTTTATAACACTTGAAGGGATAGAAGGTTCTGGTAAATCTTCACAAATACCGATACTTTCTGATATTTTAAAAAAAATAATATTGAGAATATCAAAACTTTTGAACCCGGTGATTCAGAGATTGGAACAGATATTAGATCTATCTTACTTGGTAGTTCAAAGAATTTAGACCCCTTGACAGAACTACTCCTCTATTCTGCTGACAGGGTAGAACATATTAAAAATATTATTCAACCTGCTCTAAAAGATAATATTACAGTTATTTGTGATAGATTCATCGACTCAACCCTTGTATATCAAGGTTTTGGAAGACAGGTTGATATAGAACATATTAAAATAATTAATAGTATAGTATCATTAAATTTAAAACCGGATCTTACATTTTTACTTGATTTAGATCCAAAAACAGGTTTAAATCGCGTTTTCGATGATTTAAAAAAGGGTGTCAGATCAAACGATCAGATGCGTTTTGAAAATGAGAAAATTGAGTTCCATCAAATTATCAGAGAAGGTTATTTAAATTTAGCAAACTCTGAACCTGAAAGAATTAAAATCATTGATGCAAAAATGGATATCGATTCTGTAACTGAACAAATTTTACACCATTTAACAAAAAGAATTAAGATAAAATGAAAAATACTATCCTTGATTATATTGGTAACACACCTTTAATAGAGATTAATCATCTTAACCCAAATAAAAACGTTAAGATTTTTGCAAAACTTGAATATTTTAATCCTGGTGGCTCCATAAAAGACAGAATTGCTTTATCAATGATTGAAGATGGTGAAAAATCGGGAAAACTAACCAAAGATAAAATTGTAATTGAAGCCACCAGTGGAAATACAGGAATAGGTATTGCTATGATTTGTGCTGTTAAAGGTTACAAATTAATACTTGCAATGAGCGAAGCTGTTAGCCTTGAGAGACAAAAAATTTTAAAAGCCCGTGGTGCTGAAATAATTCTTACACCATCTAACTTAGGAACCGATGGTGCTATTGAAGAGGTTTATAAGATCTATCGTGAAAATCCTGAGAAATACTTCATGACAGATCAATACAATAACAGTGCTAACTGGAAATCCCACTACGATACAACAGCAAAAGAGATTTGGAATCAAACTGAAGGTACTGTTACAAAATTTGTTGCAACTCTTGGTACTACAGGAACTGTTATTGGTACATCAAAAGGGTTAAAAGATCTAAATGATGATATAGAAATTGTTGCTGTTGAACCTTTTCTTGGACATAAAATACAGGGCCTGAAAAATCTTAAAGAAGCCTATAAACCAGAGATTTTCGATAAACAATGTATTGACAAAAAAATAAATATTGAAGATGAAGAAGCCTTTGAAATGGCAAGAATGCTTTCAAAAAAAGAGGGTTTATTTGTAGGAATGAGTAGTGGCGCTGCTATGGTGGCAGCTTTAAAAGAAGCCGAAAATATGGACAGTGGAGTAATTGTTACTATTTTTGCTGACTCTGGTGAAAGGTATTTAAGCACAACTCTTTTTGCATCACAAAAAAAAAATGATTTAAAACTGTTTAATACATTGGCCAGAAAAAAAGAGACGTTTTCACCAATTATCCCTGATAATGTCTCAATCTATTCATGTGGACCAACTGTTCATAAAAGAATGCATATTGGTGAATGCAGAAGATTTATATTTTCAGACCTTTTATGCAGATACTTTGAATATAAAAATTATTCAGTAACTCATGTTATAAATATAACCGATTTAGATGACAAAACAATTGAAGAATCCGAAAGAATTGGTTCCGATTTAGAATCATTTACCAAAGAAAACATACAGTTTTTTAAGGATGACCTATCTTTTCTCAGAATTAAACCAGCCTCAAGTTATCCAAAGGTAAGTGAGCATATAGATGAAATGGTTTTATTAACAGAAAACCTGGTTGACAAAGGTTATGCCTATGAAAAACACAGGTCAGTTTATTTTAAAGTTTCATCTTTCAAAGACTACGGGAAACTCTCAGGTGTGGACATCAGAAAAATCAAAATAGGAGCCACTGTTGACTTAGATGATTATGAAAAAGATAACCCCAGGGATTTTACCCTTCTAAAAAAGACTCGACTTTCAGAGCTAAAAAGAGGTATTTTTACAAAAACCAAATGGGGTAATGTAAGACCTTCTCTTCATCTTCAATGTGCAGCAATCTCAATGAAATATCTTGGGCAAAATTTTGATATTCATACCAGCAGTAGAGAGTTAACATTTCCTCACCACGAAAATGAAATTGCAATTGCCAAATCAGCAACTAACAGTAATTTTTCAAAATATTGGGTCCACTGTGACAGGGTTTTAGTTGATGGAAAGAAAATTGATGAGAAAGATAATCGAATAACTATTGATGATCTTACTAATCTTGGTTACTCATGGCGTGATATTAGATTCTGGTTTTTATCTGCACATTATAGAAAACCATTAACATACTCTGAAGAGAGACTTCAAGAATCCCAGAGATTTTTACAGAAAATAGATCATTGTATCCATAGTCTTATGAATATCACAGACGGAAAGCAATCTGATGATGTAAACATTATAATAAAAGAGCTTGAAGATGATTTCAATGCTGCGATGGATGATGATCTTAATATCTCTGTAGCCATAGCTTCAATTCTGAAAACAATTAAAAAACTCAATGTTTTTCTTTCCAAGAAAAAAATTGATAAATTTGGTGCCGAAAAAACCATAGATGCATTCAGGTCAATAGATTCAGTATTAAATATTTTTGACTTTGAGAGCAAATATTCAGATCCTGCTGTTCAGTATCTTTTAGAAGAAAGAAAAAAAGCCAGGGATGAAATGAACTGGAATAAATCTGATAAAATTCGAAAACAACTTGAAGATTATGGCATCCACATTAGAGATAAAAAAAGCTAAAAGTGAGTATTATGAAGCCTTATTTTTTCCCCCATTTGTTCATATCTGATGATATGCACAACACTTTAATTAATATATTTGGTAGTTACATCGCTTTTCAACCTTTAGACAGCGATTTAAAAGCAAATGGTGTAAATTATTTAGATTATTTAGACATCTATAAAGATGAGATAGTCTCATTTATAGAAGGTTATAGACAGATATCAAATCTAAATCCCGGAATTCCTCTGGAAAACCTTAAGTACATGCGAGATAATATCTATTATAAAAATGATATTTCTCAATCCTCTATACGCTCGGAGATTAAAAAGAACAAAAAAGATGTTAAGAAAGATCCAAAACTGAATTCTGCAATTTTTCTACAACTTTCATATGAATTTGATCTTTCAAACAATAATATTGTTGATAAACTCGATTCAATATCAAGAAACGAAGATGAAATGCTAAAAAAACTTAAGAATGTGGATGAAAATAATATTTTTTTTTCAAGTCAAAAATCATATTCTAAACTTGAGAAGAGGCTTCAGGCCTGGATTACACTACTAAATTTCGACTTCCAATCAAATATATTTATCACTTCAGATGATGAAATTTTTAGAATTATAGTTGAAGATCATGATTTTGATACTATTTTATCAGAAGATATAGCTCAAATTAACAAAAATATAGATATCGAAATTATTAAGAATTTGAATCCTATTGAAGTAAAATATTCTGATATTCCTAATAATTATTTAACTTTATATAAAATTAAAAAAGGTCCTGATAAACTTTTTGAAAGTTTTATATCTAAATTACCTGACACTGCTTCAAACATTTCAGATTTCACCATTATTGGAGTGATAAGCAGATAAAGTAATCCTGTGGAGCTTTTATTAAAACAAATTTTTACGTTTTTTTTTAATAAAAACCACAATGCTTGTTGACAGGTAAAAAAATATCTATATAAGAGATATTGTTCTTTAATTTTAATCTTATAATATCTTTCTGGTCGGAAGGTATTAAATTAATAAATTTATAACAAGGAGATGTAAAATGGGTTTTGATGTAAAAGTAAATGCAGAGAAATGTACTGGCTGCGAAGAATGTGTTGATATCTGTCCAGTTGAAGTTTTTGAAATGGTTGATGATAAATCAACTCCTGAGAATGCTGATGAATGCCTTGGATGTGAGAGCTGTGTAGAAACATGTCCTGAAGATGCAATTACAGTTGAAGAAAACTAGACCATAATAAAATAAATCCCTGTTAATTCAGGGATTTATTTTTATTATACTCCACTTAAGAAAACCCATTCAAAATTCCATATTTTCCCTCATTCAATACATCTTGCGCACAAACTGATACTGTGTTAAACCGTATTTATTATGAGACAATATTTAATTGATGAGCTTAGAGTCGAAGATCAAGATAAATTAAGAGATTATTTCAAAAAAAACAGTAAGGAATCAGGTTTTGATGATATTTTTTGGATAGAGTTGCCAAATGAAATTCTTAACTCAATTCAGAAAGATCATACAGATTGTATGCCTTTTTATGTAGCTGTTGACCTTGAAGAAACATTTATTTCAATTGAACTTTTAATCAGAACAAGAAAAAGTATGAGGTGCGAATGCATCTCTTATGCTGATAATAACCAAAGAGATTGGATTCTTGAACATATAGATTCAATTTTTAATAAATTGAGTATAATATATTAATAATGAGCATTAAAAAAAAATCCCTTCGAATTATTCCACTTGGCGGCCTTGGTGAAATTGGACTAAATATGATGGTAATAGAGTATGGTGATTCAGCTATTATCATTGATGCAGGTTTAATGTTTCCTGAAGACTATATGCTTGGTGTAGATATTGTAATTCCTGTAATGGATTATGTCAGAAAAAACAGTGACACTATTCTTGGGATTTTTTTAACTCATGCCCATGAAGATCATATTGGAGCACTTCCTTATCTTCTTAAAGATGTAAATATTCCTGTTTATGGAACTCCATTTACAATTGGTATAATCAAAAGAAAAATTGAAGAATTTAATATTCCTGGATCTTCTGTTGTATATCATGAAGTAAATCCAAAAAATAAAGTTAAGCTCGGTGAATTTGAGCTAGATTTTATTAGGGTAAACCACAGCACAATCGATGGAGTAGGAATAGCGATTAATACACCTGTCGGAATAATAATTCATACTGGTGATTTTAAAATAAGCTACTCAATAGCAAGTGAATACAAAACAGATATAAATAAATTCGCACAGTATGGTAATAAAAATGTTCTTGCTTTGATGTCAGATTCAACCAATGTCGAAAAAGAAGGATATACAGTAGATGCTTCAAAAATTGGTGACACTTTAAGAAATATTATATCAAATTCAAGTGGAAGAGTGATTGTTGCTCTTTTTGCTTCGAATATCGGTAGAATTAAACAGGTTATTAAAATTGCTGAGAATCTTAACAGAAAAATTGTTTTCAACGGCAGATCTGTTGAGACGTCAGTTTCTATTGCAAAGGAACTGGGACGCATTAATTTTAATCCCGATAATGAGATTGATATAAAAGATGCTAATAACTACCCCGATGAAAACCTCATCATCATAACAACAGGCAGTCAGGGTGAACCCATGTCATCGCTTGCGAGAATGGCAACTGGTGTTCATAAGCAAATTAAAATAAAAACTGATGATATTGTTATATTGTCATCAAAATTTATTCCTGGTAACGAAAAAGCGATCACGAATATCATCAATACAATCTATAAACGTGGTGCAGATGTCATCTATGAAAAAATTTCCGATATCCATGTTTCAGGACATGCATTTCAGGAAGAACTTAAAATGATGATAAATCTCACAAAACCAACGTTCTTTATACCAATACATGGTGAGTATCGTCATCTTTTCCATCATGCTAAGTTAGCAGAATCTGTTGGACTTTCAAAAGAAAACATAATACTGGCAGAAAACGGTAATGTCATAGAATATAATGGGAACAATTTTGAAATAAATGAAAGCGTTACTACAGGTAGAGTTCTTGTAGATGGAAAAGGAATTGGTGATGTTGGAAGAAGTGTTCTTAAAGAAAGAAGAATGCTTTCTGAAGATGGGCTTGTCATTGTAACCATTGTATTTGATGAGGAAACCGGTATTGTTATCCATGGTCCTGAAATAATATCAAGAGGATTTGTTTTCTGGACACAAACCGGCCATCTGGTTGATGATGCACAATGTGTAATTCTCGAAATAATCGAAGATGTACATGCTGAAACTAAAAACAGAACTGAAATTATAAGATCAAAAATTCAAAAGGCTTTGACTCAATATTTTAATTATACAATTAGAAGAAGACCAGTAATTGTACCAATTATCCTTGAGCTATAAAAAAATATGAATAAATTTGAATCAATTGAATTAGTAAAGGGTTTCTTAGACCATACTGAAGGTTTAAGACTATATGAACTTGCAAAAGAAGCTTCAAAAGCAGGCGCTTGTCTCGAAATAGGAAGTTATTGTGGTAAATCTGCAGTCTATCTTGGATCAGGATGTAAAGATGGAGATGGAATTTTATATACAATAGATCATCATAGGGGTAATGAAGAACAACAGAAGGGTGAGGAATATTTTGATCCTGAAATTTTTGATGAAGAAAATGAGCGCATAGATACCTTTAGTTTCTTAAGAAAAACAATTGATGATTTTAAACTTGAAACATCTGTGGTTCCTATTGTCAGTAAATCAGAAATAGTTTCCAAGTGCTGGAAAACGCCTTTATCACTTCTTTTTATTGACGGTAGCCATACTTTTGAATCAGCTTTTAATGATTTTAATTGCTGGTCTGATTTTATAATTGAAGGTGGATATCTGCTGATTCATGATATTTTCAAAAATCCTGAAGAGGGCGGTCAAGCCCCCCATGAACTTTATAAACATGCAATTGAAACCGGCGCTTTTGAAGTTCTTGATATGACAAAAACTTTAGGCGTTTTAAAGAAGAAAATCACTTCTTAAATACTTCATATAATTTTTTTACAGATCTTGTTCTATGTAGTAAACATTAGATTTAATAGCGATGTTAAAAATTTCATTTACAAGGCATAAACTTTTTTCAGAAAGTAGTTGTATTTATTACGATCTGAAACAAGTTTTAACACAGTAAATTGTGATTTATCACAAACTCACTAAATTACTTCTTAAAATATAGAACTAAACTCTTACCCATAATTGGATTGAAAATTTTATCAATTGCCCTTGAAAGAAAAGGCTTTTTCATAATATCCCATGTAAGAAATTTGTGATAGATCCTCACAGGTATCGATTTATCATTATTTGGTCCAACAAGGCATTTTAACCACCAGTATGGTGAATGTATACTGTGGGCATGGTGATGCTTCCATTTCTTAACACCACCTTTTTCAAACTTTTTTATAATATCATTTTTTTTGTATATTCTAATATGGCCATCATTTGCACTATTATAATCTTTGGCCAAAACCCAGCATATTTTTTCCGGCCAGAACCTTGGGACAGAAACTACCAGGTTTTTCCCATTCTTTAGAACACGAATAAGTTCATTTATCGCCTTTCCCTCATCAGGGACATGCTCCATAACTTCGGAACATATAACAAGATCGAAGGTTTGGTTTTTAAATGGAAGGTTTGTTATATCAGAGACAGAAAGAGCCCATGATCCATTCTTATGGGCTTCTAATTCATCATGGTACTCAAGTCTGCCTTTTGCTTCCATTAGATCTTTGTGCCTTAAATCTGCACCTGTTACATCAACTTTTTTATAATCGTATAAACTCGCGGTATGCCTTCCTGATCCACATCCAATATCAAGAATCTTATAACCATCTTCTATCTCAACTATCTTATAATCTACTGTAATCATCTATTACTTTCCTATATACTTCAACAGTTCGTTCAGCAGCCTTTTTCCAGGTAAAGTTTTCCATTACCCTTTCATAACCTGCCTTTCCTAATCTTTCCATCTCTTCTTTATCATCAAGAAGCTTAATTATTGCTTCTGATAATTTCTCAGGACTTTTTGTTGGTACAACAACAGCAGCATCACCAGCTACTTCTGCCAAAGCTCCTCCATCAGTTGTTATTACTGGAATACCACATGCCATAGCTTCACCAACAGGAAGACCAAAACCCTCATAAACTGAAGGGACTACGGCAATTGAGGCTTTTGCATATTCATTTACAAATCTCTCATCATCAATTCTACCAGTAAAATCGATTAAGTGACCTATATTTAACTCTTTAACAAGTTTCTCAATGCCACCATTCTTTTTTGGTGTACCAATAACTGTTAATTTTATCTTTCTCTTTTGTTCTATTATTTTTAGAGCTTTTAAAAGATAATACAATCCTTTTAAAGCTGTATCTGCACTATTTGTAACAATTATTCTGTCGGGATCTTTTTCGATATCGTTCTTTGGATAGAAAATATCTGTATCAATTCCATTTGGAACAACTTCAAAGTTATCACTACCTGTTTGAAAATCGTTACAAATATCATTTTTTGATGACTCTGATACAGTTATTATCTTATCAAGTTTTCTTGATACCTTTTTCTGCATTCCAATAAATGAATACCATCTTCTATGTTTAAGTTTTTTCCACCATGATCTAACACTATCGAGAGCTATTTGGCGATCTATTGATATTGGATGATGAATAGTTGCAATTGTTGGAAAATGTTTTTTGATTGCAAGCATTCCATAGGACAGGCACTGATTATCATGGATGATATCGAATTTATCCTTACGTTTTCTTAAATATCTGTAAGCCCTTAAACCAAATGTAAATGGTTCTGGGTACCCCATTGTTGAGACACTTAACCATTCATATAAATTTATTGGATCCATCAACTCTTTAATAGAAGGAGTCCGAAAAAGAGCTTCCGGGTTATATAGATCCAGGCATTCAAGCATTGTGAGCTTAACACCATTATTCAATAATGGGTCCGGGGGACCAGCAATTACCTCTACATTATGCCCTAAATTCGATAGTTCACGGCTAAGGTTTCTGATATATACCCCTTGACCACCACAATAGGGGTTACTTCTGTAACTTATGAGACCAATATTAAGCTTATCTTTCATAATAAATCTGTTCTTTATTTGTTATTAAATTACTGAAAAATAAAAGAATATAGTTTTTTCTCTTAAGGATAGCAAGATTTTATTTTTAAGGATTATAAATAAAATGAGGGTCAATAATTGAAGTTACTTTAAATTCATCAAAAGTTGTTTCTAATTCTTTGTTTATCGATTCGAGTTCATCTTTTGAATTTTCATTTAAATTTTCAATAGCTACAACTTCAAATTTAATAGTTTTTTGATTTACTTTATTAACCCTTAAATCGTGAAAAGATCTGAAGTTTTCACTTTTACTAATTAAAATATTAATTTTATCTGAGATATCTTTATATAATGAATCTACAAATACCGGGTCAATATGTACAACAACTTTTCCATTGATCTCATTTTCCAATATGTTTTCAACATCATCAGCTATTTTATGCATTGCCTGAACGCACTCATTATCTTTTATTTCGACATGCAGGGATATTACCTTTTGTGTTCCATAACTGTTTACTATAATATCGTGAACATCAAAAACCCCATCAACTGATTTTGCTGATTGCTCAATATCTTTAAGCATCTTTAAAGATGGTGCTTCTCCAATAATCTTATTAACGGCTCCTTTTGCGATTTCATACCCTGAATAAAGAATTACAATAGAAACAATAACTCCCATTATTCCGTCTAAATAGTAGAAATCGAATCGGGATGATATCAATGCAACAATTACGCATGCTGTTGCAAAAACATCACTTCTATGATGAAAAGCATCAGCTTTTAGAGCATCTGAATCTATCATTTCAGCGAGATCATATGAGAAACGTGCCATTAGTTCTTTTAAAATTAATGTTATAGAAATAATTCCAATCACAAGATTACTTCCTGTAAATTCAACAGGATTTAGAATCAATAGAAAAGATGTTTTTGCCATCTCTATTCCTGTAACAATAAGCAGAATTGATACAATCAACGCTAAAACGAACTCAAGACGTTCATGCCCGAATGGATGATTTTTGTCAGGTGGTTTTCCAGCAAAATAAAAACCGATAATTATGATTCCGGATGATATGGAATCTGATAATGTGTGAATAGCATCTGCAATCAATGATGTACTGTTAACTGATATGCCAAGTGTGATTTTTATAACAAAAAGAATAATATTTCCGGAAACACTTATCCAACCCTCAAGCAATCCATATTTAGTCCTGACATCACTATTTTTATAATCCTCATGGTTTTTAATAAATAATGATGCAATTTTTGTTGAGAGATTTTTCATTTGAATACTAATTCTTTTTAAGAACATCTATCATTGTAAATACATGTCCTCTAATATCTTTTTTATTATAAAGATACTTAACTCCATCTATTGTGCCTTTTGAATAGATATCACGCCCATTGATGTTATGTGTAAAGGCAAATCTCACATCTTTTTTGTTTGAATCAAGTGTATATGTATGCCATCCATGACCACCTAAATGTTCCTCAGGGATATTCCATTCTTTTTTCTGAATTTCAGGGTTTCTTTCCATCTTAAGATCTTCATCTTTAAAATTGGTTCCAAGTTTTTTGAATTCTCGAATTACAGCTTTTGCAGTACCACTGGTATCAGCTTTTCCCTTTTGATGGCTTTCAACAACAGTCAAGTCATATCCATCAAAAAGACCTGGGAAAGTTTTTGCTGCATATTCCATGATAGCCTGAAAACCAGTAATCTGTTTTGCCATATTTGGAGCAATAATGGCTGATATTTCAGAATTCCTGACATTTTCTTTAAGAAGTTCCCTATCACCACCTGTAGTTCCCATTACAAAAGGAAGGTTGTTTTTAATATAAAAATCTCCATTTATATTAACAGCGGTAGGATGTGTATAGTCTACGGTAATAAAATAATCGTAATTATCTTTAACCTGTTTAATTAATTCATCTCGATTTTCCAACTTGATTAGTTGTATATCGATTCCATCAATTGTGTATTTTTCATCAGTTATTTCAGGACCGGTCAGTGACCATGGAACTAGTTCCATTTCAGGTTCATTGATAATATGTGTGGCTACATTTACAGCAACGTTTCCGGGAATCCCATTAACCATAACCTTAATTTTCGACATCTATTCAAACCTTTATTTTTTTTCTTTAGGGAATCTAATAACTGCTCTTTTTGCGAAAGACTTCGTTAAAACCAAAAAACTGTAAACTTTATAAAATAAAACCTTTTTATAAACAAACCGGTTCGTTATTTTTGGTCATGCAGAGATTTTATAAAACTAAAAAGCTTTTATTAACGTCGTATTTCATCAAAATTCTAATTATTAGAGGTTCCTTTTAATAATTTCCATGCATTCACCAACAACTCTTTTTAGTACTGAAAGTTCAGAATTACAATTATTAATATGATAATTAAGATTATTTAAGGCAACTGGTATGTATTTTAAAAATTTACTCTTATTTTTTTTCATACCCAAAAAAGAAAAAGCTCCAAGCATTTGTAAGTTTCTGGTTATCTTACAATACATCAACCTTTTCTCAGATAAAACAGGGTCTGTATTAGATTTTTTATTTAGCTGATCATAAAAATCATCTTCTAATCTCTTCCGCATCCTTTTAGACAAATCTACATAAGGATCTATAATCAACGATGCCATATCGTACTCAATTGGACCATTTCTACCACCTTGAAAATCAATGAAAAAAATATCATCACCTTTAATCATAATATTCTTTGATTGCATATCTCTATGCATAAAGCCAATTTTCAATCCGCCTAAAGCCTTTTCAGAAATATCTTTAAATTCATTTTTTAGTTCATCAAAAGATATATTTAAGCCGCAATAGTTTACAAGAAACTCTTCATAAAAATATTTACACTCTTTTTCCATGATAAGGTCTTTATCATAGCATTTTGTTTGCCAGCACCAACTATCATCAAAACCTTCAATTCCATCAAATGAAAGCTTTATAAGCTCATTTATAACTTTGCTATAGATATCAATAACTTCATCTTCATTTTTTCCAACTATAAAATCTACCAGATGTTGATTACCCAGATCCTGAACAACAACAATACCTGACAAATAATCATATCTCCTTATTTCAGGTACTTTTACTCTTTTTTTATTCAGATGGGTCCCTATTTTTACAAATGACTCAACTTCTCTTACATCTGTATCTGTATTGATACCATGATCTGCAATGATATAGTTCATCTCATTATTTTGTGTTCTATACCATCTTCTATCCGAACCATCACCCTTTAACTCCGCATAGCCTGATCTTTTTATTTTATCATCTGAAACAAGGTGATCAATCACTGCGTTTTTGTAGTTTTCAGGTGTTCCTATATCTTTCCAGTAGAGATCATCAACTATTACATTTATCTCTAATCCCTTTGATATAAGATCTTTATAAACATCTATGATGCTAATGAATTCTCTATCCGGAATAAACTTTTTAACCAGAGGAGATATTACATGAATTCCAGTAAAAGCAAGGGTATCATCTTTTTCAGATCTAAATTCAGTTACTCTATTTTCTGTAATTTCCACATTATTAAACTCATTATAATCATGCATCAAAAGTGTTGCATAATTTTGATTCTTTCTATGCTCATGAACAAGTATTTTAAGATCGAAATCAAAAATAATATCCCCATTAATTACCAATAGAGGCGAATCTGTAAGAGCATTTCTAATTGCTCCTCCGGTTTCAAGTATGTTTTCTTCATAAGTTGTTTTTACGGGTACTTTATAAACATTTTTTTGAATGTGGTTTTCAATTACCTGGTTTAAATGGTGAGTATTTATTTGAATATCATTACAACCGCAACTAATTAGCTTTTCAATCGTAATATCTAAAATTGGTATATTTTCAATTGTGAACATAGGCTTTGGTACATGGTCAGTAAATGGATTTAACCTTGTTCCAAAGCCTGCTGCTAATATTAGAGCTTTCATTAGTTAATTATTTTTATATAACTGTTTAATATGATTTTATACTCATTTATAAGATCCATACTGTTTCTATCTAATATACCAACTCTTTCGAAACTTGTCAGACCATTTCTGAAGTTAATTCTTGAAACAGATTCAACTCTTTCAATTTCACCACTTTTAATCATTTTATTTCCAGATGAATGTATTTTTTTCAATTTGTTCTTACTGCTGTCTTTTCCTTTAGATTTATTAAGATATTTTAATACTATTTTGTAAGACTCAAGATATGGCTTTATGAATCTTGCGTATAAATGGAGTTTTCTAAATCCTTCAGCAGTAATTTCATAAGTATCAGGCTCTTTTTCATGGGGCAGGATAAAACCTTCATCAATGTAAAATTTTATACTCTTTCTGATTAATATATTCGGATCTATTGTCTTATCAAAAGAGAATTCGTCAATGAAAAAGTTCTGTAGAAAACAATAGGTTTCAGTTAAATCCGAAGTTTTAAAACTAAAACTGTCGTTCTTTATTATACCAATTGCTGTATAAACCCCAGGAATAAAATGATTTAAACAGTTATTTTTATAGTAATCCAGAATAGGTCTTTTCTGTTCAATAATTTTGTAATTTACAACCTCTTTTTCAGAATCTCGGGGTCCTTCTTTTGCGATACTTATAAAACCTCTTCTTTCATATGTTTCGATAGCTTGTTTTATTGACCCATCAAAATCATTTTCAAGTGTATCTGCAAAATTGACCCCATAGTTTTTAAGATACTTATAATATGTTGTTACATTAAACATAAGTTGCTCAGGGGTTACTGATGACCTTTGACTGTTAAGAAATGCCCCTGCAACAATTCCAAAAGCTGTTACAACAGCTTCATTGTTAATTGCATTTATTACAGTATATCCAATATCCTTAAAAAATTCTTTTTTCTCATCTTCACTAAAATTTTTTACATCAAGATTTTTTGTTAAATCACTTACTTTAAGAGGATCACTGAATTTAACATAAACTTTACCATATCTTTTCTTTAAGAATTTTCTGGCTTTAAAAATCTGACTAACACTCTCATCCTCTTTCTTACCGCCCTCTATCTCATTTAAATATGCACCTTCCTCTAAAACTCTGTCATATCCTATGAAAATTGGCACAATATTAAGGTCTTCACATTTACCTTCTAAAAATGCTTCAAGAACTATTGAAAGAAGCCCTATTTTTGGAGACAGTAATTTTCCTGACCTGCTCCTACCACCCTCTATAAAAAATTCTATATTAAAACCTTCATATATTAGCTTCTCCACATATGCTTTAAAAACTTTTGCATACAAAGGCACTCCTTTAAAAGTTCTTCTTATAAAAAAGGCTCCACCCCCTCTGAAAATTGTACCAAGAGGCCAAAATGAAAGATTTTTTCCAGCTGCGATCTGTGGACAAGCCATATTATTCGCAAACATAACATATGAAATTATAAGATAATCAAGATGACTTTTATGACATGGCATTATTAAAAGTGGTGTGTCTTTACTAGCTTCTCTAAGTTTTTTTAAACCTTCATAGTCAATGTTGATGCCATCAAAGATATTCTTAAACATCCATGTCAGAACAAAATAGTAAGCATCAATCCATTTTTTACTGTAGTTTGATGCAATTTCATCTATATAACCATCAGCTTTTTTATGTACCTTTTTTATTGGTAAATTATTCTCTTTTCCATGCTCAAGCATGAATTTTTCAAGGTTTTCATCCGTTAGAATAGACTGCTTTAACTCATCCCTGGTTTTTAAAACCGGTCCTATCACTATCTGCCTGTGCTTATTAATATCTTTAATTAGATGAGTTCTAAGTTTGACAGCTAATTGATTATTATCCATTAACTTAACATCATCAGATGCAAGGTACTCTTTAATAGAAAAAGGTTTAGCTATCTCTACAAATACATTTTTTTTACTTTTTAGAATTCCAGCAAATCGTCTTATTGCACCCGGGTTTTCCTGCCTTCCAAATAAAACATCAATTATAGAAGGTTTGGATCGTCTTGGATTTAAGCTATATACCATCATCTTAGGTACAATATATATTGTTTTCTCAGTTCTTTGCTGGAGTTCAATCAGGTTTTGTATAGGATCAATTTCTGTTTTAACATATCTCCCATAAAATGAGTCTTTGCATATCAGAGAAATAAACCCATTTTTCCCACTTAATAGTTCATTGTTTATATAGTTACTTTTATATGGGTTTGGAAGTTTGAATTTAAAAATCAGATAAAGTAGTTTTGAAAAAACTATTTTTAACTTTCTTCTAAATGGTTGAAATAAAAATATTTTATGTTCCATACCAATTTCAGGAAATGGAAGTTTTTCGTTCCTGAATCTTGTATTCATGAAAATATAATTGAAATTACTTTTATATTTTGATGCAAATACTATAATTCCGTCCTTACTCAACTCATTCAGGTTCTCAACCTGTTTTTCATCTATTGTAATTCTTTTAAAAAATTGGTTTAAAATAAAATTTGAAAAAAAGCCTTTTTTTTCAGGTAGATAACATCCGTAGTGTTCGAGGGTTCCATCAAATGTAAAACCATATATTTTATTAAATAAATTCTTTATACTTAATTTATTTTTCATATTTAAAATTCCTGAATACACCCTGTTTTCCTTAATTAAAAATTATCATTATAAAATAAATCTTATTTAGAGTATATAAAATACTCCAATCAGAATTTTTAACAAGAAAAAACTTTTATGATTAAATTTAATAATAATTTTTATATTTTCATAGATATTGAAATGTTACTAAATTTCTTATTAATAATAAGATTCCCTATAATAAAAAGAAAGTCATTATTTTCGTATTGATCTAACAATAAAAATATCATAGTATCAATTAAAAAGGAGGAATTCAATGAGAACATTGGTTGGTGGTGCAATAGCTTCAGTACTTGGGCTAATTACTATGGTTTTTTGGTTTGACTCTCTTTTAAATATACTAAAAGGAATTTTTCCACCTGCTCTTTTAATTGGTGGTTGTATTGCTCTATATATAGGCTATGACGAGCTAAAGGACACTTGGAATGGAGATAATGATTAGCCTTCAGTATAAATGATATTTTTTCTTTACCTCATTAAATATATTTAGATATTCTGTATATTCAGAAAATATATCATTTAAATTTCTTGTTCCTTCAATATCTATTCTAATTTTCCTGCTTCCAAGTATTAGATCAATAGGTTTCTTCTTATACTCATATTCATATGGTGGTTCTTTCCATCTGAATTCATCCCTGTGGTTATTAATAATAGCCCTTAATATTTTTATAGATGTTTGAAAAGAATTATAAGATTTCAGATCAGTTATATGCAATTGAAAGCCATGACACCTTTCATTAGCCCATTTATTTGAAGTTGGCTCAAAAGCAATTTTTCTAAATATTACACCCTTCGTATCATTTAGTTGATCAAGTATCTTATCAACATCAAGAAAAGGAGCTCCAACTATTTCAAATGGTTGCGTTGTGCCTCTTCCCTCTGAAATATTAGTTCCTTCCCAAATTACCTGCCCGGGATAAACAATTGCAGTATCGGGAGTTGGCATATTTGGTGATGGTATGACCCAATTTATACCTGTATCTTTAAAATACATTTCACGAGTCCAATTCTCCATCCTAATAATTTCAAGGTCACAGCCTATTTTAAACTCCTCATTAAAAAGAACTGCTAATTCACCAACTGTAAGGCCATGCCGCATTGGAATTGGGAATCTCCCAACAAAAGACTTATATTCAGGCTCTATGAGATTTCCTTCTATATCTATCCCATTTATTGGGTTAGGTCTATCGAGGACTATAACCTTTTTATTTAGCTTCCTTGCGACCTCCATACAATATGAAATAGTGTATATAAAAGTATAAACACGTGTTCCAACATCCTGTATATCTATTAAAAGTATATCTATTCCATCAAACATCTCATCAAATGGCTTTCTTGTTTCACCATATAAACTGTAAACAGGTACATTTAAAACACTATCTGTAATATTTACAGACTCGATCATATTGTCCTGCTTTTCAGCAAAAAAACCATGTTGAGGTGAAAAAAGGGCTTTTATAACCCCGGGATATTTATTTTCTATAGCTATTCGTCCATGCTCATATGAATTTGTAACAGATGCTGGATTACAAAGAAGTGCAATATTCTTATTTTTAAGATCTTCTCTTTCTTTGTTAATTATTACCTCAAGACCTGTTTTTACAATATTCATCATAATTCCTCATTTATTAAGTCATTTCCTAATGAATTATCATTGGAAACGGTTTCACACAAGTTTATTGACAAATATTTTTTTTAACACTAACTTTGCAAATCATTTTAACACTAAAAAAAAGATTTATTATGACAAAATATTTAGTAACTATTGATGGTCCCGCTGGTGCTGGTAAAAGTACTGTAAGTAAAAATTTAGCTATCTCTCTAAATTATATATATGTTGATACAGGCGCTCTTTACAGAGGTGTCGCATATTATACTATATTAAATAATATTGATTACACAGACACAAATAATCTTAAAATTCAATTAGATAAGATGGATCTCAGGTTTAAAAATATTGATGGAGATCTTAAACTATTTTTAAATGGATCTGATATATCATCAAAAATCAGAACTCCTGAAATTTCTATGCAAGCATCTAAAGTCGCATCAATCGAATTAGTAAGGTCGTATCTTCTTGATCTACAACATAAATTAGGTGTTGAAAAAAATGCGGTATTTGAAGGTCGGGACATGGGAACTACGGTTTTCCCAAATGCAGATGTGAAGTTCTATCTTGATTCCTCAACTAAAGAAAGAGCTCTTAGAAGATTTAAAGAGTTAACTGATTCTAATCAAACTTTAGAAGATGTGGAGCAAGATATTATAGATCGTGATAACAATGATAAAAGCAGAAAAATTTCACCTTTGAAACAAGCCGAAGATGCACATTTTATTGATGCGACTCACATGAATGTCGATGAAGTTGTTAATAAAATGGTTGGTATTGTTTCTAATATTTCCTCATAATTTGTTATTTGAATCATTAAATCCCCTAAAATTACAAATTATTAAACATATCACTTGCTTTAATCTAATATAATTGATATCATTCGTTGCCGTTTCGCAAAATCTAATTGGCATGCGGAACTATCGTGCGGAAAACCGAACACATCCGCAGGGTAATTTGTATGAAATCATATTTCATACAGTTCAAGGAGAATAATTAATGAAAAAATCGTTTAAAGAAGCAGCATCTGAACTTTTCGGAAATGAAGAGGAAGATGTGGCAGAAGTTCTTGATGGTGAAGAAAGTATGAGTGAGTTAATGGACTTGTACGAAGAAAGTTTCAAAAGATTCGCTGAGGGAGAACTTGTTACAGGTAAAATCATTGCTGTAGACAAAGACCACGTTCTTGTTGACGTTGGTTACAAATCAGAAGGTCGCATTGCGATCAATGAGTTCAAAGACGAAGAGGGTAATGTCAACGTTGAACTTTATGATGAAGTTGAAGTAATGGTTGAAGTTTGGGATGAAGAGCAGGAAAGAGTTGTCCTATCTAAAGACAAAGCCGCCAAAATCAAAATTTGGGAAGGCATCAAAGAGATTCATGATGCTGACGAAACAATCGACGGTGTTATCACAAGTCGTGTTAAAGGTGGTTTCTCTGTTGATGTTGGACTACAGGCTTTCTTACCTGGTTCCCAGGCAGATCTACGCCCAATAAGAAATCTTGATGAAATGGTAGGACAAACATTTACATTCAAGGTTCTTAAGTACAACAGAAAAAGAAGTAACATCGTTCTTTCAAGAAGAGCAATTCTTGAGCAAGCCCGTGAAAATGCAAGATCTGAAACACTTGCATCTATCCATGAAGGTAAAGTCATGGAAGGTATTGTTAAAAACATTACTGAATATGGTGTTTTTGCTGATCTTGGTGGAGTTGATGGCCTGCTTCACATCACAGATATCTCATGGGGAAGAGTAAAACACCCATCAGAACTATTTTCTATTGGTGATGCCATCAATGTTAAAATTCTTTCATACGACATGGAGAAAGAAAGAGTATCTCTTGGTATGAAACAACTATCTCCAGATCCATGGACTGTTGCAACAGAACAGTACCCAATAGGAAGTAAAGTTGAAGGTAAAATTGTCAGCCTTACTGATTATGGTGCTTTTGTTGAATTGGAAGAAGGTATTGAAGGACTTATCCATGTTTCAGAAATGTCATGGACAAGAAAGATAAGACACCCTTCCAAAGTTGTTTCAGTAGGTGAAGTTGTTGAAGCTGTAGTTCTGGATATCAAACCAGAAAACAGAAGAATCTCTCTTGGAATGAAGCAGGTTGCTGAAAATCCATGGGAAATCATCAGTGACAAATATCCTGTTGGAACAGTTATTGAAGGAAAAATTAAGAATATTACTGACTTTGGTCTTTTCATCGGTATCGATGATGAGATTGATGGTCTTGTACATATCTCTGATATTTCATGGACTAAGAGAATTAAACATCCATCAGAAGTTTACAAGAAGGGTGATTTAGTTCAGGCTGTAGTTCTTGATATTGATAAAAAGAGTGAGCGATTCTCTTTAGGTATCAAGCAAACACAACCAGACCCATGGAAAAGTGTTGAAGAACGATATACTGTAGGAAAAGAGATTACAGGAATCGTTACAAACATTACTGATTTTGGTGTTTTTGTTGAGCTTGAAGAAGGAATTGAAGGCCTTGTTCACGTGTCTGAAATTAGTAAAGAGAAGATCAAAACTCCTGTTGGTGAATACGCAATTGGTGATGAATTAGCTTCAAAGGTTATGAATATTAACAGCGAAGAAAGAAGAATTGGACTTTCCATTAAACGCATTGGAGAGGAAAATGACAAAGAACTTCTAAGCGAATATGTTAATAATATAGGGCCAGCTACATCATCTTTTGGTGAGAGCCTTAGAGAAACCCTTCAGGGTCAGTTAGATCAGGATAAACCAGAGGAAACTCCTACTGAAACAGAAGAATCTGAATAAAGTATCCTTTGTATTATAAAATTAAAGCGGACTAAATTTAATTTAGTCCGCTTTTTTTATTTATAAGGAAGCTCCAATAATTAGAATTATGATTGAAACCCAACATTTATAAAAGCTTTAATTTATAAACATTACAACAGTTTTTTTTCGTAATAACGCAATAGTCCTGTCACAAAAGCCATTTATTAGAGTTCCCTGCAAACTTTTGAATACTTAAAATACACTTACATCACCAATACCTTCTCTTATAATTTCAGGTTCATCACCAATCAGTGAGACAATGCTGGATTGTTCACCGTGTGAAATCCCTCCATCTATAACTGCATCCAACCTGTTTCCAAAAAAATCATCTATCAACGAAGGGTCATTAAAAATTTCACCTGTATTATCCGATGCTGTTGTGGATATAATCGGATTTCCAAGTGATTCAACTATTTTTATACATATATTATTGTTCGGAATTCTGATTCCGGCTGTTTTTCTTTTTGTTAACATCATCTTTGGAACTTCTCTTGAGGCATCTAATATAAATGTATATGTACCAGGAAGAAGTTTTTTCATAACTCTGTATGCATAATTAGAAACATCAGCATAGTGGCTTATATTTTTAAGATCTGAACATATAAAACTAAAAGGTTTCTTTTTATCCTGCCCTTTAAGTTTATATACTTTTTCTATAGCCTTTTTATTCATAATATCACACCCTATTCCATAACAGGTGTCAGTTGGATAGACTATCACACCACCTTTTTTTAGTATATCAGTTACCTTATCAACTAAACGTTCCTGGGGATTTTCTTCATTAATTTTAAGTATCATTATCATCCTATAGTTTGTCTATTATAAAAAACTCTATTAATTAATTATACTATCATATATTACCGAAACACCTTCATCTTTTAGAAAAAATATTGTATTATAAAAAATATTAATTCTTCTTTTTTTTCACAACTTACATAAATCACGGCAATAATTGGGTTATAAAGGTTTAACAAACTATAATGTCACTGTCACTTTGTCAAGATCGCAAAATATATATTGCAAAATACAATTCTATCCTGTATACATCCCGGTTAAATAAATCCAAGAATTTTGCTTCTTTTCATTTATTTTGTAATGTAATTCGTTATTTTTAATTTATTCTATTAGATATGGGGGAACTTATAATGAACAAACTCACAGATGCATTTTCTTTCGATGATGTGTTATTATCACCAAATTACTCCGATGTACTGCCTGGAGATGTAAATACGAAAACGCGTCTATCACGAAATATTGAACTTAATATCCCCCTTGTAAGTGCTGCTATGGATACAGTAACTGAATCAAGAGCAGCGATCAGTATGGCTCGTGAAGGTGGACTTGGTTTTATACACCGTAATTTAACTATTGAAGATCAGGTTATTGAAGTTGATCGCGTAAAAAAGTCTGAAAGTGGTATGATTGTTGACCCCATAACAATTGAACCAAATCTCCCGGTATCAGAAGTTCTAAAATTAATGTCAAAATACAGAATTTCAGGTGTACCAGTTACTAAAAATGATGAACTTCTCGGTATTGTAACTAACAGAGATTTAAGATTTGAAACCCAGCTTGATAAAAAAGTCTCTGATATTATGACCAAAGAGAACCTTGTTACTGTTGCTGAAGGTATCTCCCTTGAAGAATCCAAGAAAACACTCCATGAACATAGAATTGAAAAATTATTGGTTGTTGATGACATTGGTAAATTAAAAGGTATGATAACAATTAAGGATATTGAAAAAATTAAAAAATATCCTAATGCCTGTAAAGATAAAATGGGTAGATTAAGATGTGGCGCAGCTATTGGTGTTGGTCCAGATATGATGGAAAGAGCTGAAGCACTACTTAAGAAAGGAGCTGATGCTCTTGTTATCGATACATCCCATGGACATTCAAAGAATGTAATAGAATCTGTTAAACTACTAAAATCGACATTTAAAGATTTTGATCTTATAGCTGGAAATGTGGCCACTGAAGAGGGGGCAAAAGCACTGATTGATGCCGGTGTTGATGCTGTAAAAATTGGGATTGGTCCAGGTTCTATATGCACAACAAGGATAGTTGCAGGAGTTGGGGTTCCACAACTTTCAGCAATAATGAACTGTAAAGCTATCTCAGATAAAACAGGTGTTCCACTTATTGCAGATGGCGGTATCAAATTTTCAGGTGATGTCTCTAAAGCAATTGGTGCAGGAGCACATTCTGTAATGATTGGTGGTCTTTTTGCAGGAACTGAAGAAAGCCCTGGAGAAACAATAATTTATCAGGGACGAAGCTATAAAGTTTACAGGGGGATGGGTTCTGTTGAAGCTATGCAATCTGGAAGTAAAGACAGATACTATCTTGGTGAAGAGGAAGAGGATAAAAAACTTGTTCCCGAAGGAATTGTTGGTCGTGTTCCATTTAAAGGAAGTTTAAGTGAAAATATATTCCAGTTGATTGGTGGACTTAAGGCTGGAATGGGATATGTTGGAAGTAATTCCATTGAAGGACTAAGAGAAAAAGCAAGGTTTGTAAAAATCTCAGCCTCTGGGCTTAGAGAAAGCCATGTTCATGATGTAATAATTACAAAAGAAGCTCCTAACTATAGACTGGATTAATTTTGAGTTGTAAAATTTCTTGAACTACTTTATTTATTTTAAATATTAAAATCATATTAAAACCTGTAAAAAATTATTTTACAGGTTTTTTTATTTTTTAATATTCCTTGAAAATTTACTCTATTGACTGTACTAAAAAAAAAGACCTTAAATAATTAAATTCTAAATTTATTGAGATTTATATGACTTCTGAATTCGTACATCTACATGTCCACACACAATATAGTCTTTTAGATGGTTCTATTAGATTTAAAGATCTTTTTGAGCAAACAAAATCTTTAAATATGGATTCTGTAGCAATAACAGACCATGGTACAATGTTTAATTGTATTGAGTTCCATCAGATGGCAAAAACATATGATATTAAACCTATTATAGGTTGTGAATGCTATGTCGCACCGAGAAAACATACCGATAAAACTCCCCAGGATAAAAGATCATTTCACCTTGTTCTTTTAGCAGAAAATATGGAGGGTTATGTTAACCTTTGTAAATTGGCTTCGATTGCTCAAATGGAAGGATTCTATTACAAACCACGCATTGACATTGAACTGCTTGCTGAAAATAGCAAAGGCCTAATCGGACTTTCAGCCTGCCTCGCAGGAGAAATTCCAAGATTAATCGAATCAGGAAACATTAAAGCCGCTGATGAAGCTGCATTAAAATACCTTGAAATTTTTGGTGAAAATAATTTCTACCTTGAAGTTCAAAGTAATGGAATCCCTATTCAGGATAAGGTTAATGAAGAGTTGCTTTCTATGAGTAAGCGACTCTCTATTCCATTAGTAGCTACAAACGACTGCCATTATCTAACACGTGATGATGTTAGAGCACACGAACTTCTTTTATGTGTACAAACCGGATCAACTATTAACGATGAGAAACGCTTCAAGTTCGGTACAGACGAGCTTTACTATAAGTCTCCTGACGAGATGATAAGTGCGTTTAAGGACTATCCTGATGCCATAGCAAACACACGAAAAATTGCAGACAGATGTAATAAAATCGAATTTAATTTTGATGAATACCATTTTCCTGTTTTCAATACCTCAGATTTGGGAACTGATGAGCTCTTTGCAAATGAAGCAAGGATTGGTTTTGAAAAAAGAATGGAAGTAATTCGGAAGAAAAACCCCGATGTGGATGAAAAAGTCTATAATGATCGACTTGATTATGAAATAGGCATCATCAATAAAATGGGATTCCCCGATTACTTTCTTATTGTTGCCGATTTCATTAAATATGCAAAAGATAATAACATTCCTGTTGGACCAGGTAGAGGATCGGCAGCTGGTAGTATCGTTGCATATTCCATGAATATTACAGATCTTGACCCAATTGAGTTTGGACTGATTTTTGAAAGATTTCTAAATCCAGCCCGTTTAAGTATGCCTGATATTGATGTTGATTTTTGTATAAACGGACGTGAAAAAGTATTTAAATATGTTATAGACAGATATGGCGGGGGTGACTATGTATCACAGATTATCACTTTTGGAAAATTAAAAACCAAAGCTGTGATTAGAGATGTTGGTAGAGCACTCGATATACCACTTAGTGAAGTTGACACCATTGCAAAATTAGTTCCTGATGTTTTGGGAATAAGCCTTGATGAAGCACTAAAACAGGAACCTAAATTTAACGAACTGGCTGAGGAAAAACCTGAGATCGCCGAACTTCTTTCTGTTTGTAAAAGATTAGAAGGACTCCCAAGGCATGCATCAACCCATGCAGCTGGAGTTGTAATCTCTGACAAACCTCTTTACGAATACCTTCCTATTTTTAAAGGTAGAAATGGTGAAGTTGTAACCCAGTTTGACATGACATATGTTGAGAAAATCGGACTCGTTAAGTTCGACTTTCTTGGATTACGAAACCTCACTATCATAGAAAGCTGCCTGCAACTACTTAAAGGCCAGGGATTAGAAGCCCCTGATCTCCTCGAGATCGATTTTGAAGATAAAAAAACCTTCGATCTACTATGTGAAGGAGATACAACAGGAGTTTTCCAGTTAGAGAGTTCTGGTATGAAAGATCTTCTGGTTAGATTAAAACCAGAAGCATTCAGTGATATTATTGCACTTGTTGCACTCTACAGACCTGGTCCCCTTGATAGTGGAATGGTTGATTCCTACGTTGAAAGAAAACATGGGAGAGAACCTGTTGAATACATAGTACCTGAGCTTGAAGAACTTACCGATGAGACCTATGGGGTAATTTTATATCAGGAACAGGTTATGAAAATTGCAGGTTCTTTAGCAAGTTACTCCATGGCTGATGCCGATGGCTTAAGAAAAGCTATGGGTAAAAAGATACCTGAAATGATGGCAAAACACCGTGATCTTTTTCTTACTGGTTCAAAAGCCAATAACATTCCTGTGGATAAAGCTACACAGATTTTTGATCTCATGGAAAAATTTGGTGGTTATGGATTCAATAAATCCCATAGTGCTGCCTACGCCCTTATATGTTATCAGACTGCTTACCTTAAAGCACATTACCCTGTTGAATTTATTGCTGCTCTTTTAACAGGAGAGATGGGTAATGCAGATGGTGTTGTAAAATTTATAGCAGAATGTAAATCACATGATATACCAATATTACCTCCGGATATTAATGAAAGTAATAAAGAGTTCAATGTAATAAACAAAAAAATTAGATTTGGTCTGGCAGCTATTAAAAATGTCGGTGAAGGAGCTATTGAATCAATAATTGAAACAAGAACTGATGGAGATTACAGCTCAGTTTTTGATTTCTGCGAGAGGGTAAATCTGAGAAAAGTTAATAAAAGAGTTATCGAAGCTCTAATAAAATGTGGGGCTTTCGATTCAACAGGAGCTAAAAGATCTCAACTTATGGCCTCTCTTGAAGATATAATAGATCATTCTCAGATAATTCAGAAAGAGAAAGATGATCCTCAGATGAGTCTTTTTGAAGAGTCAGATGGGACATCAATCGATATTAATCCACCAGAATTAGTTGATCTTGAAGAATGGGATGCGACAACTCTTCTGGATCTTGAAAAAGAGAGTTTAGGATTTTACATAACAGGACATCCCCTCGACCAATTTACTGATATTTTAAAAGAGTTTACGAGTATTAATGGAACAAATATACATGAATCTTCTGACAAGCAAGCTGTCCGATTTGGCGGAACATTGAGAAGCAATAAGGTTATCAGGACAAGGAGAGGAGATATGATGTCTTTTGCTTTAATGGAAGATCTATTTTCTTCTATTGAGGTTGTAGTCTTTTCCAATGTTTTTGAAAAAACATGCGATATCCTGATAGAGGATAAACCCTTAATTGTACAGGGAGAAATACAGAAAGATGAAAGTAGTGTAAAAATTATAGCAGATACTATTATACCTATGGAAAAAGCTGAAGAGATCTGGTCATCAAGTATTTTTGTCTCAATAGATTCTGATACAATTAAAAGTGAAAATTTTATGAAAGTTAGAGAAGTTTTTTCTAAACACCCGGGAGCAAGTAAAACTTTTTTTAAAATTTCAAATACAAAGTATGATGTTCTCATTGAAAACTCAGATATTTTTAAGGTCTTATATAATAAATCATTAAAAAATGAACTTATTAATATTTCAGGAGTTCAAACAGTAGAAGCAAATTGTACACCTGTGAAAATTGAAACAAAGAGAAAAACTTATGGAAAGTTTAAGAATTAGATTTTTTTGAGGGACACGAACTAATGCGCCTCTTGTAAATAAGGGGCTCGTTAAAATCAAATCATAGCTTTTTAATTAGTTTAAAAATTACAACTTAAACATAACATATCCTCATCAAAACTTGTTTCAACCTTGTAAGCCAGAGTATTAAAAAGAGAAATCATTCCTTTATTCCCAGGGGAGGTATAGGCAACAAAACCTTTTATCCCATTTTCCCTTGCAGCTTCTGCTAACTTCATCATAATAATCTTTGATATTCCTTTACCCTGCCATTCATTCAGAGTTGAAAAAGCAATTTCAGCCATATTGTTAGACTGGTTTAACATATATTCACCAACAGCAATAACTTTCCCAAAGCCAAGTTCACCATATACTGCAACTATAGTTAAATTTGTTTTATAATCGATCTCAAATGTATAATCTATATCATCATGAACAAAACTTGTCTTTTCATGGAAGAATCTTGAAACAATATCTTTTTTGCTCATGTTGTAATAATGTTCCTGCATCCTTCTTTCATCAACTCTTTTTACAGGCCTTATAGCTATGCTTTCACCGTCTCTTTCGATCTCCTCCTCCAGTTGTATTGGATATACACCATACATTGATTCATCCAAAGTTCTCTCTGGTCCCAGCAGTCCAATATCTTTAGCTTCACAAAAAAGTTCTTCTCTGAAATCAGGATGGGATATACTAATCATTGCCATAGCCCTTTCCTGAATAGTTTTACCAAAAAGATTCACAAATCCATACTCAGTTACTACATATTGCACATCACCTCTTGGAATAACAACAGCCGTGTCCTTTAAAGTTGGTACAATTCTGCTTTTTGTTCCATTTGATGAAGTTGAAGTTAACATAAGAATAGACTTTCCATTTTCTGACATTGAAGCACCTCTAACAAAGTCTAAAATGCCTGTCACACCTGTGAAATTGTTATATGGAAGAGCATCTGAAGCAACCTGTCCCGTAAGATCCATTGCCATAGCTGTATTCATGGAAACCATCTTATTATGTCTTGATATGATACCTGGATTATTTACATAGTCTGAAGGATGAAACTCTATAGCTGGATTGTCATGTATAAATTCATAGAAGTTATTTGTACCGATTGCTGTACTTGCAACTATCTTTCCATCATTAAATCCCTTTTTCTTATTAGTTACAACACCCATCGAAACAAGCCTCATTATACCATCTGTTAGATGCTGTGTGTGAATACCAAGATCATTTTTATCTGATAGTGCCAATAAATTAGCATTTGGCGTAGATCCGAGACATGTTTGCAATGTTGATCCATCTTCAATAAGCTTTTTTACATATTTCGAAATTTCATTTGCACTATCAAGATCTGGTTGTTCACCCATTGCAAGGAGTTCTTCATCCTTTTCAACAATAATATCAACATCATTAACGTGAATAAAACTCC
Source organism: Desulfobacterales bacterium (assembly GCA_024226555.1). Lineage (GTDB taxonomy): Bacteria > Desulfobacterota > Desulfobacteria > Desulfobacterales > JAAELO01 > JAAELO01. Next base: position 32,958 of record JAAELO010000399.1, on the reverse strand, counting down.
GACCCAGCACTCTTGGCATTTTTGTATTTACCTGAGCTATAACAAGATCAGCTGATTGTGCCGCAGCATATGTGATATCAACAGATATACCAAGGCTTAACCAACCAAAATCATCGGGAGGGGAAACCTGTATTAAAGCAACATGAATAGGTAAAAGTCTGCTTTTAAAAAGCCTTGGTATTGCTGATAAATTTATAGGTGTTATAAACCTGCTATTATCAGCAAGGCTTTTTGATTTTGCTGATCCAAGATAAAATGATCTAATATTAAAATTCTGGCATTTGGATTTACTTGCTATCATCGTAAGTGGTGAGCTCTCAAGACTTAGTAACCGAACAATTTCAAGATCTGTGAATTTTAAAGAGGAATCAGATAAGGTTTTGACAAGATGCTGTGGCTCTCCACATGAAGAACCGATAAAAATTCTCTGTCCCGATTTTATTTTACTGATTGCTTTTTCAGCATTACTTTTTATCTCAACATACCTGTCTGCCCAATACTCAGATTCTACCATATATAATTTACCTTTTGCCGCACATCAGCTTCATTGTTTTGTTAGTTTGACTATATATAAAAATTAAAATAAATTGAAGATTTCATCAATATTAATATTCTTTTAATTTCAAAACCTGTAATTTTATAATATTGTATTTTATTAATATTTCTCTTTAACACCTTCAATACATTTCATTATTTACACTATTTAAGTTATTTACATTATTATTAATTATATGTTTTTTTTATTTCTAATATTTTTTTATTCTTTTTTGCTAGTAACTTTTTAATATAAAAACACTTGACACATGGTTCTATTTGGATGATAAAGATATTTAATAAATGAATACGTTCATTTATTAAACAATATATACACATACAATAGTTATTTAGCTCAAATTCAAATTTTTATGTTTTATATTTTAAGATATGTTTTAAAAAATTCCACATAAAACATATCAACTTAAAAAGCTTTAGATCTGTAAATTTTGAAATAAAGAGAATTTATCTCTTTTAAATATAAATACAGTACAATCTGATTTGCTTTTGTATCAATTTTTCTTCAGTTTCATTTTACTTCGTTTCACTGATAATTTTTGACGTTTTAAAGATTGTTAGAATCTTTACTTAATTAATGTTTTAACATTTTAAAGAAAGGAGGTTTAAGAATTTTAATAAGGAGTATTGGCATGGTCTGACGCGATGTCAGAAAAAACATTATTCTAAATCAACAGGAGATTTAAATATGGCAGACGTTTCAAAAGAGCCCACAAAAGCATGGATCACTGTTTTTGCAGGAACATCAGTTAACCTTTGTTTAGGTATACTTTATGCCTGGAGTATTTGGAAATCAGCTTTAGTTAACACTGAACTTGCTGGTACCGTTATGACAGGAACAAATGCTGGTTGGACATATATAACAAATGCTCAGGCTGCGACTCCTTATACACTATGCATTATTATATTTGCACTTTTAATGATTCCTGGAGGAAGAATCCAGGATAAATATGGCCCTAAAACTGGTGCTATTGTAGGCGGACTTTTTCTTGCAGTTGGATGTATAATTGCCGGATTAATGAAAAGCTATACCGGTCTTGTAGTAGGATTTGGTATTTTTGGTGGTATTGGTATGGGTATCGGTTACGCAGCCCCTACTCCAGCTGCTTTAAAATGGTTTGGACCTCATAAAAGAGGCTTGATCGCAGGACTTGTTGTTTCTGGTTATGGTGGTGCTGCTCTTTATGTTGCTCCACTTGGTCAATACCTCATTAACAATTATGGAATTACCGGAAGCTTTGTTGGATTAGGTCTACTATTTGCTATTGTTGTCTGTGTTGCCGGTCAACTTCTACATACTCCTCCAGAGGGTTATGTACCACCGATGAAAGAGCAATCTTCCAATAATCAAACATCCCAGGCGACAACTAACTGGGAACCTTCTGAAGTAATGAAAACTTGGCAACTACCTGCTCTTATATGCATGTTTATGATGACTACACAATCTGGTCTTTTAATCATTGGAAATGCAAAAGGAATGCTATTTAGCGTTGGTAAAGATATTCCTTTCCTTGCAGCTAATGCCTGGATACTTGTTTCATTTGGTGGTCTTATAAATGCTTCCGGAAGAATTGGAACTGGAATGTATTCTGACAAAATAGGAAGACTTAATGCATACTGTCTTAATTTAGGAGTATCTGCAATTTGTCTGTTCTGTTTACCAATGATCCTTGCTGCAAAAAGTGTAATATTACTTTTCTTGGCAGTTGGTATTGCTTACTGGCAGTATGGTGGTGGATTATCACTACTACCATCTTTTACAGCTGATTTTTATGGACCTAAAAATTTAGGTTTTAACTATGGTCTTGTATTTTTAGGCTGGGGCTTTGGTGCATTCGTACCAAGACTTGCTGGTACTATTGAAGATATTACCGGAAGCTTAAATTACGCTTTTTATCTATCAGGAGCACTTCTTATAGCTGGAATCATTCTGGCCCGTGTAACAAAGAGACCTGACTATGAGAAAACTATTAACAAAGCATAAACTATTTTAACTATTTAATAGATTATATTTATAAGGAGATCGTAAATGGCAGAAAAAAAAGTTGTTGAAACCACTGAAAATGAGATTGCTGTTCACTGGCAGGAGGAAGGACTTTTCTATCCTAGCACTAAATTCATTGCTCAAGCGAACATGACAGATGAAACAATTTACGATAGATTCAGTTTAGATAACTTTCCTGAATGCTTTAAAGAATATGCAGATATGCTTGACTGGTATAAATATTGGGATACAACTTTAGATACCAGTGATGCTCCATGCTGGAAATGGTTTGTTGGTGGAGAGCTTAATGTTAGTTATAACTGTATAGACAGACACCTTGAAAAAAACAGAAATAAAACAGCAATCCATTTTGTCCCAGAATTACTTGAAGAAAAGACAGAACATATAACTTATCAGGAGCTATATGTAAGAGTTAATGAATTTGCTGCTCTTCTACGCGATTTTGCAGGTTTAAAGAGAGGTGACAGAGTAACAATTCATATGCCAATGAGTGCTGAGCTCCCAATAACAATGCTTGCATGTGCAAGACTTGGAGTTATCCACTCAGTTGTTTTTGGTGGATTCAGTGGAAAAGCCTGTGCTGATAGAATTGAAGACTCCAACAGTCGTGTTTTAATTACAATGGATTCATATTACAGAGGTGGAAAACTTTTAGATCACAAAGCAAATGCTGATATATCATGTGAACTTGCAGAAGAAGCAGGACAAAAAGTTGACAAGGTTCTTGTCTGGGAAAGATATCCAGGTAAATATTCTAGCAAAACACCTATGGTTGACGGTCGTGATTACTCCGTTAACACAATACTCAAAGATTATTATGGGAAAATAATTGAACCAGAAAGAATGAAGGCTGAAGAACCTCTTTTCTTAATGTATACCAGTGGAACAACAGGTAAGCCTAAGGGTTGTCAGCATGGAACTGGTGGATATCTATCTTATGTAACAGGTACTTCAAAGTATGTTCAGGATATTCAACCTGAAGATGTATACTGGTGCGCTGCAGACATTGGTTGGATTACAGGTCATTCTTATATTGTTTATGGACCACTTTCATTAGGAGCATCGACAGTAATTTATGAAGGTATTCCTACATATCCGGATGCTGGAAGATGCTGGAAAATATCCCAGGATCTTGGAGTAAATATTTTCCACACATCTCCAACTGCAATACGTGCTCTAAGAAAAGTCGGACCGGATGAGCCTAAAAAGTATGATTTCGAATTTAAACATATGACTACTGTTGGTGAACCAATAGAGCCTGAAGTTTGGAAATGGTATCAGAAAGAGGTTGGTAAAGGAAAAGCTGCTATCGTTGATACCTATTGGCAGACTGAAACAGGAGGATTCCTTTGCAGTACACTTCCTGGATTAAAACCTATGAAACCGGGAAGCTGTGGACCAGGTGTTCCTGGAATTCATCCGATTATTTTTGATGAAAATGGTAAAGAACTTGGCCAGGGAGCTGGAAAAGCAGGAAATATTTGTATACAAAATCCATGGCCTGGTATTTTCCAAACAATTTGGGGTGATAGAGATAGATTCGTGGATACCTATTTTGCCAGATATAACACAAAACCAGATAGTAAAGATTGGAGAGATTGGCCATACCTTACTGGTGATGCTGCTGTACAGGCAGAAGATGGATATTTCAGAGTTCTGGGTAGAATTGATGATGTTATCAATGTTTCTGGGCACAGATTAGGTACAAAAGAGATTGAATCTGCATCACTTTGTGCAACCGAAGTTGCTGAAGCTGCTGTGGTTCCGGTTAAAGATGATATTAAAGGTCATGTACCAGATCTTTACATTTCGTTAAAACCTGGAATTGATATAACAGATGCAGTTGCAAAAAAAATATCAGATACTGTTTGTGATGAAATTGGTAAGATAGCAAGACCAAGAAAAGTATGGCTTGTTGCAGATATGCCAAAAACAAGATCTGGTAAAATTATGAGGCGTGTTCTGGCATCAATTTCAAATGAAAAAGATGTTGGAGATGTAACAACATTGGTTAATCCTGATATTGTTAAAGAAATAAAGCAACAATATGATAATAGTAAGAAATAACATTTAAGTTATTTTTATAATAAGGCGGGTTTTTTAACCCGCCTTTTTTTTATTTCCTTTAAACCATTATCTCAAACAGTCACATAATAAGAACCTAATTCATATTCATTCAATCAAGTTATAGTTCTAATCTTTCTTTTAGTTTTGGAAATTTTTCAATATCTGTATGGGGCAGAAATAAAGATGCCATATAATGATCCATATAAGATGGAGTTTCAGATAGTTCAAAGCTGGTCATCATTTTTGTAACATTTGCAACATCTTTTCTGATTCTATTTGTTAATGAACTCATTTTAGCACCCATTAAAGATCCATTCCCTATAAATGTTACTTTTTCCGGATCAGTTTCCGGAATTAAACCAATTGTCATAGCTTTTTCAAGGTCTATATAGCTCCCAAAACCACCTGCCAATATTACTCTTTCTATGTTTTCAATGGTTAATCCAACTTCTTCAATTAAAGTCACACAACCACTATAAACAGCACCCTTTGCTCGTATAAGATTTTCTATATCGATTTCATTTATAACTATATCTCTATCAATGCTACTGTCTTTTTCCCAGGCAATAACATATTCACATATATTGTCACTATCAATCCTTATTCTGTTAGTTTGAACTTCCTGTTTGAATTTACCGGCACTATCAATAACACCATTTTCAAACATTTTAGCTACAATTGTTATCAAACCAGAACCACATATACCCTTAGGCCTGATATTTCCAACAGTAATATTCATTGGTTCAAATGTTATCGGATCTATTGAGAAATCCTCTATTGCACCTTCAGTTGCCCTCATACCCATTTTCACACCGCCACCTTCAAACGCTGGCCCCGCAGAACATGCAGCACAAGCCATCCAGTCTTTATTTCCAATAACTATTTCGGCATTGGTTCCTATATCAAGAAAAAGAGTTACTTCATCAGTTCGATACATCCCAGAACCCATAACACCAGCTACAATATCTCCTCCAACATAACTTGATATTTGAGGATATAGTAAAGCGGTGACATGCTCTGGAAGTTCAAAACCTATATCCATAGCTCTTAATGGTGGATATATAGTTGCTGCTGGAACATATGGTGATCTTCTGATAAATCTTGGATTTATTTTCATCAATAGCTGAGTCATCGTTGTATTTCCAGCTATTGTTATAGTAGATATCCAGTCAGCTTCAACCTTACCTTTTTTTATTATATATTTAAGAATTCCATTTAAGGTCTTAACAATAGCTTTTTGGAGTACTTCAAGTCCATCACCTTTTTCAGCAAAAACAATTCTGTTAATTACATCCTCACCGTAACTAATCTGACTATTAAAATCACCTTTTTCTGCAACTATATTTCCTGTAGTCAGATCTACTAATTGCCCATATACTGTTGTTGTACCTACATCTATAGCAAGAGCATAATTCTTATCAGTAGTGTCACCCGGCTCTATATTAACTATTCTTGATTTATTATTTTCATTTAGAGGACGTTCCATTGTTGCTGTAATTTTAAAGTTATCTTCTCTAATTACATCTGGTATCTTTTGAATAACAGGATAAGATAACTGAATTTTATCCTCACCATGTGTTAACTTTAAATAACTTACCAGTCTTGAAACATCAGAAAGGTTATCAGTAATTGATGGTTCAGGAAGTTCAAGGTATTTTTTTTCAATGGGTGGTATGAAAAGACCATGATCTTTTAACTCATTAAGATCAAATTCTCTAATTTTAGCTGTAAAACGTTTAGTAACTTTATTTAATGATTTAGCATCAAGGGATGACTCTGTAGGTATTCTAACAGTTATATCTTCAGTAACCTCTGATAAACATGCCAGACGATAACCTTTCTCAACATCTTCATCACTAAGTAAAGAAGAAAGGCCTCCTTCAACTCTACCATTTTCTATAATAACTCTGCACTTTCCACAAACGCCCTCTCCACCACATGAGGCATTAATATGAATGCCTTGTTCAATAGCGGATCTTAGTAAATTGCTTCCAACAGGCACTTCAACTTCAATATTAAATGGTTCAAATAGAATTTTATGTTTCATAAGTATATCCTGATTAAGGGAATAATTTTTTATTACAGCATTTTGTCTCAAAAAGGATTATACAGAATTTATTATGAAAAGTAATATTTTTCACAATTTATGTGAAAAATATATAATAATATTTTTGGTTATAGGGAACCTCTAATAACTGATCTTTTTGCGAAACACATCGTTAGAAAAAAAATAACGGGCTGATTCGTTGATAAAAAGGGAGTTATTAGAGGTTCTCTATGATATTTTTGAATTTATTCAAATTGATAGGATTTTAATTCTATAGAATTCAATTTAACTTATATTTCTATACCAATAACAACAATATCATCATCAAGATCCTGAAATTCATTTGTCAAATACCTTGAGATCTCTTTTGGAGCTTTATCAATATCAACATCATTTAACTTTACACATGCATCAAGCATCATTTTAGCACCTTCAGTCCAAACAATCTTATCTTTTGAAGATTCTATAAGTCCATCTGTATACATAAAAAACCTATCACCCTTTTCAACTTTAATGGTTTCCTTACCAAAAACAACATCTTTAAATATACCTACAACATCACCTTCCTGCTCAATCACACGAGCTTCTCCATTCACAGGTATATAGCAGACAGGTGGATGCCCCGAGTTTATAATTGTCATAGATTTTGATTTTCTGTTTAATCTAACGTAACAAGCTGTTAAATATTTTCCAGCTGGCAGTATTTCATGCAGAACATCATTAACCATTTTTATACTTTCTTCTGGTTTATAGATTAATGAACAGTTTTGTTTTAAAAGGGCTTTAACTGATGATGTTAAATAGCTTGTACTTATATCATGACCAGAAAAATCGGCTACAAAATAACCATGAATATCTTCTGATATGGTCATTACTTCATAAAAATCACCTCCTGCTTCATTTAGTGCATGATAATAAACACCAAAAACAGCATCAGGAATCTCCTCGGGTTTTATTAGTAGAGATGTCTGAGCATCAGTTATCTGCTTAAGCTTTGAAGCTTGATTTGCAATCAAAGAGTTTGTTGCAATTGATAATTTAAGATGCAGCCTTACTCGTGCAAGTACCTCTAAAGGGTGAAACGGTTTGGTTATATAATCTACAGCACCTAATTCAAAACCTTCTAACTTCGAATCTATTTCACTAACACCCGTTAAAAAAATTACAGTGATCGATGAGGTTGCACCATCATTTTTAAGTTTCTTGATTACTTCAAAACCATCTTCTCCAGGCATTTTAATATCTAATAATATCAGGTCTGGTTTCTTATCGTTAGCTATTTTCCTGGCATCAGGTCCATTAAGGGCGGTGTAAATCTGATAACCCTCCTTAGTAAGAGTTGTCTTAATAATCATTACATTTGTTGGATTATCATCGACTATTAATATAGATAGTTTTTTTTCATTGTTCATTATTGTATTCCAGTTTAAACTATTTTAATTTTTATCTCTTCAAGTCTTTTTTTTATATCAGATAATTGTAAATCAAATCCATCTATTTCACCATTTCTTCCTTTTTTTTCTATAAACTCGGCGCATTTAGATATCTCACTAAAACCAAGATTTCCAGCGGCTCCTTTTAATGAGTGTGAAGATTCAACAAGTTCCTGTGGATTATTATTATTAACTGCTGCTTGTATTCTCTCAAAATCTTTATGAGCTGTATCAATAAAAAGTTCAACAATTTCAATGAACTCATCCTCCTCAAGACCTAAATTTTCACCTAACGACTTAAAGTCCATAAGTACCTCCAAGATATATATAAAAAAATAGTTTATTCATTTTAATTTTAGGCAATTTCTTATATTCTGGGTATAGTTTTCAATTGATGTGTTATAATATAATATATTATTTTCATACATTTAGGCAAGAAATTTTGAGATGATGTATAAAAAATGATTTCAAATTATTTTTTATAATAAAGTATATTGGAATATTATTGAATTTTAATTTAAAATTGTATCTTTTAATATAATATGGTAATATTTTCTAAGAATAAAACAAATCTAATACTTAAACAAACGATCTTATCAATGATAAATTGTAATCTTATTAAAAATCTAAATCAAATTAAGTTTATTTGTAAATTAATCACAAATATTGAGGTGAACAAATGAGTGAAATAGCAAAAGACGGTTCAAAAATAACAGTTACTCCTGGAAAGGATATTGTTGCTTCAATGGCCAATGATTTCAGAGCAGAACTCAATACACTTATTGGAGAGTCTCCTGAACAACTTGTTATCGATTTAAAGGGTGTAGAGATGGTTGATTCTGTCGGTATCGGTGTCATTATAGCAACACATAACTCTTTGGATCAAAAAGGTGGGAAACTTGTTGTCACCAATATTGCTGATGATATATATGGTCTTTTTAGTACTATGAGGCTGGATCGCCACTTTACTGTTGAAAAATCTGCATAAAAAATGAAACTAAGATATCTTTTTTTTAAAAGGATATCTTAGTAATTTTTTTCAATAGCTTCATAAAGCTTCTCTTTTTTAATAGGTTTAGTTACATAGTCATTCATACCTGCGCTTATACATTTTTCTCTGTCACCTTTCATAGCATTCGCTGTTAAACCAATAATAACAATATTTGGATCAAATTTATCACCTATACTATCTCTTATCTCTTTAGTAGCTGTTAGACCATCTTTAACAGGCATTTGAACATCCATAAGAACAATATCATATTTTTTTAATCGAATTGCATTTATAGCCTCTTCTCCATTATTTGCAACATCAACATTGTAACCCTCTTTTTGGAGTAATTTTACTGCAAGTTTCTGATTAACAGGATTATCTTCAGTCAGTAAAATTTCTATATTCCCTTTCTTTTTAGTTTTTTTCTTAGCAACCTTCTTCTTTATAGTTTTCTTTTTTCCAGCTTTTTTCCTGACCTTATCTTCTTCATCTTCATCATCTTCATCATCAAAATAATTAACAATGGTATTAAAAAGCATAGATCTTTTTACAGGTTTTGAAAGAAAGAGATCATAACCTGCTTGCTTCAACATATCATCATCTACTTTCAAACCAAATGAACTCAGCATAATTAAAGGTATATCTTTATAGTTCTCATCACTTTTAATCATACGTCCAAGATCCATACCATCTTTTTCAGGCATCATATGATCTGAAATTACCATATCAAATTTGTTTTTTTCTGATAGTGAATCTTCTAAAGCTTCCATAGCTTTATCTGCAGATTCTACAACTTTGTATTGGAATCCCCAAGATTTAATATATCCACTCATAACTCTAAGATTAGTTTTGTTATCATCAACCACCAGAATTCTTTTATACTTTGCATCAGATAGTATTTTATCTTTTATTTTTTTATTCTGCTTTTTCAATACAGCAGTGAACCAGAACGTTGAACCTTCTCCTTCATCACTTTCAACACCACATTCACCTCCCATTAATTCAGATAGTTTCTTTGATATTATCAGACCAAGTCCGGTGCCTCCATATTGTCTGGTTGTTGAACTATCGACCTGGGAAAATGATTTAAACAATTTGGTTTTTTTAGCCTCAGGAATACCAATACCTGTGTCTTTTACAGAAAATTTAATTTTTACTTCATTTTTATCCTCTTTTTCAACTGAAACACTTATAAAAATCTCACCCTTCATTGTAAACTTAACCGCATTTCCAATAAAATTTATAAGAATTTGTCTGATTCTTCCCGGGTCCCCATATAAAAGTACAGGCACATCATTTTTCATTTCATAAACAAATTCCAAATCAATATTCTGTTTTACAGAAAAGACAGATACAGTTTCCTCCGTAAGTTCTAAAATATTGAACTCATATATTTCAATTTCCAGTTTTCCGGCATCAATTTTAGAAAAATCCAATATATCATTTATTATTGATAGCAGAGAATTTGCACTGTACTTTACCGTATTGGCAAATTCTCTTTGTTCATTTGTCATTTTAGTATCAAGTAAAAGTGTTGTCATTCCAATGACGCCATTCATAGGAGTTCTTATCTCATGACTCATATTAGCAAGAAATTCACTTTTTGCTATGTTTGCTTTTTCAGCATCATTTTTAGCTTTTATAAGAGCCTTTGTTCTATTATCTACAATTTCATTAAGTTGTTTATTTAGTATATGGCTTTCAAGATGTACAACTATTCTCGATAAGAAAACCTCTTTAAAAAAAGGTTTCATAATAAAATCTGAAGCACCTGCTTTAAATATTCTTATTTCAGTTTCTCTGTTTGACTGAGATGTTAGAAATAATACAGGAAGGGTCCTAAATCTTTCATCATTTCTAACTTTTCTACAAAACTCCTCACCACTCATAACAGGCATATTTAGATCAGTAATAATCATATCAAAGTTTTCTTCTTCACAATCCAGAATTTCCCATGCTTCCAAACCATTTGATGCAGTTGCTATTTCCAGGTCAAACTCTTTCAAAGTATTTGATATAATTCTTGTTATAGGTTCTGAATCGTCTACAACAAGAATATTCAAACCTTTAAGTTTCTGTTTTGTTATAACTTTATTCTGAATAATTGAAACAACTTTTCCCTCCTGAAGAGGTGCTTCAATTATCTCATCAACACCAGCTGCAAGTATTTCAGTTTTATTTTTTTCATTAAGTTCTTCAGAAATACAAATTAAAGCACACCTATCAAGGCTGTTATCAATCTCTTTACTTCTAACATCCTTGACTATATCAAGAGCATCCTTATCAAAAATAATTATAACATCAGAATCATCTACACTTTCAACTCTCTTTTGAATATGGAAGTCACAAGAGATTTTTTTCATCTCTTCTTCTATAATTTTATTAACAATAAAATTATTACTTATAAGCTTTACATTCATAATCTATCCGCATTTATTATTTATTAAGTATTTTGAATATCTCATCTGGAATTTCATTGAGGTGCAATCTTTTATTAGCAGCTCCAATTTCATATGCTACCTTTGGCATACCATAAATAACACTGGATTCTTCATCCTGAGCATATGTTCTTGCACCGCTTCTTTTCATATTTAACAAACCTTCAGCACCATCACTTCCCATTCCTGTTAATATAATCCCTATACTATCCTTGTTAACAACTTCAGCTAGAGAATTGAATAAAACATCAATTGATGGATTATGAAGACGTTGAGGCTCGCTTTCCTCAATTACAATTATATTTTTATCATTAATCTTCTTTAATTTAATTTGAAATCCACCTTTTGCTACATACGCTTTACCTTGTTCGACGATATCTCCGTTTTCAGCTTCTTTTACATTTAAATTTGACAGATCATTTAATCTATCTGCATATGTTTTAGTAAATCCACCGGGCATATGTTGAACAATTATGATCCCTGGCATATCATCAGGAAATTCAGCCAAAAGATTACTTACTGCTTCAGTTCCACCTGTTGATGCTCCTATTGCTATTATGCAATTTTCTTTATTGTAATTTGATATAGAACTTTCAAACTTTCTTTTTATATTTTTTTTCTTTCTCCAGTGAGAAACATTAGCTGTTGAGGCTATCTTTATTTTAGTTTTCAATTCATTAATCATTCTATCTACGCCAGTAGATCCTGATTTTGGTTTTGTAACAAAATCTACTGCTCCTGAATCAAGAGCTTCCAGTGTAATTTCAGCTCCTTTCTCAGTATAAGCAGATACCATTACCACAGGTAGTGGATATTGAGGCATAAACCTTTTTAAAAATTCTACACCATTCATTTTGGGCATTTCAACATCAAGAGTTAAAACATCAGGTTTTTTAGTAATAATTAAATCCCTGGCTTCATAAGGATCTTCAGCAGTAGCAACGACAACAATATCAGGATCTTTATTAAGTCCGTGGCTTATCATTTCTCTTGCAAGTGTAGAATCATCAACAACAAGAACTCTGATTTCATTATTCATAATTATATCCCTTTCTGATAAATTCCAGGCATAATATATTTAAATTTTGATATTTGTCTGTTTATATATTCAGAATGTCCAATGAATAGGAGACCTCCATCTTCAATAAAATCATATAATTTATAAAGTAACTTTGTTCTTTTGTCTTCATTAAAGTATATCATTACATTTCGGCATGAAATAACATGAAATTTTTTTTTGTATGGGAAATTCTCATTCATTAAGTTAAACCTTCTGAAAACAACTTCTTTTTTAACTTTATCTATTATCTCCCAATAATCTTCTTTTTTAATAAAATACTTTAATTTTAAATCATTTGGTATATTCCGTAATCTCTGTTCAGAAAAACTTCCTTTTTTCGCATAATTTAGAGCTTTTTCCGAAATATCAGTGGCTAAAAGTCCTGCTTTCCATTTTTTATATCTATTTTTAAAATGTTCAAATAGTAGTATTTGAAATGAGTATGGTTCATCCCCATAGGAACAACCAGCACACCACATTCGGAAATCTTTTTCATCTGTAAGCTTCTCTTCAAAATTGGCAATAACAACATCTTTGAAGAAATTATAATGCTCCTTTTCTCTAAAAAAAAAAGTATGGTTAGTTGTAATACGATTAATAAGTTCACTTATTTCAATTCCTGTTTTATCATCTCTTAGTACTTTCACATAGTCTTTAAAGTTATTAAATTCTCTGTTTTTAAGATATTCTTTTAATCTTGAAACAATAAGAGACTTTTTTTCTCTGTTTAAATTAATACCAAAATTTGTATCAACAATTTCTTTAAGACTGTTGTACTCATATTCTTCTATAGAATTTAAATTATAATCCATAAATGTTTTTTTTAGTTTTCAGAGTAACTCTGATTAATGTTTTTTATTAACTACTTTGGCTTTAATTTATCAATGTATTCTATTACTAGGAAATCTCTAAGTATTTTATTTCAATAGAAATTTTATTTATTAGAGAGTTGTTCCAACTCATCGTCATATAACAATTTATTTACATCTAATATTATTATAACTTTCTCTTCCAGTTTACCCATACCTTTAATAAATCGGCTGCTTGCTGATTTCTTAATGTTTGGAGGTGGTACAACAGAATCTTCCGGAATATCAACAACATCGCTGACAGTATCAACTACAAGCCCAATATCAGAATTATTTATATTCACAACCAATACACATGTTCGGTCATCATACTCTTTGAATTCTACCTTGAACCTTGTTCTCACATCTACTACCGGTATCACTTTACCTCTTAAATTTACTACTCCTTTTATAAATTCCGGCATATCAGGCACAACTGTAATTTTCATTATACCTATTACTTCAACGACACACTGTATTTCAACGCCATACTCCTCTTTTCTAATTCGAAAGGTAAGATATTTATCCTTTTGAGTATCTTCATCATCATCTGAAAAAAAAACATCATCAAGCATGTCATTATCATCAATCATCTACCCACCTTTTTTAGAAATTTATATTCTTAGGGAATCTCTAATAACTGCCTATAAAACAAAAGGTTTTAGTTTTAGTTTTTTTGATTGAACTGTAAAATCGGCTCCTTATCTATTTCTCAAGCAGGGATTTTATAAAATCCAAAAGCTTTTATAAACGTTTAATTTCAATCAAAACTCTTGTTTTTAGAGAGTTCCCCCTTAGTTATATGATATTTTAAGATTCGTACCCATTTTCTGAGATCTTTTTAGTAATCCTCCAATATCCAATATAAGACTTATCTCCCCATCCCCTAAAATAGTACATCCGGAAATTCCTTTAACCTGGTCAATATATTTAGACATTCCCTTAATTACTGTTTGTTGCTCTCCTAATATTTCATCTATAAAAAGACAAAATGAATTCTTATGATATTCTACAATTACCAGAAGGCCTTTTTTAAGATCATAAAAATCTGGAGTAATGGAGTACAATTCGTGCAATCTAATTATCGGTATCAACTCATCTCTGACCCTTATCATTTCATTTCCATCAATCGTTTCAGTAACTTCATCATTTTCAATCTGAATTGATTCCCGTATTGATAAAAGAGGTATCGTATAAATTGAAGATCCAACACGAACAAGCATACCTTCAATAATAGCAAGGGTTAAAGGTATCCTTATAACAAACATTGTTCCCTTTTTTTCATAGCTGAAAACATCAATATTTCCATTAATATTCTCTATGTTTTTCTTAACAACATCCATCCCTACCCCCCTACCAGATATTTCCGTAACCTGATCTGAAGTAGATATCCCAGGAGCAAAAATTAACTCATATAATTCATTATCATCCAATTCAACATCATGTTGAATAATACCTTTTTCTATCCCCTTACTCTTTATTTTTTCTTTATTTAAACCACCGCCATCATCTCTAACCACTATCCATACTTCATTTCCCTCATGTTTTGCTTCAAGTATCAACTCACCTGCTTCATTTTTCCCGTCACGTTTTCTTTCATCACTTCCTTCAATTCCATGATCTATAGCATTCCTAACCAAATGTACCAAGGGATCTGCAATCAATTCAGCGACTGTTTTGTCTATCTCTGTATCTTCACCTAATAGTTTTAAATTTATCTTCTTTGAAGACTTTTTAGACATATCGTGAACAAGTCTTATCATCTTTCTGAAAATGCCGGATATGGGGATCATTCTAACAGATAGAGCCACATCCTGAAGATCTCTTACTATTTTATTCAAATGGGTTGCAGATCTTTCAAAATTTTCCAGTTCAAAACCTTCTATGTCTGGATTATTAATAACCATGGCTTCTGCAATAACTAACTCACCTATCAAATCTACAAGTTCATCAAGTTTGGAAATATTAACTCTAATATCTCGTTTTAAAACCTGTCTTTTTTTTCTATGATCTACCTTCTTTTTAGTTTTAGTTTTTATGCCTTCAACAACTTTTTCCTTTTCTACTGTTTTTATTATTTCCTGAGGCTTAATTTCTTCAAATCGGGACATCTCCTCAATTTTATTAAGGTAGCTATTTCTATTTTCTATTTTAGAGTCACCTTTTACTGCAATAACCTTAACAACACTTCGAATTAAATTAACAATCTCCAGTAAAAATGACTGATGACTCTCCTTTATTCTATCTTTTTTATCAATAATATTTTCCAAATAGGTTTCAACACCATGGCTTATAATTTCAGGATCCTCGTAATTCATAAATCCACAAGCACCTTTGAAGCTATGGAATAATCTAAAAATTTCTTTAACACTTTCAATTTCCTGATTATCAAGATAGTCTATTAAGTTTTCTTCAATAGAGTCCAACTGATCCAGGGCTTCTTGTACAAAGAGCTGAGCCATATCAGTGCTAATACTAATTACTTCATGATCAAAATTTTCTTTAAGTGAAATTTCACCTGACTGTGAAATCTGGTTTTTTACAGCTCTTACTATATCAGATAAATTGTCTAGATATTTTTCAACTATATATTCAATTCTATCATATGTGCCTTCATTTTCTAATTCTTCAATAATTATTGTGATCATTTCAAATGACTGCATCAACACATTTAGTTCATCTTTTGATACTTCAAGATGATCATAAAGAATAGATATAAACTCTTCTAAAAGTTTTGCTATCTCTTTTACTTTATATATTTGCAATAAACCTGCAGATTCCTTTAAAGCTTTTACATCTTTATTAGCTTTTTTAATGTAGTTATAATCAATTTCATCTTTTATTTTTTCAATAACTGATCTGCAATCATCTGTATTTTCTTTAATCAACTGCTTAACAACATCAAAAAAAATTGTATAGTTTCTATCAAGAGATAAAATATTAACTTTTTTGGTTTCTTTTCTTATTGGTTTTATATCTGCTAAATATTCAAGTTCTACAATTATCTGTTCAACCTGGTTTTCAAAATCCTGATCATTTCCCGTTTTCTCAATCTGATTAAATAATATATTCAAGACATCACAGGCTCTGCACAAAACATCTGAATGGGTCGATTTAAAATCTATAGAACCAGCTCTTATCTTATCAAGTAACGTTTCAGCCTGATGAGTAAGAGAAACTATATAATTGTAGTCAAAAAAGCTTGAACTACCCTTTATTGTATGAAATGTTCTGAAAATCATGTTAATCATCTCATGATTCTCGGGATTGTTTTCATCTTTCCCCATTTGAATTAAAGAAGGCTCAACCTCTTCAATCATCTCACGACTCTCAGAAAGATACATTTGAACATCTTCATCATGAATTTTAGGTTCATTTAACATTTTCTAATCTCTCAAGGGATAGTAAAATTTGGTTAACAAATTTATTATGGGAACCTCTAATAACTGCTTTTATTGTAATTTTGTTATATACAAATAACTGTAGTGATGTTTATAAATTAATGCGTTTAAAAACGAATCAGCTTGTTATTTTTTTTATGCAGAGGTTATAAAACTAAAAGCTTTTATAATCTGTATTTCATCAAAAATATATAATTATTAGATGTTTCTTATTGATTAGATTTATTCATTAAAATATCATATGTACTTAAAAATGTTAAGATATTTAACACTATTCTATTGATCTCAACTATTTTTTTAGACAGTTACCTTTATGTCAATACAATAGCAAATACAGATAAATTATCTTCCATTGCCCAATAAGCATAAGGCTCTTTTTTAGCCTATATCTTATTTTTGAAAATTCAAAATATAGTTTTGACATAATAAAACTATTCTATATAATAAATTTACAAACCTATTTTTCACCAAATTCTCATCAGCTGGAGGGAAAATGAAAGAAACCGTTAATTTAGAAATGTTAAATGAGATTATGGATAATGATGATGAACTTATAAGAGAGTGTTTTGCAGATTACAAAAGTGATTATGTTAATTCCCTTGGACTTATTAAACAATCAATAGATGAAAATAATCCATTAAATCTTCAAAAAAGTTCACATGCTTTTAAAGGTAGCCTTAAATATTTAGCTGCTGATATTGCCGCTGATATTGCATTGGAACTCGAAAAGATGGGAACAGAGGGTTCGATTGATATAGATAATGCACTGAATTTTTATGCTAAATTAGAAGAAGCCTGTAAAGATCTTGAAAGCTATATTGATAAATATTAAGTTTTCGCATTTTTTAACATTTCGCAATTAAAAATAAAATCATCCCAATACTTAAAAATTGGAATGATAGATTTTATAAAACTGAAAGCTTTTTATAAGCACTTTATGGGAACCTCTAATAATTAGAATTTTTGATAAAAAACAAGGTATAACAAAAAATAACGGTTGATTCGTTTATAAAAAGCTTTACTTATAAAGTTTACAGTTTTATTTTTGCTATATCTGTGTTTCGCAAAAAGATCAGATATTAGAGATTCGCTCATATCAATAGAAATACAAAGTATTAGAAGGTTACCTATATTCTAATATAACCTTCAAAAACCTTTAAAGCAGGACCTGTTTTGTAAATGTGATTATCCATCCCCCACTCAATACTAAGGTCTCCTCCTGATAATTGTACAATTGCTGTTCTATCACTTAATTCATTAAGATGACTACTAACTAAAACAGCACAAGCTCCAGTACCACAAGCAAGTGTTTCTCCAACCCCGCGTTCCCAAACTCTCATTTTTAGCTTTGACCTGCTTTCAACTTTAACAAATTCAACATTAGTCTTTTGTGGAAACCTTTCGTGGTTCTCTATTTTTTTTCCTGTTTTTTCTATATCCATATCAAGTGAATCCACATAAATAACTGCATGGGGGTTACCCATAGAAACAGTTGTAATATTATATGTATCACCATCTATTTTAATAGATTCTGACAATGATCTTTCTTCTTCTGAAATAAAAGGTATTTTTACATTATCTAAAACAGGTTCACCCATATCAACTCTCACAGCTATGATATTTTCTTCATCAAAAATAAATTCAGGTATTATTATTCCAGCAAGTGTTTCCACATAAAATTTATTTTTTTTAACGATCTCTTTTTCATAAATAAATTTTGCAAAACATCTAATTCCATTTCCACACATCTCAGCTTCACTACCATCGTTATTGAAAATTCTGAACTTTATATCATACTCAGATGATTGAAGTGCTAAAATGATACCATCGGCTCCAATACCAAATCGTCTGTCACATAGCTTCTCTGCTAAACTGCTATAATCTTCTTCTTTAATATGATTTGTTCTGTTATCAATGATTATAAAATCGTTACCAAGCCCTTCCATCTTTGTGAATTCAATTTTCATAAAACCTCTTAATTACAGCTTTTTATCTATACATTTTAATTTATATGAAATATAAAGTTTCTAAAGAACCTCAAATTAATTTTTTAACAATTTATAGAAAAAAGTGCAATTTATATGACAAATGAAGATAAAAGAAAAGGTATTATAGTTGGCCATTATGGAGTTGCTGTTGATGTTAAGTTCGACGATGGCTTAATAGAGAGCATTCGTGTAAAAAGAAAATCAGGTCATGTTGTTGGTGATTATATTTATATGGATGGAAACTTTCTAAAAAGAATGGAACGTAACACCATTGTTCACAGAAGGTCACAGGGTGGGTCAACCCATGTTGTTGCATCCAACCTTGATGTTCTTGGTATTGTGGTTTCTTCAACACCCGTCTCACCAAAAGGTTTTATAGACAGAACCATTGTGGCAGCACGCTCCTCATCTGTTAATCCATTTATTGTTGTTAATAAATCAGATCTTGAATCATCTGTAACTCTATATAATGAAATTAAACCTGTTTATGAGTCATCAATTCCTGTTTTTCTTGCAAATACAATTGATAACAATGGAATCGACAGTATTAAAAACTACTTTTCAGCTGGCTTAAGAGGTGCTTTTGTAGGAGTTTCAGGTGTAGGAAAAAGTTCAATTTTAAACAGTATGTGTAAAGATATTGAACTCGTAACAGGTGAACTGAGCTATAGGAATGAAAAAGGCAGACACACAACCACTACTTCTACACTACATGAGCTTGATACTGGTGGAGAACTTATAGATACACCAGGCTTTCGGGATTTTGGAGTTGCCAATATTTTAGTGGACGAGCTTTCAGAATATTATTGTGGTTTTGATAATTTAAAGGAAGGATATTGCAAATTCAGAAACTGTCTTCATGTAAATGAACCAGACTGTCATGTGAAATCATGTCTTGAAAGTAATGAACTTTCAGAATCAAGATATGAAACCTACCTGTCATTACTTTCAGATATAAAAAAATCTTCTATTTAATCTCATATATTAAAAGAAAAAAAGATGCATTAATATCCCAATTATTGAAATCGTCATCATTATCAAAAGAGAGAGAGGATACTTATCACTCTTTCTTCTATTTCTTTTTGAATTAATATAAAGACCAGAAACTGATATAATCAAACCTAAAATCATCACATAAAAAATCATCTGATTGTAGTCGGTATTCCAGGTAGTTCTTCTTTTTATATTGTTTAATCTATCAAAAAAAGTAACATTTTCTGGTTTAGCTGAATCTAAAAGATACAATGCAACCAGCATAACAAACCAAACAACAACTCCTGATATTCGACGAATCTTTATCCATATATCCGGACCTTTTCTTTTATTATCATTTTCGTTCATCTTTGTTTATCCTGTTAATTTAGATTTATTTTTTAATACCTTGTAAAGCTATATTAATCCAGCTTAAATTTATGACTAATTTGTATTATTTATTATATTATAGTATTTAATTACTTGAATTCATATTAAAATTTATATAATTGAACCAGATATTTTAATTATTAATAAAAAGATTGAATAAGTTACCGTGGCATTTTAAATATATAAAGGGAATCTCTAATAATTTGAATTTTGATCGAAATACAGATTATAAAAGCTTTAGTTTTATAAAATCTCTGCATTAGAAAAAATAACGAGCGGATTCGTTTATAAAAAAGCTTTAACTTTATAAACTTATAACAGTTTTTTTTTCGTAATAACGAAGTAGTTCGGTTAAAAGGCGGTTATTAGAGATTCCCTATAAAGTTAAAGGAAAAAAAAATGATTTCAAATTATGAAGAGTATGGATGGAACAGCTCCCTTTCAATTAGTTTAAAAGATAAACTTAAAGAAGATATGAAAAATTCCATGCGTAGCAAACAAAATGATGTAAGAGATGCAATTAGAATTGTTATTGGTGAATACCCAAAACTGACAGTTCCAATCACACTTGAAAGTGGAAAAAAGACAACAAAAGTTAAAACTTTTGAAGATATTACTGATGAAGATGTAACTGAACTTATCAGAAACCTTCATAAATCAGAAAAAACAGTTCTTGAGATTAAAAACGAAAAAGAATCTGATTATCTTTTAATACTTTCAAGATATCTTCCTGTAATGAAAACTAAAGAGGAGATATCAGCATGGATTGATGAAAACATCAATTTTGATGAACTAAACAATCCTATGCAGGCAATGAAAGAGATAATGAAACACTTTGGGAAATTAGCAGACGGTAATATTGTTAAGGACTTACTGAATAAAAGATAGATAATTTATGTAATTTGTCTTGACAAATTATTAATTTGAAGATATATTCCGTAAAAAATTTAACGAGGAAAAGATATGTTTAGAACAACGACAGGAAAATTTTATTTTTATTTTAGCTATTACTATTTTAGTAGTGGTCTTCCTGGCTATGTTCGCATAATTTAAAAGAAGCGAAATAAACCGCGGAAGGTCAGACTCCGCGGTTTTTGATAATCAAAAAGGCCGTGAGAGATTTTCTTACGGCCTTTTTTTATGCCTGGTTTATTTTTATCAAAACTCTTACAAGGAAATATTTTATGTCTACTATTGGTAAAAGAATCAGAATGGAGAGAATCTTCAACAGGGGCACGGGTAAAACTATAGTTGTTCCTATTGATCATGGAACAACTGTTGGACCTATTGATGGTGTTATAGATCTTAAAAAAACCATTCAACAAGTCGCAAATGGTGGGGCTAACGCAATTGTCGAGCATAAAGGCCTTGTTGATGATGGATTAAGAGGAGAGGGGCCAGATATTGGGCTTATAATTCACCTTTCTGCATCAACAACATTATCACCATTTCCAAATGCCAAAACTCTTGTTTGCTCTGTAGAAGAAGCTCTAAAATTAGGTGCTGATGCTGTATCAATTCACGTAAATTTAGGTGATGCTGATGAAAAAGAGATGCTTAGAGATTTTGGTGAAGTTAGTTACCAGGCAAGATCATGGGGTATGCCTCTTCTTGCAATGATATACCCAAGGGGGGAAAAAATATCCAATGAATATGATGTTGAAGTTATAAAACATGCTGCAAGGGTTGGATGTGAAATGGGTGCTGATATCGTAAAAGTTTCCTATACTGGTTCTCCTGAATCCTTTATAAAGGTAACTGAAGGCTGTTCTGTTCCAGTAGTTATAGCTGGTGGTGATAAAATGGATTCAGATCGTGATATTCTCGAAATGGTAAAGGGTTCAATTGAAGCTGGTGGAGCCGGTGTTTCTATAGGTCGTAATGTTTTTCAACATAGAGATCCTAAAAATATGGTAAAAGCGATGGCAAAAGTTATCAATGAAAATTGTAGTGTTGAAGAAGCGCTTGAAATTTTAAGGTAGAAAAGAGGATTATATGAAAAAGATTTGGGTAAAAGTGGACCCTTTTGACAAAGACATTGTTACCACGGCTCTTGAAGGTGGTGTAGATGGAATTATGGTACCCGACGGATATTCTGAGAAAGTTAAAGAACTTGGAATTGTTGAAACTATCTCAGAAGATGGTGATCTTAAACCAGGTGTTGATGTAGTCAACTTTAAAATAACAAGTGGTGAAGATGAAGATGAAATTTTAAAGCTTTGTCAAAATCAGAAAGTAATTGTTGAGTGTACTGATTGGACAATAATTCCACTTGAAAATCTGATTGCAAAAGGTGCTGATGTTATAACACTTGTTAAAAATTATGATGAAGCAAATACTGCTTTTACCATATTGGAAAAAGGTGTAGATCACATACTTTATCACACAACAGATGCTCTTGAACTTAAATCATCTCTTTCAAAGCTTCGTAAAAATACAGAAACAACAGATCTTACTGAAGCTGAGATAATTAGTGTTGAACCTCTTGGAATGGGCGACAGGGTTTGTGTTGACACTTGTACTTCCATGGAACCAGGCGAAGGAATGCTTACCGGTAACAGTAGTAAAGCTCTTTTTCTTGTTCATGCTGAAACTGTTTCTAACCCATATGTTAATCCAAGACCTTTTAGAATTAATGCTGGTGCAGTTCATGCTTATTGCAGAGTACCTGGAGGAAAAACAAAATATCTTTCAGATTTGCAGTCCGGCGATCAGATTATGATTACAGATTATAATGGAAAATCAAAAGTAGCTATTGTTGGCAGACTTAAGATTGAGAAAAGACCTTTAATGCTCATTAAGGCGCAAGCATCCGACAAAACAATCACAACAATAGTTCAAAATGCCGAAACTATAAGACTTACCTCTCCAAATGGAGAACCTATTTCTGTGGTTTCTTTAAAAAATGGTGATAAAGTCCTGGTAGCAATTGAAGATCACGCCAGACATTTCGGACATAAAATTGATGAAACAATTACTGAGAAATAACCATGAAAAATAAATATGATGATATTGCTGAAAACAAATCTATAGATGAATGTAGGATAGAGATAGATAAAATAGATGAAACTATTGTAAATCTTCTCAATGACAGATTGCTATATGGAAAACAGATTGGAAAACAGAAATTTGAGAAGGGCAACCAGATCCTTGATACAGGCAGGGAAAAAGCAATTCTTGAAAGGTTACAATCAATCAATAAAGGACCTCTCGCTGAAAATGTACTTCACTATATCTATAGTGTAATAATAACAGCGACAAAAGAGATTCAAAAACCTCTTATGATCTCCTATCTTGGACCGGAAGCAACTTATTCACATATTGCAGCAATGAATTATTTCGGCCATTCCGGTACTTTTGTTCCTAAATTTAACATAA
This sequence comes from Desulfobacterales bacterium, assembly GCA_024226555.1. GTDB lineage: Bacteria > Desulfobacterota > Desulfobacteria > Desulfobacterales > JAAELO01 > JAAELO01. Next base: position 9,388 of record JAAELO010000399.1, on the reverse strand, counting down.
AAGATATTTTTCTTGATGTTGAAAGGGGAAATTCAAATTTTGGTGTAGTTCCTGTTGAAAATTCTATTGAAGGAGCTGTAAATCCAACTCTTGATCAACTTTTTGAAACGGATCTGAAAATATCATCAGAGAAATATCAACCAATTTCACATGCTCTTCTTTCTAAAACCGGTGATATTTCAGATGTTAATATTGTATATTCACACCCTCAACCTTGTGGACAATGTAGAAACTGGCTATCTACAAACCTTCCTGGGGTTCAGATTGAAGAGTGTAGCAGTACAGCAAGAGCCGCTCAAAAAGCATCTGAAAACAGTAAAATTGCTGCTATTGCAAGTACTAAAGCCGCACAAATGTATAATCTTAAAGTTATTAAACCTCAGATTGCTGACTACTCAAAAAATGTAACCCGGTTTCTGATCCTTAGTAAAGAAGCGATAACTAAAAAAACAGGTAATGACAAAACATCAATTATGTTTGTTACGGCCCACAATCCAGGAGCCCTTTTTAATGCTCTTGAACCTGTTGCCAAAGCTGGTTTGAATATTGTTAAACTTGAATCAAGACCAACTAAAAGGCAGAACTGGAATTACTTCTTTATTATGGATATTGAAGGTCATATTGAGGATAAAAATCTTCAGGATGCATTGGAAAAGATGAAAGAGTTCTGTCTTTTTCATAAAAATCTTGGTTCATATCCCAATCTTGAACATAAAATTGAGGAAATAGAAAAAATTGACTAATATCGATTCCAACACTTCTCTGTTTTGTGTAATCGGCAACCCGGTTGCCCACAGCTTAAGCCCTTTAATTCATAATCTGGCTTTTAAAGTGACAAAATTTAATGGAGCTTATGTTGCTTTTAAAGTAGAAGATATTAAAACTTCAATTGAAGGAATTCGTGCTCTTGGAATTAAGGGGGCGAGCATTACTATTCCTCATAAACTTGAAGTTATGAATTCTCTGGATTATATTGATAAAACAGCTGAAGATATTGGTGCTGTTAACACTATTATAAATGAGAATGGAGTTCTTAAAGGATTAAATACAGATTGTGATGGAGCGATAAAAGCATTAAAAATCAAAACTGAAATCAAAGATAAAAAAATCCTTATCTTTGGTTCAGGAGGTTCTGCAAGAGCTATAGGTTATGGTATTAATAAAAGCTCTGGTGATTTGACCATAACTAACCGAACAACGCAAAAAGGTGTTGATCTTGCAAATTTTCTGTCCTGTGAATTTACAGGATTAGATAAAATCAACGTTTCTGATTTTGATATTTTAATAAATACCACCTCCCTTGGAATGCACCCAAATGTCGATTCATCTCCAATTGATTTAAATAGTCTGCATAGTAAACAGGTTGTTATGGATATTGTGTATAACCCTTTGAAAACAAAACTGTTAAAAGATGCTGAAAAAAAAGGTTGTATTACTGTTAATGGCATAGAAATGTTTGTTAATCAGGCAGTTCTTCAATTTGAAGCATGGACAGGTTTAAAAGGTCCTTATATCGAGATGAAAAATGCTGTTTTAGAGGAACTAACAAAGAGGTAAAAGATGAAAGAGATCAAAACCGGAGAACTGAAAGATACATCAGTTACTATTCCCGGTTCAAAAAGCTATTCACACAGAAGCTTAATTGCAGCTTCACTTTCAAATGGAATTTCTAAAGTTGAAAACTGTCTTCAAAGTGAAGATACCCTTCTTACTATTAAAGCTCTTAAAACGATGGGCGTTGATATAGAAGAAGATAATAATATTTTTACAATATATGGAAATTCAGGAATTTTCCCATATAAAAACAGCGAGATATATCTTGCTAATTCAGGAACTTCCTTAAGATTATTAACAGGTATCGCTGCAATTGGAAATGGTACCTATTTACTTACCGGAACAGATAGAATGCACGAACGCCCAATTAGTGATCTATTAGATGCACTTTCACAATTGGATGTTAATGCTTTTTCTGTTAACAAAAACAGTTGTCCACCTGTATCTGTCAAAGGAGCCAGAATTAACGGAGGTAAAATATCTGTTGATTGTAGCATAAGCAGCCAGTATCTTTCTGCCCTTTTACTAATATCCCCTTTCTCTATTAATGGAGTTGAGATATCACTTCCATCAGAGCCTGTTAGTAAACCATATATAGATATGACTATTGATATAATGGAAAGAGCTGGTATAAAGATTGAACAGGATGGTTATAGAAAATTCTTTGTTGAAGGTAATCAGGTTTATAAATCAGGTCAGTATGTTGTTGAACCTGATTGTTCAAATGCGAGTTACTACTGGGGTGCAGCAGCTATCACAGGTAAAAAAATCAAAGTGAATAATATATCAACATCTTCTGTTCAGGGTGATGTTAAGTTTGTTAAACTCCTTGAAGAGATGGGTTGTGATATTAAAGTTGAAACCGATGGAATCTCAGTTCTTGGAAAACCACTTAAAGCTATTAATGCTGATATGTCTGATATGCCGGATGTTGCACCAACTTTAGCAGTTGTTGCAGCTTTTGCTGAGGGTGAAACTATAATTAATAATGTTTCTCACTTAAAAGCTAAAGAATGTGACAGACTAAACTGTACAGTTGCAGAACTTCAAAAAATGGGTGTAAAAGCAAGTTGTACAGATGATAAGCTCTTTATTACAGGTGGTGGGGCAAAAGAAGCAGTAATAGATACCTATGATGATCACAGAATGGCAATGAGCTTTTCCTTAGCAGGACTTGTTACTCCTGGAATTAAAATTAACGATGAGATGTGTGTTGCAAAATCTTTCCCAAACTACTGGGATGTTTTCGATCAACTTTATAAATAAGGAACCTCTAATAACTGATCTTTTTGCGAAATACATCGTTACAACAAAAATAAAACTGTAGTAAAATCAACCCGTTGTTTTTTGTTATGCCTTGTATTTCATCAAAAATTCTAATTATTAGAGGTTCCCAATAGAGAATTAAAATGAATATTTTTTTGATAGGTTACAGATGTACCGGAAAAACTACTGTTGGAGAACTTTTGAGTAAATACCTTAAATGGCCTTTTGTTGATTCAGATGAAGAAGTAGAAAAAGAGTATAACACAACTATATCTGAAATGGTTGAAGAGGAAGGTTGGGATAAATTCAGAAAACGAGAAAAGGAAGCTATCAGAAATATTAGTTTCCTTGATAAAACTATTGTTTCAACCGGTGGTGGTGTTATCCTGAATAGCTCAAATATTAGTAATTTAAGAAGAAGTGGGATTGTTGTTTGGCTTACAGCGTCAAAGGAGACTATTTTTGAAAGGATGGTTTCTGATGTAAACACAGCTTCAAAAAGACCCAGCTTACTTGATACTGATCTTGAAGCTGAAATTAATGAAACACTTTCAAAAAGAACACCTCTTTATGAAAAATCCTGTGATTTTTCAATTAATACAGATGAGATTAATTTGGAAGATATATCCATTAACATAGTTAATACAATTAAAGAACGTGGTTTAAAAATTTAAAAGGAATTTAATTATGCCTGGAAACTCTTTTGGTCATATTTTTAAAATTACTACTTTCGGAGAATCCCATGGAAAGAGTATTGGTGTAACTATAGATGGATGTCCACCAATGCTTGATCTAACAGAGGAGATTGTTCAGGAATTAATGGATAGAAGAAAACCCGGTGGATCCAAAGCAAGCACCGGAAGAAAAGAAAAAGATAAAGCAAATATTGTTTCAGGTGTATTTGAAGGTAAAACAACCGGCACTCCTATAATGATCTTTATTGAAAATAAAGATGCCAAATCAAGAGATTACAGTGAAATAAAAGATATTTTCAGACCTGGGCATGGTGACATCACATATCAGAAAAAATATGGAATCCGTGATTACAGAGGTGGCGGAAGGTCATCAGGAAGAGAGACAGCAGGAAGAGTTGCAGCAGGAAGTGTTGCAATGCAGATATTAAAAAGTGAAAATATTGAAATTATTTCATATACAAAAGAGTTTGCTGGAATCAAGGCAGTACAATTCAATCTGAATGATATAAGTAAAAATCCTTTTCTATGCCCTGATATGGAAGCTTTTAAACTTATGGATAAAGAGGTTGTAAGTGCTATAAAAGCCGGTGATTCTGTAGGAGGTGTCGTAGAAGTTATAGTTAAAAATGTACCTTCAGGCCTTGGAGAACCAGTATTTGATAAATTGGATGCTGATATTGCAAAAGCTGTAATGAGCATTGGTGCTGTAAAAGGTGTTGAGATTGGAAATGGTTTTGAAGCAACTAAATTACGAGGTTCTCAGAATAACGACGAAATAACACCAGATGGTTTTACTTCTAATAATGCAGGTGGAATACTTGCAGGAATATCAAATGGAGATGACATTATAGTTCGTATTGCTGTAAAACCTATTCCATCTATTCTTATTGAGCAAGCTACTGTTGATATTGATAATAATCAAATGAAAATATCAACAAAAGGCAGGCATGATATATCACCAATTCCAAGAATTAACGTTGTATGTGAGGCTATGATTAGTATAGTTATTGCTGACCATATATTAAGACAGAGGACTATTTCATGAAAAGGGTTATAGGAATTATTGGTGGTATGGGAAGTATGGGTAAATGGTTTCAGACCTTCTTTGAAAGTAATGGAATTAAAGTCCTGATATCTGATGTTGCTACAGAACTTACAAATATAGAACTATCAAAAAAAAGTGATATTGTTTTAATAAGTACACCAATTAAAGCAGCTCTTAAAATCACCGAGGAAATTGGTCCTCATCTTAACGAAAACCAACTTCTTGCAGATGTATGCTCCCAGAAAGAAGATATTGTAGCCATGATGAATAGTAAGAGTAAATCCAGTGTTCTTGGTATTCATCCAATGTTTGGACCTTTCTCAAACTCTATAGCAGGTCATAATATTATATTCTGTGAAGGCAAAGGAGATAGACACTTATCTTTCTTAAAATCTCTATTTACAGAAAATGGAGCTGTTGTTTCTGAAATAGCTGCAGATGAGCACGATAAACATATGGCTGTTGCCCAAAGCTTAACTCACATAATAACTATAACCATGGGAAAAACTCTAAAAGATCTTGGTTTAACACCAGATAAGATTACATCTTTATCAACTCCAATATTTCGAATCAATACTGATATTATAGGAAGACTTTTTGCCCAGGATCTTCATCTATATTCCACATTAGTTGGTGATAATAAATACTTTAAAGAAACTCTGGATCTTTTCTTAAACAACCTTTCAAATGCAAGTGATGTACTCTGTAACGACCATGAAAACAGAGTTGCTTATCTTGAAGATATTAAAAGTTTCTTTGGTGATTTTTGCGAACACGGACTAAATGAGAGCAACCAATTTCTTAAAACGGTTGTTAGCCAATCCAATTTTTAATTAGAGGAACCTCTAATAATTAGAATTTTGTCGAAATAAAAGGCATAACGTTTATAAAAGCTTTTAGATTTATAAAATCTACAAAAAAAATAACGGGCTGAATTTACGACAGTTTTTTGTTGGATTAACGAGAAGCAAACAAAATTAAATCTTTTTTGTTTTATTGTAGCTCAATATTCCTATAGTAAAAATAAAAATTTGATATTTACAATAAGATTAAGGGGTTATATTACGAATAAAAAGTCTCCATAAAAAAGGGGGTTGACCCGAATTCGACTTTTTCCCATTTATTTTGTTTCTTGTGTAAAATGTGACCTGCTTAAAAGCATTAATTGACAAAGCTTGTATCCTCCAATATTATAATATTTACATTGACTGTGTTGATCCATAGTATTACGTCTCTTACTTAACAATTAATTTCTAATTACGAATAATACATCCAAAGCATAAGTTTCACATTTATTACAAATATTTATGGTTGACTGGGGTCGGAAGGTCCACATACAGCATGGACTGAGAGAAGAGGGATAATAAGAATAAACCACTTACACGAACGCTTAAAAACAGTTTTATTTTTTCATAACCCTTTACACTATAGTGAAAGGAGTATATGAAATTTTTAATTATTATAACCACATTATTTTATATTTTCTGTTCAATGAATCAAGCTATTGCTGAACCGGTTAACATCTGCAGTGATGAGGAGGATTGGGCACCTTTCACTTATTTTCCAAGAGTTAATGGGATAGCGGATAAATCCCGTCAAATTGGCATTACACAAGATCTGTTGAAGGAAATATTCAAAATTATCGGGCTGAAGTATTCGGTAAACAAACGACCTTGGAAACGATGCCTTTATGAAGTCAAAAATTTTGGAAAAAGACGAAAATTTGAAATATTCATTGATGGTGGTTATAGTAAGGAAAAATTGAAAAATTTTTATTTGTCATTGCCTATCTATTCAACGCATCAAGGACTGTTTTATTCAGAGAAAAAATTTCCTGATGGATTACCATTCAAGAAACTTTCGGACTTGAATAAATTTACGTTTTGTGGAGTTACTGGGTATAGCTATGAGAAATATTATAAAAAATATGGGCTCTTAAGAAGCGTAAAGATTGATCAAGGGGCGAAAAATATACCAATTGCTCTAAAAAAAATAGATGCAGGTCGTTGTGATGTTTTAGGTAGTTCAATCGAAATAATATATGGAGGGATAGCGACTGGCGCCTATAAACTCCCCCCCAGTATTAAAAGCATGAAACTTCCCGGTGTTAATCCTACGACGTTTCATATCTCTATCGCTAAAACCTCTTCCAGAGCTCAGGAATTGTTAACCAAGATAAATCAGGCAATTTCGAAGATCCAGAAGAACGGTGTTTCCGAAAGAATTTTCAGGAAGTATTTACCAAAGTAAAAATTAAGATTATAAATACCAACACAATTTTTATAAAAGTCAGATTGGGTTTTCATTCCTGAGAATATTTGGTTTGTTTTTTGATCAAATCTGAGTCAGGAATCCATGATCTTTTCAATAAAGGGAGCCTCTAAAAATTAGAAATTTTATTGAAATACAGCGTTTATAAAAGCTTTAGTTTTATAAAATCTCTGCATGAGAAATAAATAACGAGGCGATTCGTTTATAAAAAGCTTTTATTTATAAACATTACAACATTTTTTTATTTCGAGTAACACAGTATTTCGGTCAAAGATCAGTTTTTAGAGGTTCCCTAAAAATTAATTTTTTTTGAGAGACCTTCTATAGTATTGTCTTTTAATTTAATAAACTAACTATTCCTTTAGGATCATTTTCAATGGATTTTTTCACAATTTTCGGAGTTGCTGTTGCACTTGCTATAGATGCCTTTGCTGTTTCTCTCTCCGTTGGAATTTCCCTAAAAAAAGTTAATTTAAGGCAGTTCTTCAGACTTTCCTGGCATTTTGGACTTTTCCAGGCCTTAATGCCTATTTTTGGTTGGTTTTTAGGTCATTCAGCTAAATTTTTTGTTAAAGACTACACCCACTGGATAGCTTTTATTCTGCTTGTTTGCGTTGGGTTCAATATGATTAAAGAATCATTCAAGGAGGATGATTCTGAAATCCACAAGAAAGACCCAACAAAAGGACTATCACTTGTAATACTTTCTGTTGCCACCAGCATTGATGCTCTTGCAATTGGCTTTAGTCTATCGATGGTTACAGATTCTATCTTTTTTCCCTCTCTAATTATCGGAATTGTTGCCTGTCTTTTTACCATCATGGGTCTGAATATTGGTCAGAAACTCGGTAAACTACCAAAGATTCAGAAATATGGAGAGATTTTTGGTGGGATCTTCCTTTTTCTTATTGGAATAAAAGTTCTTTATGAAAATGGTGTTTTTTAAAGAAATTGCATAAGCCATCTTAATTGAACCTCATGCAAGGAACCTCTAAAAACTAGATTTTTGGTTGAAACTCTTATAAAATTTTCAATTTTATAAGATACAAGGCTTGAGAAAAATGTAACGAACCGATTCGTTTATAAAAAGATTTTGTTTTATAAAGTTTACAGTTTTTTTTTCTCGTAACGCAGTAATTTAGATAAAAAGCAGTTTTTAGAGATTCCCATTATTAAAACCTAAACTTTTTAAAAGTTTAACAAACACATTTTGTAAAAAAGCTGGATTGGTTTGTCTTTAAAAGAGAATTTACAATCAAAGCAAATCAAGTGGGCTCTTAACACCATCAATATCTCTCTTCATAACATGTGTATAAATCTCTGTTGTTTTAACATCATAAAGGTAAACGAACCGCAGGTGTGGATGGAATTAAATGGTCCACAGCGAAAGAGAAAATCAATGCAATTATAACTTTGAAGCGTAAAGGGTATAAACCCAAACCTCTCAGAAGAATCTACATTCCAAAGAAAAATGGAAAGAAACGTCCCTTAAGTATCCCTTCAATGACAGACAGAGCCATGCAGGCGTTGTATAAATTTGCACTGGAACCTGTTGCAGAAACAAACGCTGACCCTAACTCCTATGGATTTAGACATTACAGAAGATGTGCCGATGCAATAGGACAGTGTTATATATCTCTTTCAAAAAGACATTCTCCTGTCTGGATTCTGGAAGCTGATATAAAGGCCTGTTTCGATGAAATCAGCCATTCATGGATGCTTGACAATATCCCAATGGATAAAGTCATTCTGAAAAGATGGTTGAAATGTGGATTTGAAGAAGATGGCAATTTATATCCAACAGGTAAAGGAACACCACAAGGTGGAGTTGCTTCACCAACGCTTGCCAATATGGTACTAGATGGACTAGAAGATGTAGCAAAATCTTCAGCCCCCTATAGACCAACTTGTAATAAGGTTCGTACACGTTCTAAAATTAACGTGATCAGGTATGCGGATGATTTTCTAATCACTGCTAATTCTAAAGAGATTCTCGAAAATATGGTTAAACCTGCTGTTATAAGTTTTCTTCATGAAAGAGGTCTTAAACTTTCTGAAGAGAAAACTAAAATAACACATATCAGTAATGGTTTTGATTTTCTCGGACAAAATGTTCGCAAATATAATAGTAAACTGATCATTAAACCATCTAAAGAAAATGTTCAGTCCTTTTTGCATAACATCCGGGAAACCATCCATAAACATCGAGGTTCTAAAGCAGAAGCTCTGATACGTGACCTTAACACAAAAATAAGGGGTTGGGCAAATTTCCATAAACATGTTGTATCAAGTAAAACATTCGGATATGTTGATAATTGTATACGTAATGATCTGTGGCGGTGGATGAGACGAAGGCACCGGAATAAAAGTACCAAGTGGTTAAAGAGAAAGTATTTATCCAAAGGTTCTAAATCTGGAGGATTCTCTACGATAGTAAAGAACAAAAAGGGAATCCCGAAGACCTGCGAACTCATTAAAGCAGGCAGTATACATATTATGAGGCATATTAAAATAAGAGGTGCTGCAAATCCATTCGACCCACAATATAAGGGTTATC
>JAAELO010000398.1 GCA_024226555.1 Desulfobacterales bacterium | reverse complement strand
TTTGGTAATATTGGTATGATATTATTAAAATAGTTTTTCTGTTATTTTCACAGAGAAAGAAGTAGGAGAAATGCAGTTCTCTGACATATGTAAATTACTATTATCAACAGTGAGAGATGATTTGCTTGACTTCGGGTGCTTTTTCATTTTGTTTCTACTGCTGTTTATTTTTATGTTATATTTGATCTGATGGAATTTGATGTAGAATTGGAGAGTTTACTATTCAGGGACCGAGGGGCGATTCACTCCTTGATAAGCTCGAAAATCTATTGTTCTCACGAAAATCCCTTGGAAATCCTTTTGTTTCAGTTAAAAACTCGTACGCTTTTTTGAAGAGTGAAAAGCCCCTCGTCAGGCATAATCAAGTATTGCAAATTTAAATTTGATTATTATAACTAAGGTTAAGGTTAAGTGTGGACAAGAGGACATTCAAGGGGACCTGGGGACATCGTGTTGAAGTTCAGAAAGAAATGGGCAAACATTTCTATTTTTTGTTCTAATTTATCGGGGGTTTGTTTTCTCCCTACCAAATCAGTTGCAACTGCGCCATAAGACAGGATACTGAGTCATTTAAAGCCTGGAATGGTCTTGGAATTTTTAAAGCACGATCTAAATCCAGTCTATCCAGT
>JAAELO010000397.1 GCA_024226555.1 Desulfobacterales bacterium | reverse complement strand
TTTTTATGAAATGCTTTAGCAAAGAATTTATTCAGGGAACTGGTTCTGCGTGATTGAGGCTTGGCTACTATTAAATAACTTACATAACTTTTGCTGTTTTGAAACTCTGAGAAGTTTGTTACCTGCCCGCAGATTTTTTAAAAGTCTTGATAGCAAAATCGTGTGAAAAGGCGTTCTGTAAAAGAAAAGGAGTGGTTGAGAAATCGACCACTCCTTAAATAATCATTCTTTCAAAATATGTTTGTTAAACTTTTTAAAAGTTTACCTGCCGTGAGGCGGTTTTTAATAAGAAATAATAAACACCTGTAAAGGTGCGTTGATAAATCGATATCACACACTATGAAACTGATATCAATCCTTACATTTTTTAATTATTGAAAAACTCTTTTTCTCTTTTTTATTCAGGTAGTCTGAATACACCATCCCAATTAAATTATTTTTGGACCTCATCTATACTATTAAAAATTTCTATACCTTTATTTTTTAACCAATTTAAGCAAGCTTCATCTAAATCTTCATCTTCAATGTGTACTATAAAAAGGCCACTACCCTTGATAAATTTACATATAGATACACCAATATCATCTTCTAAAAGAAAAAAATCATAATGATTTGATTCATTTACTCCTAAAGTTTCTTTTATTATTTTATCTGATATTTTGTTCATATTGCTCCAAATTCTATTTAATTTTTATTAATAATATTATTTAAATTTATTTCTATAACCATTAAAAAAGAACGTTTCTCCAGTTCTCATCATTATAATAGTTGATCTTTTTTGGGGCGATCCTAATCTTTGATAACGTTTAATACTTCTAAAGTGGGGTCGGACCGAAAGCGCCGATTAAAACCGGTAAAGGATAGAGAATGAAAGAGTCTTATGGTGAAGGTTTAGCAAACCACATCAGCCTCGAGTCATGCGGCAATTGCAGTAATGTAGTGGCTGAAGCGTTGAC
>JAAELO010000396.1 GCA_024226555.1 Desulfobacterales bacterium | reverse complement strand
TTTTATTTGTATTTTGTGTTTATAAAATTATCGTATTTTCCCTTTTGTCAACTCCGGGACCTTATTTTTATTCAAATATATTAATTTTTTAGGTGAAAAAAAGAAGCTAATTCTTAAAATCATGTTTTTATTTGATTTATCAAATTGTTATGATAAAGTAACAAGGTTTTAATTGTCCCAAAGTGGGATATCAAACTTTAATCTAAGCGGCAAAGCGTTAATAAATATGGATTATTCAGGAAATATTTTCAGACCTCCCAGTGAGGCAAATAGTATTTTACTTCAGGTTACCGTTGGTTGTTCACACAATAAATGTACTTTTTGTGAGATGTATAAGGACAAAAGATTCAATATAAAAGATGATAAAACAATTATATCTGATATTGAATATGCTGCAAAAAATTACACAATGATGAGAAGACTCTTTCTGTGTGATGGAGATGCACTTATAGTACCCCAGAAAAAACTCCTCAGATACTTAAGTGAAATTAACAAGAAGCTTCCATGGCTTGATAGGATAGGTGCTTACGCCAACACAAAGTCAATTGGAATGAAGTCCCATGAGCAGCTTGTAGAGCTTAGAGAAAATGGACTAAAAATCGCTTATATGGGCCTTGAAACAGGTGATGATGTTACACTTAAAGCTATAAAAAAAGGTGCAACATCTGAAAAGATGATCCTTATGGGGAGAAAACTAAAAAAAGCCGGAATTAGAACATCTGTTACTGTTCTTTTAGGAATAGCCGGTGAAGAAAGATCCATAATCCATGGAACAGAAACCGGAAGGGTTTTATCTGAAATGGATCCTGATTATGTTGGAGCTCTTAGTTTAATGCTTACCCCTGGAACTTCCTTGTATAAAGATCAAGCCGAAGGAAAATTCAAACTACCTGATGCTGAGGGTATGTTAAAGGAGCTTGGTACAATGGTTGCTACAACAAATCTTACCAACGGGCTTTTCCATGCAAATCACGCATCAAATTATCTTCCAATAAGGGCTAAAATGCCGGAAGACAAAGAGAAAACCCTAAATCAAATAAATAGTGCTCTTAATGGAGAGATTGCTTTAAAACCTGAACATATGAGAGCTTTGTAATTAAAAAAGACAATTATTGATTGTCTCTAATCGAATTTTAAGGAGAACGACACCATGGCTGATAGCCAGTCACAAATTGATCAACTCAGTATTAATACTATCAGAACACTATCAATTGATGCAATACAGGAAGCAAACTCAGGTCACCCTGGCGCTCCCATGGGCCTTGCTCCATCAGCCTTTGTTTTGTGGACAAAATTTCTAAAGCATAATCCAAAAAATCCAGACTGGTTAGACAGAGACAGATTTGTTCTTTCAGGTGGACATGCTTCAATGCTTTTATACAGTCTTCTTTATCTTTCAGGTTATGGCCTGACAATTGAAGATTTAAAGAATTTCAGACAGTTCGGCAGTAAAACACCAGGACATCCTGAGTATGGTCACACAATTGGTGTTGAAACCACAACAGGTCCTCTTGGTCAGGGGATAGCCAATGCAGTTGGAATGGCAATGTCTGAAAGACATCTTGCCGCAAGATTTAATACTGATAGTGATGAAATTGTTGATCACTATACTTATGTGATGTGTGGTGACGGAGATCTAATGGAGGGGGTTGCAAGTGAGGCAGTATCACTTGCGGGACATCTTTCCCTATCAAAATTAATATGCATTTATGATGATAACCAGATCTCAATTGAGGGTAGAACAGATATATCATTTTCTGAAGATGTTGCAAAAAGGTTTGATGCTTACAACTGGGCAGTTCAGAAAGTTGAAGATGGAAATGATGTTGATGCAATAACCAAAGCTATTGAACAGGCAAAACAAGAAGATAAACCATCTATAATAATGGTAAGAACAAAAATAGCCTATGGAAGTCCTAATAAGCAGGATACATCCGACGCACATGGCGCTCCTCTTGGTGATGAAGAAATCCTTCTTACTAAGAAAAATTTAGAATGGCCATCTACAGAAAAATTCTTTGTACCATCTGAAGTATTGGATTTTTTCAATACATGCCAGGACAAGGGGATGAAGGCTGAAGCTGATTGGGATGCAAAATATGATAAATATTCTAAAACAAATCCTGGTAAAGCCCTTGAGTGGGTTGATGCAGTAAGTGGTTTTCTTCCTGAAAACTGGGATTCAGAAATCCCAACATTTGAACCTGGAGATGCTATGGCTACAAGAGCTGCATCAGGAAAGGTTTTAAATGCTATCGCCAGGAATTTGCCAACTCTAATGGGTGGGTCTGCTGACCTTGCACCATCTAATAAAACATATCTGGATTGTTCAGATGATTTTCAAAAAGATAATTATATCGGAAGAAATATAAGGTTTGGAGTTAGAGAACATGCGATGGCTGGAATAATGTCAGGTATGTTTCTCCATAATGGGGTAAGGCCATTTGGCGGTACTTTCCTTGTATTTGCAGATTATATGAGAGGGTCCATGAGAGTTGCAAGTCTTATGAAACTTCCTTTAATATATGTTTTAACACATGATAGCCTTGCTGTTGGTGAAGATGGTCCAACTCACCAGCCTGTGGAACATTTGGCATCTCTTCGTGCTATTCCTGGTTTAAATGTAATAAGACCTTGTGATGCTTATGAAACAGCAGAAGCCTGGAAAAAAGCTGTAATGACAAATGATTGCCCAACAGCACTGATTTTAAGCAGACAAAAATTACCTGTTTATAAAAGAGATGCGGGACCATCTCTATCTGAAGGTGCATACATCCTTTCAGACTGTGATAATCCTGAACTAATCCTTATAGGAACAGGTTCTGAAGTTTCAATCTGTATGGAAGCTAAAGCAGTTCTTTCTGAAAAGGGTGTTAATGTCAGAGTAGTAAGCATGCCGTGTCAGGAACTGTTTAACAGGACTTCAGAGAATTACCAAAAATCAGTTCTTCCTGATAACGTTAAAAAGATTGCAGTTGAAGCTGGTATAAAAATGGGCTGGAGGGAATTTGTTGGTGATTCCGGAGATATAATTTCAGTTGATACTTTCGGTGCATCAGCACCAGGATCAAAAGTTCTTGCTGAGTATGGATTTACAGCTGAAAATATTGTAGAGCGGGCAGAGTCTTTGCTAAGTAAATAAGATAAATAAAACTCCCTTTTAAAAGAAGGGAGTTTTTTAATTTGTAAAATACTTCATCGAAGTTTTCTTAAGCTCAGTCTTACTAAACAGAAGTGAATAATCCTTAATCCCTGTTTTTTCTGAAATCCTCTTTGCTGTTTCAAAGCAGTTTTCTTTATCTGTTCCATGAACCATTGTATAAAGGGTGTACGGCCAGTTGTTTCCCTGTATCCTTTTATAGCAGTGAGATACTTCTATGAACTCGGCCATAATGGTTCCGGCATCAACAGCTACCTTTTCATCAGCTTTCCAGGCGATCATAGCATTCGCTTTAAATCCTGATTTCTGGTGTCTTAGTGTCGCTCCAAACCTTCTAATAATCCCTCGACTGTCAAGAGACTTTAGAGTTTCTAAAAACTCTTCTTCGGAGATCCCTAATTTTTCAGCCATAGCTTTATATGGCTTTTCTGTAACTGGTATATCACCCTGAATAGCACTAATAATCTTCTTTTCCAAGTCTGTCATATTTATCCATTTTCTTAGGTTTTATGATAAAAAAATATTGTATTCTCTACAATTACAAATTTTAAGTCAAGATCTAAATTCAGGCTCCCAATTAAGCGTTAAATCTACGCAAGATTGCAAAATGCATGTATATAAGATATATAGTGAATGTTTTTTGAACTGCTTTGACCTAAATTAAAATAGAGGTGAATAGATGAAAGTTAGAAAAGCTGTTTTTCCTGTTGCAGGACTTGGTACCAGATTTTTACCAGCCACAAAAGCACTTCCAAAAGAGATGCTTCCGGTTGTTGATATACCTCTGATTCAATATGCTGTTGAAGAGGCTCTAAATTCCGGAATTGAACAAATTATTTTTGTTACAGGTCGTGGTAAAACAGCCCTTGAAAATCATTTCGATAGATCCGTTGAACTTGAAAATATTCTAAAGTCAAAAAACAAAGAAGATACCCTCAAAGTTGTGGAAGCTATTGTACCGGAAACAGGTACGATCATCTATACAAGGCAGAATGAACCATTAGGATTAGGGCATGCAATATGGTGTGCAAGGGATGTGGTTGGTGATGAACCCTTTGCAGTACTTCTTGCAGATGACCTGATAAAATCCAAAGAACCTGTTTTAAAACAGATGCTTCAAAGGTTTAACAGATTAAGGGCTTCCATGGTAGCAGTAATGGAAGTTGCTAAAGAGGAAACAAATAAATATGGAATCATCGATGGTAAAGATATTGAAGATAATGTAGTTGATATTCAAGCATTAATTGAAAAACCTGATCCTGAAAGTGCCCCCTCAAATCTCGCTGCCATAGGTAGATATATTTTAACACCTGAAATATTTAATATTCTTGGTGAAAAGAAAAGGGGTGCAGGTAATGAGATTCAATTGACTGATGCTATGGAGATATTACTGAAGAAACAACCTGTTTTTGGTTATAGATTTGATGGAACCAGATTTGATTGTGGTGATAAGGCAGGATTTTTAATGGCGAACATAGCCTTTGCCATGGAGAGGGATGATCTTGCACCGCAGATTAAAGAGTTTTTTAAATAAGAAATTTTTGAGGTGGGTTTCAAAAGCCACCATTTAAGATAATTAAGAACAAAAATTTATAAATCCAGCTTATTATATAGTTCAATCAACTCATCCGATTCTTTTACCAGATTTTTCTGTTCATCAAGTATATTATTAAGAATCTCAATATTGGTTAACGGGTTCATTAGAACTGTTCTTAAAACAACATTTTTCACATCTTTAAATCTAAGATCACAAAACTCTGTTCTTGAGACAAAACTATTACCAGCTTCCCTTTGGAGTCTTTGAAGAGATATGTTTATTTCATTAAGAACTTCATTAATATTTTTTAAACTATCATGATCTGCTTTTTTAAGTTTCTGCTGAATTTTGACAGGGCAATATCGATATGTGAGAATATTTAACACTGGTGCTGTTATAAGCTGAAAATCATCCCTTTTATTTATCTCTTTGGCAAAATCTTTAGCAAGCTCTATTCCATGATCTATAAGCATGGAATAACCATCTTTTCCCAGAATTTTAAGAGAACTATCAAGTATAAGGGAATTTGCTTCCCGGGATCCTGCAAATGACTTAATTCCAAGGTCTACAGAGCCTGGTCTAATAATATACTTTGCATGATATTCAACAACTTTCATATGGTCAGGGTTTTTAAAATGTACCATTCCGCATGACATGGGCATATAAAACTGTTTATGGCAATCTATGGTAACAGAATCGGCTAATTCAATTCCATCTAAAAGATTTCTGTATTTTGATGATAAGATAGTCGGCCCGCCCCATGCTGCATCAACATGGAAGTGGATATCGTTCTTTTTGCAAATTGAACTTAGTTCTTTTAGCGGGTCTATGGAGCCGGTTTCTGTTGCTCCTGCTATTCCAACAACAGCTATGATACCAATATTCTTTTTTTGAAGCTCAGCAATTGTACTATTTAGGTGGTTAAGATCTATTCTATGTTTTGAATCAACATCCACAGATATTACATTTTTACTTCCGATACCTAAAATACCACCAATTTTTCTAAGTGAATAGTGACCTCTCTTAGAGACAAGAATAACGGACCTTTCTATGTTGTATTCTTTATAGGCTTCTAATAAACCCTGCTCTTCCACACCCTCAAAGTTATTTCTTGGTTTTAACATTGTGTTTCTTGCAACCCAGAGAGCAGTCATATTCGCTGCTGTTCCACCTTCGGTAAAAACACCCAACGTTGTGGTAATACTTTGTACATGTTCTTTGTAAAATGACTCTGATTGATCGTAAAGAATTCTATGGATCTTGGCAATCACCTGTCTTTCAATTAGAGATACTACCTTTGATGTTTCAAGTTTTACAACATTTTGATTAAGAGCAGCAACGATACTTTTGAGATGAATCATGAAAAATGGTATTGCTGATGTCATATGTCCAACAAAATATGGAGATGAAACATTGACAGCCTGCGGTGCTATCTCCTCAATAATGTCGGTTATAACTTCAGCCATTCTGTTCTCAGGTTTTTCATTTACGACAGTGTCCTGAAAACTTTTTGAGATTTTTAACAGACTAATTTCTTCAGTAACACCAACATTTTTCTTTAAAAAATCCTGAAGACCGAACAGTATCTGGCCCATATGCTGAACAAGAGTGGCTCTGCTATCTTCATCTTCAGGGCTTTTAAAAAGCTGAATTAGCTTACCCCACTCTTTTTTACCAAGATGTGTATAATTTGAATTCATTTATTAACCTAAAAAGTGTTTAAATTTCAAAAGAATATCCAAGTAACCATGTTTGAAAAAAAAAAACAATGAGGAGTCTGAACCTTTTTAAAAAAATAAAAAATATTTAACATAATTTTA
>JAAELO010000395.1 GCA_024226555.1 Desulfobacterales bacterium | reverse complement strand
TTTTTTCTGTTTCTCTTTGCTTCTCATTCAATGCAGGATATCCTGCTTTTTTCCGCATCTTAATCAGCCAGGCTTCCTTCTGGGCTGGTGACATCTGCACCTGATTCCCATAGCTTACCGGAGGAGCTTTTGTTGCTGTTTTTTCTACTTTTGCATACATATTTTTTTCTCCTGGTCATTAGGATTTTGGCAACTCTAATGATGAAAATTAACAAGTGGAGTATTTTAAATTCCATACAAAACCTGTTTTACCCATATTTCCACCAATTTGTGTCCGTCATCAATCCCAATAAAAACTCATCTCACATTACTAAATATTAACTATTCGTTATTTTTATTATTGCAATATAGATAATATTTTATGCCCCAACACTAGTTATTTTATTTTTATTTTGAGACTTCTGTTTGAATTTGAAAGGGAAACAAGAAGATATATGTAGATATTGTTGTTTAAATTTTAAATGTTACCTTTTGCCCAAACTACAACATCCAGAGAGCTATTCAGGTTGCTATTGGGATTATGCACAAAACACTTATACAGACTTCTGAGTCTATTTAGATAGTCTTTGTATAATTTATACAATTACTTCTGATCAGAAATGCAGTGAAAGTTAATATTTTTTTACGTATTCGACAGAATGTTTGGGGACGAGAATGTTTGGGGACGTCCGTGACATATTGACACAATAAGTGATTACATTATTTTATTTATAATTAGTTCTTTTTCTTTTTCTTTCTTACCCCTTATAATTGCTTTACTAACAGTTGATGGAGATAATCCTAATTCCAGTGCAACATCAACACAGCTAAACTCGAGCTTTCTAACAGCTATATAACAAATGATAGCCCTTGCCTTTGAGATTGCTCTTTCCTTGCTTTTTGTTTTTATTTCGCTCTTCTCAAGATCATAATGCATAGCAACTGTTTCTATAATCAGATCTAAATTTATTTTATCTTTCAATAAAATCCTGTTCTTAAAACTCTCCTCTGCTCTTTCAAGAACTCTTAATACAAAATCTGATTCTCCAAGAATTCTTTCATCTCCCTTAATCCTCAGATTATTCCTGCTCAATTCTTTTAAAACCGACCATCCTCCTGCTGAACGAACAAGACCGCCACCTGTAAGATCTGGTCGTTTTCCTTTTTTTATGCCAGCCGATACAAACCTTGAATATGATCTCTTTGAGTTTATATAGCTCTCACCGAAATGATTAAGTACATAATTTATGTTTTGCCATTTTCTTTTGTATTTTCCCATAATCACACCATGACCTGAATAAGGATAGGCTTTGAGATCTTTATATTCATTTACTATTTTTGCACGTAAAGGATTAAGATGTATATATCTTACAAGCTCAAGAAAATATGGATCTTCTTCACACAGGATAGATTTGAACCTGTTCTGAAACAACTGGCCGTGCCTTCTGTATTTCCTGTTAAAATATATAGCATAACCTGTTAGCAAACGACTCATAACTGTTGACACTGAAATATCACCTGTTCTTAACAGCATGTGTACGTGATTATCCATTAAAACCCAGGCAAAACATGATGTATTTGAAACCGTTAATATTGAACCTAACCTTTTAAGAAAGAAATCCTTATCATTTCCATCTCTAAATATGGTTTTACGCTCAATACCTCTTAATATAATATGATGTAATGCTCCTGGAGCATCTATTCTTGATTGTCTCGGCATAATTTAACTTTATATATAAAAAACAAGTATATGTCAATTTGTCACGGACGTCCCTAAATCTTCTTCAGTGAACTGGTTCTGCGTGATTGAGGCGAGGCTACAATATTTAATACATAATTTTTACTATTTTGGTACTTCAGAGAGGTTGTTACCTGCCCATAATTTTTTTTGTACAGGCCTTCATAGTAAAACCGTGTGAAAAGGCGTTTCTGTAAAAGAAAGGAGTGGTTGAACTAATTATTATTGGTTCAGCCACTCTGTATTTATTCAATCTTATCGTAAAAAGATAAAAAATAAACACCATTTATACTATGAAACACCATCCCTCCATCTTTTAAAAATACTCTGTGTTCGCTCCTTTGATGAAAGAACATTGTGAACCCATAGGCCAAAATCTACATCCTCATCATCTTCTGAATAGAATTGAGTCGATATAGGAGAATCAGTGATTGAATAGATAGATATATAGTCTCTCTTTCCAAATTTCATCTTAAGTACCCTATGATCTCCATCAACCTTATGGCTTATTTCTTCAAAGTTACTAAACTCTAAAACCTCACCATTCAACCAGATAAACAACTTTTCACTTATCAAAAACAAACCAAGAATGTTCTCTCCCAAATTTGAATACACCCCAACCGGGTTTTCATGAGTAACAGAAAACTTATCAGAGATTAATTGCGTCAAATCTAAATCAATAGTTATCTTTTCATTTGAAACATAATTCTTTAAGTATAAT
>JAAELO010000394.1 GCA_024226555.1 Desulfobacterales bacterium | reverse complement strand
TTGATGAGACCGGCGTTTCAATTATTTCTATATTCATTTTTATTGTATTTAGTTTTTATTATTTTTTGGCATTCTCAGTTTCTATATCATAATATGATTCTGTTGTTTTACTAAATCTTTTTATCAAAAAAATAAGCAATTAAAAAAAATATAAAAAATTGATTGCTTTTTAATTAGTTTTCTGAAAAATGGATATATTTAAAAAAATTAAATTCACGGATTATAATATGTATCGAAAAACTAATGAGCAGGGTTCATTGTTTACGGTAGACACAGTGTTTCCTGATCTTCTTCCTGATGATGATTGGTCATATACTTATAGAGAGCATGTTTTACCATTGATTGTGGAGAAAGAATTTCGTCATTTATATGCAAAGGAAGGCGGGAAGCCGAATAAATCGATACAGATGCAAGTATCCTTATTGATTTTTATGGGACTGGAAAAACATAATTGGCGAGGAGCAGAATTTCAACTTCCCAGAAGATTAGATTGGATGAATGCAATTGGACTTCCATTAGGAGAAGCCAATATTGACCATACCACACTTTTTAAATTTTTCCAAAAATTGGAAAATGATGCTACAACAAGAAATTTGTTTGAAACAGTAACAAATAAATTCATTGAATTATGCGGCACATCTGTAAAGAAACAAAGAACAGACTCCTTTTTTATTCATGGTTGGCTTAAAATATTATCCAGATATGGATTATTTAAAGAAACAATACGTGTATTTTTAGAAGAACTAAATAAAAAATCCGTTGAGCTTTATGAGAAGACTGCGTCCGGTCTATCTAAAAAATACATTGCTAAGAGTTTTGATTTAACAGAAAAAGATCACGATAAAGTAAAGAAGAGAATAAAAGAGATGGCTCGGGATATGTACATATTAATTCACGAGTTTGAGAATAATGAAAAGATTAAAAATTATGAAAGTTTCAGAATTTTAAACGATGTATTTAATCAACAATGTAAAGTAGTGGAAACAGAAGAAGAATTGTCTGATATAGAAATAGAGATCAGGGAAAGACCTGAAGGGAAAAAAATTATCAACACGCCTCACAATACTGACGCTGAATATGTTAAAAAAAATTATCAAAAAGTAACAGGACATAAAGGGTTTGTAACTGAAACATGTGATGGAGATAACGAGACTCAGTTTATTACCGACATAAATGTTACGGCATCAACGAAATCAGATTCAAAAGAAGTGAATGATATTGAAGAAAGATTAGAAGATGCAGAGATGAAACCAGAGGATATTTACGGAGATGCGGGTTTCGTTAATGGTAAAACAATATTAGATGCAGAAGAAAAGGGTATGCAACTTGAGGGGCCGAGCGCTGGTCGCAGTCAATCGTTTGAGGAATTCCAGGGGGAAGATCGCCCGTTGGATGCGGCGGATTTTAAAACCAGCGTTGATAATAAAACCGGGGAATTGAATGTTGACAACTGCCCAAACAATGAAATGCCTAAAGATCAGGAACGCAGTAAAAAAACAGGTAAAGTAAATGTACATTTTGATATTAAAAAATGCGCTACCTGTACTCTCAAAGAAAGATGTCCTGTTAAAATTGGAAAAAATACAGCTACTGTCACAATTGATGAAATTGCGTTAGCAGGCTCTTTGAGACATCATCAATATATGAATGATTCTGATTATCGCAAAGAATGCGCAACACGCGCAGGCGCTGAAGCTACTGTAAACGAAATAGCCAATGCCCATGGTATGAGAAAAGCAAAACATCGGAAAACATCCCAGATAAAATTACAAATGATAATTGCAGGCATTGCGTGTAATGTAAAAAGATTCATACGACATGGGGAGAAGTATGGCTATTTAGATTTACAATCAGTTTAAAATGAAAAAATAAGGTAATTATGAAGACTCATAAGCAATGTGAAGAACTATTTTTATAAATATGTAAGATTATCAATTATATTTTGAAAAAAGTCGTTTTTTAAAATAATTTTTAGATTTTTCAGTAATCAATAACATTTTTCAGAAGGGGTATATCAACAGAATCATAATATTTCACATAAGTGACTTCAGGGAGAATCGCTACCCTTTTAATTACAATTTTAAAACCCAGAGTGCCTGCTAATGCAATTCCAAGGTTTAGCCCACTTTATTTTTTTGTCAATCCAATCAAAATAAATTAATTGCTGCAACCATCGAGCACAATAATTTTATTTTTTCCTCAACAAATGTGTCTTGAGAAGTATAAACTATCCCAGCTTACAATTCTCTATTTGCAAGGTACAGTGGCACTGTCAATATTACTGAATTCGCTTTCAAGCCCACAGTCTTTTATGCCTTTTACTTTAAACCAGTATTCTTTGCATGAAGTTAATTCATTGGAAT
>JAAELO010000393.1 GCA_024226555.1 Desulfobacterales bacterium | reverse complement strand
GCAAGTAGACTCACCGACAATTCTGGGGTCTGGCTAAGGAATGTTTTTGTCTGGAAGAAAAACTTGGGGAACAAATACTTTCAGATAACATTTCGAAGGTGGAAATACATGAGATTTCCTGTTGGGAGGAAATGTGGTGTGAATTCAACACAAAAGGAAGTGTTAAATGAGTGACAAAAGTTGTTGTGGTTTTTGGCTTCTTTGAAAGGAAAGGAGTGAGGGCAAGCGAGAAGGAATGGGACGAACCTTTGAAGGAGAGCCTCGCTATTTAAACGGCAGCGGGTGATGCACCACTCTCGTCACAGAGCATCAACACATGGCGAAGGACACAGCTGCTGATATCACAGGATGATGAAGAGATCTGAACAGGTGTACAGAGAAAAGCTTTGTTCAGCCACTCCATGTGTTCAGGAACAACAACATATTTGCTTTACAGTAGAGAAACATGTAAAAAAGTGAACTGTTTTTGCATTAGCTTCATTCAGGAAAGAAATTGATGTATGATGCTCGTATATTTGTCATAATCGTGTTTAGGGAGCATTCAAATTGCATAAAAT
>JAAELO010000392.1 GCA_024226555.1 Desulfobacterales bacterium | reverse complement strand
TCTCAAGAAGGAGCAGTACGACTCAAGACAACCTGTCGTATTGTCCCTTCTGGGTCTACTCCATTCATCAGTACTGTTCCTTTCCGGAAAGGAGCACTACGACGTGTGAATAGAGGAAATTTGCGTATTGTCCCTTCCATAATTGGGTAGTGGTAGAAAAATACGTACTGTCCCTTTTCGATCATACCACCCTGAATGCCTAGCTGTGAAGACTCTCTTACGAGAAAGGAAACACAAGCAACGATTCAAAGTTTTTTTGACAAAAAAAACTCTCTAATCTTCTTCGTCCCGTCCCCGCATTTTCCTTCTAAAAGAGGGCAAATGAACTCAGGTTTGGCCTTCATTAGAACATCTTTTGTTTAGCGGTGAGTGCATCAGGCTAACAGCCACACACAAATGAAACAACACAGGTCACGGAAACCCGCAACCCAAAACCAAAACCCAAACCCGCCCAAAACCCAAACCCACCCAACACCAACAACAACAGCAGCAACAACGACAAGAACAACAGCAGCAGGACAAGCAACAACAACAACAGAAGAAGAAGAAGAAGAAGAAGAATCTCCCTCACAACTCCCACTCCCACACCGAAAGAGGACCTATAAAGAAAAATAAAAATTAATTATTAATTAATTTATTAGTATAGTCAATAATTCATCATAAAACAAAGTGGGTATGGTTCC
>JAAELO010000391.1 GCA_024226555.1 Desulfobacterales bacterium | reverse complement strand
CCGATCTCTGATAGACGATCGGAGCATGGCTTAGTTCGCTCTGACGCGATCACCCACAAAAAACAAAGAAATAGAGACCTGTGCGTTCCGTCTCTGGCGACAGTATATTTTCGCACATATATTAATGCAGTTTCAATTGATGTACGCTGCTGGTGATCGTGAGCGTCACTCTCTGCACTGATGTGGCCATTTGCTTATATCGCACTAACTTGACATGATTACCAGATTGGGGGCTTTGACTTCGTCTGCAGGTGGCGGGTAGTTCCAGGTATTTCTTGCAGAAATAATCTGAATCTACAACTCAAACCCCCCTTTCTGCCAACCTTGTTTCAAGTTAGGTTGCTTGTTTCTAGGATTTGCGTGTGCAACTGAGCATCTATTTCGTAGCAGGTGAATGTCGTAGTTCCTGCTTTTTAGGAACGTAGGTTCACAGGCAAGAAGAGAGCGCAAGGATCGTGATGAACGATCTTTCTTCAACCTTTTTTTGGCATTTCATCAGCGAGTTCTTTCAAACTCGT
>JAAELO010000390.1 GCA_024226555.1 Desulfobacterales bacterium | reverse complement strand
GGAATCATTGAGTCGAGAGGCGAGATTAAATTCGTTTTGCTTTTTTTGGATTTCGTTTAATCATTTGTGTCCTTCCTCGCCCCTCCGACTCGAAACCACGTGACAACCCTCCTACTTCCCTTCCTTCCTCTGCCAAACGTTTATTTGCCCGTTTTGGCTGAAATTAGTACCTGCAATTTTGGAATTTTGGTTCGTTTTTGTTTTTTGTTGCTTTCTGTGTTGTTGTCTCTCTTTCCTATGTCCTCTATTTTCATCAGAGACATTTTTGAGTGTTTTCTTTGTGTGGTTTTATTGTGTTTTCTTTGTGTTTTGTTGTGGGTTGCTGTCTCTCTTTCCCGCACCCACTTTGCGAGTCCTTTTTCTCTTTTTGTGTTTATTGAGTTTTCTGGGGGAAGGAACCCTCCTTCTGCTTTTCACGGGCCTCGTTTACGAGCCCTCCCTCCCCCTGTGCCTTACCCCCCTTTCTCGGCCGTTCACGCGCGTTATCGCGCCCGCTGACGCTTTTTTTGTGTCTATTTTTTGTTTCTTTTTTTCGAGCTTTTTCCCTTTTTTTGTAGAGCGAAAGAGCGAAAGAAAAAGAGTTTGGGTAAGAGTCTGAGAGAGTTTAAAGGTGCTTTGGGCCATTCTGCCGTGACAGAGCCTTCCTCACACGATATTGAGAGTGACCAGTGATCGCCTTCTAGAGAACCGATACGGCGGAAGTCCAAGTTTTATGACCCCCATCGCCCCTCTTTACTCTCTTTCTCTCTCTCTCTCTCTCTCTCTCTCTCTCTGTCTCTCTCTCTAGCTCTCTCTTTGTGTGTTTACGACCTCTTTTTTTGCGTATAGTTTGTTTTTTTGTAGTTCGCGCAAAATTAATCCGCGCATTTCGAGCGTTTCCCCTTCTTTTTTCTCTCTTTTTTCGCCGCTTTTTTTCATCCGTTTTGTTGATTTTTTAAGCTTTCTTTTGTTTTGTTTCTTTGTTTTTGGGCTATGTCTGCCCTTCCTTCCTCCCCTCCCCTCGCCGACGTCCTCAAAAAAATCGATGCGGTAAAACCAAAAAAGGAAAAAGCTGCCGCCCCCACCAAACTGACGCCCCCACCAAACTGACGCCCCCACCAAACTGACGCCCCATGGATTCTCTCCCGCCACCATCCCAAATGACTTATTTG
>JAAELO010000388.1 GCA_024226555.1 Desulfobacterales bacterium | reverse complement strand
CGCTGACCAGCAGGTGCATCGCGCCTCCCCCAGCGCCGCTCGAAGCATAGTCGCCTGCCCCACTCCCCAGGGTCGCAGGTTGATAGACCGAACCATACGTCGTGCCGCCAAATGCGTCCGCGACAGGACCCTGGCCTCCCGCGCCGCCGTGGCCGCCTCCGCCAGCGCGGCCGCCATATATCCCCCCCGCTCCTGGCCCACTCCCGACACCATAGCCCTGCCCCTCCGCCGAGACGGTTCCACCCATGGCGACAGTGAGCGTCTCCACCCGCAACTCTAGTTCATAGTCGTCATCGTAATCGCCGTCGCCATCGTCGTAGGGAACCAGCCGCAGCGTCCCACTCAGTCCGGCGGTCATTTCCGTAAAGGTATACACCCCGGTGCGGAAGGGGGTGTGCGCGTGCAGTTCCAATCCCCCGCTATTGGCGATCGTGATCGCCTCCGGCCCGACCAGGTCGCCCGCGACGACGATGGTGGCTGTGACGACGTCAAAGCTGGATGGCGCGGCGATGATGCCCTCTCCGGTCAAACGCGCCGTCCCATCCCCCACGAGCGT
>JAAELO010000387.1 GCA_024226555.1 Desulfobacterales bacterium | reverse complement strand
CTCGGACGTAGGTGTCGGCCGAGCGGTGTCTGGTGACGGGGTGGGTGTAGACCTCCATATTGCAGGCGAACCCCCGGGAGTGGAGGAGATGGCACCACGTGCGGTTGGTGTGGTCGTGGCGGACATTGCGTGTGGAGCCGTAGGGGCACTTGACAGCGTGGTCCCCGAAACGGTCGAGAGGGAAAGGACAGCCATTCTCGCGGCAGACAAGCCCATCGGCGAAGATGGGAGCCCCCAGCCACCACCGGAGGAGAGTGAGGAATTCATCGGGCTCATAGCGGAATCCCAGGGCCGGGATGGGGGGACAAGTGAGGCCGGTGCCCGCACTGGGTCGGGAGAGGGCGCGCAGGCGGGCGCGGTCCCGGTCCGAGAGGCCGGGGAGGGACTCGAGGTTGATGAGGTTGGCGGTGTGGACCTTAGAGGCAAGAGCGCGCTGGACCTCCAGGGACCGGACCCCGGCGTTGCGGACCCGTTCAAGGAGGCTGGCGAGGAGGGCCGGGACCGCCGGAGGCGGTGGGACTTCCCGGCGGGGGGGGTATCGGGGCCGGAGCGACCCCTCGTAGAGGGCTTGGGCGTCCTCGAAACCCGCCATGCCCTGAGGCGGGCGGATGTCTCCCAGCAGAGCGCCAACGAGGTCGGTGCAACACAAGACGTTGGCCAGAAAAGCCGAGGGGGCGATGTCGCGGGCCCGGTAGATGCCCAGTCCGGCGGGCGCGGGCAAGGCAGTTTGCGCGGCCTGGGCCGGCGAGGTGGAGATGCCGAACCTGCGGAGCCAGGTGTCGGAGACCAACGCG
>JAAELO010000386.1 GCA_024226555.1 Desulfobacterales bacterium | reverse complement strand
GCAAAAAGATCAGTTATTAGAGGTTCCCTAAACTGGATTTTGAAAAAATCAGGTAAGGAATTCAAAATCATTCAAACTAACCAAGCAAACTTGAAAAAAGAATAAAAATTAAAATCTCAAACCCTTTTTTAAGTGTTGAAACATCAACAATTCCAAGGAAGTATTGGCATTAATTATTATGAAGACTTTTACACGAATATCCGTTGTTTTTCTTTAACCAGGATTTTATAAAACTAAAATCTGAATTTAATAGAGGTTCCCAATATTCAACAAGGAGTATAAAATGAGCATAGAGAAAGAAGTATTAAAATTTTACAATGAAATCATTCATATTCCAAATCAGCTGATAATCAATACCTATAGTGATAATTCAGTTTATATTGAATGTGCACAATTTGAGAATGATTATAGTTCTGATATATTTTTGGAATTGAAAGTTATTAATTACAGTACATTAAAACCGAGGGTTGAAGAAATTGTAGAGTCAGGAGATGAGTTTCATGGTTCTCATCTTTTTCATGACAAAATTCCAGATGGTATAAAAATTGAAAAATTCGTTGAACAGCTTAAAGAAAAGCTAAAATATTCTAATATGGAAATTCTTGCTAAAGATGAAAGCTACACAATTTACTGGATTGGAGATGATTTAGGGAACAATGAAAATCCATATGAAATAAACTGGCAACACGAAGAACAAAGAATGTACTCCTATCTTGTAAGAAATGTAATAGCCTACTTTGAAGAGGAAAAGCTTCAGGTTGTAAATATAAATAAAGAAAAAAAGCTAAAAAAAGTTGAATTGTTTGGTGCTGAATTTATCAGGTATATCATAAATGATAATCCAGTATTTGATGAACAGGGTTTCGGATCGACAGAGTTCTATAATCCAACAATTGAATTATACATGATGGATGAACCTGAGGAATGGTTTGGAAGAAGGAATTTTTATAAACTTCTGTTAAGGATACTTGAAAAATTAAAATCAGAGGTACTACTGGAAAAATATACAGATAAAGGCGGTTTTATAGCAGAAATAAAAGATCTGGATCTTTGGGTTGAACCTTTTGGCCACCTGGTAAAGTTTGCTCAGGACAATATGGATCTGCCAATTGATGAATATATGGAAAAAAGCTGTAAATGAACAATTTCTGAAAAGACAGGTTAACAAGAAACTTGAGATTGATGGGAATCTCTAATAGATAATCTTATCCTTCATCATTAAAGCGATTTAAAGCACCGGTTGGAACGTAACCATCAAGAACATTTCCTGTAGGACGAAATATTCTGAAAAATTTATCTCTGATACCCCCTCGTACTTTCACTCTGTTTAAGAAGTCAATTTTTCTCATATCAAAAAGAAATTTACCTGATATTCCACTGAATTCTTTTAACCTTAAACCAAGTTCTTTATCAGTCAGGTCTTTAGTTTTTTCATAATCTTTTTTTATCTCTTCTAAATATAGATTAATATTATCGTTTATTATTTTAACCAGATTGTTGAAATCTACTCTGTACTCTTCAGGAAGTTTTTTTCTTATTTTTTCCAGATCATCAAGTTTCATCAGTGCACGCCAAACCCCTAAAGGAGTAACATCTGATATTGATCGATGAACTCTGCAATACTCTTCACCTTTTATCTTTAAATACAAGCCGTTTGAAAACTTTAAAACAAAACCCTCCTGATTTGCTTTCAAAGTTTTAACAACATCAAGTAATTCATTAAATGTGTAGTCAAAAAAATCAGGTCTTTTTAACCCCGAACTTATTGCTATTTTATCAAGTTCTTTTTTATCAAGCTCTTCTCCATTTGTTAATTTAAATGCTGACAGCAAAACCAAACCCTCATAGTCATAGTTTATAACTATACGGTTTTCTTTTATTATTATTTCAACAAGATAGGTGTGGTTTGTATTAAGTTCATTAGTATTTATATTATTACCGATCCATTTTTTAGCCCACTTTCCCTGTAATGAATCAAAGGAACCTCTGGTGTTGACATGCCACTCTTCACCCCAGAAATACAAAACACCTAATGATCCATCAAGTTTTTCAGCAATTGAAAAAGGGAGTTCAGGAATTTCTCTGGACATCTCGCCATAATTGAAGAACTTCGGAAATGGTAATGCTACAATTTTTCCAGATGGTATGTGAAGAATTAATCCACGAGCTGCAATTGAGAAATCGTTCCAGGCTTTATCATAGTGACAGCACTCTTTGTAGTTATAAAGAGTGAGTTCCTTTTTATCATTTCTATTGATATAACCCTTTCTAATCTCAGTCTCCAGACCTTCAAGCAGTGAATCAAAATCATATTTTAAAGCAATGTGTTTCATATCTTTTTTTGAATACATCCTGTATTTATTGTTTATTCCCTCTGAATGGCCGTTTTTTACTTCATGTCCAATGGTTTTCTGTTTTTCAGAAATTCCATTCTTTCTGACCAGTAACTATTGATTTCCTCAAAAGATAAGCTTTCAATCTGCTTCCATTTCAATTCAGTATTTAAATAATAACCTTTTCTAACCTGTTTAAAAAACTTTCTGGTAGAGGATAAAAATTCATTGAATTTTGGGATAGGTGAGTTTTTAAAAAGGTCAATCAATTTATCAATATCTTTGTCAATGCACAATTCAAACGCTATCAAAGCTTTTGTTAAGAGATGGATGGCTTTGTCTTCGTCTCTTCTGTAAAGAGCTAATCGCATTCTTAAAAAGATAGGAGTGCTGTAATATCCATCTCCCATTTTCTCAACCTCTTTTGCGATCTCTTCCAGTTCCTCCAAAGTTAATTTTGAGACATTGGCATCATGCAGATAACAGTACTCCATAAATACTGAGTAATGCGAATATACAGAATAATTTGATTTTACAATTGATAAATTCCGGGAATAGATATCTATGGCAGATTGTAAAGCTTCATCTGTTTTAACAGTATCACCAGTGTTTCTTAATATTTTAGACATATCTTTAAAAGATTCTGCACAGTAATGAATCTCAAAAGCAGGATTTTCAAGGTCATCAATTGAACTTTTGTATGTTTTTATAGCATTTTCTATTAAGTCCAGTCTGTTGTAACGAACTCCCTCTTTTCGAAGAAAGGAAGCATTTTCCAGTAATTTATGTATTGAACTCTTTTTTTCAGTCACATAAGCAGATCTATTAAGCCATTTTATATATAAAGATTCAGGGAATATAGACAGATCATTTTTATTCCATTCCAGTGTATCTCTTAATCCATTAAACGCAGATGTAATGGTTTGGCTATAAGCTTCATCTCCATTATCATTTGAGTTTATGAAATCCTTTATCTTGTTTTGAGCTTTGCGCTGCTCCATAGCTATTTGATCGTGATCTGAATTCTTCAATTCCTGAGAATTATCATTTACAGGTACATATATTAGTTTAAGATATAGGCTCCATGAACCACACAGAGGGTCAATTTCTATTGCTTCAAGAACCGACTTAACCGCTGCTAACCAGTATTTAAAAGAGTTTTCAGGAAGATATTCAAAAGCAGTTTGATAACATAATGCAATGCATCTCAGAATCTCTGTAGTTTCTTCAGGTTCAGCCCTGAGATAATTTTTATAAGACTCTAATGCAGCGTCCAAATCTTTCCCGGCACTTTCATATAATGACTTTGCAGAGTGTTCAAATACCGCGTCTTTAGCAGTGCTACGTTCATTCCAATGCTTTTTATCTGTGAGGTTTTCAATCTTATCTACCATGGGATTAAGTTCTTCAATACCATAGATTTTACCGCATGCATAATCGTAATTCATAGTCCAGAAAAGGCTTTGGTAACCTTCAGCCAGAAGGTTTTTCTCATAATCAGAATTACACTTTTCAAAGATTGAGTCCAGTTTATCAAGACTATACTCATAGACTGCATCATCAATTTTTTCTCCGAAAAGAGTAATACCATCAGAACTCTCAACGATTTCATTTGTTACTTCTGTGTGTTCCAGATTTAACATGAAATCGCTTTCACATGACAGCTGGAAATAATCCCTGCTCCTGTAGTAATATCTGAAATATACATAGTCAGAATCCTGCTTTTCACCTTTAAGAAGTTTTACCTTTTCATTTAAACCTTCAATATCAGTAAATTCAAAATAGTTTTCAGGCTGATAATCAGAACAGTTTTCTATAATAAACAGTGGGTAGTCATTTATGGGGATTTCATATTTTAGAGCTTTATGTTTCAATGCTTCCGGAAGTTTATCGAAATATTCACCGCACTTTTTCTTTTCTCTGCAGAGTGCTACTATCCAGTTCTTTTCAGTGTTATTAATTTCAATTACATACATGGAAACCTCTAATAATTGCATATAAACAAAAGGCTTTAGTTTTGTTTGTTTTGGCCGAAATGTTTAAAAAAAATACACAGATTACTTTTAACATGAAAATGCTGAAATGAATATGTGAAATGCATAACTTTCTATTGTGGGAACCTCTAATAACTATCCTTTGACCTAACTACGGCGTTCTTCTAAATAATAAACTGTAGTAAATTCGCCTCTTTATTTATTTTTCAGCCTTGTATTTCAATCAAAAATCAAGATATTAGAGGTTCCCTTGTATTAAATTTGTCGGTAAAAGAAAGAAAACAATTGAATGGCTATCCAGATAGTGCATAAAAAAAAGAGGGTCACCCATTAATGGTTAAGCAATGCTAATAAATGCCCAGAAAATTATACTGTATTCTTATTATCTGATAAGTTATGATGAAAAGGTAAACCTAAGAAGAGAGAGGATAGTAATGAAAAATATATTTTGTGAAGCAAAAGTTCTCTGGGAAAATAAGGCACATAAAGAAAGTCTTGAAGTGTTGAATAAATATCTTGGAACTAAACTCGGAAATATAACTATTGGCGAAGAAAAAATAGATGAAACTATATCTGTTTATGATCTTGAAAGGGTTGCTTCAAATAAATATTTCACAGATTTTGAGGCTTTTCTTGGCCATGCGCTGGGGAATAACGAAAATCTTCTTGTTCCATACAGTCATATCTTTTATTATTTGTGGAAAATTGCTCCATTTAATTGTTTAGCAGTCAGTCTGATAGTAAAAGACTTCTCTCAGCAGGATTATCTTGTGCTTTATGGGCTTGATGAAATGGGTTTAAAGAGAAGCATTTCTGAAAATAATGATATGATAGTTGAAGTTTTGGTTGATTCCGCTAAAAAAGGGATATTGGGGCCGGGTATGCATCATAGGGATTTACCAAACTATTTCCAATCAGATCTTTTAGTTGAATCCATGGAAGAGATTGATGATAAATGCAGGGGAGACTTAAAAGGCAAATTGCTTACACGTTTACCTCCTGTATATGAAGAGGTTTCTAAAGACCCTGTGACTGCAATCAGTCAAAATTCACCTGAAGAGCTAACAAGCAGAATTTTATATATAATTTTCTCAGAATGTTGCCATGATGCCGAATTAATCGGAAAAAGATTAGAAGCAATTGAAAGTAGAAGCAGGTTTGGAGAATTAATAATTGAGAGTATTAGTTACATATATGAAAATTATGGGGAAGAGGATATCTACGGGATGGTTTCAACAAATGCCGCGCGTATCAATTTAAAAAGTGGAAAGGAGTGGTTGTCTTTTTTACTGGAGGCAATAAAAAAACCATCGGAAGAAAATGTAATTAAGTTATTCAGCAGAGAAGATCTCAAAAAAATAGAGATATGTCACCGCAAAATATTTGAAAGCTGGGAGAGATCTAATACCTGAAAAGTGCAGTTCTCTTAAAACGACAAGGGGGGCCTATTAAAGATTAAGTCAAAATTAAAATACATTGGCTTTACACATATCACCAATTTCAAGCATAATTATCAGGCCTGAGATTGTATCAATACCAGAAAACGTTTTTAGAAGACATCTTAAAACCATTGATTTATTACTTAATTTCCTTCATTATTATATTAAATCGGTATTTTTCATCTATAATTGCTGCTATCTTAATAAAAAAATATGAATAATCTTGTAGGTTCTCAAATCAGGAGGGTTCTGTGAAATCATTTATTTTATTAACTGTATCTATGTTAGCCGCAAGTATAGTTTATGCTGAATCACTCGAGATAGTAACTGAAGAATTTCCTCCTTTTAACTATACTGAGAATGGGAAAATCACTGGATGTTCAACAGAAGTGGTTGAAGCTGTTCTGAAGGAAGCCGGGATTAAAGGAAATCCCGTATCCTATCCCTGGGCTCGAGCTTATAAGATGGCTTTAAATCATAAAAATGTAGTGATTTATTCCATGGTGAGGAATTCTGTACGTGAAAATCTTTTTAAATGGGTAGGTCCGATTAGTTCAAGTCGTGGATATACATATAAACTGAAGTCGAGTACCGGGATTAAGATTAATAAAATTGAAGATGCCTCAAACTATAAACTGGGTCTGGTTCGAGAGTTTGCAATAACTCAAAAATTATTAGCAAAACCGGAGTTTGTTAAATGGAAAAATGTTTATCTGGTCTCTCGTGAAGAACAATTAATAAAAATGCTCAAGCATGGACACATCGAATTAATGGTGATGGCGGAGCCTACGTTAGTTCACAGATTAAAAAAAATAGGTGAAGATCTCAGTTTGTTTGAAAAAGCTTATTTAATGGATGAAACTTTTGGCTATATGGGAATTAATAAACTGACCCCTGATGAAACAGTTAATCGCTTACAATCCGCACTTAATAAACTGAAAGAGAATGGAACTTATAAACGGATCTTTCTCAAATATTTTCCGAAGTAATCGTTGCAACCTCTAATATCTATTAGAATCAATACTAAGGGAATCTCTAATAACTGCCTTTTAATCGACCTACGGCGTTATTTCGATAAAAAAACTGTAAACTTTATAAAGTAAAACCTTTTTTGTAAACGAATCCGCTATCTATTTTTTCATGATCAGCCCTCTTTTTTACCGCTTAAGAAATATTACTCTTATCTTACCTATTAACATTTCTTTGCTATTTTGATTTTTATAAATCTTTTGTTTAAGAACGGAGAATTTTGGACTTATGTTTTCAATGGTGTTTTGAATGTTTTCATAACCTTTTTTAATAACTTTATAGTTTGGAACTTTACTATTGGCTTCAGTAACATCAATGTAAACACACCGATCCAAAGCTATCCCATTTTCTAAAATTTGATTAATTGCTCGTATGTCTACTCTCCAAATTGCATACGACAAGTTCGATACCAGAAGGTTTACATATACAGTATTATTTTTCAAATCTGTATTATTTTTTGAAGCCAAACCATTGCAGCCTATCAACGATAATACAACTACTATTGATACTATAATATTTTTCATAATCTCTCCTTTTTTAAATCAGTAGTTTTGTATGGTAGTTCTACACCTTTTTCTTTTGGATTTGAGGGAATCCCTAATAACTGATCTTTTTGAGAAACACATATATAACAAAAATAGAAACTTTAGTAAAACTCTAAGTCTTTTTAAGAAAATGGTCGCTATCTCTGGAATAAAAAATAAAGGGAATCTCTAATAACTGCTCTTTTTGCGAAATACTTCGTTATTACCAAAAAAACTGCTGTAAAATCGGTTCGTTATTTTTGGTCATGCCTTGTATTTTATCAAAAATTCTAATTATTAGAGGTTCCCTAAAGACTAATATTTATTCCTGCTTTTTTAACTACGCTTTTCATCCCATTTTAAGATAGTGATAGTTTTGTCAGAGCTATAACAAAATCGCCTTTCTTACCCTCTAAGAGATCAAAAAACACCAGCTTGAGTAATGCCTTGATTTATAAATAGAAAAACGTTACTCTGTTATTAAGTTGGCTTCTAACAATTAAAAATATTATTATTTCTATCCAATAAAAAAAATCATATAAGGAAACCTTTTCGAAGGAGTGAATTATGAAATTTACTTTAATTACCATTTTTTCTATAGTCTTTTTTTTTACAGTACAAACTCATTCTCAAACCAGGGTAGTTCTGGTGATTGAACCTTATCCCCCTTTTGCTTTAGGAATAGAGGAGACAATAACAACTAAAGGCATTGCTGTAGAAATTGCCCATGAAATATTTCGTCGTATTCCTGAAGCCACATTAGAAGTTCAATTACTCTCCTGGGCTCGTTTAATGGTTGAAGTACGCATGGGTAGAAAAGACGGTATCTTGCTAATCTATAAAAATCCTGAACGGGAAAAATTCATGGAATACACACTGCCTGTTTTTTCAGGACGACATGTGATAGTCTATTCAAAAGAAAAGAATCCAAAAGGTATTATTTGGAAAACCTATGAAGATCTAATAAAGTATAAATATGGTAAGGTTCATTCCTATAGTATTAATCCGGCATTTGATTTATTGATTACTCAGGGTAGGATTAAACCTGTAACCGTTACCAGAGAGATTCATAATTTCAAATCCTTGATTAAAAGAAAAATTGATTTCTTCATAAGTAATGATTTTGTAGCAAATAATGTTATTAAAACTAACGGGTGGCAGGATCTGATTTTTGTAGGAGATAAAGAAATATCAAGGCGTGATTGGTTCATCTCTTTTTCTAAAAAATCATCGGCAAAACGATTTATTCCTCAAGTGAATAAAGCAATTCTGGAAATGGAAGCTGATGGGACTATGAAACGTATAAAAAATTCAGGTTTTTCTGAAAAATAGAATCTCAGGAAAAGGTAAATTCTTTATATTTTTCCGATAAACAAAACAGAAAAAAGAGTAGTTATTAGAGATTTCCTAAAATCACAAAAAAAGAATGAACTCAAAAGTGATAATGGTAGATAAACAAGTTTATTTTAAAACTAAAGGAATCTTTAATAACGCCTCTTTTCCTAAGAACAGGGAAAATGCACTATGTTGTGGATATTACAACTTTAAGGTTGATCCTGCTTTAAACCACAGGACTCTTTTGGACAGGTAGGAAAAGAAAAGGATATCAATTTAACAGATCTGGTTGATCTGGTGCACCAGAATTTTTTTTTCAAATAGTAAAATAGTAATAGACCGGAGGTTTTATGAGTAAAATATCATGTATTGAGCTTTATCATGTAAGAGTTCCGCTAAATAAACCTTTTTATCCCAGCTGGATTCCAGGATATCCTCAAACTGAAAATCGTTTCGACCTGATCCGTGTTATTACGGATAGTGGAATAGAAGGCTTTTCTGCGGGCCCTGCAATTGCCAACGAGCGCAGAGGGTTAGGTAGTGTTATAGCCCCATACATAATAGATATAGATGCTCTTGACATTGGTCTTGTTCAACAGAGGATAAGAGAGATAGGTTATCTTGGAATAAAATCCCACTGGATAGAACCTGCGTTCTGGGATATCAAAGGAAAGACCGAAAACAAGCCAGTATATGAAATCCTTGGTGGTAAACATCAGGATGTTTCTCTTTATGCTTCAACAGGAGAGGTGAAATCACCCGCAGATCGTGTGGATGAGGTTAAACAGCGTTATGATGAGGGGTTTAGAAGTGTAAAACTAAGGGTTCACGACTTTGATGTTAAAAAAGATATAAAACAGGTGGAAGCTGTTTGCAAAGCCATGGGCGATAAAATGAAAATTGGTGTTGATGCAAATCAGGCATGGCGTGTAACTATAATAAACGATGCTCCTTTATGGGATCTTGAAAGAGCAAAATATTTTGCCGATGCCTGTGCTGATCTTGGAGTTTCATGGATTGAAGAACCTTTACCCATGGATGATTATGAGGCTCAAACAGCTTTAACTGAATACAGCAAAGTGCCAATTAGTGGCGCAGAACTTCATTCAGGTGGATTACCAGAACTTAAGATGATGATTGAGAGAAAATGTTATGATATCTTCCAGCCCGATGCAATTATGGCAGGTGGAATAGGGCAAACAATGGAAGTTATAAAACTTTGCAGGGAACACGGTTTGATATATACACCCCATACGTGGACCAATGGAATAGGGTTTGCTGTTAATCTACAACTAATGCTGGCAAGTGGTTTTGCTGATGCTAAACCACTTGAATATCCACTTAACCCACCATCCTGGACAGTTGAAAAACGAGATGCCATTTTGAAAACTCACTTTAAGCATGAAAATGGAACTCTCACTCCACCAAAACTTCCCGGTCTTGGATTTGAGATAAACCGGAAAGAGTTAAAAAAATATGGGAAACGTTTTTTTCACATGGGTCGGGTGGGTCTCAAACTTCATGTTTTGAGAGATAAGGGATTGAAAACAGCACTTGAGATCGATAGAAACAAGAAAGAATATGGAATAAAATCTTTTAGTAAATAAATTAACAAATTAAACCTTACTGCAAGCGAATAAACCAAAATCATGTTTATTCTATTGGGTTCCAAACTTTTGATAAACATTCTTAAAAAAAAGATTGGTCGAGAAGGTCCCTGTGTCACAAATCAATTTCTCTTCATTATATAAAAATATTTTGAAATTTAACTTTACAAATATAAACACGAACGGTCGTCATTCCCAGCACAGGCGGGGATCCATATGTTTTACTAATAATATAGTTTAATCGAAAATATTGAAATAACTCTCATTTTTTTCTCATGCCTTATCTTTGAATCAAAAATCCAATTATTAGAGGTTCCCTTGATATAATTCTGTTAAATCCCTCATATATGGATTATAAAGGAATTTATTATAAAATTCACTTGAGGATGTTAAAATGCCAGATTCAAAATATCTTGAGCCGACTTTTTTTATAGACAGTGATGATAAAGATGTTACTGCTTTTGCTGAGAAAATTGTAACAGACAAAGAGGATGAAAGCGAAAAAGCAGTTGCCCTTTACTATGCTGTTCGTGACCAGATTCTATATGATCCCTATGCAGTTAGTACAAATAAACAGCAGATGAGAGCAAGCTCAACCCTTCAAAATCAAAAAGGCTATTGTGTTACTAAAGCAATACTTCTTGCAGCCCTTTTAAGATTTGTAAAAATTCCATCACGCCTTGGTTTTGCAGATGTTACAAACCATTTAAATACAGAAAATCTAAAAAAACAGATGGGAACGGATATATTTTATTATCACGGTTATACCGATATTTATATTAATGGAAAATGGGTTAAGGCAACACCTGCTTTTAACATCTCTCTGTGCGACAAGTTTGGGACAAAACCCCTTGAATTTGACGGAATAAATGATTCAATTTTTCATCCCTTTGATAAAAAGGGGCAAAAGCATATGGAATATATCAATGATCATGGGCACTTCGCAGATCTTCCATTTGAGACTATTTATAACTCATATAAAAAGTACTATCCAGCTCTTTTTGAACTGAGTAGATTTAGAGGTGATTTTCATAAAGAGGCGAGCGAACAAAGTTAAAGCCTTTTGTTCTAAAACGGATAATTATCCTCTAAAAATAATCGTTATTTTTTGGCAAGTAAAGCTTTTATAAACATAATTTTATCAAAGAAAAATCAAATTATTAGAGATTTTCATTATTAAATTGTTTTTTACTTGGTGCCTTGTATCATAGTATTATGCAGTGATTAAGATCACCTTTAGATTAAATAATGATTTAGTAAGGATGTTGATAATGCTTTATAAGTATCTAAAAATACAATATGTATATTGACAAATATATTTTTTCTCCGTAATAAAAATATTAACGGATGTTTAATGTTTTTAAACATATCTCTGATTTTAGAACATGTTCTAAAATATTCTTCCTATCCATCTAAAGTATTATTATAACCTTTGTTTTTTAACGATTTAGTCGTAAATGCCTGATTAAATCATAGATAATCAGTTTCATTAAAAACATGAAAGGGCTATAACAAGGTGTTTAAAAACATGACTGTAAGAACTAAATTAACTGCCATAATTAGTTTTTGTATAGTGGTTATGATTGTAATTGGGACTATAGCCATAACGAGTTTTTATTCAGTTAAAAATCAATGGGCAGATTATCTTGATAGTGTGCAGGTTAAACAGGCGCATTTGATGAATATTCGTTCTCAAATGGGCTACGGTGGAGCTATTCATGTTTTTAAGAATTACGTTTTAAGAGGGCAGAATAAGTACCATAAGAGATATATGAAGAAAGCGGGTTCAATTCTCAAAGACATCGAAGCTTATAACAGCGTTGGCAATTTATCATCTATTGAGATTAAATCATTAAAAAAAATAGAAGAGATGGTCGAAAAATACAGAGCTGCAACTCAAACAGCAAAAGAATTAATTGATAGTGGGCGAGAGGTAAAAGAGATCGATTCAGTAATAAAAATTGATGATAATCCATACCTAAAAGCTTTAACAAATCTGTCAAGTGAGCTTAACAGTCAAACAAAAACCAGATCTAAGGCATTTACTGATTTAGTACAAACAACAAATGGCTTTTTTATGATTGCCATCCCTGTTACAATAATTATTCTACTATTATTAGGTTTTCTTCTTATTAGTTCCGTTGCAACAGCTCTTAATAAAGCAATATCCTTAATACACTCAAGTGCAGATCAGGTTGCAGCTGGTTCAAGTGAAGTTTCAGCCTCCAGTCAAACCCTGGCAGAAGGGGCATCTGAACAGGCTGCATCTATTGAGGAAACTTCTTCATCCATGGAAGAGATGTCCTCAATGACAAAGAGAAATGCTGAGAATGCAGATCAGTCAAACAACCTCATGGTTGATGTCAATAGCATTATTTCAAGTGCGAATGATTCAATGGGAAAACTAATAGTTTCAATGGAAGAGATTAGTAACGCAAGTGAAGAGACATTTAAGATTATAAAAACAATAGATGAAATTGCATTTCAAACAAACCTTCTGGCTCTTAATGCTGCTGTTGAATCGGCTAGTGCAGGAGAGGCCGGAGCAGGTTTTGCTGTTGTTGCTGATGAAGTTAGAACTCTTGCAATTCGAGCTGCAGATGCGACAAAGAACACAACTGAAATGATTAAAGATACAGTTGGAAAAATTAATGAGGGTACAAAATCTGTTGAAACCGCAAATGAAGCTTTTGTTGAGATTGTAGAAAGTACAGGTAAAGTTGGATTGCTTGTAAGTGAGATATCAACAGCATCTGGTGAGCAATCTGAAGGAATAGAACAGATTAACAGGGCAATAGCAGAAATGGACAAGGTTGTTCAGCAAAATGCAGCCAGTGCAGAAGGGGCTGCCTCAACATCGGAAGAGATGAATGCTCAGGCTATACAGATGAAATCAGCTGTGAATTCATTAATGACTCTTGTTGGAGGAAAGATTGAACATGGGTATGAACCCAATGAATCTATAGAACCAAAACCGGAACAATACAACCCAGTTAGGGAAACAACTCTACACACTTTCAATGATGAAGTTAAACCCCATCAAATAATTCCATTTAATGATGATTTTCACGATTTTTAAAAGAAAATTCATCGCCCTATAATAAAAAAGGTTTTTATTCCTAAATTTGAGTCAGGAATCCATAGGGTTTTGCTTTATTTTCAATTTGTGACATTCCACCAATGACAGAGGGCTCTAAATGCCTTTTCTATATTGAGTATGAGTTGAATTTTGAATAATCTTATCAATTTTCTTTTTTGCATTTGGATTACCATTTACAAGTTTTTCAAAAATTTTTATCAGTTCAGGTTTATCCGTATTAATTTTAGTTTCGGTTTTGATATCCCTTAAATCTATGAGAAAGCTTGTAAAAGTATCAGGAAAATCTGTCACAACATCTGTGTTAATGCAATTTTTACTGTTATAAATCGAATGGTAGTTCCCCTTTGTCTTTTTAATGTAAAGAGAATCCTTTTTTAAATTGGTTATGGATGAAGATTTATTACAGTTCTGAATACAATCATCATCAATACTTTCTTTGTCGCATCCTGTAACCTGGTGGTGTAGACACTGCCTGCTGGTCATAAGTAATATGGGATGATAAATACTATAGTAAAGGTAGAAATTTTCCGGAACTTTTATGCTCTTTATCTGTTTTTTACTGATCTCATTTGAGATAAATGCACCAGCACAATTGAATTTTTCTTTTAAACAAAGAAGGCTAAATGAATTCACAATATTTAAATATGGTCCCCCTATCCAGGAAATTCCTTTTTTATATGCTTCATATGCTATTCCTGTATTATTTGTTACAATCTGTTTGGGTTTAACATGGAGAAGAAACTTAACGGCATCATTATAATTTTCTTCAATTAACAAAGATGGAAACCATGGAATTAGTGTATTGTTCTCCAAAAAAAGATCTGCAAGTTCAGAATATTGGCCTTTTAGGCAACTTGGTAGTTGAAAATATAGATTTACGTTACTCTTTTTACATTCATTTAAATCTTTTTCAGAGGAAATTAACACAGAAAGAGTTGGTTCAGTTTTTGTTGTTTTTTCCCTCTTTAGAACAGGAATATTTATTGGGACAACCTTTTCCTTTGAACCATTTAATATTGTTAAAATCTTTCTCGTGATAATCGTTAGTTCTTTATATGGTAGAAACAAATTACTTTCAAGATCGTCCACTTTCATATGTTCAATGTAGTATTCTGTGTTTTTTAGGCCACTAAATCTTTTTAAGAACTCATCATAATCAAGCCCTTTGCTTTTACTGTTTGTTTTGGCAAGATTGATTTCTGAACTTACTGTAAATGTAATATCCAGTG
Source organism: Desulfobacterales bacterium (assembly GCA_024226555.1). Lineage (GTDB taxonomy): Bacteria > Desulfobacterota > Desulfobacteria > Desulfobacterales > JAAELO01 > JAAELO01. The sequence goes on along the minus strand of JAAELO010000386.1, from coordinate 90,935 downwards.
TTTTTATCAGGAATTTTAATGGATATCCATCTTTGCCTGAGGCATATATTAGTATGGGATCTTTAGTTAGTTCAAATGATTTAACTCTCTCCTGAACACTATTAAAAATTTCTTCTTTTTCATTATAGTACTGTTCACGCTCCCTAACCATTTCTTCATCTGATGAATAATTATTAGCCTCAGAAAGGCTTTTAATAGAGTTGTCACGTGGATTATCAATAAACATATCTTTATTGATATCTCCCTTCAAAAAAGAGCTTGAAAAATCCCTGTTAAAAACCTTATAAAGATCACTTCTATCTTCACTTAGCTTATCATGCTTTAAAAATAATAAAATATGTTCCTTCCAGCAATTTACCACTGTATAGACATAATCAAAACCCTTTATCCGTCCCTCAATCTTTAATGAATCAACTCCTGCATTATGTAGTTTCCTCAAGTCAAAAAATGCTGAATTATCCTTTAAGTTCAGGGGATAATCTTTGCCTTCTTTCGTAGTGAAGTATCGATCCCTGCATGGTTGGCTACATCTTCCCCGATTTCCTGAGTTTCCGGATGAAACAGAACTCATATAACATAATCCTGAAAAACCGGTGCAATATGAACCATGGACAAATACTTCTGTTGAGATATTGTTTTTATGGGAAACCAAAGTTAATTCTTTTATTTCGTCAATATTTAACTCTCTGCAAAGATTTACCCGCTCAATGTTAAGTACATTTAAAAAGTTTATCTGTCCTTCATTATGTATTGTTAGCTGAGTTGAGGCATGAATTTTAAGTTTTTTGTAATAATTGGAAAGTATATAGAACAACCCCAAATCCTGAACGATTACTCCATCTATACTGGTATTAACCAGTTGATTGAGTAGCTTTATAAGTGCCGGAATTTCATTTCCAACAATGATTATATTAAGAGTTAGAAAAACTTTGCAATTGTTTCTATGTGCAAAACTTAAGACCTTATAAAGATCTTCAAAATCTATATTTGTTGCCCTGTTTCTGGCATTAAATCTGTTCAAGCCGCAGTATATCGCATCTGCTCCAGCCAAAACAGCTGCTTTTATGGAATCTATGTCCCCACCGGGAGCAAGTAACTCAATTTCTCTTTTCATATAATTATTAATTGATGCTTCTTCCAAAGTTAAGATGACATTTTGTGATTCTCTGATCTTTATACCAACCAACCTTCGTAATTATTAAATTTAAGATATTTATCAAATAACACAAAAAACAAACAGTAAAAAATTAAGAACTAAATTGTTTATTTCTTTTTCTAAACCATAAAGTTTATCGGCGAAGGCCTGTAACAAATCGTAAAATGTGACATAAAAACTGTTGAAACTATTAGAAGCCATCTCAAAATTAAAAAAGAAGAAAAAAACATACAGCCGGCAAACTTTTGAAAAGTTTGATAAACATATTCATTAAAAAAAAGACTGGTCGTAATTTGGTTTGTCTTTTTAAACCAATTTGAGTCGGGAATCCATGCTATTTACAACAAAAAGTATTCTTTATAATGTTTTTGAGATAACCTTTAGCATTGAGGTTCCCATATGATTTTTTTAGAAAATTGAACAGATTTTCAATTTATGGCGAAATGATCTGGAAAAGAATAATGATCTAACAATTTTTTATAAATTGCTTTTTCCTTAACTATTTTAAGGCCTCTGTTTAATTTACCAGTACATTTAGATATTCCTTTTAACTTATTCTTATAAATGTAATTACGGCCATAAATATAAATGATTTAGGAACTAATATTAAATAAATCATACAAATCTACACTCAAAATAAAATATGAGCAATAATCATGGCTGTTTATTGAATAACAAATAATTATCTGGAAAAGGTAATTAATTATTTTGTGTAAACTAACTTAATTAATACAAAAAATTTATTATTGGTGTTGACAAAGAAGTGTTAAGTCCATAAAACTTTCTTAAATTAGTTCTTCAGTTGGATTTTGTTAAATTTATAAGTTTTGAAAATATAGAGTTATTCTTAGAAATTTAGTTTTTCTTAAATTTAATGTTTATTATTTGTTAAATTAGATAGAATAAATCAATTAATTTACTTAAAGATAGTATTTATTTTCAGTGAATATGGATAGACCTAATGGGCCATTTGCAAATAGAACTTCAAAATAAACTTTATCATCATCTTCTTTTTGTTGAACGCAAAAAAAATCCTGATATTTTTCTTAAAAGATTATTGAAAATATTTGTTTCAATAACAAATGCTAAACAGGGATACATAGAACTTAAGGATGAACATAATAATATTATCTGTGCGGAGGATAGTTTTAACAGCAAGCAAATTAAGAATATTCGTAATACAATTTCCAAAGGGATAATATTTGAAGTTTTAAAAAAACGTAAAATTGTTCAGACGTACTCAGCTGTTACAGACCCTCGTTTTGGATCAAGAAAAAGTGTGCAATCTGCTAAAATAGAATCTGTTTTATGTGTACCTATACATACAGACAAAGTTGCGGGGGTTCTTTATTTGCAAGGAGATAGTGGGTTCAGGGTTGATTCTGAAGAACATATTAGAGATGCCAAACTAATTGTAAATCAGATAGTACCTTTAGTTGAAAAAATTTATCAGGATAAACTATCTCAAAATCTGGAAGACATTGATTACCTGAAGAAAAAATATGATACTAATGGAATTATTGGAGATAGTAAAGCTCTTAAAGAGGTATTAAAAACTTCAATAATGGTAGCACCTCTTAATATCAGTATTCTCATTACTGGGGAGACAGGAACTGGTAAAACACAAATTGCTAAGGTTATTCATCAAAACAGTTTAAGGAAAGACAAACCTTTTGTTGAATTAAATTGTGCAGCTTTGCCTGAAACACTAATAGAAAATGAATTGTTTGGTTCCCTTAAAGGTGGACATTCCAGCGCAACAAGCCCAATTTTAGGGAAAATTGCTGCAGCAAATGGTGGCACACTGTTTTTAGACGAAATAGGAGAGCTCCCAATTACAGTACAGGCTAAATTACTACAGCTGTTGCAATCGGGTTTTTATTATCCCCTTGGTTCATCAGAACCTTTGAAAGCAGATTTAAGAATCATAACTGCAACTAATATAAATCTTGAACAAGCTATAATACAGAAAAAATTTCGTGAAGATTTATATTACCGTATTAATGTTTTTTCAATTCATCTGCCATCACTGTTTGAAAGAAAGTCAGACATTGAAATTCTTTCAAGCTTTTTTTGCAAAGAGAGTTGTAAAAAACATGACTTTCCAGAAGTTGAAATTTCAAAACATGTTTTAAATATTTTCTATAGAAAAAAATGGAATGGCAATATTAGAGAATTAGAACATACAATTGAAAGTGCCATAGTCAAAGCAATTATTGAAGGCAAAAAAAAAGTTTTGATTAATCATTTACCTTTGAGTTCATACTCCGATAAAAGTGACATTAAATCGGGTTTTAAAGAGGCTACCCTTTTGTTTCAAAAAAAATATTTAAAACAGAATCTTGAGGCTCAGAACTGGAATATTTCAAAAACAGCTAAGGATATAGATATATCGAGATCCCAGTTAAATAACCTTATCAAATCATTTCATTTAGTCAGAAACAGCATTGAAAAAGAAAAAGTATTATAAACCTTTACAAAGGTTTTATTAATCAATAGCAGGTGTGTATTTTTAGAGATTCCCATAATAGTTTTTAGCTTCAATAGTCATTGAATCAAGAATACACTCTTTTATTAGCTTATTATAAATACGGAATTCAGAGATACTTTTTTTAATAGTATGTTTCAAAAGGCGTTTTTTTATTAGTACTCTAATAAGATTTTCTTTATTTTTTTTAATATCCAAAGTTTTTAATGTTTGCAGATATCCAAGTGATTGTCCTTTTACAGCCGCAAATTCTACAATTAAACGAGCTTCAATGGGAAGTTCCTTAAGGGTTGCATAGATAAAACCTGATAACAAATTATTGGTTTTAGAAGTTCCCAAATAGTTTACAAACTTTGAAAGAACATTTACAAAATATGGAATTCCTGAGCTCTCCATAACAACCTGATTTTTATTTAAACTATTAAAAAGAAAGAAATCTGCAACCCTTCCCGCTTTTTTTTTATTAAATGGTCTCAATTTTATTTTTTTTACTATAAGGTTATTACTTCTATACTGGATACGTTTTCTTAGGGATAGATAGGTTTCATTTTCGCCTTTTCGGAAATTTAACATAAACATAAATCCGTTGGAGCGCCAAATCAGTTCTGCAATGAAGGTAATACTTTCAGAATCTGACCATTGAAAATTATCAATAAATATTACAATAGGTCTGATTTCATTAATAAAATTTAATATATCTACTATAGTACTTAGCCTGGATTTTTTTTCATAACTATCTTTATTATAAAACCCATTAAAAACTATTTGATCAATTGAACCATAAATGTTTTCCAGGTCATATCCTGTCTTTTTTATATACTGCATCAGCTCATCGATTAGTCCGTCTATTGCATTATATTTAATATTTTCATAAAGCGAACATTTAGAGCGAAGAATCAGAGCTCCTCGCTCTTTTGCTTCTACTTTTATTCGTTTTTCAGTAAAATAAGTTTTACCAATTCCAGGCGCACCCTCTATTAAAATTAAGAGATTTTTATTATTATTATTTAAAAAAAAAAATCTCTGTTTTTTTTCGAATAGATACTATTTGTTGGATAGTCAGATGCGGCGAAATCTAAAAACGAAAAAGAACTTTTAAGTTTTTTAACAATCTCATGACCTGATGGACGTTTATTCTCATCTCTATAGAGTAGTTGTAGGGTGATTTCATTCAAATCTTCTGGAATATCGGGGACTAATGAAATTGGGGGGGTAGGATCAAAACCCAAAATAACATCAGGAAGTTTTCCTGTAAGAGATTCATATAAAACAACTCCTAAGCTATACCAGTCAGAAGCAGTAGAAGGCGCTTTGCCCTTTAATACTTCAGGTGGCATATATGCAAATGTTCCATCAATTTCAGCTAAATTATCCCATTCAGGAATATATTTAAAAAAATTTCTCGAGAGTCCAAAATCAATAAGGATAGCTCTTTTTGAATCAACCATTATATTGTCAGGCTTTATGTCCCTGTGTAATATTCCTAAACTATGAAGAAACTGGATTCCTTTAGTGAGCTGTATGAAGATTTCTCTTAAAAAATTATAATCAGCAGATTTATTGCAAAAAAAATCCCTGCCCCATATCGAATGATAATAACTAAATCCATTAATCCATTCCATTGTAAAAAAGATTGTCTGCTCTTGTATATACAGATCATAGAACTCGACAAGGTTGTTATGTGACCAGTCTGAAATGTTGCGAAATTCTCTTTTTAAAATCAAAACATCCTGATAATTAAATTCCGGTAGACATTTTATGGCGACAAGCTTTTTTATTTTAGTATCATAAGCTTTATATATATAACTAGTGGTGCCTTTACCAATTAGATTTAAAACCTTGTAACGATTGGCAAGATACTCTTTCTGAAACGCTCGAATCACCAAATTTTCCTTAATAATTAATTCTAAAAAATACTCATCTACCCTTATTAAGATAGATATACTTAAGTAATTAGCTAAAAGCTATCATAAATTGAGTAATTTATCGGACATGTGTCTAATATTTAAGACAGTTTAATTTAAGAAAAAGAAAGAATCTAATTACTCAGAAAATTTTAATTAATTTTGATAGGTGCATAAATGGAAGCTCTTGTTAGTAATCGATTATTTATAGATGCATTGCAATAGAACATGGCATCCTGCTTGCAAAATTATTCCCTGAATTTAACTTCACTTTTAAATTACTTCACAATATTAAAAGTGACATATCATTTAACAGTTATACATAGAGTAATATTACAAACAAAATGGTTTGTAACATACAATAGCGGAGCTATGGGAATAAATCATTTAATAACAATCCATAAATATAAATATGTAACTTAATGAGGAGGTATAAATGAGCAGGATAATACCTGGTATTCAGGTGGATGTCGTTAAAGAAGTGGTTCCACCACAACTGTCACCATCAGGTGTACTTGGCCTGATTGGTATTACAGAGAAGATTCCAAAAGGTACAGAAAGGGCTTCAAGCTGGAGTAGGTTTATTGAACTTTATGGTCCTGGAAGTGCACACAGTATGCCCGAAGCTCGTCAAGCTGTACAAAATGGAGTTTTTGAGTTGGTTATTTCTCCTGTTTCATCTGAAGCAGGTAGTAAAGCTTTTGTACTTATTCCGATAAAAGAGGACGGAGAAAAAAACAGTTCTTTTAAACTTGTAGCAAGATCATCCGGTCCCTGGGCCAATAACCTCAAAGTAAAAATATGTAATTCCCGCAAAACTCCGGATGATAAGAACGTCTTTGATTTGGAAATACAACGACCTGGGTCAGAAGAGTTTGAAAAGCACAGAAATTTGAGTATGGAACCTGGAACAGAAACAGAACCTAACACAAGGTTTGTTGGCACTGTTTTAAAAAACGCATCTGAGATCGTCGTTATTGATAAAGATAGTATCGATAGTGATACGATTCCAGCCGAAGGCGAAAATCTATTGCTTGGAGGTGAAGATGCAGGAACAAATGACTACTTAAAAGCATTACCTGCTTTAAAAGACGAACCTGATGTGGATATGGTTTTAGCATCTATACAGGATTCCGGAGAAAACGCTTCAAAAGCAATCAAAATAAACAGTGAAATAATCTCACACTGCCAGATTATGAGTAAGGATAGTAAAGGAAGAATTGGATTCGGTCAGACAGATAGAGGAATGACCACAAAGCAGATGGTTGAGATGGCTTCAAATCTTGTATCCGATCGTTTTGTTTTACTTGCTCCCCATGGTGTGGCTGGAGCAGTTGCAGGGATGATTGGTAGTTTGAAATACTTTTTTTCTCCAACTTTTAAGAATGTTGCTGGCCTTGGCGATTATTCCTCCGGCTTGTCTCTTGAAGACCAACGCACAGCTCTTAAAGGTAACGTTGTTCCGGTTATCAAAGATCGGGGGCGTGGCATAATCGTTTTAAGAGGACTTACTACAGATGGAGATCAGATAAGTGTCCGAAGAGTCGCTGATAGAGCTGTCCGTGGTGTGAAAATGATTGGTGAATTGTTTATCGGGCGACTAAATACTGAAGATGGACGTGGTGCATTAAAACAAAAGCTAATTGAATTTCTTGTTCAAATGGAAAAGGAAAATGCCATTGTTCCATCCACAGATGGGTCTGACCCTGCTTTCAAAGTTGATGTATATTCCTCCCAGGCAGATTTTGCTAAAGGAATTGTAAGAGTTGATATGGCCGTACGTCCTGTTCGTGCCATTGATTTTATATATGCCACTGTGCTGGTACAGGTATAAGGAGATAAGTAAATGCCAACAGTATTTTCAGCAAATAAAAGTAGTCTTCTGGTTGATGGAGAAATTATTGAAGGACTTCAATCACTGGCTTTTCGTGTTGTTACAGAACGTGATGATATTAGGGCTGTCGGTAGTAGTGAAAGGGTTGATGTCAACTTTGGTTTGCGTACAGTTCAGGGTGAAATAACAGTTCGTTCAGCAGAGCATAAACTTGATGATCATCTTGATAAACAGACTAAATTTCAACTAATAGCAAATATGAAGAAAAGAGATGGTGATGATGCTTCAAAACGCACATACTCTTTTGATGATTGCTTTATCGAATCAAAATCATTGAATATGGATGCAGGAAACACTGCAGCAACAATTTATATTTTTACTGCCACACGGGTTAGGGAAGAGTAATAGTGGGAGAAGCTCTTCAGACAATTGTGGTTGATGATATTTCATATTCTGTTAGATTTAAAGGCTTTCATAATGTAATGGAGGTCTATAAATCTAATGGAGATATCATTAATTTCCTTCCAGTCAATTACCATGACCAAATGAATGCTCTTCGATTGAGTCTTTTGACTACAACAAAAGGTCTTGAGTTGTCTTATAAAAAATTTTGTAAACAGATTTTAAGTATTTGCAATCCGGGATCAGAAGAATATCCCTATATAGAGCATGAACTTTATGGACTTGCTCTGTGGTGGGTAAGTTGTGGTGATGGAGAAGTAAAAGAAAAAGATTTAAATGGATGGTTGGATATTGGAACTATTTCAGTTCGTTTAAAACCCTGGAAAAATGTGGAGAGAATATTTGCTTTATCCAATAACCTGACAAACGATGAATCCGGAGATTCATTTGATGTTGTTGGTTATCTTGACGCTATGATAAGGGCAAGTGTTGAGGAAATTAATCCAGCTATAGATCTCAATGAACTGGATACAATATCCGCATCAAAGTTAATAGATGCCGTTTCAAATCTTAATATTTCTGAGGATTCCTTTCAGAATGAAATATCAGATAGAGAAACAGCAAATGGTTACGTAAGAACTACTCTTAAGATCTGTTCTTTTTTAGGGTGGACCCCTTCACAGGTTGATAAAATTCCGGCACCTGAGGCTGATCGCTTACTTGAACTGATAGATTTTGTGGGACCTTCTCAAAACAACAAGGAAACACGTTCTTCTGCTTTAACCGACCACCCGGATACTCATTTATTCAAATTTGAGGATGATTAGAGATGATTAAGACATATAATAGTATGGATCTTATTAGCCAACTTCTAAAACCACTGCAACGTTCACTGGATGAGGTTCTGAAAATAATGGACAGGAATATTGACCTGGAACGGGTCTCTGTTATTGGAGAAGATTCAATAGAAAAAACGAGTAAGATTCAACATACTTTAAATACAGATTCTATAGATCAAAATGAGAATCTGTTGAAATATAGATCCAATAAGTATAATTTTCCATCTCCTGATATGGAGACAAAAGAAAATTTTAGCGCAGGAATTAAAAGCATTTTAACGAAGACAAACGAATCTGTGCCTGAAATTCCTTCACAAAATCAATTAAATAATTCAGTTTATACAAAAGCAAAAAAAGACAAGTCTTCCAATGAAAAATTCAAATCTGAAATACAAAAAAAATTCCAGTCACTGAGTTCTCAAATAGATATATCAAATATAAAAACATTAGACAGGAACAGGTATTTAGGGAATTATCATGGAGTTTTTCTTAAAAGAGAATTCTTAAAAGAATTTAATAACGAATTTTCAGTCATAAAAAATGACTTTGGTACAACCGAATCGAATAACTATTCAGAAGATATAATAACCGGAAATGAGCAAAGAAAAACTACTGAACCGGTTGAAGAGTTAGTACCTATAGCAGAAAATAACACTCGTCAGGCTTCAGCCCCACAGATAAATCTTAGTCCCTCCTTAGACCCTTCATCCAATATGAAATTAATAGGTCCAAAAAAAAAAAACAATCAGGATATTCCACTTGATAATATTAATAGCCAGCAATTCAATTCTGTTATGGGTATTCCTTTTAAAGAGTTAGATTCTGAAGAGTCAAAACAGATACAGATAAAGTCTGGTTCTGACTTTAAAAGTCTACATTATTCAAATGAAAAAAACAGATCTCTGGATGAGGAGCATCTTGAAGAAAGACCAATCAATACAATTAAAAGGACAAATATTGATAGAAAAATTACGGTTCCGATAAAGAAAACTTCAAATTTTAAAATGGCCCATACTTCCAATGAAAAAAAAAGATCTTCTCAGGACCTTGAAGAAAGGTCAATCAATACACTTAAAAAGACAAATCCAAATATTTTTGTAGACCCTGAATTGGAAAAAAAGGGAAATTCTTCCACTAATTCTAATCTGTATAAACCTAACGGGAAAATACCTCTGACAAGGGAAGTAAAACAGTTGGCTAATCGTATAGTAAAAGCTGTTAATCCAGTCTTGGAGCAAGTTCAAACAGCTAAGTTTCTTCCAAATGTTGATGAAAATTCTGGTTACCCGCCCAGAGAAAACGCAACTGAGCTTAATAATGAGATACGTGAGAACAATAATGTTAAAAACACCTTTAATGTTAATGTCGCTATGTCTGCAGATAGTTCTACTACAATAAATAACAGTGAAATTCTGGAAGATGCTCTGATTGATATTTTATTAACTTCTGCTCGTCGGCAGGGATTGGAAATTTGAATTATGCCACTTGATTTAAACTATAAGATCAATATTGGTTCCCAGTGTGCTGGTGGTAAGGATGATGATCGTCTGATGGTTTCACTAACAACTGAACTTGGTATGGATTGTGGCTTTGGGTATTCTGTAATTGAACTTGCTGATGAGAAGTACACGCTTCCATCACCTGGTGATCAGGTTACAATTGAACTGGGTGATGGTTTAACCAAAGTATTTACTGGTGAAGTTGAAACAGTTGAAACAATTAAAGCGGGGCAACGTATCACAGCATATGATGCTACTTCAAAGTTAGCCGGTACTGAAATAGAAACGACTTACAAGGAAGTATCTATTGATGAAATAGTTAGTGATTTAATTAGTGAAGTGGGGTTGAAAGCAGGAGTTCTTGAGAAAAGTGCGAGAGTTCCTTCATTTACAATATTTAAAGGTCCACGCGTTTTTCAGCATATACAAAAACTGGCAAAAATGAGTGGTATGGACCTCTTTTCAAATGGAGAAGGGCTTTTGAATTTTGCAGGCCCCAAAACTAAAGGGAAAAACCATACATTTGAATATGGATTAAACATACTTGAACTTAATGTAAAAAATATAAATCCCTTTCATGATGGTATTGAAATTACAGGAGAAGGATCAGCAGGGACAAAGGGTGCTGACAGGTATTATTGGTTACCGGATGACCTTTCAGGCATAAAAGGTGTCGCAGCAGTAGATGAAAAAGGAAAAACAACCCCGGGAAAATCAGTAAAAACATCGACTTGCGAAGTACTTCCGGCTTTTCGTTCGGGGGAAGCTGTGGAAAAAATTGCTGAATCCCGTATGGATGCAAAGGCTTCACTGAGAATTCGTGGATATTTAAAAATATATGGCTACCCTGAAGTTATGCCTGGTGATACTGCAAGTATAAAAAAATTACCTGAAAACCACATAACATCTTTTTTCAATAGTGGTGGAAACTTAAGAATAAGAAATGTAAAACACCTCTATAACCTCCAAAATGGTTTTATAACTAGGATGGATTTCTAATGACTATTAGTATAGGAAAAGTAACTTTAACAGGGATTCAGGAAGTATATACTGAAGAGAATCGTAATCTTGTTGAACAACGCGTGCCTGATCAGCAGGGTAGTGTTTTTCAGGATTTAGGTCGAGAACCTCTTTCTATTGTACTTGAAGGTTTTTTGTTTGGATCTGAAGTGTTAACTGACCTTGAGAATCTCAGACAGGCTCAGGAAAAAGTTGAGCCATTACCCTTATCTGCTGATATTGCAGTTGGCACAGAACTGACTGAAGTAATAATTGAAGATTTTAAAGTCCGACAGATAGCCGGTTATGCATCCCGTTATCGTTTCTTTATGAGATTACGGGAATATACAGAAGTTCCTCAATCTCAGGCTCAAAAAGATGCTTCTGTAAATTCTGCTGTGGATTCAGATGCAACTGCCCATACAGAAAATACTATGGCTGCATCCGCAGCACTTGAAAACCCTGAAAATCTCGCCGGTGCTTTGGGAGAAAATCCTGAGCTGATTGATCACATGAGTACAGACGATCTCACAGGCTCAATTGCAAATAATGCAGATAAACTTTCGGCCGATGAATTTGGAGGTTCTTTGGCAGCAGTTGGAAAATTAAGCCCTGATAAAATGGAGGGAATGATGACTGGTCTCCAGGAAAAAGGTGCGCTGGGAGGGTTTATGGAAAAATTTGCAAATGCTGGCAGGAGCTTACAGGCGATGCTTAAAAATATTGACCTGAAAGCCCTGGCAAAAAGTATTGTTGCTCTTTTCACAGTTGGAGCAAAACTTATAGGGCTCTTAAAGAAGTTATGGGAAGATATGAAGAGTGTCTGGAATGATATGAAAAAGATTGACTTGAAAGCAGGCCTTGAAGTCTTTCTAAATACCGGAGTAGAAGACATTAAAACGCTGATAGGGTCAGTTACCAGACTTGTTCAATCTCTTAATGAAGTAGTAGTTGCATTCAATCCGGAAGATAAAAGTAAACCATCACCAATAAAAGCTATAAAAGATCTAAATTGTGGTCCCACAGTTACAAAAATTCTGAATCTTATAATAACTACAATACAAAAAATTGAAGGTGCTCTTGCATGGATAGGATCTCAGATTATTCAGCTTGGAGGGGTTGCAGCGCTACTTGGACTAATGCGCCCGGTTCTTTCAGGTGGATTCCAGATAATTGAAAATATAGGAGGACAAATTGTAAATATTGGAGCTGTAAATAAAGAAAATGTAAATGGAATTCAGGATTCAGTTAAAGGGGTTCAAGGTTCATTCAGTCAGATTCTTGAGGGTGGAAAAACCTCTATAGATAGTATTCTAAGTATTGGTGAAAGCCTGCTTTCAACCTATCTGGATTTTAAAATATTCCCGCTTAAAAATGAGTTTGGGATTTTACGTGAAAACCTAGAAAATTTTAAACTTGAACTTGAATCACCACAGGTATCTACAAATAATCAAAACACATCAACGGTAAATAAAATACAGAAACCTATAAATATATAATCTACAACAGGAGGTCAATAATGCCAGATCAAGCAACTGAAATAGTTAAAACTGAAACACCTAAACAAGATGTTTTACAATCTGAAGTTAAAAAAACAACAAGTACTGAGTTGGTACTGGTAAATGAAAAACAACTTCAAACTCAAAAAAAGCTGGATGCAATAGCAAGTGGTGATGAGCATGTAAATGCTTTTACTGCTATTGCTATAATGCTCAAGCAAATGCGAAGCGACCTTGAGGGAGTAAAACGAACCGAACAACTTCCAAGATGGATGCGCGTTGCAAGGGTGCGTGAGTTTAAAGGTGAAGGAGCTATGAATATGATAGCAACGAAAGGAGTTATTCCAATTACTGGTGGTTTTATCAAAGTAATTGGATTTTTGGCAGAACTCACTCTCAAAGCCCAAGAACTACTAACTCAGGCTGATGGAGGAAAAGCGTTACTTGAAGTTGGAGCAGGGATGATTAAAACTGTTGCCAGTGACCCATTCTTTGAAGCTGTGACAGAAACCGTAGGGATAGAAAACCCTGGTGCAAATCCTCTGAAACCAATAGGTCCTATTGTTGATAATGCCATGAAGATAGTTGATAAAATTCCTGATCCGGAAGATGTTGAGATTATTGCTAAAGAGATATATTTACTTCTTGCTATTGAACAACTTGAATTACCCATTAATAACACTGGAAAAGTAGATACAGGCAAAATTTTACCAATTGAAACAGAACATCTTGATGTAAATCTTACAGGTAAGGTTCGTTTAATGGGCTGGGCTATTGATAAAGGTATACCGTGTCACGGCTTGTCAGGTGGAATAAAGATCACAAGACTGGGTAGCAGGCGTATTTGGGAATCTGCTGAAACAGCATTGCCTCAAAAAAGTTCACTCATGTGGTCCCATGAAGAAGATAAAATTAAAATTCTGGAATTTGATTACAAAGAAAAAACCCGGACTTCTGGTAGTGCTCCTGCTGGTGGTAGTGCTGTTGTGCCTGTTCTAAATGATATTGAGGAAGCAAATGCAATACTGACAAAACTTGAATATCCAATAGATGGGATTTCAGATGAATCAGTTTTTGACGTTGCTTTTGCAAAACGACTTCGAAAATTTCAGAAAATGAATAAGATAGTTGTAAATGGTCAACTCGATAATGCAACTATTAATCTCTTAATGAATCTGGACTATGAAAAGAAACAACTGAAAAGAGCTAGGAAATATGATGCAGCGCCTCTTGATGGTTTTGATGATACAAAGAATGAAGCACCTGTTGCTCCTAAAAAAGCCCTTCCAAATGAGACTACACCTACACACAATTAACAACTTAGAGATTCTCCATTCTAACCCCGATGATTTTATTTATTTTTTAGCATCTTAAATTCTAAACATATTATAGGGAACCTCAAATAATTAGAATTTTGGTTATTAGAGATTCCCTATAAAATATCATAAAACAAGGAAATTTTTGTGAACAATCCTGTTTCTATTATTCGTGCCATTGTGAGGGATGAACTCAAGTCACTCAGGCTGGGAGATCTGGCTGTTGTAACTTCAGTTTTTCCACATGCAGAAGGGGACTCCAATAATTATGAGTGCAATGTTAAGCTTCGTGATGGAGAGCTGGAATTACAAAAGGTTCCCGTAGCTACACCTCATATTGGAATGGTTAGTACCCCCAATGTGGGAGATCTTGTCATGGTTACATACATTGGTGCAGATCCAAACCTCCCGATTATTATTGGCAGGCTTTATAGCGATAAAGCAAATCCTCCTGAGCATGTGGAAAATGAGTGGAAAATTCAGGCTCCTTTTAATGGAGAAACTGAAATTGCAATAGATAAGGATGAATCCATAACTCTTACTTCTGGTAAAACGGTTTTAACCGTTCAAAAAGATGGAGCCGTTCAGCTCAATGGTGAGACCGATTTGAAAATAGAAGTTAAAGGGAATGTGGATCTTAAATGTACAGATTGTAAGATAGATGCCTCCGGCAATGTGGATCTTGGTAGTGGTGGTACAGGGGTCATAACAGAAAATTCCCATAAATGCTACTTTACGGGGGCAGCTCTAATGGGTTCAAAAGAAGTAAAAGCAAAAGGATAATCATAATGCCAGCACCAACAGCTTCACAACTTGAATCAATTGGCACAGGAGCTCTTCAATCTGCAGGTATTAAGGGCGAAAATGCTCAGGACTTAGGTAAAGCTCTGGCACAGGTGACAGCAGATGCTTTGAACCTTTTTTTCTCTATGGCTATGGTAATGCCAGGAATTCCGGCTGGAGTAGACCCAATCTCTGGCAGTGGCAGCACAGCTGGGCCGGGTATGTTAATGCCTCCCCCGGCTGGCGGGCCTATTGGACCAATGATTTTACCATTGGCTCAAGCAGCTTTAAGTGGAAATAGCCTTAAAGGACAAAATATACCCGGCCTTGCAGCAGTTGTTGCAGAAGCACTTGCCCAGGGTATTATGATGTTTGCAGCTCAGGTACAGGTGGCACCAGGTATTGCGGTGGCAGGTTTTGTGACGACAAGTCCGGGGTCTTTAATGTAGAAAGGAATTATATGCCAGCACCAACAAAAGGTCAACTGGAGTCAGTAGTAAAAGGACTTATGCCGGTAAATCAGTTAAATGGAGAAAATGCTCCTGATTTAGCCGGTGCGATATCAGAAATTATCGCACAGGGTCTTTCAATGTTCATGAGTCAGGCTAAAGTGGCACCAGGAATTGCATGTCCTCCCGGCGCTTCGGCAAGTCCAGGTAAGCTGATGTAGTAGAGATTCCCTTAAATCTAATAGGAGAAAAAATGGGAGATGATCTTAAAACTGATATAGCTCTGAATTTTGCTGAAGATGGCAGTATTGATATGCATATGGATGGTGGGGGTGAGTGTGTTAGTGGAAAAGATAATCTCACACAGGCATTAAAACTCAAGCTATTAATGTATCGAGGTGAGCTTTCAGATCTGGGGCATCCAAATCATGGAACTGTAATTCGGGATTTTTTGGGAGAGCCACTAACACGGGCTAATATTGAATTATTAAGAAGATATGTCAAAAAAGCGCTTATTTCTGACAAAAGAGTTGAGTCTGTAAATTCTATTGTTGTCAAAGCGCGAAGGAACATTCCGGGTGCTGTTGATATAAATGCTGTTGTTACAGCAATTGAAGGTAGTAAAGTTGAGATTGGTGTCATAATAGACGAAACTTAATAAGGAGTATTAGAGATGGGATTGCATGAATTACACAGTTTGAAGGGACAATTAAGTATTGTTTCCAATAATCTTGAGGGAAAAACAATTTATAAAAACCGGATTAATAATCTGATTACTAATGCCGGGCGAAAACTACTTGCTGAATACATGATTGGACGAATTGATGGTCAACCACAGCTTTATGTTGCTGTTGGTACAGGTGATGAACCCGCAGATAATAAAGATACTTCACTGACAAATCAGGTTGCAAAAGTAAAAGTGATGGAAGATAGTTTTTTAACCCATTACGAAAATGATGAAGTAAATATTACCCTGACAGCCACTCTTCCTCCTGCTGAAGAAGGCAAAGAAGAACTTTTAAAAGAAGCAGGTGTTATTATTAGCCTGCAGGATGGAAGTGATGTTTTATATAATAAAACTGTTTTTCCTGTTGTAACACGAACAGATAAATTGAAAATTTCTTTAAGCTGGGATTTGAAATTTTGAGTTATATGAGAATCTAAGATTAGGATTCTGGTTTAATTGTTTAAATCTATGGAGAGTGTTTTGACAGATATCAAGAAAGAAAAAATCCAGGTGGATATTGCTGAAAAATTAGAAGAAATAGATAAAAAGTATACTATTACTTCTGAAGGATTGAATATTGACCTTAGTTTATCTCCTGATACTGAACTTCAATCTGCAAATTTTGAGATTGTATTTGGTGCGAAAAAAGAACAGGTCAACTCTCTAATTAGTTGTATTAAAGGAGAAACCACTTGCCCTGTTAATGATATAAACTGGATATTAGCAGATTTTGGTCAGAACAAGTTAATTGATACTCTGAATCTTTCAACACAAATTTCAGGAGAGAAAAATCTTAAACTTCGTATTAAAATATTCTCAAATAACGCCTGGACGACCCTCATGCCAATGGATCTTTTTTCAATTACATCTCCTGATCTGAAAATAAGTTTTTCACCCGTACTGGCATCCAAATTTATGATTGAATTTGTAAAAGAAAGTAAAACAACTTCTGGTTTATGGGAACCTGCGATGGTCAGTGTGGATAAAATTATGTTGTTTTCATCACCTTCTGATTTGAAAATATTGATTGATCAAAAGGAGTTGTTCAACCATGAAGGGATTATACTGGCAGAAGAAAAATTTGGTGTGGAAGAATTTGTATCTGTTGCTAATGAGTATCTTTTTAAGAATCCAGAGGCTCGTTTGATACCATTAAAACTGATTTGCGGGACTCTTGCTGATATTTCAATAAAAATATCAGGAATCTCTCTTTCAAAAATTGTAAGAAAATTTACAAATGATGAAAGTAGAGCTGATTTGAAAATGGAATATGGAGAAAAGAGAAGTTTAAAAATAGATATAGGAGAACAATCAGTAGTTAAAGAAGTTAAATTTGAATACACGGCAGATCTCTCAAATGAACAAATCCTGCTGGATTTTTCAGAAGGTCAAAGCTCTATAGCTCTTTTATGTGACTCCAAACACTCAGCAGCGCAAAGTTTTAATATCGGTTCTGAAAAAGATGATCTTACTGGAATAGATCTGTATTTACGTGTCGCAAAGGCACCTGCCAAAGCAACTCTGAGCATACATATGGATGAATTAAATAGCCCCTCGGTTAATCCTTTACCAGAAACAACAATGAACTTTGAATTTGATAAACCGGAAGCATCCGAATGGTTTCCTTTTCGTTTGGACGGATCGGTATCAGAGATAAAAAAAATGTGGGCAGTTCTTTTAGTGTCCAAAGGGGCATTACATTGGCATTTGACTGATAAAACAAAGACTAAAGAGAAAGCTATGGTTCAAATCAAAGCCCACCCTTGGCAACCCCGTGAAAGCTTTACCGGGGTAATGAGAAATATTGGTAAAAGTTCAATACCACCAGATGCCCGTTTTAGGCTAACCAGAGGTGGGGAATCCATTGAGCTTAACACGGAAGGTGGTTTGGTAACTACTCTTGATAATTTAACAGATCTAAATAATGACAGTACCGGAATGCTTGAATTAAATGTTGAGAGTAACGGAAAAGGCAGAATTATAATCAGCAATCTTAAAATAAGAATTGATGACAAATGAAACTATTTAACAACATGGAAATAGACTTCAGGTCAATAGTGGAACGTTTAACTGACTCGATGGTGAAATCTAACTTAATAAGCGACACAAATACCGGAAGTGTAGCAAAATTGATGGCTGAAAGTTTTGCAAGAGAGATGGCCGTTTTTTATTCTGTACTGGAAAACGCACATGGTGCAGGATATCTGGAAACTGCAGGCAGCACGGCACTTGAAAATGTAGTGGCTGTTTTAGGAATGAAAAGAGCTAAAGGACAACTTTTAAAAGGTAAGGTAACCTTTAGCCGTAGTGCTCCTGCTCCTCAGGATATTGATATTCCAGTGGGTACAAAAGTTACTGGGCCTGCTTTAAATGGTAATGCTCTTCCTAAACTTGAAACAGTTGAACTTTCGTGTATTCCCGCAGGAAAACTTAGTTCTGAAGTAACTATACAGGAAATTTATGATGAACAGATACCCCCTTGTGATAGTCTGTCTTCAGGTTCTTTGAGTATACTTCCACGTCCTATTGCAGGTATAGAAGAGGTTAATAATCCAGAACCTGTGACCCGGAACGGAAAGCCGGAAGATGATGAACATCTGAGGTCCCGTGCAGCAGCAATTCTACGTGAAAGTCAGACATGTACTATTGAGTCTATTGAAGCTGCGATAAGAGGCGTTGGAATTGAAACCGTTAAAGTGATGGAATCCCCTGATGGTCTTAATGGAAGTATTGAGATCCATCTTGAAGATCCTCAACTGCAGAAAAACCCTGAAAGAGAAAGATTGATCAGGGATACTATACACAAAGTGAAAGCCGCAGGTATATACATAGACCTGAAATTCCTGAGATTTCTGTACTGCCAGCCAATTATAACTGTAACGCTTATTGATAACGATATGCCCGAAGAAAATTTTGAGCAACTTACAATTAAAATTAAAGATGATGTGTCAGCCTTCATTAATGGTATTGATCCTGGAACTCCTGTCTCCAAGGCAAAATTTCAGGGAATAGTAATCAGTAATCCGGCCATTGAAGAAATAGTTAATATAGACCTGAAAGCTGTTTCTATCCATTATAATTCAAATGGTTCAGAGAAACTCAAATGGAAAAAGGATGGATGGCAGATTGATACTCTTGAAAATGCAACAGTTAATCCTGACAGATGGCCTGTTATGGTTATACGTAAATGGCCGTTAAAAGCACTGCTTAATCTTACCATAACTGTTTCTCAGGGTAGTTCAAAAGATCAGGTGAGCAAAAAAGTCCGTGGCCTTACTAAAGAGTATATTAACTCTATTATCACTACAAAAAAACTTAATTCTAATGAACTTGAGGATCAGATAAAAGAGCATATTAAACTTAATTTTAATGAACTTGAGGATCAGTTAAAAGAGCATATTCTTAAATTAGAACCAACCTGGATAGTTCATCAGTCAGATGGAAGAGTGGAAGATTTTAATAAAGATCATTCTGTAATGTTAGAGAATGGAGAACAGGTTATTGTGGAGAATATAGATATCATAGAGGCAGAGGGAACAGATGGAGTAGAGAATGGCAATTAATAAAGAATACCATGCCAAAAGAATGGGGCAGCGTCTTCCCAAAGCGATGCAGAGTGGAGTAAAAATCAATACTCTTCTTACAGCTTTTGCAGAAGAGATGATCTTAATGAGTGAAAGTTCAAAACTTCTGATGCAATCAAGATGGTATAGCTTTGCAAGGGGTTGGAGTGATCCTGAAGATAACCTCATGGCAAAGCGTGCCACAGAAATAGGCCGGATTGCAACTCTTTTTGGTTTGTTTCCGGGTAGAAATGAAACTACAGGAGATTTTAGAAAGCGCCTTAAAAAATATGTACGTATACACAGGGATGGATTAGGTAATATCCATTCAATACTGAGATTAGCAGCTTTGGTTTATCGTTCTAAAGCAGATCCATTAATATCTATAGAAAATAATGTAAACGCTCATTTTAGTGTTTCATCTGAAAATGATGAAGAACTACCTTTAACTCTGGAGTTAGAGGAAAACCCAATAGAACCTGAAGAGATAACATTTACTGAAATGCAACCCGGAAAGAGTTACGATTTGGTAAATAACACTTTGGATTATGCAATTCCTGAGCTAACTATAAAAACGGATAAAGCCCGTGGTGTAGTTTCTGTACCTATGCTTATTCATAAGGAAAGTGGAACCCGTATATTGTATGTGGGGAAGCTATCAAATGGAGCTCAATTGCAACTAAAGAATAAAACTCCTCCCCGTTTACTTCGTAACAATGCTGTTCAATCAGGTGGATTTTGTTTTGACAGTCCAGATGCCAAATTTGACAGACCATCACATAAACCACGGGTTAGATTTGGAGGTCCGAAAATTCTGATGATTGGGAGTGGTTCAAGGTTTGATCAGGTACAGACTTGTTTTGGTAAGGCTTACTTTGCAGCTTTTGGTATTAATTTACCTTTTCCGGAACTTAAGCCCGGAAAAAACCACTGGATCTATCGTACTGTTAGCAGGAAAGAACTAAAATCATACCTTATGGGAGGAGAGGATGCGAAAGAACTGCTTGAAAACGCAGAGGACGATGAAGGACCTCCAATAAATCTGACTCTTTCATGGAAAGGGAAGGTTCCAGCCTGTTTTTCTTTGAAAATTCCAGGGGATTATACACCAGCTTTTTTTGAGAATTTCAAAGAGTTACAGGTAGCATTGAACAGAATGCTGCAATATGGGCGAGCTGCAGGTGTTACGGCAAGGTTGGAACCAGTTCTGAATTTTAAAGATCAACTGAAGGTTTCTGATAGCGATTTAAAACTGCATACCGATTTGTTTGTTTCTGAAGAAAATACTCCTGATGATATATTTAAACAACCAGATATTGCTATAAAATTTGAAGATCAGATTATACCTGAAGATCTATATGTAACAGCAGGAGTTTATAACTCCTCATATTTCAATAATGCTGTTTATAAAGATTTGAGCAAAATTAATGAAGCAAAATTTAATAAAGATAAATACAACGAATCAAGATTTAAAATAGAAGCAAAGTTTAACAAAGATAAATACAACGAATCAATATTCAAAACAAAGTTAAAAAGTAAAGACACATTCGAAACCAATGAAGCTAAATTTGATAAAGATAAATACAACAAATCAATATTCACAACAAAGGAGAAAGATCATGGCTGAACCTTATATTAAGCGTAATCCCGGTGATTTTATCACTGCACAGGACTGGAACGAAATACAGATCAAGATACGTGATTTTTTGAATACCCACTCCCACAACGGAGAGGAAGATCAAGGTATTAAGCTTACTAAAGATAAAGATGAGGGAGATCAAAATCCCTCTCTTAAATCAAAGAATATAGATAAATTTGATGTGGGGCATTTAAATGTTGGGACTGGGAATATTGCATCAGATGAATACAAACTAAATGTAAAAGGTAATGTTTTATTTGCCGGGCCTGATTGCTCCTTAAAAATCTGGGGAGATGGAAAAGATGATAATGCTTCTTTGAAACTCAGAGAATCCACTGATGCCAAATGGGGGGTTGATTTAAAATATATTGGTAAACCTGATAATAAATTTTATATTGAAGGGTTAAAGAACGCAAAGTCAAAAGGAAAGCATCTTACTATTGAACGGGATTCAGGAAATATTGGTATCGGGACTACAGATCCAAAAGCAAAACTGGATGTCAATGGAGGTATTTTTGCCGGAAATTCTGATATCTACTTTACTAACCCTGATCATGATCACTCAGGAATTGGGAATACAAAAGGTTATGCAGCTATTGAAAATGCAAAAGATTTTGATGCATTAATGATTCTGGGACGCTCCGGAACAAAAAATAACAGATGTGTAAAACTTTGGGATTATCTACAGGTTAACGGAAAACTTGAGGTAACAGGTGGTATCAATATTGCGGCCAATAATGAAATATTTTTTGGAGATAATGGACAGATAAGATCCCTTGATAACAACCACAGAATTCTTTTCAGACGATCTGAAAATAAGATGGAATTAAGAGAATGGGGCGATCTGTTATTTTCTCCTGGTGCAAAAAAAGGAGAAGAAACAGCTAAATGCATCATGAAGGCAAATGGACATATTGGTATATCTACAATTGATCCAAAAGTCAGATTACATGTTAATGGAAGAGTCAGAGGAAAATCTTTTGAATCAACAAATGTGATGGTACATCGCATGTATCCTGAAGACCCTTTGGTTTACCAGAATATTTTTGATGCAGTAAAAACAAAAGCAATAGTAAAATTAGGTAATGCCCGTTACGATGATAAAACCCACATAACAAAGCTATGGCATGACTTTGAACTTATCTGTTTTGGGAGTAATGATGATAAAGATGATAATGGAGCAGAGGTGAATGTTCCTGAAGGCTACAACACTGTCTGGGTCCGTGTTCTGGGAGACCGCTGGAATGCAATTAAAGCGTATTTCAGAGATGGTGAAAAGGAGCAGTTAGGTATTTGGACAGGTGGCTATAGATCTGGTAACTGCTATTGCCCCGATGGATCTTTGGCGGACTCTCACCATGACCGTCACCAATGGTTGCCAATTCCTGTTGGACGCTCAGGAAAAGTTGCTCTAATCTCAAAAGCAAGCACAAGCAAAAATATGTGGTTCTCAGGACTTGCTTTCAGTAAAAATCCATGGTCCCATGCAACCCAATCTGCCGTAGGTTATCACTGGGCTGTAAATGGAGGAACTAAAACCAAATGGGGTGAAAAATGGGAAAACTGGAAAAGAGATGTCCTGACTAAAATTGAACCCAAAACCAATACTGAATTAATAGTCCCTTTTGTATCTTCCGGCAGGGATAAACTCCTTTATCTGGTGGAACATAATAATGATTGGAATGGATGTATGCATAGAAGTATTACAGTTAATGGTAAAAAAATTGAAAGATTCTTATCAACCTATGATAACCCATTTGCTCGTCACTGGAACAGTAAATATTTCAATCGTTATATTGCTGCACGTATACCTTCAAAAATTCTGCCAAAAACGTCTGGGTTTCTGAAAGTCAAAATAGATATGAAAAAGCAGAATCATGGAATTCACTTCCGCGAAGCTGGTACACATGACCTGTATGTATAGCGGAAATTAAAACTTTTAGATCATAACATTTAATAATGGAGCCATTATGAAAGCACAATTGGAAGAAAGATTAATTAAACTAAAGAATGAACATGCTAAAGGGCTGAAGTTACTTATAAACATTGAAGAAAAAGAGACTGAACTTAAGAGGAATATGCTCAGGATTAGTGGCGCTGTACAAATTCTTGAGGAGGAACTTGGAAAAATTAAAGATGATAAATCTGATGGTGATGTGGTTAAAATGAAAAGCAATAAAAATGAATCCATAGAAAAAATTGAAGTTGGATAGGGAAAAGCATTGTTAAGCTTACTTGAAAAAAAATTATATGAAGTGCTCAAAACAAACATCACTGATACTGATGTGGTCTTTGGTCCTGGGCAAGGCACAACTAAGGCTGTAAGAATTTGTGTATCAGGGTTAGAGAGTTTGTCTTCATTAAGTGGTGAAGAAATTTTAGCTGAAAGAGAGCAGGCTAATCTTTGTGAAATACTATCCTTCGATACAACCGGTAATAAAAAAAATTTTAAATTACCTGCCGAAATTAAGGGTGATGTATCTGAGGTTGAAACACCACCGGGATATACTGTTAAACAGGGTGATGATTACTTCATTGAGGATAATACCCTTAAGTTCTACCATGCACCTAAAGAGGGCAAAAAAGGACTAATCGTTTTTTTTAAGGGAGAAAAGGCCAAAGGTTATCTTGAAAACAGCCCGTATAAAATAAACATAATACTTGATGTGTCAGCCAAAGAACTTGGTATCGCTGATATCATATTCAGTAAATCAATTAATACACTCATGGCATCATTTATAGATATGGGTACAATACGCTCAACAGAAGATGAAACCGGAGTAAGTTTTCGTATCTTAAAACCTGCTACACACCTTAAGTCCATAGAAAGAAAAAGTGAAGGCATTAAAAAATCTGCTATCTATCGAATTACTTCAGACATAGTTTTATTATGCCAGCTGGAAACTTCAATAGCTCTTGGTAAAGAGCTTCCTGAATCTATAATTGAAGAGATTCAGTATCAGACAAATCCTGTAAAAAAGTAACTTTGAGCCATTTCAAAATTAAATAAGGGAACCTCTAAAAAATGCCGATTGGTCGACATTCCCGAGAAGGAGGCTGTGTCACAAATCAATTTTTTCTATTTATTAGTTAAAATATTTTGGAATTTGATTTTTAGGAATATTTGTTCGAACGGTTGTCATTCCAGAACGCTACAAGAAATTTGCTTTTTTTAGAGCACATCAGGTCGTTTTTAAAATCTTTTAGAAATAAAAGGCTTTAATTTTATTTTTTCTTCCGATTTTATAAACAAATCCATATGTTTTTGCTTTATTCTCTATTTGTGACAGCCTCGAAGATTTGGTTTGTCTCTTTAAACCAAATTTGAGTCGGGAATCCATAATATATAACAAAAAGTATTTTAATTTAATGTTTTTGAGATAGTTTTTACTATTTAAAATGGAATCTAACTTTTTATATTTTACTTAAATTTGTTATAGCCTCAGCTGTAAGCTTTTTGTAAAAGAAGCACACAAAAATGTTTAAGAGCTAACATCTTTATTTAGGACTTAACTAAAAAATTTCTGATTAAAAAACTTAAAATATCTTTAGGAGAAAAAAATGAGAGAAAAAGAGTTATGGCAAACCCATTGCCAGATTTTGTATGATTTGTATGCAACAAATTTCAGAAAAGATATTTCTGAACAAACAGTAAATCCACAGGGTGGAAAAGGACTTGATAAGATAATTACAGGTTTAAATGATTGGCAGACCACCCACAAAAGTAAATATAAAGAGATTTGTAAAAAAGAGCCTGAATGGGAATTCTATCAAAATACTATTATGAATTCTGAAAGTAAACTTGATAATGAAATATGGTCTGCTGTTACAGGTTTAAGTGCATATGCAAGAAAAACGGTTACAAGACTAACAAGGGACAAGAATGGTGATAAGGTTAAGTTATTAAAGAATACAGAACTGTACAAAATTTTTAAGATTGGTTATCTGAATAGAAAACTTTGTATACCACCTGAGTCAATAGCAAAGATAACAGATCCAAATGTCTTTACCGGAATTAACCAGAAAATTAAAAATTTAGCTACAAACACCTTAAAACCACGTATTTCATGGTTTGGTGTGCCAAACATTGACTTTGATATGAATAGTGCTGCTGCTTACAAAAATGAAAGAGATAAACTCAAAAACAGAGATGGGAAAAACGCTCTTATAACCCCTTTTACTGAGAACTGTCATAGAGTTAGAACCAACATAGATAATAAATACAGACACCCGGATTCAAATCTACTTTCCCTGGATGCAGGAGCTCTTGGAAAAACTCCAACAGAAAAATCTACTTTAGGAAAACTTAGAAGTTTACTTGGTCTGCCCCTGAGATGCGATATCTCAGGAACAACAACAGATGCTGTAGGATTTGCTAAAACACTATATGAGATCAATGGAGAAGGTAAAAAGAATCAGGCATTACATATTTTATGCTGTATGCTTAGTATGTGCTTAAGTGGTCATCATTCACTTGATGAGATTGGTGTCGCACTTTCTTTATCAGCTACAAATAAATTTTATGATCCTTTAAATCCTGCTTCTTCAGTTTTTGATCTACTCAAGAATGTAACAGGGTGCGTACTAACCAAACCATCCCGTTATGACTACTATAATGCTAAAACCAAAAACCTGCTCTGGAGAAGACAAAACGAAAGTATGAAAATAAACATAAAAAAATGGGATATTTTATACTCATTTAATAATAGCAGGGATGCTATTAATGAATTATTAGATAGAGAATAATAAAATCAGAAGTTTAAAATAGAGTTATGATTGGTCGTCATTCCCGAGAAAATTGAGGCTGTGTCACAAATCAATTTTCTCTTCTTTAGAGTGAAAATATTTTGAAATTTGAGCTTCAAAAGATTTAGTACGAACGGTCGTCATTCCAGAACCTGATATGCTTATAAAATCAACTAAGTAAAACAAAATTAAACTTTTTTTGTTTTTCAATGATTTTATAAGGGACTTGTTTATTTGTGAAGTATCAGGGATCCAGAGATTTTTACTACGCTTTTTATTCATGACACACTCGCAGGCAGTAATCCATATTCTTTTGTAAATAAAGAAATGTATTAGAAATATTACTGGAATAATTGAGTAGTATCTCAACAAATGAAAAGTAAGAAATAACGATGCAATTAATCGTGTATGAAGATATGTGATCCACCAGAACTAGGCCTTGATAAAGAGGAACAAAACTACAATAGTAAAATAGAAGTTTTGTTTCATCAGGTCTTACATGTGTATTGATGGAGATTTAACACTCAAACTCAAATTATAAAAAGCAATTTGCTTTATAATTAAAAAACAAAGTGCATAAATTCTCCTTCATGCACGAACCATCAGTGGAAAATCAAATCAGACAATATTAAAGGAGGTGGTTATATTGAAATGATAAAAATATTTTGAAGGTAGTCAATTCATATCACAAGTATCAGGATTTTTCTTATTCTGAATCAATGATTTGAGCTAACCAAAAATCAAATGAAAATTTGACTCCATGCCTTTTGTAAAGCAAATTATGTAAGATATGAACTATTCCTTAATAAATAAAATAGCATCAGATGAAATCATAGATGAAGCTTACAAGTGGTTGTGTAAAAGCCGTATAGATTACCACTATAATAATGATATATGGCATTTACGATCAAATTGGGATGCCACGAAAAGAAAGATTCAGAAGAGTATACTTGAAGGAAATTACTGGTTTGAACCGGTAAAGAGGATCAGAACATCAAGTGGTTTTGTTTCACTGTGGTCTTCAAGGGATGCTCTTGTTTTAAAAGCAATGACTATGGTTTTAAGTGAATACTGCAGGCCTCATCTTGGTGAACGTTGTTATCATGTTTCCGGTCTGGGTGGTGGAAAAGGTGCTGTCAGGGATGTTCAGAAACAATTGAAAAATTATAAATTTGTTTTTAGAAGTGATGTGGAAAGTTATTACGCAAGTATAAATCACAAAATATTAATTAAGCAAATCAGGAAAATCGTAAAAGAAGAGAAAGTACTTCAATTAATCCACGGGTACTTGAACCATCTGGAGGACGAAGACGGGATTTTGAAAGCAGTATCTTTAGGAATTCACTTTGGTTGTCCTCTTTCTCCATTAATGGGAGCGATTTATCTGAAGCCTCTCGATGATGCCATGAAAGATATGGGTGTATTCTATGACAGCTTCATAAACAATCTTCTCCAAATGCATAAAAGAAAACCATTTTTATGCAAGGTCCTCTAACATACAAGCGCAATATAGAATTGAGATGAACTCAAATCTATATGCTATTGATGACTGGATTATACTTTCAAAAACCAGATGGAAATTAAAAAAAACAGTAAAAAGTACTAATGAAATACTTGATAAACTTGAAGTAAAGAAACATCCATTTAAAACATTTTTAGGGAGGATCGAATATGGATTTGATTTTTTGGGATACAGGTTAACACCGGGATCAGATATGAAAGTATCTGTTGCCTGGAAGACTGTCAGCAATCATCTTGAAAGAATTGTCCGGCTTTATGAGCAGGGTGCGGATGCAAATCGTATCGGACAATATTTAAGAGGTTGGTGGAAGTGGTTGAGATCAGGGGTTGAACTGAACGATGCTGGTCTTGACATGAAGAAATACTGGAAAATGGTTGGAAAGTGTTTTGGGGCTGATCGTCAATTCATGAGGGAAATATCAGGATTGTTCTGATTCTATTGTGAATGTTTGAAAGGTGCGTTTAAAAACCGTTAACGCACCCTACAAGACTAAAATAATAAATTAAAAGGTGAAAATAATGAAGCATTGTATAGTGATACCGTTTACTGAAACTGTAAATGAAAAATTTTATTATAATCAAGGGGCTGTAGAATGGAGCTTTAATGAAGTATTTAATGTGATGACTCCTGGTGGGAAAGGGAGGGATTATATCAGAGTGCATGGAGAGCCGAACGGGGACGAGTTGCATGAAGTGTATGGGGATGAATCAAGGATTTATGTAATGGGGCATGGATCAGTAGGTGGGGATAGAATAACAAATGGAGGTGGTTTGGGGATCGATTCGGCGGCGTTATTTAGATATCTTGAACGAGCTGGTTTAAGAAAAGATGAGGTAACTTTTTTGAAATTGTTCAATTGTCACTCAGCTGAGGATGGGGGTGGGGTTGGGTTTTCGAAAATGATGTATAGAATTCTAAAGGATAATGGGTATGACCGATGTAGAGTGTGGGGATATGTGGGAAGTATATACGACTATGATGGAAAAAATCATAAGATGGTTAATGATCTGGTCCGTGTGAAGGATCGGAGGAGGGAGGTGCATGGAGGGGATGAATTAATATATAGATAAAAAACCACTTAGTTTAGGTAAAAAATATTAGAATTTATTAGGGGTCAGGTATACAGTTGTCGAATAGTAAATTAATACAGGCCGAAGGTTTAGGATTATTTAACCTATGTCCCATAAAAATTTCATCACTGGATACTGGCTAAAAACATCGGTAAATCTTATGGGTACCTGTATCATTCATTTGTTAATGTGAGTAATGACCGGATTGGTTAGGGAAACATTTCTTGGGTTTTAATCTTTTTTGGAATTTGAAGGTGCGTTGGAAAACCGTTAACGCACCCTAAAAGGCTAGGCTTGACCTTGATGAAGAGGGAAGAGCATCGCATTAGGGTCCGTTTTACAAACGCATCGCATTAGGGTCGGACCAAGATAACTATTTAAATTAATTGAATATAGTGCTTGAAAACACCTCTTTTTTGCCCTTAGAACTAGCTTTTGGGTATCAAAAAGATGCTTTTAAGGATAATTATACAAATTATTTGAAATGTATTTGTATACTTTTCAAAGGAGTGGTTTCCGCAGGTAATTTTCTTCGGGTTTAAATAAGTGTCTGTAACATAATCCGAAATAGGAAAAAAGATATGGGAGGGGACAATTTCTCCCATACCTGTTAACGCCTCTTTCATATGTAGTT
Source organism: Desulfobacterales bacterium (assembly GCA_024226555.1). Taxonomy (GTDB): domain Bacteria; phylum Desulfobacterota; class Desulfobacteria; order Desulfobacterales; family JAAELO01; genus JAAELO01. The sequence continues at coordinate 61,866 of JAAELO010000386.1, read as the reverse complement.
TAAGTGGTACTCTCTTTCACACGCAAAACTGGTTCTGTACTGAAGAAATTTTTCAGTTACTATTTATTTCTTAGAAAATCCTGGAAATATTTTTTATTTACACAAAAACTAAACTGTTTTTATATAGCCATAAAGTGGCAAAGTTTCCCAGAGCAAAAAACTAAAGCCATTTTAAAGCATTAAACACAGAAGTTTTTATGCAGATCCAGTTCAATTCACCCAACAATCAAGTATGAACACAGTAAAAAAGTTGGCGTTTTACAAACCAGCGGTGCATTTGTAACATTTTTAATGTGTGTTTTTTAGCTTGATTTATAGTGTTTAAGTGAAAAAACTGCCCCAACGTGTGAAAGAGGCATTGACGGAATGGTGGGCTTTCTGTAAAAAAGATGGTAGGCATCTACTTTTCTCCTAACGTGAGAAAGGTTTTTGTTCAGAGTCAACTTTGGAAGTTCCAGCTTCCAGGTTGGCTCGCCGAATACAATTCATACATAATTAATACAACCAGTAAAACAATAATCGCTACGATTCTCAAAATCAAGCTAAAAATTAATTATTTTTAAACATTATAATTAGGATCTGTTTTTTTTTTGAAAAATTTTGTTTTTCTTAGACAATTAAATTTTATGGTTTTTAGTAGTTTTTTTATTAGACTTTCAAATCCTAAATTAATGAATTTTAATTTTATTATCATTTTTCCATCAGTTGCATTGAAATCTGGATTAAAGGTGCGTTGGAAAACCGTTAACACACCCTACGATAGTTGCCTAATTAATATAGATTCCTGCCTTCGTGGCTGTCACAAATCAATTTTTTCTATTTTAGAGTGAATTTTTTTTTTATTAGGTCTTTAGATTTATTCATTCAAACGGTCGTCATTCCAGAACCTGATTAAAGCTTGTTCTTAATCAGGTATCAGGAATCCAGGGGTTTTTACTTATTTTTCTTATTCATGACACAGCCTGCTTCACAGGAATGACACGTTGTTTTTTTTTATATTTCATCCAAAATTTAAATTATTAGAGGTTCCCATAGTTGAACAGATTATAAACAGAAAGATATGTAAGTATATTTTTATCTCAAATCTAATATAAAGGCTAATTTATATGTTGAAAGTAAAATTGTATTTTATAGTTCTTATACTTTTCATTTCAGGCTGTGCAGTAAAATATGTAGCCGATTATGACGAAAAGGTTTTTCAGGAGATTATTTTAACTACCAAAAAAGTAGATATATTTTTTGCGACCATTCTTGAAACGCCAGTAAATAAAAGAGGTTATGATGAGTTTAAAGATAAATATCTCTCAATAGAAGCAGATCTAAACTCTCTTTTAACAAGAAATCAAATCAGAGATTTAAATGAGGAGTCTATTAAACAGGTAAAGATAGTTATTGAGTTATGGTTGGGTGATAAGGCAAAACATATGAAGAAGAATACATTTAAAAACTTTATTGCAAAAAAACACAGGGAACAGTACAGGCGGATTTTGGTTGCGATGGCCAAGGCAGAGTTAGCTAAGAAAATGAAGTGATTGCAGGTATAGAGGTCACAAACTGATAGTAAAGCAAACCTTATAAATGACCCGACTCAGATTTGGAAGAAAGAACTATCCAAATCTTCTCGGGAATGACGACCAATTGTTGATTGTCTGTAATTGATAAATAATAAATTTTGTTTTGTTACACAGCCTCTTTCACGGGAATGACTCGCTGTTTAATTTATTCGTATATTTATGAGATTCCTGCCTTCGCAGGAATGACACCGTTTTTTTTTAGGGTTTGTTGGCATACCCCAAGGTTTTTAAGTTCCCCTTCCTGCAAGCTTTTATAAACGTTGTACTTTAACCTAAATCTTAGTTTTTAGAGGTTCATAAAATAATTTAAAGGAGGAAAATTAATGAGTTTTGACATGGGTAATGTATTAAAGGATATGGTAGGCTCTGTGAGTGATGTTGTTTCCGATGAGTCGGGAAATATTGCTGGTGATACGAAATCAATTTTTGAAAGACAGAAAGCTTTAATGGAGGAGTTGGCTCTTGCTTTGATTGATGGTTTGATTGATCAGGAAGAGTTTGATGAAGAATTACAGCGCGAAAAGAAAGTAATTGAAGCGGAGTTATTAACTCTTCAGGTTATGACAAAAGTTATGGTGCAGGAAGCAGTAAATGTTGCTATGAATGTATTTGTTAATGCTGTAAAAGTTGCAATTTAAAACTTCAAACGATAAGATTTTCTAAAACGGATAAAAGGATAAAACAATGACAAATAAATTATTAAGACCAGGAGATGGTTTCAAAAGTCAAAGACCCGAACTTAGGGATGAAGTAAAGATTTTACAGGAAATTCTTATTAAAAACGGTTATGACGTTGACAGTGACGGTTATTTTGGAGAGGGAAGTGTAAGGGCTGTAAAAGCTTTTCAGGAAAAGAAGGGCCTTACTGCTGATGGTGTTGTAGGTATAAACACATGGTATGCATTTACAGGTATAAAGCAGGCAGTTTTAACATCTTTTCTTGATGGATTCAGGGGAGATTCTTCATGGGTTCATGCGAGGGAGGGTCATGCAGGAAAAGCGTACTGGCCTGGTGGAGAGTCAGGAGTGACTCTTGATCCGGGTGTTGACCTTGGATATATTGAGCATGCGCTTGCTGAAACGTTATATGCAGATATTCTTACTGAGGATCAGTTAAATGCGGTTAAAGGTGTATATGGAATAAAGGGAGAAAAAGCAAAAGAGGCCCTTTCTCAAAACCAGGAATTAAAGTCAATTAAAATGAGCAGAGATCAAGCTGATAGCGTATTTCCTTTTGCCGTTGATCCCTATTGGAAATTAATTTCGAAAAGGTTTAGGTCATTGCTTGAAGTTGATACTCCAGGATCTGTGCAAACAGTAATGCTGTCTTTAGCATACAACAGAGGAGCTGGAAATAAAGGGCTTGAGATTCTTAGAAAGCCACTTGAAGAGAAAAAATGGCTGGAATGTGCAGATCTTCTTGGAGAGATGCAGCAGGATCATAAGCTTGAAGGAATTAGAAAAAGAAGACGTATGGAAGCTGAATATGTGAGAGAAAAGTTTATATTATTATAATCTTGAAGAGTGCAATGCTCTTCTTTACGAAATGTTAGTTAAGAACCTCTAATAGTTTTCGAACTAATCCCCCTATAGGGAACCTCTAATAATTAGAATTTTGATTGAAATATAAGGCATTAGAAAAAATAACGAGAGGATTCGTTTATAAAAACGATTTATCTTTATAAACATACAACAGTTTTTTTTTCGTAATAACGAAGTAGTTCATTTAAAAGGCGGTTATTAGAGATTCCCTATATAATTTTAATACAAAAAACCGGAGGAGTTGTGTCTAAAGAAACTACACAAATATCTGAATTAAAAGTGCCTGAGTCGTTAAAAGAAACTAACAGTGACAGATCATGGGATATAAAAAACTCATATATACATTATTTTCATTCAGGAACCTATGATAAGCGATACCCATGTCCAAACAGGCGAACCATGGATATTGTATTTGGTAATGCTGATCTGTCAAAGCATATTCTTGATTATGGTTGTGGGAACGGGCGATATACTATTCCTCTTTTGCGTAATACTGCTGCTCAAATCAGTGTTTATGACACCTGTGATTTTGCTGTAAAGCAATTGAATGAAAGAGTTCAGTCCATAGGTCTTTCTGATCGGATTAATAATTTAACTGTAGAAAACCTGTTTGATAGTAAAGAAAAATATGATCTTATTCTGGGTTTGTTTGGAGTTTTGTCACATATTAACAAAAGAGATAGCAGAGTGCAGTTATTGAAAAAGCTATTTACTCAGCTTAAAGAAGAAGGGGGGTTGATAATTTCAGTTCCAAACTCCATAAGACGCTTTCCGGTTCTCCAGGCTAAATATGCTTTATATAGAAAAAAAGGTATTGCAGGTATTGCTTCTGAACATGGTGACGTAAAATATGAAAGGAAACTGGGTGGAAAAAAAACTGAATTTTACTACCATCTATACAATACATCAAGGCTGCTATCAGAAATAAAACAGGCTGGTTTTACTACTGAAATTATAACTGCTGAAAGTATTTTACCTGAATCCCAGGTGGTTAGGTCGGACTTAAAAACAATTTTAGACAAATATTTATGCCGATTGTTACCTGCAAAACTTGGATATGGATTATTGGTTGTTGCCAGAAAAAAGAAAGAGTAATTTTTCTTCAGGGCATGAGGTCATCATGAGTTACAAATATTACTTTGCACTGATCTTCTTAATACCTGTATTCACATTTATATTGATATTGTCTTTACCTATAAAAGTAAACCCTATCGAAGATATAGAAATGCAAGGCGATTTAAGTATTGGTGTGAATCGATCCGGAGTTAAAAAAAAAATAAAAATTAAGCTGGATCTAAACCCATATCTGGTTAATGGAGCTATTATTAAAGAGATAAAACAAAGAGGGGTTTTGAGGGTTGGAGTTAAATCTGATTATAAACCGTGGGGCTGGATTAATGAAAAAGGAGAACATGTTGGAATGGAGATTGATATGGCCCGCAATATTGCGAATATTTTAGGTGTTACGATCAAATTTGTCAGTGTTTCTACTGTTTTTCGCCTTCAAAAACTTGATATGAAAGAGATCGACCTTGTGATAGCAACAATGTCTGGTACTCCAGAAAGAGCAAGGCTTGCACATCTTATTGAACCACCTTATTACTTGAGTGGTGTAACTGTATTACTAAAAAAAAACAGTTCAGTTAAAAACTGGGGTTCATTGAAAGACTGCGAAATCTGTTTACTTAGAGGAGCATATTATAATCGTGATATTATTGAAAAATATTCAATATCGAAGCAAATTTACAACTCAACACGGGATGTTGCAAAAGCACTTAAAGACGGACAATGTATTGGTTGGGCTTATGATGATACTGTGCTGAAAAATCTTTTGGTAAAGAGTAAATGGAGTGATTATAATCTACCACTGCCGCTAAAATATCCAAAACCCTGGACAATGGCAATAAACAAGGATTATGCAGGAACGAATTTTGCGAGGTTTTTAAGGGATATTGTTATCTTATGGCATCAAAGCGGTTTTCTTCTTGAAAGAGAAAAATATCACGGGTTACCTCAGAGTCAGTTTCTGGTTGCGCAGAACAGATTGTTTAATGTTAAAACTCCCGGGAATAAATATCTTTGTAGTATAGAAAATAATGGTGACCTGCCTGATGAATGTCTGAAGTACAAAATTATTCCTGAAGAGGATAATAACGACATACCTGAATTTATGAAATTTCTAAAAAAAGCAGGGATTGATTTAGGTTTCATGCTTGAACCTTACAATAGAAATCTATTAATGGAAGGTCTGACATATACTATTTCATTAAGTGTAATTTCAATCTTTTTAGCTATGGTTACAGGAGTAATTTTTGCAATTATAAGATGTGGAAAGCGTGGTTTATTACGAAACATTGTCACTGGTTGTGGTGAATTTTTCAGATTAACCCCACCAATTCTACACCTCTACATGATCTTTTTCGGCATTTGTGGTTATCTCAGCCTTCATTTTAATATAAACATAGATCCAAAGATTGTAGCAATTTTAAGCTTTTCAAACTACGCAGGATCTGCAATCGGTGGCATTATTGAAGCTGCAATGATGGAATACCGGAAGAAACATCCAGATAAAAACCTTTTCAATCAAGTCTTGAAAGCTATTGATGCATCATATGAAAATATAAGATCAAATCTTATAAACCTTGTTAAATTAGCTGGTGTGGCAAGTGTTATCTCAATCCCGGAAATAATCAGTTCCAGCAATATGATAGTTGCTGAAAATGGTAATCAGATAATAATGATGAACTTCCTGCTTGTTTTCTATTTTTTATTCACAGGTATATTTATTATGTTACTTAAACACGGAAAAAAGGCAGTGGAGCTATGGTCGAGAAAAATTTAATATCAATTATTATCCACTGGACACCAGAACTCTTAAAAGGACTTTACAATAATGTTTTAATCAGTACCACATCAATGGTCATAGGGACTGTAGCTGGTTTGTTTGTTGTGGTTTTAAAAAAGCATTCCAATATTTTAATAAAATCAACAGGAAATGGGTTTACAAACCTTGTGAGGAATGTACCAAGTTTTGTACTTCTATTCTATCTGGCTTTTATTCTTCCTTCTTCTTTTACTTTTGGAGAGAGTGAAATTATCATAACTCCATCATTCAAAACTATTGTTGCACTCACTTTTCCTGTTATCGGATTTACATCAGATGCGGTAATTGGGTTTATGCGTACAAGAGATGAACAGGATATAAATCCATATGTTGTTTTCTGGTCTGGCTGGTCACGCTATTTTGTAATTGTTTTGATGGCCTCATCAACTGCTTCTGTAATTGGAGTAAATGAAGTTGTAGCAAAAACAAATTTACTTATTGCAGCAGTTAACAACCCAAATTACACCCTTTTAATCTATTTTTATACATCTTTAATATTTTTAGCAACGGGGTTATTAATATCAACTGTTAGTAACGTTTTAATCTATTTATTTGTAAAGGAATGATTATGAAACTATTAATTAAACTTTTTTTATCCTTTTTATTCATCTTGTTAATATTCTATTCAGATGTTTGTCTCTCTAAAGATCTCTCTCCCGACAAGAACCTGACTAAAAAAGTGTACAAGGTTGCTATTCGAAACTCCCCACCTTTTATCATCATAGATAAATATAATAATCTTGATGGCTTGAGTATCGATCTGTGGGAAGCAATTGCAAGGAAACATAAAATTTCATTTGAATATAAAATAACCGGATTTAAGGAAACTTTAAGATCTCTGAAGGACGGATCAATTGATGTTGCAATATCACCGCTTACAATTACAAAAGAAAGAGAGGAACGTTTTGATTTCTCAATGCAGTATTTCCCTTCCGGATTGACCTTTGCTTCCCTTCCAGGAAATTCGGTAAATATAGGGCATGCCTGGAAAAATATAAAGAAAATAGTCTCGTCTCCAAATGTAAAAACGGGTTTTATAATATTTTTAGTACTGTTTACACTATTTATTATATTTTCCTTTGTAAATTTTCGTAATTACTATGGTTTGGAGATAGACAAAAAGACAACCTCTCTTGGTAAGATCATTTCTCTTTTTATAATTTCACTGTTTATGACCCTTGGAATTGACAAAAATATATTCAGGTTTCGCTCGGTTTTTATGCAGCTTTTCTCACTGATTCTTGTTGTTTTTGGAATAACAATTTCTGCAGGTGTTTTTGGTTTGGTAACTGCAACTTTAACTCAAAGTGTTGATTCTAAACCCCATTATGACCTTAATTCCATTAGGTTTAAAAGAATTGCTGTTATGGAAGGCTCAACAGCCAACATGCTTCTGAATAAAATTAAAGATAAACAGAATATTGAAATAGTAAAAAAGGTTGATCCTAAGGGAACAATAGATGCTCTTCTTAACAATGAAGCAGACCTTATACTTGGAGACTGGGCGCAGTTATCATACTGGGCTAATCAGAAGAAGAGTATATATGTACAAAATTCTTTCATTAGATTTGAACCATATGGATGGGGTTTTCCAGATAAGAGTAAAAGTAAGGAAGTTATTAATTGTGAACTGATAGCTATGGTTCGAAATAAGGAGTGGTGGAGTAAAAAAATAAAAAAATATCTTGGGCATGTTTCTCTATCTTCTCTAAAGTAAAGATACAACACACATATAATCAGATAAAAAGTCCCATTAATCAATAATGGGAACCTCTAAAAACTAGAAATTTGATTGAAATACAAGGATGAGAAATAAATAACGAGGCGAATTTACAACAGTTTTTTATTTCGAATAACGATGTAGTTCGATCAAAGAGCAGTTTTTAGAGATTCCCTTGGGATCTTTAAAATCCAATTCTAAAATTACCAGAAAAAATCATTTATAAAACAGATCCCGGAATTAACCGGGTTTATTATAATAACAAAACTAAAAAAAGGAGATTTAAGATGGGTATTAGTACATTTAAAGTAATTGGTATGGTTGGAATGTTGGCAGAAGAACTTAGTAATATCGCTGCAGACGGAAAAGTTACTGTTCAGGAAGCAGTAGGTCTTGTTACAAAAATATGTGAAGCACTTGGCCTTGATCTGGATGAAGAGGGATTTAAGCTACCTGAATAAAATGTTTTAAAACTGGTTTATGTGCTTAAGGGGATTCTTTAACACTCAAACTAATAGAAAAAAAGCAATAGCTTTATACTTTATATACAAAGTGCATAAAGTCCCCTTGGTACATAAATTCAATCTTACTACAGGTTTCATATATTCATACTAGTATGGCTCGTTTGATTAAACGAGCAAATGGTACAATAATAACTTCGAATTACGAATTAAAAATGTCCAAAGCAGGAGTATTTTATAATGGCACAAATGCATCTCCAAAACAGACCAAATGGTGTTTTAATCAGTGCGGCCTGTTATCAGTTTGCACTAAGTGGAAGTGATGACAGAGATATACAAAGAAGTATTAGTACAAGGTTTTCCGCAATAGGAAATTATATGTTAACAGAGAACCAGCAACATCTTACAAATGCAGGATTAGTTAACCTTGGAAAATCAGATCTGGATACAATAAACAGAATCGCCAAATTAAATGATAAGAGAATTGCTATTATGAATGCTCTTTGCATCGAATTCGGTTTAACGGTTCATAATGAACCTTCCGCTCCTCCATTTAGGTTAGGCGCCCGATTCAGAACTAACGACCAATTGCTACCGGAGCACATGTGGGTTAATGATAGGGCATACAGTTATGATACAATGCCTGAACAAACAATTTTCCGTGATAATGATGGGAATGGAACAAGACCTCCTCTTGAAAGAGATATTCCTGTAGCTCAGATAGTTACAATAGGTTTATCTGAATTAACAGTTTATCAGCAAATAATGGCTTTTGAACCCTGGGTTTAGATCTAAATGTTGGATAGCACCTTATGCCTTCATATCAAAAAAAAGGATTAATTATGGAAAACTCTTATAATGATAGCACTCAGGAAGATATAAGTGTTAGTGAGAAATTAGATATTAAAAATTCAAACTATGTTGAGGTTCCTGAAAGTGTTAGAAGAGCTGTTGATGATGCGATGTATCTGGTTCATTATGTTGCTGATAAAGGGCTAATAGCTATCAACAAAAACTCACTTAATAACATAATACATTCTAAATATCTGATCGAACAGAACAGATGGACACCAGAAGATGAGGTCAATTTTTGGATAACCTACGATGAGGTTGCAACTCAGATTGACCCTGTAACCATAAGAAGCTTAAAGTCTATTATTCCAGGGTTGGATAGTAAAGGTAGGGTTAAAAAAAAAACAAAAGCATCAAGTGCAGTGAGGAGATATATGATGCTTACAATTTTTTTTATGCTTATTCTTCTGGTTGCACAGATTTACTGGGTGATTGGATCTGATCTTCACACGCGGTTAGGAGAGATATTTGAAAAAAGAAATCAAAACCAATTGAATTATGACAGGATGAGGGGTGGGAAAACAGAAGCTGATATAAAAAGTGATGTTCATATAGAAGAGACCAGAGCAAAGCTTGAAATCTTAAACCAGCAACTGGATTCAAACTATGAACTTCTTTGCTCCTGGAACAGTATATGGAACATAGTATTATTCAGGGGGCAGCCTTTTGAGGGAAAACTAACAAGGTATGTTGAATTAAAAAACAACCAGAAGATAAGTGAGCTTGAACATAAGTTGGTTTCTATTGATCGGAAGTGGCTTGATTACCTCATTGAGATGAAAAAAAAGAAACAGGAAAGTTATAGAAAGAGAATAAAAAATGGTGAGAATAAAATCTCTTCTTCCAAAGAACCTGATTTAAATACAATAGCTGCAAATATTAGTTTAGAAATTGAAGGGCTGAAAGAGTTTTCTAAAAAAGTCTGGTTAGATAAAGGTGATAATTTAGAAGAGATTGAGAGTAAAAACCCAAAAGCTCTTCTTCTTGCTATAAAACTTGAAGAACTCAAAAATGAACTGGATATTGCAAGAAACAGGATGTTCCTAAATGATCAATCAGCAGGATTTGTTTTGAGAACTTTTCATGTATATTTTTTACCATTGCTGTATGGACTATTAGGGGCTGCAACTTTTGTTCTTAGGACTTTATCCAGAGAAATTAAGACTTTGACTTATTCAAGGGATTCTGAAAGCAAGTTTATACTTAGGTTATCTCTGGGTGCTCTTGGCGGAATGTCAATTGGATGGTTTATGAAACCTGAGAGTCTTTCCATGTCTGGATCTTTTTCATCTATGACACTATCATTTCTTGTGGGTTACAATATTGATATTCTGTTTTCAGTTATGGACAGAGTTGTTAAAGGAATTTCAGAACAGATAAAGGGCGAGAAGAAAGTAGCTGCTGTAGAGTAAAACTATAAAAGTAAAAAATCATGAGGAGGGCCATAAATGGTCCTCCTTTTTTATTTGCAATGTGACCAATTTTTCTTTCTTACTTCAAAATTTTAATTTTAATTGTTAGAAATTATTTTTTTTTGAAGGTTTTCAGCGCTTATGTCAGGAGCGAAAAAACCGTCAGCATTACAATTTTCGGCTATAGACTTTAGTTCTGAAGAGCTATGGTTTGATGCTAAATATAATGATACATTTTCGTTGGTTTTTCTTATTATTTTAAAAAGATCTTCACCTTTTAAATCAGATTTATGGTCAAAATTATTATCACAAATGATAATGTCAGGCATTACTTCTTCCATTTTCGCAAGAATATCTTCTGGTTTTTCAAATGTATATATTATTGGTATATATTTTGACAGAGCTTTTTCAATTGTATTTTCAAGATATAACCTGCTGATTTCCGAATCATCTGCTATAAAACATATTATTTTTTCAGTCAAAGAAAAATCCTCAACAACAACTCTATCTCCTTGTTTTTTATCAGAAATCTTATTTATTCCTTTCATGAAAAGTAAAATTTCATTAATGTGAGAAGGAAGTCCTTCTGATTTGTCTATATGATCAAGATCTTTGGAACATGGCAGGTCAATTACAAACTCAACCCCTTTATCATCATCAACATTTCGTGTAGAAATAATGCCATTGTGCAAAGTAACAATATTTAAACATGAAGCAAGGCCGATTCCAGTGCCTTTTTGCTTACCTTTTGTGAAAAATGAATCAAATAATTTTGAGATATCTTTTTCACTAATAGAAGGGCCATCATTATATATTGATATTTCAACATATTTTTTAGAATATTTTTCAACATCACGTGATGAAACCATTATCAAGCCACTATTCTTTTTTCCGGTTATGGTAATTGCTTCAAGAGCATTACTAATAATATTACTAAAGGCTCTTACAATTACTTCAAAATTTACTAATGGTTTATAATTGTTTTGCAAATCATACTTAAATGAGATGTCTTTATCCTGAAGCCCCTGCACTGCAATCTTCAATGAGTATAATAATAACGAGTTTATCGAATTAGGTCTGGTTTTGAGTTGAATTCTTCTAGAATAATCAAGCATGTTATCAATCATTGAATCAACGTTAGTAAGAGCAGACTTTATCTCATTTTTGGCTGAATTCAATAGCTCCGGCTTATTCTTAATTTTATCAAATGAGTTGATAATGGAATATACTGTTGAAAATGGTTTGCGAATATCATGTAGAAGATATCCTGCAAAGTCAGAAAATTTTTTTTGGAGTTCAATTTTTTGTTTCAAATTTACTGTTTCATTATTTAACTGGATCAACTTTTCAAGTGCATTTCTTAAAACGGCAAGTTCATGTTTTTCATTTCCGCCAATTGATTCAATTGAAGTATTATGTTTTTCAATCAGGTAGGAACAAACAGAATCTATAGAGGACTGTAAGGGATTAATTATTTTTTTTTTCAATGTTACTATATTAATAATATATAATAACATTAAAACCAATGTAGTTATGAAAATTTCGTAAGGGGGATTAGATTTCATAAAAGACATAAAATTAACACCTTCAGGTTGGACTATTATATATGCTTTATGCTCATTATCTAAAATAACTTTGAAATCAATTTTATTATCTGTATTCAAATCATTATTCAAACATAGTATTTTCTTATCATTTTTATAAATACATGCATTTGAAAATAAATTATTACTAATAGATTTTAATCTTAATATGTTACCAATATTTTGTTTTAAGATAATGCTTGATAAATATGCTTCCTTATTGGATAATATCTCATATTTTATCTTATCTTTTTTAAGATTCATGTTTTGATTGTAATATTTTTGATAATCAAAATATGAATATACAATAAAAATACTCCATGAAATTATTATAAGAATAAAATAAGTAATGAAGAAGGAATTAAAAATATAATTCTTTTTATTTGTTAATCGCAGTGTGTGTCCCATTTTTCAATCCAATAATACAGATACTATCTTCAGAAAATCCTTGTTTATTAAAACTCAATCCGTTTTTAAGTAACTCATTTTTAATTGAGCAGTATTTTACTATTTTACTAATTGGAAGAGTGTTGTTTTTACTTAAATTCATCTTTATCAGTAAAGAGGTAAATACTGATTTAAAAGTAAAAAATGAAAGACTGCATGGATCAGAGTTATATTTGTGTCGGTATAACTTCAAAAAATTCTGGTTTAGAATTCTTTTTCCCTCTTTACTCCATGGAAAAACACAGTATCCTGTAACCTTGTTTTTAATTTTCTTATCAACAGCAGGCCAAAAATCTGCACCATCTTCTCCAAAGCCATCTGTTGAAAGCAAAACAGGGTTGTTCTCCTCTTTAAATATTTTATTAACAATATATGCAGCGTCGAAATTTTGAAGGGCAAGAAAAATAGCATCATTGGAAGTTAAATTTCTCGCATAATTTTTTATCTCATCAGTCAAATTACCCCTGGTAATGATAGGAAAAAGAGTAATATTTGATTTTTCTAAAAACAGCTTGTTCTTTTTTTGTTGTATAAGTTCGGCAAGATTAATTGAACATTCATCATCTGCAGAGTATATAACGCAAATTCTACGAAAAGTGATTTGCTTGCCTTTTAAAAATGAAAAAAGCGATTTTAGTAGGGAGGTGTTTGATGGAAATACAGAGATAACCCTATCATACTCTTTTAGATCTGAACTAGAAGCCATTGATGAGACTAAATTCATTCTATGCTTATTTATTAAGTCAACAGCTTCAAATACATGGTTTGAAAATACAATACCTGAAATGATTTTTGAGTTATTATTTGCTGCTTGAAGAACAGCATCTCTCACACTTAGCTTTTTATTAAAGTATTCATATTTATTTAATGTTAAATTGGAATCAGGGTATTTAATTTTAAAATAATCATAAGCTGTTTCGGCTCCCTTAACCTCTTGTTTTCCCCATTTGAGGTAATGCTTGTCAGTTTGATAATATCTTCCTTTATATATAAGAGAGATATCGCTTGCTTCGATATTCACTAAGCTGATCATTAAAAAAAACAATAATGTAGTACTTATTTTCAAGTAATAAATCATATGTTTACCAACAATACCTGCCTATACAGCAATTCAAATTTTAATTTAAATCAATTTTATTTAATAATGAATGGTTCTTATTTTGAACATTGTTTCAAGTTTCCGATCAGGAATAACACCCTAAAATTAACTTGTAAAGTTATTTTTCTATTAAAAATATCAATTTTAAAAAAGTTGTAAGTATAACTGTAAACTAAAAACATTCTTTATCACGATGAAAACAAAACGCTATTCAAATAAATATATGAATAGCATTTTATTATAAATATAGTTTATTAAAAGTTTATGTTATCTGTCAGCATATTTTGAAATAAAGTAATAGCAGCCCTTTGACTGAAACTCTTGAGTTGTTTTAACAGAAAGAAATATAAACTAAATAACGAGTCAAAAAAAAAGAACTGTAAGTTTTTAAAGTAAAACTTCTTTTATAAACGAATAGACTCGTTATTTTTTTATCAACCAATTTTATAAAGCTAAAAGCTTTTATAAAAGTTGAAATTCAATCAAAACCATAGCTATTAGGGGGTTACAATATTTGTTTCTTTTATAGATCAGCACTGTTTGAATATATAACTGTTATTTCATTTTCATTTTCATTTTTAATTGTTTTTGTTTTGCTTTTTCAACAATATCTTTCTCAATATTAAAAATATCATAAATAAAGTCAGAGTATGATTCAACAGGAATTCGCGAACTTTCTAACAAATCCCCCTTTTTATTATATTTCCTGAATCGTCCATGGTGGAATTCAATAAGATTGCCATTTGATGCCTTTCTGGTGATGTGTAAATCCCTCATAATTGGAAGGCTTCTATAAGTGCTAATTAGCGTATAAAGAGATTTAAATGATATAATATTATTTAAGTTGCAGAATAATGAAAATGAAATCTTATTATTACTATTTAGCTCACACAAACAAATTGAATTTTGTTGATAAGTTGCTTGAGTTGTTCCATAGCGACCAGAACTAATTCTTTTGGTTCTGTTTTCTATTAATATTGGAGAGAGATAGAGGCCAGGATCTATGAAGTACCACTTATCATTAATAAAAGCTTTAATTGCGATATGGCAATCTTTTCTATCGTCTATATCGCTTTTTAAAGGAAACCATTTAATATTTAATTTATCAAGATAATACCCGGTAACTATAACAAAATCCACGCAGATTCCTCCATAACCTTTATTAATATAATCAGAAGCAATTTGTCGTCCATCCCTAAAAACACTTTTAGTATTACGAAAATAGGATAGATTCTCATAGGGCATTTTATATAATCTTGATAAAAAGTTTTTTAAATTAGTCATCTTTTTTTGGAATGGATTTAGTCTGAAAAAACTATCAACTACACTTTCTAAAGAGTTGTTTTTTATAACTTTAATGCTTTTTTTATTAGTATATTTGAATCTTGCTAAACTGGCATCAACGTTTTGTAAGGAATGTTGACCTATTTCTGATTTGAATAAATTTTTATGTGAAAAATTATCATTATATAAATGATCCTTATCGTCAAAAAATGAAAATGATTCATCGAACTTATCTGAATTTAAATTAAGAGAGAGAAGGATTTTATTATTTTCAATATTATCTGTTACTTTCATTTCAATCAGGTCCCCTATTTTTGATGATTAAGAATAACGCAAATTAATAGTCAAATAGAGTGTTTTGAATGTGAGTGAGTTGTACAAATCTTAGAAAATATAAAAAACTTAAGGAACCTATGATAACAAGCACTTTGATTAAACTATGGCAATTCATGTATATACGATTAATGCTTCGCATCGGTTTAAAAAAAATAACCTGTAAAACAAAAAAAGTTATATAAATGTAATATTTCAATCAAATTTATAATTATGAAAGGTCAATTTAAATAACTACTTTTCAACAAACCATCTCTTGATAAATTATTTTTGTGAATTTCTATAGTGACCTCTAATAACAGCCTTTTGATCGAAATACTGCATTTTTACAGAAATAGAATTGTTGTAAAATCTGTTAGTTATTTTTTCTTATGCAGAGATTTTATAAAACTAAAAGCTTTTATAATCTGAATTTCAATAAATAATTCTAATTTTTAGAGGTTTCTCTAAATTTATCTTAAGGTCTATTGTTTGAATTGAATAATAGTATTTAGAGCTTAAGTTTTACTTAATTAAAAGTTAGTAAAACTATATTTAAGTTTAAACATAGTTAATTTAAAAACTGCAATGAAGCATGAATAAAGAGTGAAACGTTATTTAATAATCTTTGAGTGAGTGTTGAGTGAGTGTTGAGTGAGTGTTTATTTTAAAATTTTAATTAAATTAAGAAACAAAATAAATCAAAGTTAACATAAATTGCAAGTCTTTTTTAAATATATATTGACAATGAAACTGTCCTTATTTTATATCTACTCAAAATAACACAGATTTTTGATAAAAAAACTAATATCATTTTTAAAGATTAACCCGGTAATTAACTTATATTATGATAAAAACAAGAATTTTGAATAATAAATATTTTTTTAATTTGTATTTAATTAAAGAATTACCTTTGTCATTGATTTTTCTTATTCCTCTAATTATACACGAATATGAAGTCTGTATATATAGTAGATATATAAACGTTTGCAATCTACATATTATCTTATCGGAATGTTTACTCATTTTTTTTCTTTTGTTCATAAATAAACAAATTTTTAAGAAACAGGAAATAATATTATTCAACATTGTTTTAATTGTGAATTTTATAAAACTGATTAGCGATTTCCTTACTTTTTTTTTAACTCCTGATAACTTAATTTTATATGACTTCATATTGAATGTCAGAATCTTATTTGAGGTTTTGTTTTTAATTATCCTATCCATTGCATTGAGCTATAGATTTTTTTTGATAAAAAGGAAGCTTTTAATATCTGTTTTATCTTTTTCTATTTTTATCTCTTTAGTAATAACGAATTGTGTTGGTTCGGGTTTTAGTGAAAATAGTTTTATTACATTTATTTGTCTTTTTATCATTATAATAACGAGCATCAATCTGCTTCATATAACAAGTCATTCCAATCATTTCATTTATCAAAATATAAACCTGCTATTAATAGGATATCTGATCCAACTATTTGATTCATCTTATAAAATTAATAACTTAGGTATGTCTTTCTATTCTCAATTATCATATGCATTGATATTAATTATTTGCTGGAATCATAAACCTGAATCTAAGAGTGCTGATAAAATTGTATCGTTTGCAAGTATTCGCTCTTTGATTCCAATATCTGTTATTATCTCTTTTTGTGTTGTTTTTATTTTATCATATTTCAATTTTATAAAATCGAACGTCTTTAATAACTCTTCATTGTTGTTGGTATTCTTTGTTTTTTTCCTTATATCAAATATTTTCTCAATAGAAATTTACAATCAACTAATTGGTTCTCTACCTGGTAATTGTTTTAGAGAAAAAAAACCACATCCCTTATTTAAGAAACATACCCTCTTTGAAACAGATCAATGTATTAAAGAATACAATGACCTTATTAACAAAAATACAATTCTATCCCAAATTGCAGAAATGACACATGATATAAAGAAACCATTTTCAATGATTTTAGTAACACTTGAAATGTTTGAAATTTACAATAAGAATCCGGAAGCTTTTAATAAAGCCAAAAAAGAAATTAAAAATGCTATAAATAATGTAAATAATAGATTTTTAAAACTTTTAACATTTGCCGGTACCTTAAATAAAAACAAAAAACCTGCATCCTTAAGCTCTTTATTAGAAACTTCTATTCATATATCAACTTTCAATTCGAATATTAGAGGAATTAACTGTACTTTTGATCTAAAGTCTAAGAAAAAGCCTTTAATTGATGGTAATTCATTTTCAATTGTCTTGATTAAACTATTTGATATTCTGATTAAAAATATAAATATTTCAGATATTAAATCACAGGAAATTCGCATTATTTCATATAACAGTACAGATAAAGTATTATTAAAAATAAAATATTATAAAATATGTAGCAAAGGTGAAGATTTTGTAAATATTTTAATCTCTAATGAGATTATTACTGTAAAAAAGATTATAGAAGAGAACTCTGGTTTTTTTATCATAAACAATGATGAAAAAAATATAGAATTTGAAATTTCACTTCCATTATCATTCGAAAATGAGAATTCGCACGAAAGAAATATGCTTAACAATAATACTGATTTTTTTAATGTTAAAAATCACAATTAAAGGATCTTAAAAAGTATGTTAAAAAAAGAATTACTGATCTATTTTGCTGACGACAATGATTTTTATCTGGATTCTCTAAAGCTTGCTTATGATAATAGTATCACAGACTATAATGGAGTGAATTATAATGTTAAAATTAAAACATTCAACTCAATTGAGGAGTTTTCAAAAGTAAAAGGAGAAAACCCTGATGTAATTTTACTTGATATAGTATTTTATGACGATTATGAGGCTGGGTATAAACTACTAAAATCAGCCCGAAAAAAATATCCGGAAAAAGTAATAATTATGTATTCAGGTCACGACAATGGAGAGACTATAGCTAAATATATAGCAGCAGGTGCAAGTAATTTTATTTCAAAACAAACTTCTTTAAAAAAACTTATATCAAATTTAATTAACTACTATATTCTATATAACAAAGATGATAATAATAAAATCAATGGAAATATAGACAGCAATATTTCCGGAAATACTCTAAAGACGATAGCGGAAAGGGTTCCGAAAATTTTAAAATCACCAATTAAATCAGTATATGTTTATGGAAAAACAGGAACAGGTAAAGAAGTTGTCAGTAATATATTTGAACAAAATCTAAATAATAAATCTCCCTTTATAAGAGTTAATTGCGCAGCCATTTCAAAAACAGTTATGTTAAGTGAATTATTCGGTCACAAGAAAGGCGCTTTCACAGGAGCACAGTCTGATAAAATCGGTTTAATTGAAGCTGCTGAGAATGGTTGGATTTTTCTTGATGAAATAGATTGTCTTTCTGAAGACGCTCAGAGCTCTCTTCTAAGAGCAATTGAATCGGGAGAAATCAGATCCGTTGGTAGTAATGAAACTAAAAATATAAAATTCAGGATATTGAGTGCTTCAAATAAAAATCTTTCTGAATTGGTAAAGGAAAAGAAATTTAGAAAAGATCTGTGGCAAAGATTATGCATTACAACAATTTTTATACCTCCTCTAAGTGAACGTAAAGATGAAATTTCAATTATAGCGAATCATATAGCGAAAAAATTACCTGAGGGCCCTTATGAAATAACCCCGGCAACAATGAATGTTTTTGAATCTTATTCCTGGAGTGAAGGTAATTGTAGAGAATTATATAATTGTTTGTTGAGTATGACTGAAGAGGCTTATGTGTCAAAGGTTTTTGAACCCTCGTTTATTCCAGAAAGAATCTATATTAAAATTAATAATGATACTAGCTCTTCAACCATAGTTCCTTCAATTGTGCCTGAAATAGATATTAGTAATTATTTATATAGTGAAATAGAAGAGAATCTTTTTATAAATACTGTAAAAAAAGTTGTTTATAATAATAATATAAAATCAAAAAGAGGCGTTGCAAAAAAAATAGGTATGTCAAAAAGTACATTTACAAGAAGAGTTGATAAATTAATATCAAATAATAAATTAGAGAATATATTTGAGTAATAGTGGCCCAGATTTATTAAAAAAATGAGCCACTTTGATTTTTTTCTACAGTAATTATTATACCCCCATTCTATCTACCTGATATTACTCCATATAGAATATTATACAAATTGTAATTTTGTTGGCATAAATATTGTATTAACTAAATGTCGAGTGAAGTGAAGTGGGTGAAATATTAACAATTCTTATTAATTTACATCGTTATCATAATTGCTTTCTAAATGATCATATGGATAATTCTGATTATAGTAAAAAGCAACGATTTATTGTATCAACTATTAAACTCATAAAAGGATAAATAATATTTTATAAAATCATTTGGGTATCCTCTAATAATTGCACTTTGATTACTTAAAGTTCCTGAAAAAAAGAACAAATGAATTGTTCGAAAAAGAGCTAAAGTAAAAATCAAATCGCTATTTTATTCTCTTGTATTTATTTAACGATTTGTTTTCAGCAATAAATTTAATTATTAGAGGTTACCATTAATTAAAACGATATAGGTTGTAAATATTTATTTTGTTATGAATGACTATAAAGAACTAAATGCAGTAATCATATTGATGATTATCAAATATTAAGATCGATTTTAATAAAAACAGTTCATTTTAAAGAAAATACTATGGATCTAAATAATAAAAAAGTTGTTGTTACAGGAATGGGCGTTATTTGTTCTATTGCCGAAAATATAGATGAATTTGAAATGGCATTGAAAAATGGGAAATCAAATTTTGTAAAACAAGATATCGCTACAAAATTTAATAGAAAACCTATTATATATTCAAAAATATTTTTAAAACCTTTATCAAACTATTTAAGAAATATTTTTTTTGACAAAAAAATAAAAAATTTACTAATAAACCCAAAAGATACATCTCTTTTAAAATCTATAATACCTGTTTTTGAAGCCTGGAAAATTGCAAATCTTGGAAAAGTTAATCCTGAAGAAATAGGATTAGTCATTGTAAATCAGAGTAATTTGCATAAAATTTTAAATAAAAACTCTAAAGGTTATAGGTCATGGATAAAGATTAATAACATTTTAAAGCACATTATTTTAAAAATATTTAATATCAAAGGTGTCTGCGAAGTTATAGATTTTTCAAATGATAGCGGAAATATTGGAATATACAGAGCTTTTCAATTAATAAACAGTAAAAAAATTAAAGCATGTCTTATAGTTTCACCTTTTAACAACATCTCTTTAAATAATCTGCAAAATCAATTTAACTATGGAACTATGGGGGGGTATAATTTTTCAAGTGAACCTGAAAAAACATGCCGTCCTTTTGATTTTAAACATGATGGTTATATTTATGGGGAAGGAAGTTGTTGTTTGGTATTAGAATCATTAGAATCAGCAAAAAACAGAAATACAGAAATAATGGCTGAAATGTGTGAGGGCGCTGTAATGATGAATTCTATAAAAAAGAACTATCCGGATGAAGAAAGCGATATTATAACAATGGAAAAAGCTATCGAAAATGCAGGAATATCAAAAGAAGATATAATGTATATTAATACGAATGGCTCATCTGAACCCTTTGAAGATAAGACAGAAATTAGAGCTATAAAAAGAGTATTTAGTAAAAATCTTAGTAAAATTCATTTGAATTCAACAAAATGTTTGACTGGTCATTGTCTAAATTCAGCTGGTTTGATAAATGCAGTTGCAACAATTATTCAGATTAAAAATAATTTCATTCATCCTAATAAAAATCTTGATAATCCTATTGATAAAGAATGCTGCTTTAGTAACTCTGTTTTTGTCGAAAAACAAGTAAATTATGCACTTTCTAAATCATCAGGATTTAATAAAATAAATTCCTGTATAGTTTTTGGTAAATCTGAAACTTAACATAATTATTTTAGCGAAGAATTTTTATTCCCAGAGTATTTCACCAGGTTTTTTTCAATATGAGACTTGAACACTTCAAGGAAATAAATTTATCATAGTAAATGAGTGCTACCAGATAGTAGTACACCAATTAATTCCAGTAATCACAAAAAAAAACAAATCATATTATGGTCCCTTAAGTTGAATGATCCATTATAGCAATTTCTCATAATTACTTTGATCGAATTATTAAGGGAAGCCATTAATAGTGAATTAATGGTTGAAACACTGGTTAAAAAAGCTTTTTGTTTAATAAGTACCTTTATTAAAAATAACGAAGTGATTTGCTATAAATACTGTTATTAATACTATCTTCCTTAGGTTTAATTGCAAAATCTTTTTTATTTGAATAATTAATTTCGAGATAGCTTCTGAAATAATTATAGAGATCACTAAAAACTGTCTTTTGAGCGAACTACTGCGTTTTTGAAAATAACTGTAGTAAAGCCAACCCTTTATATTTTCCTCAGCCTTGTATTTCAATTAAAACTCTAATTATTAGGAGGTGCCCTATAATTGGTGGAAGTAAAAACAATGATCATTAGATTTACTTCCTCTCATAAATTTAAGAACCATAATTTATTAATGTCCCATCTATGAATTTATCCTTTTATTTCATGACTCAAATAGAACCATTTATGCAATTCATACACTAAATATAACAATTAAATAACTCTCTAAGTTGTTATTCAGAGAAGTATAGCGAAGTTATATGAAATATAATACTACTTTGGCACAATAATTGAAATACTAAATAGGACTTAATGATTTTTAGATGTAATTCATTAAAGTAGTAAAATATCAGATCTCGGTACATGCTTTTTAAATTTAAAAAGAAGCCATGTAACTCAGAAAAGCGGAGCTATGCACACATATCAAATAAATAAAAGAAAAAGGAGATTCTCTAAATAATTAAACATTACTACTCAGTAAAACTTCTTTTTTATAGTTATGATTAAAAAAACATACTTAAGAAGTAATGTTTTAAAAACAGGGGAATGAAAAACTTATGAAAAAAAACAATAAAAAATGTCTAACGACCAGAGAAATGATCAAGACTTTTGATCAGGACAAACTAAATTACAAAGCCTTTTCTATGAAAATCGGAGATGAATATAAAAGTGTTTCATATGGAAAACTTCAAAAGGCAATTAAAAATATTGGTAATGCACTATTAAACATGGGGATTAAAAAAGGTGATAAAATAGGTCTTTTATCTGAAAACAGGTTGGAGTGGCCGGTTGTTTTTCTTTCTCTTGCATCAATAGGAGTTGTGATCGTACCTGTTGATATCTTCCTTGGTAAAGATGAATTAAAGAAAGTATTCCAGGAAAGCAAAATGAAGCAGATTTTTACATCAGTTTTTTTTATAGATAAAGTTATAGAAGTAAATAATGAAATCGATTTATTTAATAATATAATTTGTTTTGATCAACATCAAAAAATTTATGATGATCTTAATTCATTAAAGAAACCGGGATCAAATAATATTGATTTTTTAAATTTTGATAAAGAATTGACTATAATAGAAAAGGAAGAAATATCAAATAAGAAATATTTTAAAAATCAAAAATATATTTATTATGGGTCAATTTTGAATATTGGAAAAAAATTATTTCAATTAAAAATTGATTACTATTCAGATATAAAACTTAATCCAAAAGACACTTTAATGTTAAGTTACATGCATGGAAAACAATTTGCTGTTTTATCACATTTTGCAATTCTATCAAATATGCATGCGATTAATAGTCAAGCGAAAGTAAAACGTATGGTGGAAAAAGATGTATTACTTTCAACAATTCCATTTCATCATACATTTCCAATTATGGCATGCATTCTTATTGTACTTGACTGCTATGGTGAATCAGTAATTCTAACTACATTTAAGACAAAGGAGATAGTGGATACTATTGATGAGGTAAAAGCTTCATTGTTGCCAACTGTACCAATACTTCTTGAAAAAATATTTCATCATCTTAAGAAAAATAATAGAAAACTTAATTCAATTAAATATTTTATTTCCGGTGGAGCCCCAATAAAGAAAAAAACATTGGATGGTCTTAATAAAATAGGGATTAAAAATCTACAAGGCTATGGTCTGACTGAATATTCACCTGTAATATCAAGTAATTCTATTGATTTTAATAAAAATGGCTCTATTGGAAAAGTTTTACCTGGTGTAGAGATAAAAATTGTTCCAGTGGATGAAGAGGGTAATGGCGAACTCCTTGTAAAAGGGCCTAGTATTATGGATGGTTATTACAATATGCAAGATGCTACTAATAAAGTAATAGATAGTGATGGGTGGCTTCATACTGGTGACATTGCATCTATTGATGATGATGGTTTTATATTTATAACAGGAAGACTTAAAAAAATCATTGTTAGTAATGGAGGAAAGAATATTTATCCTGAGGATATAAAAGAAATACTTTTAGAAAGTAAATACATTTCAGAGGTAAAAATATTACCTAAAATAGATGAAAAAAAAGGGGAATATCCACATGCTTTGATTAAACCTGATTTTAAGCAGATTCAAAATGATGAGAAAAAACAAAGTAAACGATTTTCTGATAATGAAATTAATAATATAATATTAAAAGAATTAAAAAAACTGACAAAAGAAAAAGCCTTTTATAAAGTACCTGGTGATTTTGAAGTAGTATATAAAAATATGAATGATTATCCTGATTGGGATAAAATGTTTATGTTTAATGATTTTTATCAAAATTCAGATAAAGTAATTAATAATCATGATCTTATTAGAGAAAAAAAGTATTATACTGAAAAAGTTGAAAAATACTTAGAGAAAACAGCCTCAAAAATTCTTGGTATTCCAGAGACTGAAATGGACAAAAACGAGAGTTTTATGAGCTATCTTAGCTCAATAGAGTTGGTTAATGTATCAAAGAAGCTTGAAGAGGAACTCCATATTGAACTTCTTCCAACTATTTTATTTGAATATACAAATATCAGTGACCTGTCATATTACTTTTCAAATAAGTATTTAAGAAATTTAATAGATTATTTTGGTATTATTCCTGCAGAATTATTGCATAATGAGAGTTCTAATAAAGTAATTGAAAAAAACAAAAATAAGAAAAAAGTAATAAAAAATGAAAAGATTTTTAAAAGCGATGATGGAATTGCAGTTATTGGTATTAACGGTGTTTTACCGGGTTCTGATAACATTGATCAATTCTGGGAGAATATTCTTGAAGGGAAAAATCTGATTTCTGAAATCCCTAAAGATAGGTGGGATTGGAATGAATACTATGGAGACCCTGTAACAGAAACAAATAAAACAAATGTTAAGTGGGGTGGTTTTATTAATGATATTGATAAGTTCGATTCTATGTTTTTTGGAATTTCACCAACTGAAGCAAAATTAATGGATCCACAACAAAGAATATTTCTTCAAACAGTTTGGAAGACAATCGAGGATGCTTCGATAAAAGCATCTGATATTTCAGGCACAGATACCGGATTATTTGTAGGTGTTTCAACCTTTGACTATTTTGAGTTATTAACAAAATATTCGAAAGAAGTTAAAGCGCATATTCTGACAGGCATTTCACATTCAATAATCGCAAACAGAATTTCATATTTCCTAAATCTTCATGGACCTAGTGAAGCTATCGATACAGCATGCTCCAGTTCACTTGTTGCTATACATAAAGCTGTAGGAGCTATTTTATCAGGTAATTGCGAAATGGCTATAGCGGGTGGAGTTAATCTTTTACTTACTCCAAATACCTTTATTGGTCTTAGTAATGCAGGAATGTTGAGCCCGGATGGGCAATGCAAGACATTTGATAAAGATGCTAATGGATATGTTAGGGGAGAAGGTTCAGGAGCAGTATTATTGAAATCACTTTCAAAAGCAGAAAGAGATGGTGATTATATTTATGGCGTTATTAAGAGTTCTTCTGTTAATCATGGAGGTAAAGCTAATACGCTGACATCACCAAATCCAAAGGCTCAAAAAGATTTAATAGTTAATGCTTTTAACAAAACAAATATAGATCCTTCTGAAATTTCATATATTGAAACTCATGGAACAGGAACTGAACTTGGTGATCCGATCGAATTCAACGGTTTAACAAGTGCTTTTGCTGAATTAATTAAAAAACCTAAAAAGAAAAATTATTGTGGAATAGGTTCTGTAAAAACCAATATTGGCCATTTGGAAGCAGCGTCTGGTATTGCAGGGTTTCTTAAAATTCTTATGGCTTTTAAACATAAAAAAATTCCTGCAAGTATTAATTTTAACAAATTAAATCCTTATATAAAAATTGATGACTCCCCTTTTTATATTACTAACAAAAGTATTGATTGGAAAACTAATGGGGATGGATTAAAAGATAACAGTAGAAAAGCATGTATAAGCTCCTTCGGTTTTGGTGGAGCAAATGCACATTTAATAGTTGAAGAATATAAAAACAATTTAGATAAAGAATGCTCAGATAATAATCCACATCTTTTTGTTTTATCTGCTAAAAATAATGAGCAACTACATCAATATGCACTTAATATAAAAGAATATATTGAAAAAAACTCAGAAAACGAAAATATTGACTTTCTGACTATTGGTAATATTTCATACACTTTAATGACAGGCCGTGAAGTAATGCCTGAAAGATTAGCTATAATAGCCCAGGATATTGAAGAGTTAAAACAAAAAATTAACATATTTTTGGAAGGAAAGTCCAATATTGAAAACTGCTATAATGGCAATTCAAAAAACATAAAATTGATTAGACCTTTTATATGTGGCAAAGAAGGTTCTGAATTTCTATCATCAATAATAAATAATAAAAATTATGAAAAAATAGCACAGGTTTGGATTTTAGGAGCTGAAATTGATTGGGAATTATTGAATACTAATTCTAATATAAACAGAAGAATACCGTTACCAACATATCCTTTTAAAAAAAACAGACATTGGATTGACCTGCCTGAAAGTAAACCTGCATCAGAAAAGTATCTGTCTGATGAAAAAGTAGAAATCTCTGATGTCCCTGAAGCAAGAAAAGGTCTTGTACTATTAAAAGTAAATTAAATTAATATAAAATATAAATAGGAAGGTATAATCATGACTAACATTGATCAATCATTAAAAATTACAATTTTAGAATCAATATGTAAAATTACAGGCCATAAAGTAGAAGAGCTAAATGAAGATATGTTATTGGAAGGGGATATTGGTTTAGATTCGATCAATATGGTTTCTCTAATGAACGAATTAACAAATTTAATGCCTGAAAATAAAAGGGAAGAATTTGTAACAAAATACCCACCAGGGGATTTGTATCAACTTGAATTATTAGGAGATTTGATTAGTATCTTTGAAAGCAGATATTTCTACGGTATTCATTCTAACGACGAAAAAGAGTTGATTATGATTAATCCACAAAAAGAAGGTATTGATAATACAATTTCAAATAAAAATATAAAAGAAATTGAAATTGTAAATTCACAATACACAATTCTATTATCCCATTGGAACCTCAGTTCTCTTACTGTTGGAGGAAAAATTAAAATTAACGGTCCTCTTGATTTGGATGTTTTACTATCCAGTTGGAATACTATAATAAATCGATATCCCACTTTCAGAGGAGTATTTGATATTCCAGAAAATGCAACAAGCTTTGATGATTATAAATTTGTTGAAGCTGATATGAATAATACTCCTAAAATTGATATAATTGATTTAAATAATATGGATTTAAAAGCACAAAATAATATCATTGAAAACGAATCCAATAATATGGTTAATTCACAATTTCAAATTACCAAATGGCCAATGCAAGGTATAACTGTATTTAAAAGACAATCTGATGAATTTGAAATTCTTTTTATGACTCATCATCTAATTTCTGATGGAACTGGAAATCAAATATTTCTTAAAGAATTATTGGAAATATATAGTTCTAAAATGAGTGGTGGAGAACCTGAAATATTACCTCCTGTTAGTTTTGATAAATATAATTCAATAGTAAAACAACTTAATTCGTGGAATGATCCGAGTGAAAAAGAAAAGTACGAAAAATATGAAAAAACCAATGAAAGAGAAAAAAAATATTTTATGAATCCTGCTGGAAAAAAAGCTGATTTTAGCAATGAATTAATAGATTCAATAAAAACCTTACATTATAAATTAGGCAAAGATACTACTGATAAATTAATAGAAAGTACATCACGATACAGAGTCTCATTGTTTTCACTTCTTGTATCTGCTTTTCTGAAAGCTATTGGAAAAATTGATAAGACTGATAAAATCAGATTAAATCTTCCAACAAGTGGAAAGGTATATCCAAATGTTGATGCATCAAATATTATTGGATGTTTTGCTCAAAATCTTGTTCTTAACTTTGATTTAAAGAATGGCGAAAACTATGAGAAACTTGTAAAACGGGTAGACAAGCAAATCAAAAGTGCTATATACAGTGGTTATGATCGTGTTCAGGTTCATAAAAATGGAATCGATCTCAAAAAGAATTTGAAACTTGAAAACGGTAAACTTCCAAATTCATTTACTCCTTTTGTTAGAGCTGCCATTTTATCAAATGTTTATCTTTCTTTCATTGGAAATACCAATATTAAGAATGAATATGATGGATTAAAAATAACTGATTATGGGGCTTATTCTTCAACTTTTAGTGGTGCTTCAGATAATATTATAGAAATATTTGATAATAATCTTACCATATCCGCCAATTATGACAGTGGTTTTTTTGAAAAGGATATTATTGATAACCTGGTTTTACATTTCTTCGAGAATCTAAGACAAATAGCAAATTCAGAAGTTGAAAACAGAATTTCCAATTTATTAATTGAAAACAATAATGATCAAATCTCAAATGAGGTTTTAAAAGTAACTTCAGAAATCAGTAAAACAGCTCTAAAACTTGCAGATATGGGAAAAGATTTAGAAGCTGAATTTGGTATTGATTCTCTGGAAAAAGTTAGAATAATTACAAAATTAGGTTTAACTTTTAAAGAAATTGATCGTGAGGTTTTATTAGATTGCAGAACTATGTCTGAAATTGCTGTAGTAATATCTGGTGAATATAGTAAAAAACACAATTCTTTGACAGAAGAGAAAGATAAAATTGATCTCCCATATTTAAAAATAATTGATCAGTGTAAAAAAACTCCTGATGGTGTTGCCATTTTATTTGATGGTGAAAAAGTGTCTTATTCAAAATTACATCATATTTCTAATAAAATAGCTAATTATCTTAAAACACAAGGTGTGGGACCTAATATCCCCGTTGGAATTATGACAGAACCAGGACCGAATATGCTCTATGCAATTCTTGGAACTCTTAAAGCTGGTGGGGCATATGTTCCTGTTGATCCCAATTTTCCTGATGATAGAATTCACTATATTCTTAATCATTCTAAAATAGAAATTATTATCACAGAAAATGAAATTGGAAACTTAAGAACAATTTTCAAAAATAACAAAATTCATAAAAAGCTCATTTTTCTGGATGAAGGAAATTCAGGCGGAATCTTAGAAAACATCACAGAAATTGATCAGGATAAATGGTTGACTTTTTCTGATGATGAACCTGTATATTGTAATTCACCTGAAGATTTGATGAATATTTTATATACTTCAGGTTCTACAGGAAACCCAAAAGGTGTGATGTCAAATCATGCAGGATATATGAATCAGTTAACATGGCATCAGAAAGAATTCGAGATTAAACTTGAAGAGAAAGTTGTACAGAAAACGACATATTGTTTTGATATTTCAATATGGGAATTATTTTGGCCTTTGATGTATGGGGCAACGATATGTCCAGTTAGAAAAGAAACTGTTAAAAACCCCTGGAAAATGGCTAAATGGCTAAATGAGCTTAAAATCAGTATAATGCTTTTTGTACCTTCTGAATTCGGAGAATTTATGAATGCAATTGAATATGACTCCATAGCTTTTCCACATTTAAGATGGATTCAGTTTATAGGTGAAGCACTTCCAATTTCTTCAGTACAAAAATGGATAGATAAATTTGGCAACAAAACAGGTCTTGTAAATCTATATGGACCAACTGAAGCTTCAATTGCAGTCACATATCATGTTATTAAAAAGAGGCCTGATTCAGAAGGTGATCATAGTATCCCAATCGGTAAACCAATGGATAATGTTGATATTCTGATACTTAACAAAGAAATGAATCTTGTAAAACCCGAAGAAATTGGAGAACTTTGGATTGGAGGAGTTCAACTTGCCAAAGGATATTTTAATAACCATGAAAAAACCTCAGAGGCATTTAAGCCAAACTCATTTAAAGAAATTAAGGGTAAATACATATACCGAACAGGTGACCTTGCAAAAAAACTACCTGATGGTAGTATTGAATACCATGGAAGGATTGATAATCAGATTAAAATCAGAGGTTTTAGGGTTGAGTTGGGAGAAATAGAAGCTGTATTATCAAACATAAAGTCAATTAAAGAAGCTGCTGTAATAGTAATGGAGTCTGATTCGAATCAGAAAAGGCTGATAGCATGTCTGTCAGGTGATGAAATTAGCAGTAGTGAAATCAAAGAATCTATCTCAAAAAAATTAACTTATTACATGATTCCTCATGAATTTAAATGGTTCGATTCTCTTCCGAAAAATTCTAATGGAAAGCTTGATAGGAATGCTATTAAAAAAATGATTTCTGGAGATAATTCTGAACAAATAGAAGGATTGAAAGAGGATCAAAAAAATATAAAGGAGTTAAACGAGCAGTATCTTCCATTAGGACCTGCACAAAAATGGTTGATGACACATTTTGATCCACCATACAGCTGGACAGGCTATACCAGATTTAAATACAAAAAAGCTCTTGATTTGAAATATTTCAACAAAGCTGTAAAAAATACAATCAAACGACATGATGCATTAAGAGCTGTATTTATAGAAAAAGAGAGTGAGTGGGTCCAAAAAATTCTTCCACCTGAAATTACAGAACAAAAGGAAATAATTCAATTTTATGATGGTAGTCATCTATCCACTGAATCCAGCGAAAAAGAAATACATAATCTGATTAATAATGTAATTAAAGGATTTGAGATAGAAAAATATCCTCTCATTCAATTTATAATAATTAAGTTTTCGGATGAACTCTATGATATTTCAGTAATAGGTCATCACATTGTTGCTGACCTTGTAAACAGCAGTATATTATTTGAGGATATTTTCAGTTACTATAGTCAGTTAAGTTCAGGGATAGAAACCCCAGAGTTGCCTCAGGCCCTATCTTTTAAAAAATACATCGATGACATAGAAAAAGAAAAAAGTGGGGATGAATTGATAGAATATATAAATTACTGGAAATCTCAATTTCCATCTAAAGACTACTCATTTTCTTACTCTAAAGATTATAATTACGGGAATAATTCTGAAAAATCAGCAAAGCGTATAAAACTTTCTTTAAATAAATCAGATAGTGAAATACTACTCGGAAAGGCAAAGAAATTCTTTAATTGCAATGTATACCCTGTACTTCTTGCCCCGCTTTATAAACTATTCTCTGAAATAAATAATGATAAATGGGTTGTTATTAGTCATAGAAGTCATGGTCGTGATATAGATAATAACAGAACCTTTTTTAAAACAGCAGGAAACTTTGCTGTTCACTATCCAGTTGGAATTAATTTATCCTCTGGTGATATATGGAAAAAAATAGTTGGTAATATTAAAAACTCTCTTGATGCAGTTCCTATGAATGGAGTAAGTTTTGACATGATATCTGAACATCTCCCTTCATATATGTATCCCGATGAGAAGTTGACTCCAATAAGAGCAAATTATCACGGTAACAGAAGTCAAAAAATGAACAGCGATATTGAATTTATGAATGGTGAGAGAGATGTCAGGTTTTCTTCTTCAGATCAAAAAAGAATGTCAATTATTGAATTTTTCTTTTTTATTGAGGATGGTGTTTTAAATATGGAAATTGAATATTCCAAAAATTACCACTCAGAAATGAGAATTAGAAGAATTGGTAAACGTTATATGCAGCTTTTAGACGATATAATTTCAACCATTCGTTTTCAGGCTGTAGATCAAAAAAATACTCTTAAACCTATAAATATTAATTCTGATAATATTGATATTTTAAATATAGAGAATGAGAGTCAAAGAAAAATTTTCAAAATTGCCGGATCACTTCTTTATTCGATAGGTTCAGGTTCTGAAGATGAACTAATTACTAAGCCAGCAAAATTGAAAAAAGAAGATATGGCTCAATTTATCTCTGATATTTCTGATTTATTTAATTTGCTGGCTGATAGTAAACCTGAAGAAGAACAGCATTATAATAAATTATTATCACAATAATTAAATACTTGTAAATTCAATCCTAAAATAGCGGGTTTTTAGCCCGCTATTATAAAAGCTATTAAGGTTATAAAAATGAAGAAAATATTGATTTTATATCATTCAGGCTCTGGAAGTACCAGGCTTATAGGAGAAATATTTGGTAAAAAACTACTGAAAGAACATCATGTTGATATTTCAGAAATAAGTAAAGGGTTTAGTTATGGTATTATTGATGACTATGATTTTGTTATAATTGGTTTTCCCACATATCATTGCGAACCATCAAACGTTGTTGTTGAATTTGTAGAGAAAATGCCGTTTTTTGAAAACCCTAAAAAAATATTTGTGTATACAACTTGTGGTATTTATGGAGGAAACGGAATTCGAAATTTGATAAAATTACTTCTCAAAAAAAATCTGGTAACAACTGATTATGAAGTAATAGTTGGGCCGGCAAGTGATGTTTCACTAATGTTCTCAACTTCATTATCAAAATTTCTTTCAAAAATAACGTATGTTTTGAGATATCAAGTAACTGCCCTTTGGAAAATCAACACAAAGGTATCTATAATAAACAAAAAAATTAAATCTTCTAAAATAAAATTAAAGTTACCATTTTATAAATGGTATGTGCCATTAAATGATATCGCTAAATATTTTGGCGAAAAAAAATATGATAAATACAAGGATAATATTCATTTAATTGAAGGTAGATGTACTAATTGCAACATCTGTATTTCAGGTTGTGTCAGTAACTGCTGGCATAATGGAAATGCATATCCTGAATATAAATCGGATAATTGCGAGTTTTGTTTAAAATGCATCCATCATTGTCCAGACAAAGCAATAGCTTTTTCAGATGGAATGAAAGATAAAATGCGTCTAAACCGTAAATTTTACAAAAGACTTGAGAAAAAATATTTTTCTAAATGAGGAAATTAAAATGAATTTTAATAAAATAATTATGTGTAGCATTATCTTTCTGATCTCTTTGAATCAGACTTCTATTGCTGATAATAAATGGATTTTAACAGAAAAAAAAGATGGTATTGAAGTATTTATAAGAAATACAGAGGGTGACATATATGAAGTCAGGGCTATAACACATTTAAATGCAAAAATAGATGAAATAGGTAAAATTCTTAAGGATCTTGAGTCATATCCTAAATGGATGCCAGGATGTTCAGAAATCAAAGTTTTAAAAGAAATAGATGAAAATAACCTTATTTTTTATACAGTATCAAAGGTGCCATGGCCATTTTCAGATCGTGATGCAATAATTAAAGTAACAATAGAAAGAGACCTTAAAAAGAAAATAGTTAAAATAAAAACAGAAGCTATTAATGAAAATATAGTACCACTTAATTCAGATTATGTCAGAATAACTGAACTTAAAGAAAGTTGGATTCTCAATTATATAAAAGAAAATAAAACCAGACTTACTATTACTAGTAAAGGTGATCCTGCTGGAGCAATACCAGCATGGGCAGTAAATATTTTTGTAAAGGATTCGCTTTATGAACCAATAGTGAATTTAAAAAAGATTATTCAATCAAATGCATATTAAGGGAACTAATAACTGCCTATAAAACTAAAAGCTTTTATAATCTGAATTTCAATAATAATTCAAATTATTACAGGTTCCCTTGAATTAGTCATATTCTGTATCATAAAGTAGTAGTCAATTCCATTCTTCTCAAATTCAATATTTGGGTAAATCTCTAATAACTGTCTTTTTACCAAACGATAGCGTTATTCTGTATATCAATAATAGTTCTAATTATTAGAAGTTCCATTTAGTTAATTTTTTTTACTTCTTTGTAAAAAAATCTGTTTAGTAGTCTTTTGAATCAAACTATTTGAAAGGAGGTGATGCATTGTTAAAATTTATAAATTAACATTTTAAATGTAAAGGAGGTGAATTCGAATAACCATTTTTGTAAATTGTAACATCAATTGAAGCAGTTAAATAATAATATAATTAAAGGAGAAATATATGGTTATAGGATGGGAACAATCATTTAATGCAAAGTGGACTCTTAAGGGAATGACTGATAACGCAAAATATTCAGTTGCCATCGAAATTGAAGGCCAGGAAAGAGATATGATGACAGATGTTAGTCCAATCATAGATGAAATTAATGATCTGGAAGGAAAATGTCTTAGCTCACATATAGGAAAATCATCTTTAGAAGCTGTAACAATGTATGTTCGAAAACTTGTTAACAAATTCCTTGAAAAAGGAGATAAGTTGAAAACATTAAAAATAATTGAAAATGATTTTTTTCTAACAAGGGTGTAGTCCTTTCAACTACCTCTTGAAATGAATGTGAGCATTCATCAAATATAGTTGCGAGATCAATATTGTGTTGAGACCGGAACAGTAGCATTCCGAGCTGTTACCGGTCTCAAACGATAACTTAAAGAGTTAAAATTTGTTATTTTGAATATTTATTAGTGATCAATAGAATATATTCAATAGTTCCTATACAATTAAAAATGACCAATATCATGAATAATCCAATAGTAATATTAATTTGTGTAATGACTGTAAACAATACTAAAAAAGCTTATTTATGTATTTCCCCGAAACATTTTAGGTAGAAATATTTAGCTAAAATAATCTCTATCGTTTTTATAATGTAAGAGATTTCGGGGACATAAATAAACAAAAATTAAGAAGACAAATCTCTAATAAAAGACCTTTTATTGAACTACTAAATATCAATAAATTATTAGAGGCTTAAATAATTTGAAAAAAAAGGAATAAAAAAATGGAAAAAAGAAAATCGACAGCACTTAAAAACTTCTGGCAGTTAGCGTATAGTCTACGTTTATACAATCTACTAGTAATGAGTTCATATTATGAATCACTCAGGACAATAGCAAATAAAGAAGTTGTTAAAGAGAATAATAATATTATTGATATTGGCTGTGGTTCAGGGTTAATCCTTGATCATTTATCAGAAAAACTCTTATCAACAAATTCTAATTATACTGGCCTTGAATTAACATCTTCTGGAGTATCTGCATCAAGAAGAAGAATAAAAAAACTCGGTATAGAAAAACATGCAAATGTGTATAGCGCTGATATGTGTGTAGAATTTCCCATAAAACAAAACAGTATGGATATCGCTATTGCTCATTTTTCACTTTATGTTTTGTCAAGTAGAGAAAACAGAATATTAGCATTAAAAAACATAACTTCAGTATTAAAAGAAGATGGTGTTATGCTTCTCGCACTCCCTGCGACCAATTATAATGCTGCTCAGCAGGTAAAATCCAGTATTGATATTGACCAAAAAAGTGAGATGCTACCTTTTTACAGGAAAATGTATAATAGAATAATGTATCAGACATTAGGTAGAATGAGTGAAATGTCAATTGCAAATAAAATAAAAGATGGTACTTGGCAAGGCTTTACGGAGGATGGTATTTTATTTGAAACTGAAGCCGCTGGTTTGAAAATAGAGTGGATTGAATCTACTTATGGAGATACCAGCTACATTATAAAATGTAAAAAAGTAATTCAATTTTAATCAAACCTATTAAAAAAGAGTATTATGAATAATAATCTAAGCTATAAAACAACCGGAATTACGATAATATTTCATATTTTATTAATCAATATTGGATTTCTAATTCTTATGAATGTATTCGAATTTCCGGATATTCTCAGGACGGCTTCTGAGCATCGTTTACAATTATTTAATGAAAATAGAAATGTAATTGTACCTGTTTATTATATATTAGCCCTTTCTGGTTTTTCTCAAGTCGTAATGTCTATTACGATATATCAGATCTTAGATAAAAAAAAAAGTACCATTTTATTAGTTGGTACTGTTTTCGGTGTGTTAACAGGGCTTTTTCAGGCACTTGGATTTGTTCGCTGGGTTGTACTTCTACCATATATCTCAGATTTAATGTCAAATACAGATTCTAATATTTCATTAAAAACACTAATAACTATTGAAGGTGTTTTTAATAGATATGCTGGTATGTCAGTTGGAGAACATCTTGGTTTTGTGTCACAAGCAATTTGGACTATTCTTGTTGGTTTTGCAATTACACGAAGTAAAAAACTAAAAAGTATTTACGGTTGGATTGGGCTTTTTATTGGAGTGCTTACAATTCCAATGAGTTTTGAATCTCTTGGTGAGGAATTCTCTTATCTTAAAGTTCTTGTTTCTCCAGTAATGATAGCCTGGTCCATTTGGTTAATTGCTTTTGCAATTCATACTATTAGAATTGATGATAAAGATTGATTTGTTTTAGGAATTTCTGATAATTGATTTTGTCTGAATCTGTAGTGATTTTAGCTAATCAATTTGTAATGCTCCGCATTACACAGAGTTATTTCAAAATGTGAACTGTTTCTATTTTTTTCTCAAGCTATGTTTTTATAAACATTGTTTCAATCAAAATTTAAATTAGAGAACCCTACTATACTTAAATCAAACAAAATAAATAGGAGTAACGAATGAATACTGAAGAAATGAAAAATCAGATTCAATTACTAAAAAAAGATAATAATGCACAAATAATTGCACATCATTATGCACCCGAAGAGATTCATTCAATAGCTGATGTGTTATCAGATAGCAGAGGTTTCTTTGAAGCTATTCAAAATGGTATTAATGCAGATGTTCTGGTTGTAGTTGCCCCAAAATTCTTTGCTGAAATTACAGCAGCATTGAGACCTGATAAAACTGTAATAGTACCTATAGAATCAGAATGTCCTGTTGCACATCACAGAGATCTCAGTTATGAAAAAATCAGTACATTTAAGAAAAATAATTTAAAAATCCCACTTGTTTGCTATGCAACATCACCTCTTAATACAAAATTACTTGCTGATGTTATAGCTCTTCCAGGTGAAGTAGTTAGTACTATTGATAATATCGATTCTGATGAAATATTGTTTGTTGGAGAGCATAACTGCACATATGATGCAATAGGTAAATCTAAAAAAAAAATAATACCATATCCGAAAAATCCTGTATGCAATGTTTATAATGTCGCAAATTTATCAGACATCCAAAGATTAAAAAGAAAGTATCCGGAGTCATGTGTTTTAGTACATCCTGAATGTAAGCCTGAAGTAGTTAATGAGGCCGATTATTCAGTAGGTACAGGAGATATGGTTAAAATTGTAAAAGAAATTAATTATGACACTTATATTTTAGGAACTGAAAAAGGCTTTTACGATCGAATGAAAAATGAGTATCCAGATAAAAAGTTTGTTCTTTTGAATGATAATTTAATATGCAATGTTTTCAAAGTGTTTCGAATAGAAGATATTTATACTTCTTTAAAAAAAATGGACAATATCATTAAAGTTGATAAAACTATTAGTGACAGATTAGGAATACTATTTAGCGGAATAACTGAAAATTAATAATATTATTCATACTTCAATATTAATTTGAATAAACAACTGCTGTTCTTGTATTTTTAAAGAGAGCAGATTGTATGATTTGATGTAAATATGAATTATAAGCCCCCAGTTCTTATTTTAAAACCTGGGGGCCTATTTCATACATTTTAATAAGATTACATTCCTGCATTTATACTTCTTGGAATTTCCATTTTGTATTAATAAAATATTACATAGAAAAATAGTAAGAATTGGAGCTATAATGAGGCACTTCCTTGGAAAGCTATCATTTTCATTATTCGTTGAAATATTAATACTTCAAACTGTAATTTATTCATTAACATTAGGGAATCTCTAATAACTGCTCTTTTTGCGAAATACTTCGTTATTACCAAAAAAACTGTTGTAAAATCGGTTCGTTATTTTTGGTCATGCCTTGTATTTCATCAAGAATTCTAATTATTAGAGGTTCCCATTATTGATTCCAGGAATTATATTCAAATATGCAATTATACCATTGTTCATATGTGATAATATCCTGTTTATATTTTTAGGATCAGCAATTTTATTTTTAAATTTCATATTACTTCTTTTTTTTTGCAATACTCTTTACTGGTATAGCGTGGAGAATTATGTCTTTCAAACCTGGAGATGGAGTATTTTCTTTTGATGTTCGGAAAAGCAGAGAATGTAGAAAGTGGATGATATCGCAGAGTATTTATATGTGGGTTGCCAAACTTTTATATATTTTACAATTGCAACCCTTGTCTTATTTGCATTGCCGTTTATTTGGAGCAAAAATTGGAATGAATGTTTTTCTAGGTGGATATTTATTTGACCCCTGGGCAATAGAAATTGAAGACGATGTTGTTGGTGGTGGTCTAACTTTAGTCTTTGGACATGCGGTTGAGTATGACTTTGAAAACAGGCGGGCTATAATTACAATTTCAAAAACTAAAATCTCAAAAGCTTCCTGTACAGGTGCTAATTCTGTTGTTATGACCGGTTCTACAATGGAAGAAGAATCAGTCCTTGGAGCATTATCATTATTAGTTAAAAATCGTAGCTCAGAATTCCAAAAGGCATATGGAGGTGTGCCAGGTAAAGAAATAAAACCTAGAGTGAAATGAATGATCATGTCAAAAAAATCAGTAACATATATAAAAAGCAGTCTGTCAAAATATATTTCAATTTATGATTGATGATGCTAAATGGCCCAGGCTCCTAAGTATCGAATTTAAAAGGATTAGTTAATGTTTTATTGTGGATATGGCTCAAAATGAACCATATTAAATACAAATACTCATATCCGTTTCATTCTTTCAGTTTAATTAATTCCTTGATTATCGGGGTATTTTACGCCCTTTTCTTTTTTATTGAATACACTGGCACAGTAATTGAAAAAGAAGCAATTAATTACATACCTAAAAAGTAAAATAAGGAAAGTAAAATATGAGACTTGAATTAAATGAATATTTAAAAAAACATTCAGTTATTAAAGCAATTATAAAAATCTGGTTAAAATATTTTTTAATAATGCCTGGTCTTCTGAAGCGTCAAATAGCAAACCAGATACATGCTGAAATGATAAAAATAACAAGAGATGAGGTTTTTGCAATGAGAAACTAATAAGGGCGATTTATTGATAATCATTTTATTGAAAATCCTTATGACCTTAATCATAAACTATTAAAGAAAAAGGATGTGTTAATGCAGTTCTCATAAGACTGTGTTTTTTCCTCTTCATGAAATGGTCAAACAGGAACAAATAATATACAAAAGGACAAATTGATATGTACGATTTTATAAAAAAAATCGCTGTTGAAAAACCTAAAACCACAGTTATAATATTTATACTGGTTTCATTATTTGCAGTTATAATGCTTAAGGATCTTACAAGGGATCCCACACCTTATCTTTTACCTCCGGAACATGAGAGTAGAGTAAATCTTGCAAAATTAAGGAGTAACTATACTGGCGCAGAAGATGGTATTTTAATTCTTTTGGAAGCTAAAGATACTGTTTTTAATAGTTTTACATTAAGAAGGATAGAAAAATTAACAAAAGCATTTGAAAGCCTTCATGTAATTACTGAACATGATATGACGGATATAAAGAAAAAAGGTAAAAAAACAGGAGGGGATACAGGGAAATTATTAATTGATTTTAGTAAAGAAAGTATAAATGATGATAGTTGGCAATTGTTTGAGGAGATACAGGAAACTGCTAAACAAGAGTTTCCATCAAACAATGAATTGATGACTTTTCTAGATCAAATAATGATAAAACTGACACCAATCAAGAAAGTCTCTTCCCTTTCAAATACTGATAATATCATTGGAAAAAATGGAGGGCTTGATGTAAATCCTATATATAACGAGGTTCCAGAGACAGATAATGGACTTAGTTTAATAAGAAAAAATGTACATGAGAACGAACTATTTAAAGACATACTTATTACACCAGATGATAAATTTACGACAATAATTATAGAACTGGGATTAGGTGATGATAATGTTGACGGGAGGTTTCTCCTGTATGGGAAAATTAAGAAAATAATTACAGTCGATATTCCAGGGGGAGAGAAATACTATATTGCTGGTGTTCCAGTAACTTTGGCAGCAATGGCAAAAACTATGGATGAAGATACAGAGAAACTATTTCCTATTGTAATGTTAATTGTTATTTTTAGTCTTTTCATTACATTTCGAAGTTTAAAAGGAATAATGATTCCCCTTTCAGTTGTTATACTTTCTCTGATTGTAACCCTTGCAATAGAAGTTTTTTTTAAGATTCCATTAAATATTATTACAACAACACTTCCTGTTTTTATACTATCAATTGGTGTTGCTGATGGTATTCATATGTTTTCTGAATATAGAGATCAGATTATGAAGGGGTTTAATAAAGTTGGAGCTGTTAAGCAAACTCTTAAGCATCTTGCTATACCAGTTATTATGACCTCATTTACAACTTCAGCTGCATTTTATTCAATATCATTCACTGAAGTTATACAGTTGAAATATTTCGGTATATTTACAGCTATTGGAACAATAGTTGCCATGATATTTTCTCTGTTTTTTATACCCGCACTTCTTTTATTATTACCCGAAAAAATGATTATGAAAGAAAAAAGAGAATCATTGATTGAAAATATATATTCTGGATTTTTGGTGTCGACAACCACTGCTATAGCTAAAAAGCCATTTCATATTGCATTTGTATCAATTGTAATTCTTATAGTATCAATTATTGGCAGCACTAAAGTTATTGTAGATAATAATAATGTTAAATACTTTCTGGATGATTCTGAGATTTTAATTTCAGCAAATAAATTAGATTCAGTAGCAGCAGGTAGTCTATCGATTAATTTTCTTATAGAGATTGATTCTTTAGAAAAAGAACCATTCAAAAATTATAATAATCTTAAAATAGTTGATGAATTATCAAATTTTCTGGAAAAACAGGAACATGTTGGGAAAGTCCTGGGACTTTCCAGACTTGTAAAAAGAATTAATTATGCTTTAAATGATCAGGATGAAAGTTATAATATTCTTCCAAAACCTTCCGCAGACGATCCAAAAGGAAGGCAAATAATATCGCAATTACTTCTTTTATATGAGAATGGAGGAGGGGATATTCTTTCAGACTACACAGATTCAAATTATAAAAAAATGAATATACCTGTTATTTTACAAACAAATTCATCAAGAGAAATGTATGCTTTAACAACTAATGTTAAAAACTATGTTAGAAATAAATTTCCTGAAAATATGAAGCTTGATATCAGTGGTACAGCTAATGTAGCAGCGGCATCAACTGAAGAAATAGTTTCAGGGCAGGTTTTGAGTTTGATCATATCAGTTGTAATAGTTCTAATCATGCTTTTAATTACATTTAGATCCATTTACTTCTCATTTATTGCCCTAATTCCTCTTGTTGTAACAATTTCAGTTAATTTTGGAATAATGGGTTTTTTTAATATCCCTCTTGATATTGGAACAGCAGTTATAAGTAGTGTTGTGATAGGCATTGGCGTCGATTACGGGATTCACTACATTAGCAGATATAGAAATAACAAAAAAGAAGGGATGGATTTTATCGAGGCAATTGAAGACACAGCAAAGCATAGTGGAAAAGCTATAGTTTCTAATGCAATTACTGTAGCCTTAGGATTTTGTGCTCTTATGTTTTCAGTTCTTACTCCCTTGATAATAATGGGGTGGATGATTTGTCTTACCATGCTTATCAGCTCTTTATGCACAATGGCCCTTATACCTGCAATTTTAAGTTTTAAAGAAATTCATAGTAAAGAGATCTGTATTTACAGTGAAAAAAAACTATCTTTACAAAATATAAATTAAAACGTGGAGATTATGAAAATGAAAAATATAATAACAGTAACTCTATCTTTTATACTTTTACTTCTTTTATCACAAAATGCTTTTTCAAATCAGGAAAACCTTACTGCTTATGATATTGTTAAAGGTATGGATGATCTTAATGATGGTGATACAGCAACATCAGATACTTTGATGGTTTTAATGGATAAACATAAAAATAAACGTATTAGGAAAATAAAAAATATAAGAAAAGATTATGGTAAGGATACAAAAGGTTTAATATTTTTCCTAAGTCCAGCTGATGTAAGAAATACAACATATATGTCTTTTGATTGGGATGATGAAGATAAAGAAGATGACTCATGGCTATATCTCCCTGCCCTGAAAAAGATAAAGAGAATTGCTTCTTCTGATAAATCAGGTTCGTTTATGGGAAGTGATTTTACATACTCAGATATAAACGGAATGGAAATAGAAGACTGGAAATACAAATTTAAGAAAAAAAGCAAAATGATCAATGGCTTTGACACGTGGGTAATTGAAGGGAAACCTATAAAAGATAAAAAAACCAAAGTAATAAACGAGACAGGATATATTAAAACAAACTTGTGGATTAGAAAAGATAATTTCATGCTTGTAAAAGGTAAATACTGGGTTAAAAAAGGAAGAAAAATCAAGTATTTCAAAGCCGATAAAATTAAGAAGATTAATAACATATGGACATCCACAAAGCTTTCAATGATTACAACCAAAAAAGGAAAAGTTCTTCATTCATCCTATTTGAAAATAAGTAATATTGTTTATAATTCGAAAATAAGCAATTCTGTTTTTACCACAGGAAAAATGGAAAGAGGTCTTTAGAATGTTAAAAAGGCATCTTGTATCTATGATAAACGTATTTGTTGTATCTGTTCTTATATTTGGAAACCCTTTATCTTTTACTTTATCTAATCTCTGTTATGCAGATGAATCTTTTGGAGATGAGTCTGATAAAGAGGAATTTGAAGATTTTCCAGAAGTAAATATGGATGAAATTGAAAAAGAGGGGGAAAGGTTTGTATCTTCAGATTTTTATATAGGAGGTTTTATTAAGCAGGAGTTTGAGAATGGATTTAAAAGAGATGATAGAGAACTCGCAAAAGTTAAATCT
Organism: Desulfobacterales bacterium; assembly: GCA_024226555.1. GTDB lineage: Bacteria > Desulfobacterota > Desulfobacteria > Desulfobacterales > JAAELO01 > JAAELO01. Next base: position 19,557 of record JAAELO010000386.1, on the reverse strand, counting down.
ATACTTAATTTGGAAAGTAGTTATAAAATTACTCCAGATATGAAATTTAAAATATCAGCTAATAGCTTTTACGATTTTACATATGAAATAGAGGGAAGAGAAAAATATAATAAATCAACACTTGATGATTATGAAACAGAAAGTTCTCTTCGTGAACTATATATTGACTGGAACATATATGAACAATTTAGTCTAAAAATAGGAAGACAGGTTATAACCTGGGGAGAATCGGATTATACAAGAATAACAGATATTATTAATCCAAGAGATTTACTACAACCTGGATTAACAAATCTTGAAGAGGCAAGACTTCCAACAACATCAGTAAGGCTAACTTATGAATCAGAAAATATCTCAACTGAATTGGTCACAATTCACGAAAGTCCTGATAGTAGTATTGGAGGATATGGCTCAGATTTTGATTATTACAGTTCTTTAAGATCACCAGTTATTAATATTGCTGATGAAGACAAGCCTGCAACTAATGTTAAAAATATTGGTTTTGGTCTTAGGGTCACAAGGCTATTCAATGGTGGAGATCTGTCTTTATATCTTGGAGAAACATATGATGATTTGCCGGTTTTAAAAGCAACAAACATTGAATTTACCGGCCCATCATTAAGTTTACTTGCTTTTACTCCAGAGTATCATAAATACAAAACATATGGAATTACAGGAAAGAAAGCAGTTGATTCCATTTTATATAAATTTGAATTAGCATATATTGATGATAAAATAATTATGAGAAATGACTTCATAAATAACATAACATATGGAATGAATGCATCAGAACTTGAAACATTTAAATCTAAAGATCAATTCGCGGCACTTTGTGGTGTTGAATATACAGGCATCAATGATTTAAGAATAACTATAGAATTAGAAAATATTCACACATATGACTATGAAAATTATCTTGCAACTGACAGAAATGACAGCAGGGCTTATTTACAGTCTACTTATAAACTTTTAAATGAAACAATGGAACTGGATTTTTTTTGTTCCTATTTTAAACGAGGCAAAGGCTATGTTGCAAGATTTAGTACAAATTATGATATCATTGATAATTTGAATTTTGAAGTTGGTGTGATTTTCTACGGTGCAGATGACAGTGATTCAATACTTTTTTATTTTAAAAATCAGGACAGACTTTTTAGTAGAATGAAATATAGCTTTTAAAGTTCTTAAAATATATCAGGTTTCTTTCCATTTTAAGGGAATCTCTAATAATACTACACTATTTTTATAATTAATAGTGGGAACCTCTAATAATTAGAATTTTGATTGAAATACAAGGCGTGAGAAAAAATAACGAATCGATTTTACAACAGTTCTTTTTTTGAAATAACGCTGTAGTTCGATCAAAAGGCAGTTATTAGAGATTCCCTAGTATTATTATGGCACATTAATTCTGTTCCATTTTTAATATTTTATACCTTCTAAGTTTAAACTAATTAACTTATATCCTTTATCTGTTCTTAAAAAATCAAAACTGTTTTTGTACTCATTTTGAAAAAGAACCGTATAGACAGGGAATTTCCAGTTCAGGGAATTTCCACAGGAATCAAAGTGTTTTGAATAATGCTTTAAATCTAAGATGTATGGATTCAAGCTATCTTTTAATATCTGATATTTGCCTTTTTTAAAAAGGTCTAAATTTTGAATTATTAAACTATTATGCTTCTTTAGAAAAGGCTCGGTTTTGAGATATAACCATTCAGAATTTTTCTTTGACCATACGGAAAGTTCACTAATACTTCTGTCGTTTAGTGATTTAATATCAGTTGATTTAAGAAAAGATTCAATCCAGATATTAAACTCTTTTTCATAATTGATAAATGAATAGTACTTCCCATCAGTTCCCAAAAATGAGTCCCATATTCTGTCTTTCATCAACTTGTCAGATATTTTTACGGATAACCAGTTAAGATCTGTTACATACCAGAAGTTCTCAACAAGAATTTTGTTTTGTTTGTCAATGAGATATGTTTTCCCACCTTCCCATTTCCAATGTTCACACCTGTTTTTTAAAGAGTAGGGTTTTCCATTAAAACACATTTTTTTTGCATTTTTAAGAACGATTGCCATTCCGTTTCTAAAAGGAGTGGCATCGCTGTATATAGCAGGAATCAAAACTTTCCCTTTTCTATCAAAGAATCCAACTCCCTTCTTTTTATTTCTGAATCTAATTGTTCCATCACTTTCACAATCCGGTGAATTATCCCAGATATAATGGCTATTTAAACCAACTTTAATACCATTCTTCAAGAGGAAATAACTCTTAAATTTGTTATTTCCGGTATCTTCGATTACAGCTATAATATTGTGGAACTCTTTTGCAGGTGTGAAAATAAATTTAGGTTTAATTTTAACCTTGTTTTTTGAGTCTTTAAAACCAATCAGTTCATTTTTTTTATTCCGAAATGAATACCAAACATTATCGGCATAAGATACATCAAATAGTAAAAAGGATAGTAATAAAAAGATTTGAAATTTCATAATTTAAACCTTCTTTTAAGTTTTAAAGGGAATCTCTAATAACCGTCTTTTAATCGAACTACTGCATTATTTCTAAAAAAGAACTGTAGTAAAATCAGCTCGTTATTTTTTCTCATGTCTTGTATTTCAATCAAAATTCCAATTATTAGAGGTTCCCTAACGATATTTTTTTAGTATCATACTTTTTCTTCCGTTTTTTTCAATGGCATTTATATTTTGATCAAGATTTTTCAGAATATATCTGAACTTTGATTTATTGCCTATGCATAGATGCATGGGGAGTCTTCCCTGTAACTCACATACCAGTTTAAGGTTTTTAATATTCATCACTTTCATAATGTAAAGTGTTGCTAATTTTGAACCAACAAAAAGGTCTCCCCTTCCAGTGGATAGTTTTTTTAGTGCTACTTTGAAATCAGTAGCTGTATAATCAACATTATGCTCAGTAAGGTTTTTCCTGGCCCACCCATTTCCAAGATAGGATACTATTCTGTATGGTTTTAGTTCTTTAACTGTTTTTGCATTTAATAATTTTTTGATAATTGGATTATTATTGGTAGTAAAAACTCCAATATACTCATTAATAATCGGTATTTTATGGGTGTTTGTGTATAATAATCTCTTTTCTGTTGGTACAGTAATAAATCCATCATCAACACCAAACTGCACATTGTTTTGTGCTCGAATCCATGGATAGTTCTGAAACCTGACCTGAATACCCATATTTTTTTCTATAACCTCCTTAATGATATCCACATAAATACCTTGTGAAATTTCATCTGCTTCAGCCCAGACATATGGTTCAAAATATGAATGATTAATTGTTAATATGTCTTTTGCAGTTAGAGAATATGGTATTAAAAGTGTTACAAATATAATCATTAATGAGATTAATGTTTTTTTCATTTTTTATAAAATCCCGGAAAATGTTAATAGGGAACTGACTTTTGATCGTACTTCTTAAGGGAGTCTCTAAATAACTGATCCTTTTGCGAAACACAGATATAACAATAATAAAACTGTAACTTTATAAAATAAAACCTTTTTTATAAACGAATCAACCTGTTGTTTTTTGTTATGCCTTGTTTTTCATCAAAAAATCTAATTATTAGGTTCCCAATATCTAATTCAGTTAAGAAATTATTTTTTGTCTAATGTTGCAAATGTTAAATTATGAACTTTCAACTCAGAGTTTATTATATCTTTTTATTTCATTTTCATATTAATGAATTTAAGTTTTGAGGTCAAGCACCTAAAATTTGTAATATCCATTACAGTATTTAAACTAAAGTTTGGGTTAAAGATAATAAAATGTACATAACCCATTATCTTTTAATCCTTTAAGGGAATCTCTAATAACTGATCTTTTTGCGAAATACTGCTTTTTCAAAAAAAACAACTGTGGTAAAATCAACCCATTGTTTTTTTCTCAGCCTTGTATTTCATCAAAAAATCTAATTATTAGAGATTCCCTTAATTTAAAGGTGTTTAGAAATATCCGATAATCTTTTTTCTAAAAACACTTGAGAATTATCATGATTTGAGTTATTTAATCTGATTCTTTCAAGTGATTGAAATATTAACAAATTTTAAGGTAAAAAAAGATGATTGACCTAAAGTTTAACAGTAACGGATTGTTGCCTGTAATTGTTCAGGATGAAGAGACTGGCGATGTTTTGATGTTGGCATACATGAACAAAGAGGCTTTTGAATTAACGCTATCTTCAGGCAAAGCTACATACTATAGCAGATCCAGAAATAAATTATGGATTAAGGGTGAAACGAGCGGCAATACCCAAATAGTAAAGGAAGTTAGGATCGATTGTGATAATGACACAGTCTTACTGAAAGTTGACCAGATTGGTAAAGCTGCATGTCACACAGGTCATATTAGCTGTTTTTATCAGAAAATTGAGAATAACGAAATAATTGTAACAGGGGAACCTGTTTTTAATCCGGATGAGGTTTACAAAAAATGAGTGATAAATTAAAATTAGGTATCCCAAAAGGAAGTTTACAGAACTCAACAATAGCATTATTTAAAAGATCAGGTTGGGAGATTAATGTGAACGGAAGAAGCTATTTTCCGGATATTAATGACCCTACTATTGATTGTGCTCTTTGCCGCGCACAGGAGATGTCCTTAAACATTGAAGAGGGAACCCTTGATGTTGGTCTAACTGGTAAAGACTGGATCGCTGAGCATCAGTCAGATGTGCATGTTGTTGCTGATCTTGTATACTCAAAAGTAAGCGCAAGACCAGCAAGATGGGTTCTTGCTGTTGCTTCAGATTCTCCGGTTAAAAAACTTGAAGATCTTGAAGGAAAGAAGGTTTCAACTGAGCTTGTTGGTTTCACAAAGAGATACTTCAAAGAGCTTGGAATTAACGTAAATGTTGAATTCTCATGGGGTGCAACAGAAGCAAAGGTTGTATCTGGTTTAGCTGATGCTATTGTTGAAATCACAGAAACAGAAAGCACAATTAAAGCTCACGGTCTTAGAGTTATTCATGAACTGATGCTTACAAATACTCAGCTTATTGCAAATAAAAAAGCATGGGAAGATCCTCAGAAACGTGAGAAAATAGAACAAATGGCAATGCTTCTTAAAGGAGCACTTTTAGGAGCAAAACTGGTTGGCCTTAAGATGAATGTGCCTGAGTCTAAGATTGAAGAGGTTGTTTCCATTCTTCCAAGTTTAAATCACCCAACTGTTGCACATCTTTACAATTCAACCTGGTTTTCAGTTGAAGTTGTTATTGATATAGATTCAGTTAGAGATCTCATTCCAAAGCTGCTTAATGGTGGAGCTGAAGGAATTATTGAATATCCGTTAAATAAGGTTGTATAAATAATGATATTAAAATCATCTGAATTCGTAACAAGTGCAGTTAATCCTGAACACTATCCGAAAGCATCTCTTCCTGAAGTTGCTTTTGCAGGAAGATCTAATGTTGGAAAATCTTCACTGATTAATACACTGCTTAACAGAAAGAAACTTGTTAAAACAAGTTCCACACCTGGAAGAACTCAGTTGATTAATTTTTTTGATATAAATAAAGAGTTCACTTTTGTAGATCTCCCCGGTTATGGATATGCCAAAGTACCTAAGAAAGTAAAGAAAGACTGGGGACAGATGATCGAAACCTACATCACAAAAAGAGAAACTTTAAGATGTGTTATTCTTCTGCTTGATGTCAGAAGAACTCCTGGTAAAGAAGAGTTTGATATAATTAACTGGCTTGATCAAAACATGATCCCATATCTGATTGTTTTAACCAAGGCTGATAAATTTTCAAATCAGCAAAGAGAAAAGCAGTACAAAAAGATAGCGAAAACCCTTGAGGTTGATAAAAAGGAGTTAACGCTATTCTCATCAAAATCAAGACTTGGTAAAGATGTGCTCTGGAATAAAATTGAGCACTACCTTGCACTTGATACAATCAAAGAGGGAAAGTAAAAATGACAGAACAACAATTCAGATCAGGCTTTATATCGATTGCCGGAGCACCAAATGCCGGTAAATCTACACTATTAAACAAAATGCTTGGGCAGAAAATATCCATCACTTCAAAGAAGCCCCAGACAACAAGAAACAGAATCCTGGGAGTTGTGCATAAAGAAACATCTCAACAGGTTTTCATCGATACTCCTGGAGTTCATAGAGCTAATTCGCCTCTCAATGTTATGATGGTTGATGCTGCAATATCATCATTTGGAGATGTGGATGTTATTCTTCTTCTGATAGATGTCTCCACACCAGATCCCGATTCTGAAAAAATAATCATTAACAAGTTAAAAAATCAGAAAAAACCTGTTGTGCTTGCTCTAAACAAAATAGATCTGATAAAAAAACATGAATTACTTGAAATTATCGAAAGATGGTCAAGTGCATATGAGTTCAAATTTGTTATACCGGTTTCGGCAAAACACGGAACTCAGGTTGATCAGCTTTTAAATATTCTTGAGGATATGTTACCAGAAGGACCTCCACTGTTTCCGGAAGATACCTTGACGGATCTTCCAACAAAATTCATCGTTGCAGAGCTGATAAGAGAAAAAGTTTTCAGACAAACAGGACAGGAGATACCATATTCTATTGCAGTTACAATAGATTCTTTTGAGAAGAAGAAAAAACTCGTAACAATCCATGCCAGTATTCATGTTGAAAGAGATTCCCAAAAGGGAATAGTAATTGGAAAGGGCGGCGAAAAACTCAAAAGAATTGGAACCGATGCAAGGCATGAAATAGAAGAGCTTGTCCAGTCCAAAGTTCTTCTAAAGCTTTTTGTACGGGTTCAGAAAAACTGGAGTAACGATACAAGGGCTCTAAGGAATTTTGGATATTAAAATGGACCCTTTTTATTTTGATATTGACGAGCGAGAGATAAAGAAACAAAGAAGTAAAGCAAGAGAACTAAGAAACAGTCAGTGGTGGAAAAGAAAATGCGATAAAGGTCTTTGTCACTACTGTAGTTCAAACATCCCACCAAAAGAACTCACCATGGACCATCTTGTCCCCGTTGTTAGAGGTGGTAAATCCACAAAGGGAAACCTTGTAACATCCTGCAAAGACTGCAACAATAAGAAAAAACAGATGTTGCCCATTGAATGGGAAGAGTACATGAAAAATATTTGAAATACCCAGTATATTTTACCTCAGGTGTAAATAAACCCCTTGAGCTTTTAATAACCCTATGATATTGTTTAATAAATCATATTTCATTTTTTTATATAATATCCTTAAATTAAACTACACAATAAAGAAAATTAGAAAAATCATTACCAGCCTTATAAAACATTTTACGGCAAAATCGTGGCTATTCTCTATTGAAACTGATCTCTTTTCAAACCGTTCATTCTGAAATACAAATTCATGGCCAATAAAAATTTATTTTTGGAGGTACTCTATGAACATGAAATTAAAGCTTCTTGCTCCTGTAATCGTATTATCTGCAATTGTTGCAGGAATGTTTGTCGGAACCTTATGGATTACAGGAATGCAAAAGGATGATGGACTTGTGATCAACCTTGCTGGAAGACAAAGGATGCTATCTCAAAAGATGACTAAAGAGATTCTGGTTTACCAGATGAATGGAAAAAAAGGAGAGGAAAGTAAAGAACTTTCAGCTTCTGTTAAAAATACGATGAGAGTTTTTGACAAGACTCTATTGGCTCTTACAGAATCAGGCAATGCCCCTTTAACTTTAAATCCTTCAGATAATAAAAACAGATTTTGCCCTCGCGCTGAAGAACCTGCATATACACAACTTAAAAAAGTCAGGGTAATGTGGGATGCATTTTACGGGCAGATGAACACCGTTTTAGATAAACCAAATGCAACTAAAGTAAAAATGGACTGGATTCTAAAAAATAATGTTCCTTTACTTAAAGCTATGGACAAAGCAGTTGGAATGATGCAAAAACAATCAGAAAACAAAATCAAATTATTGATAATGATGCAGGTTATCGGTGTTTTAATATCTATTATATCAATATTGATCTCATTTTTAATAATTCTAAAAATAACCAGGAGATTATATGACATAGTGAATAATTTAAACAACGCGGCAAGTCAGGTTTCAGAAGGATCAGGCTCAATTGCTTCCTCCAGCCAATCACTTGCAGATGGTTCCTCAAGCCAGGCTGCTTCCCTTGAAGAATCCTCCGCATCAATTGAAGAGATGTCTGCTATGACAAAATTGAATGCTGAAAATGCAGCCAGTGCAAATGATATCATGAAAGGAACGAGACAAATTGTTGTGAAAGCTAATGATGCAATGGGTCAATTAGTGGATTCAATGGATGAAATATCAAGAGCAAGTGAAGAAACATTCCAAATTATAAAAACTATAGATGAAATTGCTTTTCAGACAAATCTTTTAGCTCTAAATGCAGCAGTCGAAGCAGCGAGGGCTGGTGACGTTGGGGCTGGTTTTGCTGTGGTTGCCGATGAGGTTAGAAATCTCGCTCTACGTGCTGCAGAAGCTGCAAATAGTACTACTTCACTTATTGAGGGTACTGTTGAGAAAATATCAACAGGAACAGATATAGTGAATACTGCAAATCAGGCCTTTACAGAGGTAACAGATTCAAGCGGAAAAGCCGGAACATTGATTGAAGAAATTTCCACTGCTTCAAAGGAGCAGGCTGATGGCATAGACCAAATCAACCGAGCTGTCGCTGCAATGGATCAGGTAGTTCAAAATACTGCTGCTATTTCTGAAGAATCAGCAAGTGCTGCTGAGGAGATGAGTGCACAGGCTGTGGAGATGAATGGAATTGTTAAAGCTTTAGTCCATACTCTGGAAGGAGTAAACGACAAAAGGGATTTTTCAGATAAGGAAAAAGAGTTCTCAACTGAAATTGCAATTAGTAAAGCTACTAGTTTTTAGAGGAGTTATTTTGAATAAACAGAAAAACGCCATATCTTCTTGAAGGGTGATATGGCGTTTAATGTAATTTCATAAGATCAGGTTGAACAAAGTAACTTATCTATCTTATGACTGTGAATTTTGGAATCCTCTGTCTATAACCTGTTCATTCTTAATGATGAAGAAGTTGTAGCCAGTTTCTGAATCTTTTGAACCGAAAACCATTTTTTTCAATCCGTTTTTGTACTCTTTAACACTTACTGCTTTTCCATATTTTTTGTTTAGGAAAGCAAGGTTTTTTGGGTGGTTTTTGTACCAGTTAGCCATGAATGGACTTACGTATGGTCCATCAACTTCCTTTGCATCTTCCACAAGAATATTAGTTCTTCCCTGGTCAATAACAGTTCCATTCATAACAACAAATACGTTATATCCAGCTTCTGCATCAGCAGGTCCATATACAAGTCTTTCCATACCATTATCATATGTACTCTTGTTTACGGGCTCACCATACTTTGCTGTAAGATCAGCAACTTTGGTTTTGTTTGTTTTAAAGTAAGATGACATCAAACCGCTTAGCTTGTGAGTATTTGTTGTTTTTACGACTTTATCTATAGTTTGAGTTGTTCCGCTATCAACAACCTGTCCATTTTTTACCATGAAGTAAAAGTAACCAATCTCAACATCTTTTTCTCCGTAAATTCTTCTTTCAACACCATCTGCCATTACTTTAACGCTGTGTGGAGTTCCCCATTTTGCCTCAAGTTCTTTTAATGATTCTGCCGATGCTGAATTAACACCAAAAAAAATTACTGCCATTCCAGTCAATGCTATTGCTGTTTTTTTGAATATGTTCATCGTTTTTTCCTATCCTTTTATATGTTAGAAAATTTAAATTCTTTTTATAAGTTATCAATTTCTTATTCAGAGTTGTTGCAACCGACGTGCCATATTTAGGATAAATATGTAAGCAATTGTTTATATGGATTATATCTCTGGATGGTGTGTTTTAAGATTGTTTATGATGGTTCATCATGAAAAGAAATCATTACATAATGAAAAGTAATTACAGACAAATATAGTGGAATTCTTATATGGAAAAAATTATAAAGCGAGTTTAAAACCCGTTTTATAATGATTTAGATATTTAGCTAATTTACTACTTACTTCTAAATCAGGTTGAATCAGTTGCATTTTCCCTATCTAAACAACCAAAATTTGCAAGACGTTTTTATCATAATGATATGTTTTAAAGTTGATATAGCTATAAAAAACATTCCTGTATACATTGGTTACTTCATTTCTCTACTTATAAAAGTACATGTGCGGGAAAAGGAACATAGAGAAAAAAGAACCAAAGAGAAATACCCTGATTTGCATTTAAGCGTTTCTCCTCAATATGAAAGTAGCTCTGTTCCTGTCATTTAGAGTATATTTCTTAATTGCCGGGTAAGAACCTTCTTCTGTTCTAAAGCAATCAGTTACATAACCTTTACCCTCATAGACTGCGTAATGAACCCAACGAGTTATTTTATTGCTGATTATTTCATTATTAATAACAGAGTTGGGCATAAACTGTTTTTCTAATTCAGAGCTCCATACTATTAAGTCACCAGTTTTTAATTTATCTTTCTGAAACTTCATGACCTGAAAATCTTCTGACTTAAACAGATCTTCATATTCTATTGGATACATGTAACCCATTCCTATTCTGTTAAGAGCGTACAGAAGACAGGTAGAGTTCCACATTTCAACGTCTTGTAATATTACTTTTCCCATTTCTCAATTATCCGTACGAAAGCGTTTATTAATCCGGTTATTATAAATGTTGCAACCATTACCATTGCTGCAAATAAGAGCCCTATTCTGTGAATTATTTTACCAATCATACTCGACCTCTTTTTATATCCATAACCTTAGAACCAAGTACGAATGAAATAATTTGCTTAGCTTTTTTATGTCCGGATTTATTACCATCCAGAGTATACTTAGCAATCTGTATTTCCGGAAAAGGAGCATTCTTATCATCGTAGGTATTTCCTTTCCTATCAATTAAGATGCTTTTTTCTATTAGAATTAGTTGTTTAGTACCCATTGATCAATTTTATTATTGAGCCATAACTGACCTTTGCCGGTTACAAGAGTTACTGGTTGCAAAACATCCCCTTTTGTTCTGGTAATAATGACCTCAGACAACTTAAAGTATCCTCTGTCAAGATAGTTCTGATATGGAATGTTGTTATTCATCAATATTTTTACCTCTCTGAGCTTACTGAATAGCTTGTTTCTGCCAATTTTGCCGTTGAGTTTTGCCATTTGCCCCATGGAGATATTGCTGTCTGAACCTTCAATAGTTTTGGCAAACTGAATACGTGGTTGTTCAATTTCAAAGAGTTGCTTTAGCATCTCTTTCTCTTTTAGCTCTGTTTTTAACTTCTGAGCTATTTCAATAATCAAGTCTGGATTTTCAACTAACTCTTTTATTTTTTGAGGTGTTGCGCATAAACCATGTTTCCGAATCGAGGGTAGGATTTCTTCCATTACCCAGCTCTCAAATTTTTCTGCAGAAGGAAGTTTTGACCTTGCAATCAGTCTGTAAATATCAGATTCAGGAATAATAGACATGAAACCACCATTCTGCTTCGAGGCAGTGCGTTGCCTTTTGCAATGACAATCTATTGCACTTCCTGTTCTCGCGTAACCCAATATTTTAGCGACATCAGAAGCTACAAACCAGAATTCTCCTGCTTTATCCAAAACTCTGATTTCCCAGTTTTGATTTTTAAAGATTTCTAAATTCACGAATTAGTCTCCTCTTTCTTCTTAATCCACTCATCAATAGAAGGATTGTCAATGTTATTAATGAAATCGTCAGAATCATTTCTGAACTCTTTAAGATCTTTTTCATCCTGTTTCTGTTTTCTTAGAAGATAGATTTGTTCCTGCATCTTATTGAATTCAACAGGGTCAATAGACATGCCTTTATTTTTTCTGATTTTATGGAGTTCGCGGGCGCAGAAATAAAACCCGATTATTGCAGAAAGTACGTACCACATCTTTTCAGGAATAGTTGATAATCCAATATTAAGAACCTGAAACTCTTCAGGATTTATATATGAAAGGATAAAATAAGCTACAATTAATACCACAAAAAGCGGTCGTGGCATTCTGTTTAAACCATCCCAGAAAGAATCCCAGAGATTTTTATTGTTTCTGTTGTGGAATTCAGAACTAAAGCTTTTATGAGTATTTACATATTCCTGATGGCTGTATTTGTCCCTCTCCTTCTTACTACCTGTGAAGGTTTGAACAACACTGTTAACTCCGTCAAATACACTTTTTACAGCTTTTCCAAACAGATCAAATCCAAACATTTATACTCCCTTTACTTAATAATATTTTTTATAATTATTAGATTAAGGAAAAGATCTGAACATCACACTCGTTATTTTTTTTGTATTGCAGATTTTCATTGGGTATACCCAGTTTCCACTACTGTGAAAACGATGACCTTTCTGACCAATGATAATGTCTACAGCTGTTTTTGAAAAATCTATACAGGTCATTGTTAAGTCAGCGTAAGCATAAATGGTTTCATAACCTTCTGCAATTTGAAGTTCTGCACTTTCAACATGAATTCCTTTATTATAAATTGGTCCTGCATGAAAAGTTTTAGATACTGTAATGAAGTTTTCAGAGGGTTACGCCTACAACTTTATATTTAGGGAACCTCTAATAATTAGAATTTTGGATGAAATACAAGGCATTTCCAAAAATAACGAGCCGATTTTATTACAGTTTTTTTTGGAAATAACAAAGGATTTCGCCAAAAGATCTGTTATTAGAGGTTCCCTTTAGTAATAATAATTATTTTTTGTTAATTCATCTGGACTAGTTGAAAACTCATCCGGTTTTACTAATGCACCTGTTTGTTCTGATCGCTTTCCATTCAATGCCTCAATCGTAAAAGGTCTCCCTTTGCATCTCTAACCTGTCAGTTTATGGGCTTGAGTTTGGAATCCCAATAAAAAAACCTTGTTAGCTTGCGTGGATATTTTTCTGAGATAGCCTCTGTTAGTCTGTCTAAATTGTAAAGGAATTTGACTGTTAAGAAAGTACTCTTCTAACCGATATGTGTTGAGGATCTAAAAAAAACTCGAAAGAAAAATGCTTTTGCTTTTAACAGTAAATGGAGGAATTTTACAACGTAGCTTGTTGTTTTATGAAAGTACTTTTCTGATCATTGATGACAGTTCAGACAAGGTGATTGGTTTGTAGAGAATTTCTTTAATTCCTGATTGTTTCATTCCATCAAGATCTAAGTTCTCATTTTTACCGGTACACAGTACGATGGGGATCGCAGGATTTTTTCCAGATATATTTTCTGCCAGGATATCTCCTTTCATAACGGGCATTGTCAGGTTTAGGATCACAGCATCATATGCATCCGGATTTTCTCTGAAAATTTCAAGAGCTTCTTCAGGTTTGCGATTAGATGTTACCTGATATCCCAGTTTTTGAAGCATTTTTCTACTGACATCTATGAGGGCTTTGTCATCATCAACAAGGAATATATGTTCACTACCCTCGATTAACTCTGCTCTTTCTTTTTCCAGATACAATGCTTCACCTTCGATTATTGGCAGAAGAACTTCAAATACTGTTCCTCTGTTTAATTCACTTTCTACTGTAATAAAACCACCATGGCTTTTTACTATTCCGTGAACAATAGCAAGTCCAAGTCCGGTTCCTATCTCCATGCTTTTGGTTGTAAAATATGGTTCAAAAATTCTTTCTATCATATCCTTATCCATACCAGATCCATTATCTATTACAGAGAGTTTAAGGTAAGGTCCTTCACTAAGTTCAGAATTAACCCTTGCAACCTCTTTTGAAATATCCACTCTGTTTACAATAACCTCGAGAATGCCATCATTTTTATCTGTCATGGCGTGGTTTGAATTTGTACAAAGATTCAGTACAATTTGATAGATTTGAGTTGGATCTGCCAATACTGTACCTGTTGTTTTATCAATTTTCTCTTTAATAAGAACAGTTGATGGAATTGTACTTCTTATTAGACTTAAAGCATCATTAACAATTTTGGCTGCATTAACAGGTAGTAATTCCTGTTCATTTTTACGGCTGAAAGTAAGGATCTGTTTAATTAAATTTCTTGCGCGCTGACTTGATTTTAAAATTTCATTTATACTTTCAGCGGATGGATCATCTCTTTCAATATCGCACTGTATAATTTCTGCATGGCCAAGTATAACAGACAGAATATTATTAAAATCATGTGCAATACCACCGGCCAGTGTTCCAATTGCTTCTAATTTTTGAACACTTCTCAGCTGTTGTTCAAGTTTGCTTTTTTCAACTTCATGGGTATATAAAGATTTACGCATGGCTGTGAAAGAATCTGCTGTAGCCTGAATCTCTTTGAAGACAGAATTTGTATCAAAATCAGTTAACAGATCGTGCCTTTGAACTGCTTCAGCTTCTCTTTCAAGGTTCGTTAGTGGTCGATCTATTTCTTTTGTTAACTTCAATGCAAAAACAGTCGCAAGGATTGAAAGAAGTATGGCTATAAGTATATTGACTAACCTGTTATCTTTGATCTCGCCTAAATAATCGTCTTCCGGAAGGTATACCCCTATAATCCAGGGCCACTGGGATTGGAAAGGTGTGAACATTACATTATAATCTTTGCCTTTATGTTCAAATTTTCCGAAGCGTGATTTTTTTAAAATATATCTGTCTGTATAATCCTTTTTCCAGTTAACAGAATTAAAAGCTTTCTTACTGATCTCATCATTAATTTCATTAATATTGGCGAGCCTTAATGAATCTTTTTTTCGGATTTTAATCTTTTCAGGGTCCGGAAAAGCAACTACATCTCCATTATTGTTAATTATGAAAGCTTTTCCATTTTTACCAACTTTCAATTTTGCTATAAATGTGGAAAGTTGTGCAATATCAATATCAACACCAACAACCCCTTTAATAGTCCTGTTTCTGTTGAAAGTAAGACCGGCAATAGTTATTCCGGGTCTTTGGGACGTGTAGAAAATATAAGGGTCTGTCCATACAATTCGTCTTTTATCAAGGGCTTTATTAAACCAGGGCCTGGTTCTTGGATCGTACGTATCTTCAGGTTTATCCTCTTTTAATACTATTTTTTGATCTTTATCACGCCATATATATGTATTCTCAAATTTGTCGCCTGATCTTATAATATTTTTTGTTCTGAAACCACCTTTAGAATGCGTTTCATTTCTTGAAACATAGAAAAAATCACCCTCTTTTGTTCCAAGGTAAATTCCTGCAAAATGCGGGTATATGAGGAGTTGGTTAAAAAAATATTGTTCCAGAATTTCCAGATTTTCGCGGGAACCTTTTACAACATTTGATGTCAATAATCTCTTTGTTAAGTGTGTTGCGCCCTCTGCAAGTGCAAGGTGATTATGGGATTGCTCCATTGCAAACCCTGTAATGTTTTCCATGATGTCTTTGGAATGGCGCAGAAGGACCTTTTGGGAAGTTAAGTAGGAGGTACTTGTTATAATTATCTGAGTTCCCCAGATAACAACTAAAAAACAGATAATTAATGCATACTTAACTGAAAACTTCATTCTAATCCCTAAAACTTTTTAGTTTCATAAAAATAGACAGTCCCTCATGCAAACGTTGGAAAAATAATACGGTTATGGACTCTTCAGAATACTTTTTCTTGGTATATTCTGTGGGTCAACCCTTTTATGATGTGACTGTTTATATCTTTCAATAACCGGATGGTTTTCATTATCTTTATTTTCTTTAAGATAGTCAATAAGTAATAGGTCGGCTTCATGGTAACTTTTCACTCCGATCTGATCAAAGTCACTGTTTGTTATTCCAAGGCCATCTGTTGGCACAGCTTCTATACTAAGTTCAAGACTCTCAGCCTTATCAGGTTCTCCATTTTTTCTGTATTTATCTGCAAGCAATTTAGCAAGTCCATAAACTTCGGTCTTCCAAAGGTACTGGATCATTCCATAATTACCCACATCTCCATGGAGTGTCCAAAAGCCTAAAAGTAACTCGGTATGATTATCGGTAGAAAGAACCATTCCTTTGTGTAAATGTGCTAAATCAAACAGATATGTCATTCTTATCCGGGCTTTTATGTTCCCTGATCTGATTTTTTCATCTTTGGACTCATCATTTTTTCTAATTTCAGAGACAAGATCATTTTGAAGATTTATATATGCATTGGTCAGGTCTTTAACTTCAAAAGAGTTACAAAAATTCAAACCTGTTTTTTCAGCACGCAAAATTTCATCATCTTTGTTTGTCTCTATCGGTATGCTGCGTCCTATTAACTCTATTCCATCGATCTCTTTCAATGCTTCATATGCAAGAGCCGCAGTCAGGGCAGAGTCAATACCTCCTGAAAGGCCTATTATAAGAGATTTTAAACCACTGTTTCTCAGGTATTCTCTCAAATTATTAATGATATTATTAAACATCAATTCATAGTCATCTCTGATCTCAAGCATAAAATCCCTCAATATTTAGAAAATTAAAAAACTGTTTTCTAATACAATATTCATCGTTTATTTGGTAGTTTTTTTAGAAAATCTGATCATTTCAAGATCATCATCAATGTTTCTGCCTTGCGTGGTCAGGTAATTTCCAATCATTAAACCATCTGCGCCAGCTTTAAATACCCATGATTGGAAGTCTTTTAAAGTAGATTCCCTTCCACCACAGATTGTAACACTCTTTTCAGGATTTATAATTCTCATTAATGCGATGCAAAAAAGAGCTTCAAGAGGGTCGAGTGGTTTTTGATTCTCAAGTTTGGTACCTTTAACAGGGCTAAGAAAATTAACCGGAACTGTGTCAACATTTAGCTCTTTTAATGTAAATGCAAATTCAATTCTTTGTTCAACAGTTTCTCCAAGACCAAAAATTCCACCGGAACAAACTTTGAAACCTGCTTTTTTAGCTGTTAAAACAGTTTGGATATCCTCTTCATAGGAATGGGTTGTACATATTTTATCAAAATGAGATGCTGCGGTTTCAAGATTATGGTGATACCTTTCCATTCCACTTTTAATAAGTTTTACAGCGTTCTCTTCCCCTAACATTCCTAAAGATCCACATATTATAAGGTCTGTTTTCTCTTTGATTTTAATAACAGCTGCGCAAACTCTATCGATATCGCTATCCGTAAGTCCATAACCACTAGTGACAATAGAAAAATGTGTAGCTCCTTTTTCATGCATGGAAAGGGCTTTATCGATTATCGCTTTTTCACTTAAAAGAGGGTAAACCTCAACACCGGTTTCATGGTGACCGGATTGGGCACAAAAAGCACAATCTTCCTCGCAAACACCGGATTTGGCGTTTAAAATTGAACATAGAAAGATATTGTCGCCTTTGACTTTTTGAACAATTTTTTCAGCAAGATACAAAATATCCCCCTCACTGTTATTCTTAATAAGTTCAAAAACATCCTCTTTTGAAAGGTTGGGTAGTTTGTTTTGTTTTAACGATTCGATTATTTTTACAAGTTTATGGTCCATTACAATATCCCTTTATATTGGAATCTATAATAATTACCTTTTGACCGAATTACTGCGTCACTCGAAAAAAGAACTGTGAACTTTATAAAATAAAAGCTTTTTATAAACGAACCGGTTCGTAATTTTTTCTCTTGCTTTGTATCTTATAAAAATTGAAGATTTTATAAGAGTTTCAATCAAAATTCTAATTATTAGAGGTTCCTATGATTTAATGATAAAGGATTTAGCCTATATAATGGAATATGTCAACCGGGTTTGGGAAAATGGGTTTACAAAGGGGAGTTTTAAAAAAAGGTGCTGATAACAGCACCTTGTATTTCAATTAAACCTCAAATTATTAGAGGTTCCCTATTATCTATTTAAACATTCCTAACTTTTGCTGTCTGGCTTTTTGCTCAGCTTTAATCCATTCTTTACATTCAGGTAGTTTGCATTTATCAGAATAAACCTTCGCATATCCCTTTTCAAGAAGCAGAACATTCAGAGATTTTTTTTCATCTTCAAGCCAGGCAATTGATATTAGTTTATTTTTATCATCTATACCTTTTACAGTGAATCTGATTTTCTTACCTTTGATAAGTTCAGAAATCATTTTTTTTGCGTTTTTTCCTGTAGCTGAATAAGTCTTAGGTGCAACAATTCCATAAAGAATTATCTTGTTTTTATTTTTGCGACTATTAACAGTAACAAAGGTTTGCGCATCAATTACATCAATTATTTTTTCGGTAAATGTTTTATTATAATAGTTCAGTGCTTTAATTTTGAGACAACCAGGTAATATAAAAGCTGATAATAATAGTACAAATAATATTTTTTTCATTTAAAATATCCTCTCATGTTAATTTTCAAATTGTATGTTCTATATCACATATGTGGTGAAATAATCAAAACCAGGAACCTCTAATAATTAGAATTTTGATTGAAATTCAGATTATAAAAGCTTTTTAGTTTTATAAAATCTTTTTAGTTTTATAAAATCTTTTTAGTTTTATAAAATCTCTGCATGAGAAAAAATAACGAACCGTTCGTTTATAAAAAGCTTTTATTTTATAAAGTTTACAGTTTTTTTTGGAAGAAACTCAGTGTAATGCGGAGCATTCACAACATTACAAATTAATTAGCGAAAACCACTGTAGTTCGATCAAAACAAACAAAACTAAAGCCTTTTGTTTTATAGGCGGTTATTAGGTCCCACTATGGACATTTTATTGATTTAATTGTAAAGTGTATCAACGTTACTTGAAAACCCATTCAAAAATTAATGTCTTGTAGGCAATCAGAGGATAATAAATGAGTAAAGAAATATATAGAACAAAAGAAGAGATTCGCAAGTTTTTTGAAAAAAACAATATTAAGTATCAGGATAGAACAAGTGTTAGATGGAGACCAATTCTAAAGAAAGAATTATACAACTCTGATTACTATGTTGAAAATCAGGAATGTTTTGATGAGATAACAGAGGAGTATGAGGATAAAATATTAAATAGTGAAATGCCCCCAATATATATAAAAAAAGTTAGTGAAAAGATCGGTTATGGGGTGTTTGCAGATATGAAAATTAGAAAAAATGCTTTTATTGGCGAATATGCGGGTATTGTTCAGCTTTCAGACCCGGATAGCTATGATGAAGAGAATAATGAGGGTTATGAAACAGATTATACCTGGTACTATCTTGATGATGACTATCCTGATCTTGAGATAAATGGAAGATTTGTTTGTAACGAGATGCGATTTGTAAATCATAGCAATAATGCGAATGTTGATGTTGAGCATACATTGATTGACGGTCAGTGGATCATTTTTTTTAAAGCCAAAAGAACTATAAAAAAAGATGAGGAGATCCTCATCAGCTACGGAGAGGCATATTGGGAAGAGGGAGTTCGTGAACTCGCTTAGGTTCAGAATGGTGTCGTAAAATTCCTCCATTTACTTTGTTAAAATTTTTTTCAGATCCTCAACGTATTGGAAATACGCCTCGTCTCTGAAAAAAATTTGTGCCTCATAAATGAAGTTTTTTAGGGAATCTCTTCTAAGTAACACTTTTTATATATTATGTGTTATTAGGCAGTTAGGTTCCAGAATATCTATTCTGGAGGAGTCGCTAATAACTG
>JAAELO010000385.1 GCA_024226555.1 Desulfobacterales bacterium | reverse complement strand
GACCCACAATATAAGGGTTATCTTTGGAAGCGCAGATACATTAAAACGTATAGTCCTCATAAAATGCCAATTGACAATGTATGGCAATCACTTTGATTTGCCAGAAAGACATAATACAATAACAACCGGGCAGCCCTGCAAGGCTTGCCTTAGAAATGCTTGAGCCGTATGACGAGAAATTGTCACGTACGGTTCTGAGGGGGGAAAGGAGCCGTAAGGCTTCTGACCTACCCGATCAGAAAATAAAATATGAATAATGAAAACGATTTAATTAAAGCTCTTGAGATTTCTAAAACCAAAGTTGATAACTCTTTAAAATCATCTCAAAAGTGCTTTGATAAAGAGAGTATGGAAGAGTATAGTAAACTATATTCCGAGCAATTGAGTTGTGAAAGAAATTTGGCAAAGTTTCGAAATGAAGAATACGCGATACCAATAGATTTTCCTTTGCAGTGGGATACTGGAGCTCCTCTTCCTTTCGTCTTTTCTAATGAAAATAAAACAATATTAACTTTTTATCTTCAGCAAGTTGATCCGGATTGGGATAACACATATATTAGTGACTCTTCAGAAGAAAACATTGAACAAATAGCCTTAGTTGAGTTCGAATTATGTTACTCTTTTAAATTTGGCTCCCCGAATGATGAGGTTCATGAAGGACATCCTTTATACGGGAAAGGTTTAGATAGTTATACAGCTCAAATAATTATAAATTCTATTTGGATCAAGAATATCGAAAAAATTAATAGTGTGCACATTCAGTATGAACCTAAAAATTGGGATGATTTAAATCATTATGTATTTTGGTTTCATGACACTACTTATGAATGTATTGCAAAATCATACAAAACAGAAGTATTTCAAACGAGTATGAAAAAATTACTTACGGTCATAAATGAAAGATTATTGAAATAAAGGTAGAACAATTGTTTGAACTCGGATCGGGCCGCAGTTCCAAGGCTTTTTAAAAGTTTTTTTGAACAAAGATTATCAACTTTTAAATTGTTTCGTTTGACACGCCCGACCGGTTAAACAGACGTTCTGTGTACTGACAATATGATTTATGATCAAAAGATAGTTACTGATTTAATTGAAGAAATTAGAATTAATTCTCTTTGTGCATTGACTAAATGTTCAAAGTTAAAAGAACTATATCAAAAATTGAAAATAATTTTTAACAGAATAAATGATCAGCTATTTTGGATCACTCCATTTGAAGTTGTTATTTCTCCAACAAAAGATATTATTGAACCGTGGTATTATGATCCAAAATCACAATCAAAATATTCAGTATTGATTGAACGTAATGGAGAATGTTGTTATATCTTTCGTGAACTGGACTGGTCTTTAGATGATGAGATAAGCGTAAATAAACAAATTGCTGACAGGTTAGGTGACTGGGAAATTTTCCATGCTCCTACAAATGTAAGAGATATAGAGGCCTTATTAAAAAAGAACTGTTGGAAATTTGATAAAGATAAAATACCTAAAATTGGTGATTATCCACCGGAAGACACTCGAGAAATTTTAAGTTGGGATAAAAAGTATGTACTAACCGGTACTACAATTGATAATATGTGTAGAGTTACGAGAGATAAATGGTCAGAAATCTGTAGAAGAGAATATTGGTTTAAAAATAGTGATTGATTAAAAAAATAAAAAACAGAACAAGCACTTGAACTCGGATCACATAAACTCGTTCGCTTTGACTGAGCAGGCATCTAGAAGGTAAGTTAATCCTGTGACCGGTTATTTAGACGTTAGTGAGAAATTTCCATAAACGAAAGGAAGTTGAAAAGTAATCTAAGAGGCGGAGCTTTATAAAGCTATTTTTGTTTTACTTCTTTTCCTTTTCTAAAAAAAATTGGCATCTTTCAAAGGACTTAGTTCATAAAGAAACAAAGCATCTAAACAGAGATGGGAAATATGTTTTGTTGCAACCTTCAACAAACACTTGAAAACTAATAGTTTGATTGATAAAAGATAATATGTAATTCACTGAAACGTGAATTTTGAAAATATAAAAACTGTAGAAAGCTTGTAATCTTCTTAAACATAGTCGGAACACAAATTTTCTACTAACAAAAAATTTCCACGGAATTAAAAAATTTCTTTAATCAAAGTTTATCAACTTTTAAATCATTTCGTCTAATAACGCCCAACGTTAGATGAAGAAACTGAGAAAATTATGTCCCAATCTTTTGAAAATACTAAATTATGCAAAATAAGAACAATCACCACTTTTATATCATTAAGCACAGATCGAAAAAGCTGGAAACAGCAGATCCAAAAGGCCTCAAATTTTTGTGCCGATTTGACGCGCACCTTTCAAGAGCATGGCTATATAGTTCAAACGAATAGAATTGTCACTAATCCTTTTGGTGAGTACTTAAATACAGATAGCTTAGAAACCGCAAGAGAAGATTTAAGTTACCTTAATAACCTTCTTCAAAATTTAGAATCATCTAAGATACGAATCAGATTCGCAATTGGTGAGGCTAGAACAACTCATGAGATTTCGTTAGTTCCAGAATTAATAAAAGAATTTGGTGATTTATGTAATGTTTGTGTAAACGTTAACCTTGATGATAAAGGTATTTTAAATAATAAGTTAATTATCAGCTCTGCTGAAGCCGTAAAGAAAATTAGTGAGATAACACCAAGAGGGGAAGGTAATTTCAATTTCACCGTAAATTTTAACTGTTCTCCGTTGATACCTTATTTTCCTGCAAGCTATCATTCGAGTGAACTTGAAAATTGTTTTGTCATCGGATTAGAAACACCTGACTTACTGGTACAAGTACTTTCTGAATCAAATAAAAATACTAATATTAGTAACCATAATGAACGGTTTAATCATTATTACGACGTAATGAGTGAAGCTCTTCAATATCATATCTCAACTATCAATCAAATCATTGAACAGGCCAAACTAAGAAATGAGTTTGTCTTCTCAGGTTTCGATAGTTCTGCTGCACCTTCAAAAGATTGTGAAAGCATGACTAAAGTTTATGAAGAATTGGGTGTTGAGTACTTCGGTGCATCTGGCACTGTTGAAGCATCTTCGCTATTAACAAAAGTATTTAAATCAATACAAGGGGTTCAATTAGTTGGTTTTTCAGGGTTAATGCTGGCATTAACTGAAGATACAGGACTTGCTGCAGGAACACTAAAATCAAATTATGATATCCGCTCATTATTAACCTATAGTGCTGTTTGTGGCATAGGTCTGGATACAGTACCTATTCCAGGTGGCACATCTATTGATAAGATAAGTGCGCTAATGAGAGATACTGGGACAATGGCATTTCGTTTAGATAAGCCATTAACCGTTCGTCTATTTCCAGCACCTGAATTAAATGCCGGAGATTTGACGGTCTTTGAAAGTGATGATTTATGTAACTGCGCTGTACTTGCTGTT
Organism: Desulfobacterales bacterium; assembly: GCA_024226555.1. Taxonomy (GTDB): domain Bacteria; phylum Desulfobacterota; class Desulfobacteria; order Desulfobacterales; family JAAELO01; genus JAAELO01. The sequence goes on along the minus strand of JAAELO010000385.1, from coordinate 902 downwards.
CCTTAAATCAGCATGAAAGAAATATCATCTAAAGAGTAAAATTTACATTAGACAAAGTAATCTAAGAGGCGGAGCTTTATCAAGGGAACCTCTAATAGTAAATTTAAATTATTAACTTTTTTAAACAATCTGCTTAATCAGCTCGATCGATTAAACAGACGTTCTGAAATAAAAAATTATGTCACAATTTATATGAAATAAGAGCAAGTTTTGATAGAGATACAATTGTAATCTATCAAGCTTATAGAGAGGCAATTGCAAAACCAGCATTGGAAAAACAAGTATTTGTCTCGCCTTTCTCCCCTTAGAAGAATATAGAAGAATAAAGGGGTCAAAGAATAAAGGGGTCAAATCTGCTCTTGACTTAGATCGGTTATTCTGATCATAATAACAATTATGACAAGACCACTAAGAATAGAATATCCTGGAGCATGGTATCATGTGATGAACAGGGGAAGAAGATCTGATGATATCTTTGTTGACAAGAAAGACTATCAAAGCTTTGTTAATCTTTTAAAAGAATCAATTGAGATGTGGAATATAAACATTTCAGCATTCTGTCTTATGGGTAACCACTATCATATTCTTTTTCAGACTCCTAAAGGTAACCTTTCCAGGGTGATGCGTCACATCAACAGTATTTATACTCAAAGATTTAATCAAAGACATGGATTGGATGGATCGCTTTTTAGAGGAAGATACAAATCTATACTGGTACACCATGATAGCTACCTACTTGAGCTTGCTAGGTATATTCATCAAAATCCAGTTAAGGCTGGAATGGTAGGAGAAATGAAAGAATATTCATGGAGCAGTTACAAAGGATATCTTTCATATTCCAAATCTTGGGAATGGTTAAAGAAAGACACTGTATTTTCAATGATTACTAAAAAGAAAAAAGG
>JAAELO010000384.1 GCA_024226555.1 Desulfobacterales bacterium | reverse complement strand
TGCCGCGATGGCGGCGTATACGCGACGAGAATTTTGGAGATGGGAACGCCCCCTTAAAGAGAGCGCCGCATCTTTTGAAAAGGTGCAAACGTGGAAAGAGATGTTTGTTAATTGTAAAGGGAATTTAAATTTATTTAAGCGGTCTTTCCGGCCGAAAACGGAAATATATAATATTTTGTGGGACCGTACTCGCGAGCGGACCGTACTGTACATACCACACTCGAATGAAAGTACTCTCGACACTCGCAAGGTGCAATGATGTGGTAAAGAACATTTCAAACTTTGAACATCGGAACGGTTTTAATGCATTTAGTGCCCCGTTTTGTGGGATGTACTGTACGGTCCACTCGGGAGTACGGTCCCGCAAAATATGTTATATTTCCTTTTTCGGCCGGAAAGACCGCTTAAATTAATTTAAATTCCCTTTACAATTAACAAACATCTCTTTCCACGTTAGCACCTTTTCAAAAGATGCGGCGCTCTCTTTAGGGGCGTCCCCATTTCCAAAATTCTAGTCGCGTATACGCCGCCATCGCGGCAAATTTTCTTTTCTTCTTTTCTTTCATTTTCATATTAATTGGTCGATATTTGTAAAGGCGGCCGGGGGATAACCGCCGATTCCATGCTAACTTGGCCCCCGTAATATCCTTAATTCATCTCCATCCATCTAACAATTCATAATATCCCTCGCAAAAACAAACGCACGCAAAAAAAAGGA
>JAAELO010000383.1 GCA_024226555.1 Desulfobacterales bacterium | reverse complement strand
TAACGCTAAAAATTTGTCGGGTCTCAAATCTTTCAAAGAAGATTATGATATTGCTAATCTATTGTTGCTATATAGTGGCTGACCGAAAACCATTAAATTCTATTACAGATTGACAAAATTTTTATAATATATGATTGATATATATCAAAATGTATTATAATTTTGTCAATATAATCGTTTTTTCAATTTTAGCGGCACAATTAGCGTTATTATGTAAAATGTAAACGCACTACTCCCTTAAAATTAAATCTGAATTTTATTCTTAGATATAATTTTAAGAAGCGTATTTTAAATGTTTTCTTGAGCCTTTTAAAACGCTCCTTTTTTTTAACTTCTTCAATTCTTTTTGCTGAAGATAATTCCCTAAAATTTGAATATTTCGCGCTAATATCGAAAGAGCAACATATCGCTTAAAACCATAGATGCCATGATCCGGACAACGATCAAGACCATGGTTTTTCATAGCGCTTATCGCCGACTCTACCACAGAATGATTCTTCCTACCTTGAAGAAATTCCTCGTCATATTCTCTCTCTTTATCTTCTAATGACAACTTTCCTTTTTTGGGCAGTATTACATTTTTCAATATCTTATTTAAATTCTTCATATTGCAGGGGGTATAAAATCCTTTATCAAAACTACAGCTTACAAGATTCTCATAACGCTCCTTTGTATCGCATATTATACCTACGGCAATGTCTTTATCGCTTTGCTTTTCCATTACTTTATGATGAAGGATGAAACCAAACTGATCTTCAACTATACAAACATTTAATCCAAGTTCCTGTGGAACCCCCGCCTTCCCTTTGCTTATCCATTCCGTATGTTCTTCGAATATTGAAAACACTTTTTCACTATGAGGTATCTTCTCGCCATTCATTACTCTTCTTGTTATCTGATCGATCTGACGATACGCATGCCGCATATACTTCTTTATTTCGTCTTTCTGTATAGAGATAAGAATGTCTCTTTCCGGAATCTGTCTTAAAGATTCTTCCGCTCTTTCAAGAAAATCATAAACTATATCAACGTACTTTTCATGGGCTTTTTTTATTTGTTTATTCCTTTCCTCATTTTTCTCTTTATTACGAGTACGGAGCTTTTTCAATGTTTGAACTTTACGATAAAATTTTTTACATTTTAATATATTTTTTTTATATTGCCTCCATCCGGAAATCCCATTCGCAATACATAAACGCCCTGTATATGTAATTACTCCCTTTATCGCGTCGAGAAGAAGATTTATATCCGTCGGATAATGCACGTCTGTTTTTACTACCGCTGAATCGCATCTTCCTCTTAACTCTACTTCTTCATCCCCTTTTTTTTTAAATTATGTCCCTCTTTGATCACTACCTGGTTAATCTTATCGAGAGCTTTTACTGTTAGAAGAGAAACATTATCTTTCAATGTCTGCAATGGATAACGATAATCTTCATCTCCCATCCCATGCCCCAGCATCAAGCGGATGGTCCTATGCTCATTGACAATATTGAGCAGCTTGTCATAATCCCAGTTACAATTTAGTCTTATTGTTCCCATTACCAATATCTTCCATAAATCCATGCCCCTTCTTCCATTGTTCGTGTCTACTCCCTCTGGCACGATCCCTTTTAAAATGTCAAATACCTGCTTGCGTATATCCGGCGTACAGTAAATATATTGTAATCCCATCAATAATTTCGGAATCTCATCTCTCTCGCGCGGATCAAATTTTATTGCCGCAATATCTACTTCGTCAAATTTCATTTGCTCTTCTATTACTTTTCTCATCAATTTTTCTCCCGAAGATTGGACATTATTACAATGACCTGCCGGATATTATTTTGAATATATCGCGTATTCCCTATGTATACATCGGAATATACATCATATTTCGCAGATGTACATGAAAATTTCAATAAAAAAATATTGATCATTTAAAAAATCTTCATTTGATAAATATTTACATATTCCTGTTATTTATGCTGTTTAAAAGGTTTTCGGTCAGCCACTAAATAGGAAGTTTGCCATTGGAGGAACAATATATTCGCAATACAAAAAGAGTCGCGCAATGGAAACATATGATAATCAAGCCGAGTACGATATAGTACTGTTAAATAGAGCGTTAGGAGGAGGCCCCCTGTTTTATTACTACCATGAAAGCTCTAC
>JAAELO010000382.1 GCA_024226555.1 Desulfobacterales bacterium | reverse complement strand
TTTTTATGTTTAGGATTATGTGATTCCTTGGTTAACTGAACGCATGAATGAAGATGAAGAGTTGAAGGAAGAAGCACCTGCAATGTTGATGCCGATGGATCCTTTTCAATTAAAAACATGTGATTGTATTTCATCTTTGAGTGCACATATTTTTGAGAAAGATATGTATTTTATGGAAACATCTGAAGTGTTATTCGGAGATGATGAAGAACAATCCCAAAATATTTTTTGTACGATCATAAATGATAGAAGAAAGCCCTTTTATATTCTAACGGATGGTACTCATACCAATATTGAAAAAAGGATTGGTGGCATAGAGGATTTAGAGTTTAATATGGGTATCGTAGTAAATGATTTTGCAAACGATGTGAATGTAAGCAATGAAACAGCCAAAAGGAAGTTTGCTGTGGAAATATATCGATTTAGGCGAAAATGGGATGAAACATCACTTGAATTAAAGCGGTTAATCGACTCTATTGGTGAGCACACACCGGACATGAATATTTGGATGAACAGATTGAAAATTCATCAATTAGTGTTGATGATGGAATATCTTTGGGTCCTCTCGAGTAAACAATGTATTGAAGAAATCGTTGGTTTTATCACACCGGAAGATATCTTATTAATGAAATTTATAATTTTGCAATATGAAATTCCAGATCTCCGATTGGGGGCTTATTTACCAGTAGCCCCTAAAATGTTTCAAAGCTGTTTTCTGCCTATGTTTTCTGATAATGTTAAGTGTTTTTCTTTTTATCTTTTCGTACAACCAACCCAAAAAAATAGAGATATGCTTGGTTAACATCTCTTAAAAAAGAATTGGAAAATGGAGAATCCGCATTTCTTAATGATCGACTTTTAGTGATTTCATCCTTAAAACTGTCTCCCGAAGAGATAGGTGATCGTAATGTGGAATATTTTGACAATGATGATCCATATCTTCGATTCGTAGACAAAATCCCCAAAGAACTCAACCGTGCTCCTGGTGGTGATTGTGAAATATCGATAAAAATGATAAGTCCACTCAAACATCTCAATTTAGGTGTTGCTTATACAAGTAAATTGGTTCCCGAGATTCCCGGTATTCTGATAAATGCCAAAGTTTATAATCATAGACCAGAAACAATAAATAGGGAGAAAAACCGAGTTATATTCTTTTACTTTTATTTTCTCTTACATATTCATATTTGTGTATAGAAATTGTTTGAAAGTGCGGATGTTCAATACATATCATCTGGTGATGATGATTTGACTGACAGAAGTCATAGTTTACCTGTAATGTCTGGTAGTGAAACTGAATCTGATGAAAGTATGTTAACCGTAGTTTCTCCTAAAAAGAAAAAATCCAATAAAAAAAGAAAAAGAAACATAAGAAAAATCTCTCGTGTTAATGATAGTATGATAGATATGGATAAGACCAAGAAAAAGCGTAGACATAATCCTCAAAATAGTCATATTGTTATATCATCATCTAGTGAAGAAGATGATATGCAAATCAAACTAAAAAGAAAGAAGAAAAAGAAGAAAGGGAAATCAAAAAAGAAAAATCCTCGCAAAAAAACAAACAAAAAAGCAAGTAAAAAAGCAAGCAAAAAAGCAAACAAAAAAGCAACCAAAAAAGCCAGAAAAAAAGCAAGCAAAAATACTGATGATGATGATGATGATGATGATGATGATGATGATGATGATGATGAATATCGTCTTCCTCCAGGTTATATGGGTTCTGATGGTTCTTCTTCTGAATAATTGTTTTGTTTTTTAAGTTGAAAAAAGTTGAAAAAATAACGAAGAAAAAAAGTTAAACTGGCAGCAGTGTGACGAAAAGCTGTTGCTGTAACGAGTCATGCCATTCCTCTAAACTAACACTCACGCGTCACAAAAAAAAAAATTTACACCTTGCCCTGCCCTACTGTGCGAGCCAAAACCGGCTGAAAAAAGCGATAGGGTTTTTGCAGAAATCCGTGACAAGATCACTAATATATTACTAACAAACAACACCAAGCAGACTGAAACGATGAATGGTCAACACCTTTCTACCCCCGTCCCTCATGTCATTGGCCAGCAAGGAAGCCATATGAATGGTCAACACCTTTCCACCCCTGTTGTCTCTCACCGTACTCAATTACCTGTTTCCACCCATAACTTGCATCCAACAACTCCTGGTGTCTCTCAACATTATCAAACACCTGTTTCCACCCATGTATCTCAGCCACAGGGCATCCAGATGAATCACCCTCGTCACATCCATACCGCAACCCTTGGTGTCTCTCCCCTAACTCAAACACCTGTTTCCACCCATGTATCTGAGCCACAGGGTATCCAAATGAATCACCCCCATAACTTGCAAACCTCTCACTCTACTCAAATGCCTATTTCCACTCAGATGAATCGCCACTTGCATACCGCAACCCCTGGTATCACTCATCCCCCTTTCACTCAAGCAACACCGTTGATGCCTGGTGTTACTTCTATGATGCCTGGTGTCTCACAAGGAATGTTTAATCCTTACATGCAACACCAGTATTACCATGGTTATCCGGCTCCTCCTCCGCCACCATATCCAAATATCCCTTTCGGTCCCATGTCTCATTTTTACAATCCAAATGTTCCTTTCTCGTCCCCCATTCATGGTTTAGATTCAAATTCTTTAATGGATCCTAACTCTGAAAACAGTTCTTTTTTATTTTTCTTTTTGATTTTTATTTGTCAATTTATCAAACATAAATAGATCTAACTCAGTCAACCACCACAACTTCTTCTGGATCATCTCAAGAACAGAAGAAAATGTTACCGAGTGCTATGGATGAGTTTCAGAAGTTATTAAAAACGAATCCCAATAGCCCATTAACAGCATGGCAAGTAGCTGCAATTCTAAAAGGTATTTGTTTCTTTTTTAATTTAACAAAAAAAAAGCAATGTATTATTCTTAATAGAGATAAATCCAGTATCAGTCAAATCACAAAGACGTAAGATTAAGAGAGAAATAGCTATCAAGTCTGAAGGTCCCATCGATCTGACTGATTCACCAGAACATACACCTTCCATTCACTCTCTTTCTATTCCTCCGCTCTCTCAACCACAAGAAGAACATCCTCCTCTCCCTCCGCCTACATCTGTTGTTGTAAATCCTCAACAACCCAAACCTGGTCCTCAAGTTCACCATCCTCCTCCTCCTCATCATCCTCCTCATCCTCTAACAAATGTTATCAATGATCCTCCTACATCTCTTCTCTCTTCTGCATCCACTGTTGTTGTAAATCCTCAACAACCCGAACCTAGTCATCCTCCTCCTCCCCCTTCCGCATCATCCCTTGCGAAACCACATCCTCCTCAAGATAATGATTGTATCGCACTGAGGTTGAAAGCTAGAAAAAACAAAAAATCGAGTGTTAGTGTTAAAAAAAATGAACATAAAACGATTGTGCCTACGGGAAGTGAGTCTAGTGAGATGATCTCTATGTATACCAGTTCTATTATTACAGTTAAGAAGATATTAATTGAAAATATTGGGCCTTCTTTATGGAACGTAATTCGAACAAGTCAAAGAATCCGCAAATATGGTTCTTTTGAGAAATCATGGTGGTTATTTGGAACTGTAGTTCAAAATGTAATGAATAAACATAAATCTATCTGTGTTTTGGAAGCAGGAAAACAGTGGATTTTAAGTATTATTCCATCCATCCAACACCATTTTGGATGTAAGCTCGAAAATTTTGCCGGTATTCATAGAGTTGTTGATAGTATAGGATTCTCTTTGTTAATGGTAGTGTTTTGCATCAAAGTTTGTGTAAGTGTATGGCGCAGACCCAGTAAACCACATAACCCCTTATGGATCGAACCTGATTATTTTGGTGTTTGGAAAATCATTTGGATGCATGGTTTTGTAGAATATTTACAGGAGTTTAGTTTTTTTATATTTTTATGTTTAATTTTGTTTTATATTTTATTTTATTTGGTTTACAGGTTGAGTAAAGTGACAGTGACGGAGATGAAACCAGATAAAGAAGTCATATCATCATGTTTATCGAAGGGGTTTCAGATCATCGAAGATCATATGTCTGTTTTTGAATGTACAAAAAAAAAAAGTTTCTATATAAAATTTGACTTTTAACATGACAAAAACACGACATATGATCCCTAGTGCTATGAGGATGGAAATGATTGCAACTAATAATGTTAAACTAAACGAAACTACCACTTGTGAACAAAGAGATCAAATGGGTTCAACTATTATGGATGCAGTGGTGTTTTCTTGTATTCAACCATATTCTGATGTTTTTCCTAAGACTTGGAAAACACAAATTGTTTATATCTTTAGTGTTAAAGGTCAAGCCAAAAAATGGGATGCAAAGTTTATTAGTGAAGACTCAGAAAAAAAAATAGATGCCACCTCTATAGCGTTAAGATATATAATATTTTTTTTTTTTTTTTTTTTTTTTTTTTTTTTTTTTTTTTTTTTTTTTTTTT
>JAAELO010000381.1 GCA_024226555.1 Desulfobacterales bacterium | reverse complement strand
GGAAACCGGCTTTCTTGATTCCTTTGAGCATATCCAACCCCGCTTTGCAAAATCTAGGTTCAGCTTAAAAAGCTTGTCCGCGTGCCTTATTGCAGCAGGAAGTACTCAAGATCGACACTTTACAAATTCGGCGGTGTAATTTAATTTAAATATTAAACCATTACAGTTATTTTCAATTGTAAATAAAAAAAATTAAGATATGGCGAGACCAAAGTAAATCGCCTAAAATAGCTGACTCCAGACGAATTCGGGAGTCAGCTATGAACCTTGTCAAGCAGACAGTTTTGCCTCAGGAAATTAGAGCTATTTTCCGACTGCTTCCAACGTTATTGCATAAAAAACAAAAATTAGTGCTGCTTTGGGTTATCTACGGCCATATTCTCTGTGAAGGTAAAAAGCAGATAAAAAATCTTGCCGAGAATACAGGATCATCAGTTTCTGAATGGAAAATTCGCCGATTATTTCACGCTACATCTTGGTGTTTTCACTCACTTTTGGAGTGGATGGCAGAGGAAACCATGAAAATGTATCCTCCACCAAGAGATGGAGTCCTCCGACTAATTGCAGATGGAGGACATAAAGAAAAAAAGGGCAAAAAAAGCGAAGTTAATCAGCATATGAAAAAAAATTCCCGTGGAAAAATGCTCTTTGGATTTAAATTTTTGCTTCTCGTTCTTGAGTGGAGTAGCTTTAAATTTCCTGTTAAATTTAGAGTGTTATATCCAAAGGGTCATCCTAAATACAGAACAGAAAATGAGCTATTCAGAGAAATGTTAGACGATTTTAGGCCTCCAAGTTGGGTAAAAATGATAATTGTCATTTGTGACAATGGGTTTTCCTCGAAGGAAAACTTAAAATGTATTATAAAATTAGATAAAAATAGTAAAATGATAGCCTGGAGATTTGTTTTTTCTTTGCCAAAAACGTGGAAAACAGATGATGATAAATTTTTAAAAGATTTAGTTAAACACTTAAATAACAGAAAATATCATAGAGTATGGATAAATAAAATCGACAGAAAAAAAACTCGTAAGTCCTATTGGGTCTTCAAAAAAAGTGTGACTTTGAGGCATATTGGTGATGTAACTATTGTTCTTAGCAAAAAACGGCCTAATGCAAGCCCGAAAAAAACAAAAATTATAGTTACCAATCTCCAAAATGCTTCCGAGCGTGACATTCTAATGGAGTACCAAAGACGATGGCCGATTGAAATAATGTTCAGAGAATTGAAAAGTGGATTAGGCTTGGGAGACGCTCAGATCGAAGGAACGAAGGAGGCTATAGAAAAGGCTGCGGGTATATCTGTGTTGGCGTACCTTCTCACTATGATCATGATGAAACATCATATTGTCAAAGAACCGTGGAGAGGTATTTTTTACCTAAAATCCCGGTTGAGAATGAAATTTGTGATGGATCAATCAGCACATTCTCTTCAACTGACTCTCATTCAACGCTTTAAAAAAGCTGCTTAACGAGCGGACGGTCTAAAAAATAGATAAGGACTGCTATCAATGTGTATATTGTTATTTAAAAATGGTATGTTACGAGATATAGAATACTAAATATTTACAACTTATTTTGGATGCATCTTATTGATTTAACCTCATTAATTCGCCGCCATATTGGGAATGTGTCGATCTTGAGAACATTGCAATGCCTCATCCTTGAAGCTGAAAATATCTTGTTGAAAAATTATATTTTTCTGTAAGGAAAAATCAGAATGTTCAGACTTATGCTCCGATTTTGATAGTATATGATTTCTGCTTTTAAGATCAGGCTCCTTTTCTAAAGCAATTGCGGGAAGGCTACTAAGAATAAAAAGTGATGCGATAAAAAATTTCATGTTTTCCTCCAAAAATTGTTGATTACTATTCAGAGTTTTCTTCAAAACTCGCG
>JAAELO010000380.1 GCA_024226555.1 Desulfobacterales bacterium | reverse complement strand
CTGAACCAAAAAATGCACTTGTTAAGCAGTTTAAAAAATTGTTTGAATATGAGGATGTGAATTTAAGGTTTACTGATGGAGCTCTTATGGCCATTGCGAAAGAGGCTGTTAGCAGAAAATCAGGTGCCAGAGGGCTTCGGGCAATAATAGAAGAGGTTATGCTTGATATTATGTACGAGATCCCATCGATAGATAATGTTAAGGAGTGTGTCGTAGGGGAAGAGGTTATCCTGAAAAATGAGGAACCTATTCTTTTGTATGAACAGGCTAAGAAAGAGGCTTAATTAAACTAAACTGCCTGTTAATACAGGCAGTTTTCCTATTTTCCCACAGCATGAAAAACAAACTTAAATAGATAGATCTACTGTTATTTTGTATTTCATTATTCTCATTTATTATAAAGTCATTTATAATGAAACAGTCATTACTTTTTACCTTTTACCTTCAAACAGAGATAAAATATGATTAATTTACCAAAAATCTTTAAGAGCGATTCTACTTTAATAATGCCACTTTTACCTTTAAGGGATATCGTTGTTTACCCTCATATGGTGGCTCCACTTTTCGTTGGTCGTGATAAGTCAATAGCAGCTCTTTCAAGGGCCATGCAGAAAGATAAAACAATTTTTTTGTCCACACAAAATAATGCAACTATTGATGAGCCGGGTGAATCAGATATTTACACAACAGGAACAATAGGGACAATATTACAGTTACTTAGATTGCCGGATGGGACTGTTAAGGCTCTTATTGAAGGAAAACAGAGAGCAAAAATTGAAAATTTTCTGGATGAAGAAGAAGCATTTCTTGTTGAGCTTTCCCAGGTAGACGAAGGTGAGTTTGAGCAGGATTCTGAATCGGAAGCCTTGGTTAGAGCGATTACAGATATTTTTAAGGAATATGCCAAAATAAATAAGTCCATATCCAAGGATGTGGTTAATAATATCCTTACAATTACCAATTCCTATCAGTTTGCTGATACTATTTCAGCCCATGTTCCTTTTAAAATAAAGGAAAAACAACAACTTCTTGAAACAGTTGGTGTTAGTAACAGATTAGCTTTACTTTTGAAGTTCCTTAAAAATGAGAGCGAAATCTATTCCATGGGTCAGAAAATCAAAGGACGCGTACAAAGTCAAATATCAAAGTCCCAGAAAAATTACTATCTTAATGAACAGATGCGGGCAATTAAGAAAGAGATGGGGGGTGCTGATAGTGATGATGATATGGGTGAACTTGAAGAGAGAATTAATGCTAAAAAAATGTCTGAAGAGGCTGAAGAGAAAGTTAGATCTGAGTTTAAAAAACTTAAGATGATGTCTCCAATGTCTGCTGAAGCGAATGTAGTTCGCAACTATATTGACTGGATGCTTGATCTTCCATGGTTTGAAACAAGTGAACTAAAACTCGATCTTAATGATGCCGAAAAAATATTAAATGAAGATCATTATGGATTGAAAAAACCAAAAGAGAGGATTTTAGAGTATCTAGCTGTACAGACTCTTGTTAAAAAAATACGCGGACCAATTCTTTGTCTTGTGGGTCCTCCCGGGGTTGGAAAAACATCGCTTGCAAAATCAGTAGCAAGAGCTACAGACAGGGAATTTATAAGATTGTCATTAGGTGGTGTAAGGGATGAAGCAGAGATAAGAGGTCATCGAAGAACATATGTAGGAGCTATGCCCGGGAAGATCATACAAAACCTTAAAAAGGCAAAGGTTAATAACCCGGTTTTTTGTCTTGATGAGGTTGATAAAATGACAACCGATTTCAGGGGTGATCCATCAGCTGCATTACTTGAAGTTTTGGACCCTGAACAAAACAATACATTTAATGATCATTTTCTTGATTGTGACTATGATCTTTCTGAGATTTTGTTTATAACAACTGCTAATACTTTGCATGATATACCCCTTCCTCTTCAGGACAGGATGGAGATTATCAATATTTCAGGATACACAGAGTATGAGAAATACAATATAGGAAAAGATTTTCTGGTTCCAAAACTTATTGAAATGAATGGTCTGAATGTTGAAAGTATAAATTTTTCTAAAAAATCAATATATAATATAATTCAACGCTATACCAGAGAAGCAGGTGTAAGGAATTTAGAGAGAGAGCTTTCATCGGTTTGCAGAAAAATTGCATATGATATTGTAAAAAAGAAAAATGAAGAAAGTTCTGTAAATGTTTCGGTAAAAACCATTCAAAAATTTCTTGGTCAACCAAAATTCAGGCATGGTCAGGTTGAAGAGAAGGATCAGATTGGGATTGTAACAGGTCTTGCATGGACACAGTTTGGAGGAGAGCTCCTAAGTGTTGAGACAGTAGTTATGCCTGGTAAGGGTGAACTTATTGTTACTGGTAAACTGGGTGATGTTATGAAAGAATCAGCTAGAGCTGCTGTTAGTTATGTACGTTCAAGATCTGATGAATTTTCCATAGAAAGCGATTTTTACAAAAAATACGACCTGCATATTCATATTCCAGAAGGAGCTATACCGAAAGATGGGCCCTCTGCAGGAATTACTATGTGCACAGCAATATTATCTGCCCTTACAAAAAGGCCTGTTAAAAGAAATGTAGCCATGACAGGTGAAATAACTTTGAGGGGTAGGGTGCTTCCAATAGGTGGACTTAAGGAAAAACTCCTGGCTGCTCATAGGGGTGGAATAGAAAAAATAATAATACCTATTGAAAACGAAAGGGATGTGAAAGAAATTCCACCAAGCATCACTAAGCACTTTGAAATTATTCCCGTTGAACACCTTGATGATGTATTTTTAAGCGCATTAGTTATAAAAGATGATGAGAATATTTTCGATACAGCTCTTAAACAATAAGTGTATATCCTTGTAATCACATGCTATATTTGGGTTTTAGATATGCTGGAAAAATGTTCATTCTTTTTTTTAAAAGAAAATATTAAAAAAGCGTTTTTTCACTTGACACTATCTTCGCAAATTGTTAGTTATACCTCGTTTCCGAGTGAGGAGACACAGGTTGGGCGAATAACTCAGCTGGTAGAGTGCAACCCTTACAAGGTTGAAGTCACAGGTTCGAGCCCTGTTTCGCCCACCAGCAAAAAAAAATAGATTATTTGGGGGTGTAGTTCAGTTGGTTAGAACGCCTGCCTGTCACGCAGGAGGCCGCGAGTTCGAGTCTCGTCACTCCCGCCAAATAAAAAGAGGGTGATTGAATTTAATCGATCACCCTTTTGCTATTATAAATAAAATAGATGATAGATCCGTTATGAATCGGTAGAAAATATTGTGGTGTGAACTCTTTAAATACATCCTAAACTATCGATTGTTCCTTTTGTGGAGACACAAGTTGGGCGAATAACTCAGCTGGTAGAGTGCAACCCTTACAAGGTTGAAGTCACAGGTTCGAGCCCTGTTTCGCCCACCAGCACAAAAAATAGATTATTTTGGGGGTGTAGTTCAGTTGGTTAGAACGCCTGCCTGTCACGCAGGAGGCCGCGAGTTCGAGTCTCGTCACTCCCGCCAAATAAAAAAGGGTGATTGATATTAATCAATCACCCTTTACTATATCGAGTAAAAAAATCTTTTTTTTAAAAAGGTTTACGGACGATTCATTGCGAACCGCCCATTTGATCGGTAGGGAATCTTGTGGTGGGTGAACTCTTAATTACATCTTAAAAAAAAACTTCAATTATGTCTATAGAGTGAAATCCTTATTTTTATAGGAGAAACCCCTAAATTGAATTTCAAATCTGTTTTTTCCGGGAGAAACACACCTTTTAAATAAATATCATTTGTAATATTGGTATTATTTCATTAAAATATTGTTATATGTTTTTTATTATTGAGGATTTATAATGCCAATCGAAAAAATGGGACCAAAAGCTTTTCTTGTTACAAAAAAATATGATGCCTTGAAGGAGAAAAATCAGGGCAAAGTGGATTACGTGAAGCAGAGTTCCACAAGTTCAAAGAGATCATTCAATGTAACCCTATCTAAAGCAAGTGAAAAAAAATCAGCAGAAGCGTTTGAAAGAAAGCAGGACAATATTAAGAGCCAGGCTGAAAATGATCTTAAAAAAGTCGATGATAAATTTAAAAAAGGTGTAAGTCGTGCTGATTCTGAATATGAAAGTGAAATGAAAAAAATAAAAAAAGAGTATGAAAGAGGTCAGAAAGAAGTTCAAAAAAAATATGAAAGAGATGCATTTAAGCTTCGTACAAATACAAAGCATGTGGTCACTTAATTATTATACCAGGACAGAAGCTTGCTTCCAGTAAAGGGTTTTTGATTATCTCATCCCAGTAAGGATAGGTTTTGCATTGAGTAGGCCTTACACTATAAATTGAACAGTTGTTATTCTTATCATCATAAAAAATACATGCGAAATTTTTATCATTTTTTACCTCTTTAATAGAATAATTGTATGATTTTTTGTAGAGATATTTTTTTATGAATTTTTCACTGCTTAGTTTTAAAAAACGGGAGATTAATTTAATATCAGATTTACTAACCCAAATATAACCACTTTCACCATTACAACAAAGACCGTTGCATTTTTTACATGCTTCAGGATTAAAATTGAGTTCACACATAAAACACCTTAAAATTAAAATGAAAACGTTATTAAAATTTAAATATACACAAAAATTTATAAAAGATAAAACTTATACAGAGTAGATATTTATGAATTGCCAAAATTGTAATACGAAAGTGAAATCAGAAGGACGTTGCCTGGAATGTGGCAGTGTTGTTGTAAGTGTTCCAAGGATTGGTAAATTGGCATTAAGGTATAAAACCATAACGAATAATCAGCTTTCCGAATCCCTAAAAATTCAAGGAAAACTTAAAACAAAAATACCTATTGAACAGATCTGGGTTCAGAAAAAGTTTGCTGATGCAGAACAGATAGATCTCTTAATAACAATTAAAGATTTTATTGATCTTCAGGAGCAGGATAAAGCTTTTATTAAAATTGCAATAAATAAGGGTTTCGTAAAAAAAGAACAGGTTGAAATTGCACAGAAAAATCAGCAAATTCAATTTAGAAAATATAAAAAAATCAAAATCATTGGTGAAATTCTTGTCGATGATAAAGCCATCTCTCTTGAAAATTGTAATAAGATATTAACAGCTCAAAAGCGAAAAAAAATAACAAAAAAAGTTATTGAAGAGAATGTAGCTTCCGGCAATGTTGATCTTGAAAAAGAATTTCTAGGTATTAGAAAAAGCGATGAAGAGTTTGCCAAAATTGCTATGAGGTCATCTGTAGTAACAAAAAAGGATCTTGTAATAGCTTTTAAAAAACAAATTAATGAATTTAAAAACTATAATAACATAAAACTTGTTGGTGAAATTCTTTTTGATTCAGGATCAATTGAATATAATCAGGTGGAATTAATTTTAAAAGAACAGGGGCGTAAAGAGTCGATAACTGGTCTTAGAAAAAAATACCTGACCAGAGTAACAAAAAAAGAAGATAAGAGTGTTGCTAAAAAGGCGAAAGCAAAAGACTCAAACTCCATAAACATAAAACTAATTATATCCGATGATAATCTAAAAGCTTATGTGAGATTTACAGGTGAAAAAGGTGAAAGACCCATATTAGACGATATTAAAAAGGTTCTTATTGAAAATAAAATAAAATTTGGTGTTAAAAAGAAAAGTGAAATCCTTCTTTATTTAAGAGGTGAAAACTTCAATAGTGATTTCTTGATAGCAGAAGGAAAGCCAGGATATGCAGGGACTTCATCTAAAATAGAATATTTTTTTGATACTGATTTTTTTACAAAAAAGAAAGATGAGCGCCCAAAAGAAACTCCTCAGGCTAAAAGAGGAAAACTGCTGGCAAGAAAAACCCCAATGAAATCTATCAGCAATGGTATTGATATTTTTGGCAATCCCTCACCACCAATTGATAGAAGACTAAGAAATGGGGATGGAACTAAACTTTCAGAAGGCGGGCTTGAGATTATTGCAACAAAAACTGGTGAACCGAGGCTATCCATAGACAATAAAGTTTATGTTTTAACAAAAACAAATATCCTGGAAGATGCTGATGTGCGAACTGGTCCTTTTGATTGTTGTAATTTTAATATAGCAGGAATTGTTACAGATGCATTTCCAATATCAGGAGGGGAGCTAAAAGCTGAAGAGATTAGAGGCGCCACTCTTGATATGATAGGTGATATTGTCGTTGATATTGGTATTGTTGGAGCAAAAATTAAAACACAGGGAAGTGTTATCGCAAAATATATACATAATTCACAGATTGAAGCATTTGGTGATGTAATAACAAATTGTGAAATTTTAGATTCAAATGTCCTTTCAAGCGGAGCCTGTAAGTCTGAGACAAGCAAAATAGTAGCCTCATCAGTATCAGCTAAAAAGGGTATATATTCTAAAGGGATTGGAACAGAATCCTCAATACCATGTATGCTAAATACAGGAGTTGATGATCATATATCAAATGAGGTAAATGAAATTGAAAAAAAAATTAATATTAATAAAAGCAAACTGGAAGATTTAAAATCAAACAAAGATAAATTTGCAATCAAGGAGATCAATTTAAAAAAGAAGATTCATGAAAGTAGAAAGCTCCTTGATAAAATTAAAATGATGTTTGAAGATGTAAATGCATCAATTGAGGTTTATAAGGATAAGAAAGACAAAAATGAGGTTAGAAAAGAGTCCATCAAAAAAAATAAAATTGAAATTAATGAGAGAAATACAAAGAAAAATTTAGATCAATTAACAAAAAAATATAAAGATATATCAAATAGCTTCAAAAAAGCTTCTTATGAATATATTACTTTTCAAAGAGAATCAGAAAAAACGATTATTGAACTTACTGATATGAAGAGATCATATCTGTTATGGGCTAATAAATCGCCTAACCTGAGAGCACTTCAGATTGATGGTGAACTCATATCAGGAACAACTATTTCAAGTCCAAACACTTCGGTTACAACAGTTAGTGATTATAAAAATGTAAAAATACTTGAACAGCAAAATAAGAAGAATCCTTCTGAATGGATCTTAAAAGTAGCAATGAAAAATAAATTGATTAATCTTGTATAAAGTCAATCCCCTCTATATTTTAAATAATCTTACCGTATTGTCCCAAATTATATTTGAAAAAGAATCAATATCTTCATTTAAAATATCAGCAATCTTCAGAAAAGTTGATTTAACAAACGCCGGCTCATTTCTTCTGGATTTATTCTTCTGTGGAGCAGGAGTTAAGTACGGAGCATCCGTTTCAATAAGAATTTTATCTTTAGGGATATGGTGGATAAGGTCCCGAAGGGTAAGACCCCTTTTTTGAATAGTAATTATACCTGTTATACCAATGTAATAACCGAGTTCAAGATATTCATTCATCTCATCTAAATTACCACTAAAGCAATGAACGACACCACGTCTGCTTTTAGTATGGGTTGTTTTTAATATCTCAAGAAATCTACCTTCTGAATCCCGTTCGTGAAAAATTAAAGGAAGCTCAAGACTGTCAGCTATTTCAAGCTGTCTTATAAAACACTTTTCCTGGTCATTTTGATCTGAAAACATTCTGTTAAAATCCAGACCAGTTTCACCCCAGGCTTTTACACAACTTTTTTTACTAAGTTTAATAAGATCTTCCAGAGTATTTTCATCGCAGTTTTTTGCATCGTGTGGATGAATTCCCACAGAAGCATAGATATTTTCATATTTATCTGCAATTTCAACAGCTTTTTCAGAGCTCTTTTTTGTAACTCCAACCACCATTGCAGATCGAACATCTTCTTTTCTGGCGTTTTCAATTACATTTAACAAATCATTGTTGAATGATTTATCATCAATATGACAGTGGCTGTCGAATAACTTCATAAAAACCTCAATTTAATAAAATTCATAAAACATTACCTTAGGAAATCTCTAACAACTGCCTTTTGATCGAACTACTGCGTTTTTCAAAAAAAGAACTGTATTAAAAATCGGCTCGTTAATTTTTCTCAAGCAGAGATTTTATAAAACTAAAAGCTTTTATAAACTTTGAATTTCAATCAAAATTAAAATTATTAGAGTTTCCCTATATATACTTCATAAAAACTATGAGCAACAAAAAATTATTTCCTAAAAAAGAAAATATTTTTATAAATTCTGTAATATATTTGCAGCAATTTGTAGTAAGATTGAATATGAACATTTTTATTGTTCTAAATTTAACCTGTAATTTCAGAACCTAACAATCCTATTGAGTATATAGATTTTTTATGGTACGGGTGAAACGATGTTTTTAGGATATAAAAGGCCTGTCTGGCCTTATTTTTATAAACTTTGCGACTTGGAGATTGTGTGATGTTTAAAATTGTTAATCGAGAAGAGATGGCTGGAGGAACTATTGTCCTGAATGAAATAGAAGCTCCTCTTATTGCAGGGAAGGCCAAGCCCGGACAGTTTGTAATTATACAAGCTAATGAGAAGGGTGAACGAATTCCTCTGACAATGGCAGATGTTAATCCTGGTAAAGGTACAATTACTATAATCTACATGATTGTTGGAAAATCAACTAAGTTATTTGCTTCGATGGAAGTTGGAGAGAGTTTTGATGCTGTTATTGGCCCTTTAGGTCAACCTACACACCTTGAAAAGTTAGGTACAGTAGTTTGTGTTGGTGGTGGAACCGGTATTGCGGTTATACACCCAATCACCAGAGGACTAAAGGAAGCAGGAAATAAAGTAATCAGTATAGTTGGTGCAAGAAGTAAAGATCTGCTTATTTTAGAAGATAAGATGACAACAGCTTCAACTGAGCTTAAAATTTGTACTGATGATGGTTCATATGGTCATCATGGATTTGTTACAGATGTTCTTAAAGAAACACTTGAAAATGAAGATGTGAAGCAGGTTGTTGCAATCGGCCCTGTGCCAATGATGAAATTTGTTTCAAAAATGACTAAAGAGTATAATGTTCCAACTCTTGTAAGTCTTAATCCAATAATGATTGATGGAACTGGTATGTGTGGTGGTTGTAGAGTATCAGTTGGTGGAGAAACAAAATTTGCATGTGTTGATGGCCCTGAATTTGATGGTCATAAAGTTGATTTTGATCAGCTTACTCAACGTTTGCAGGCATTTTATGAAGACGAACAGAACTCAATGGAGAAATTTGGGAAATAAGTTTTCATAAATTAGAAAAGATTAAAACTGAGAAGCATATATAGCCAATTGATTACGGAGGAAAAAATGGCAAAGAAGGAAAAATTACCACGCGTTGCGATGCCTGAACAGGATCCCGGTGTAAGAAGTAAAAATTTCGATGAAGTTCCCCTTGGATATACTGTTGATATGGCTAAACAGGAAGCATCACGTTGTATTCAATGTAAAAAACCAGCATGTGTAACAGGTTGCCCTGTAAGCGTTGATATCCCAGGTTTTATTAAACACATCGCTGATGAAAACTTTGAAGAAGCTATAAAAACCCTTTGGGATAAAAATGCACTTCCAGCTGTATGTGGAAGAGTTTGTCCCCAGGAGATTCAGTGTGAAGGTAAATGTATAGTTGGGAAGAAAGATAAGCCGGTTGCAATTGGTTATCTTGAAAAATTTGCAGCTGACTATGCAAGAAATAACAATATAGAATCACTTCCTGAAATACCTGAGAAAACAGGAAAGAAAGTAGCGGTTATTGGATCTGGCCCTGCTGGTATTACAGTTGCTGGTGATCTTATTGCAAAAGGTCATGAGGTCACAATATTTGAAGCGTTCCATAAACCTGGTGGTGTTCTTGTATATGGAATTCCTGAATTCAGACTACCTAAAGAGATAGTTTT
Organism: Desulfobacterales bacterium; assembly: GCA_024226555.1. GTDB lineage: Bacteria > Desulfobacterota > Desulfobacteria > Desulfobacterales > JAAELO01 > JAAELO01. The sequence continues at coordinate 114,816 of JAAELO010000380.1, read as the reverse complement.
CTCTGAAGTTGCTCTCCTTGAAAAGATGGGAGTTAAAATTGAACAAAATGTGGTTGTTGGAAGAACTGTTTCAATTGATGAGCTTCTTGAAGAGGGTTATGATGCTGCGTTCATTGGTGTTGGTGCCGGGCTTCCTAGGTTTATGAACCTTCCTGGAGAAAATCTCATTGGTGTCTATTCAGCAAACGAATATCTGACACGTGCTAATCTCATGAAAGCATATAAATTCCCTGAATATGACACTCCGATGGCAATAGGTAAGAATGTTGCTGTTTTAGGTGCTGGAAATGTTGCTATGGATGCTGCAAGAACAGCTCTTAGATTAGGAGCGGAAAATGTCCACATAATATACCGAAGATCACGTGAAGAGATGCCTGCAAGGGTTGAGGAAATTCATCATGCAGAGGAAGAGGGTGTTCAAATGAGGCTTCTTACCAATCCTGTTAAGTTTATTGGGGATGAAAAAGGTAGACTTCAACAAGTGGAATGCCTCCAGATGGAACTTGGTGAACCGGATGATTCAGGCAGAAGACGTCCTGTTCCTGTTGAGGGATCAGAGTTTATTTTAGACTGTGATCTTATAGTTATTGCAGTTGGTTCAAATGCAAACCCACTATTAACAGGATCAACAGATGGTCTTGACCTGAATAAGTGGGGAAATATTGATGTTGATGAAGATACGAACAAAACAAGTAAGAAGGCAGTTTGGGCTGGTGGAGATATTGTAACAGGCCAGGCTACGGTTATTCTTGCTATGGGTGCTGGAAGAATTGCAGCAGATTCAATGCATAAATATCTTGAAAGAGGTTGGTAAAATAAAAAAACAGGCAGTCTTTTAAAGATTGCCTGTTTAATTTATTTCATCACTGCCCACACCTCTTCCAACCTGAAATATATCAATAGGCAATGAAAAATATCTTATTAGGTTTTTAAGCTGCCTGAAATAGAAACGCTCTCTTGCTCTTTCGATAATAAGAACAATACCTGCTCTCTTACCAGTTTCGATAGAAAAATAGAGTGCTTTTCCTATGGCTTTTCTCCATCTATAGGAGTAATCAAAAATAAATACATAATCGTTGGTAACGCAATCAATCGTCATACCGTTGTGATATGTAACATCAGGTTTTCCAACATGTTGTATGCACCATTTATTCTTATAAAAGTTAATAGATCTCTTTTTAGCAGCTTCTGAAATTCCGGGAATTAGTATCAATATAAGTATAAAAAGTTTAAACTTTGTATTATTTCTCATTTTCAATATTTTTAATAATAATCTCTTTAAGTGTTTCAAGTGATGATGAAAAAAAATGGTCACATCCGTTAATGTATATAAGTTTTGCAGAGTCGCTCCACTTCCTTACAATAATATCTACAGATGATTTATTTGCATACTCATCATTTTTACCAAGTACAACCAATTTAAGATCAGGTATTTTTTTTTCATCAAACTCAATAAAATTTACAGGAGGTGCCACCATAACCATCCCATCAACCCTAATATCGACTTTTGAGTTTATCCATGTTCCAAAAGAGTATCCTGAAAGATGTATAAAATCACAACCCTCTTCTTTAAGTATTGAAATAGCAGCTTTCACATCACTTTGTTCTTTAACTCCATCATCATAGGTACCTTCGCTTAAACCCGTTCCTCGGAAATTAAATCTCAAAGTTTTAAATCCGCAAGCTTGATAGGCTTCTTTAATTGAATGAACGACGATATTACTCATATCGCCCCCATAGTGAGGGTGTGGATGGGTAATTACAACTCCATGTTTAGAATTGTTTTTTGAGAGTAATCCTTCAATTTTATCGTTTTCTGACAGGAAAGATATTTTGTTTTCCATATGTCACCACTATATTTTAAGAGATTTAACTATCTCATCTCCAAATTCATTTTTTTGCCAAAATCTCATTTGTACAAGCTTATCGAGGGCATCAACACTTTTTGGGTTTTGAATCGCGAGACTATTTATAAGAGCTTTATTAATTATTAGTGAAGGATCTAAAGAAAGATTCATTGCTTTTTTATCCCTCCATTTCTTTAAATTCTTTATTCTTAATGGAACTTCAGGTTTTAAAGCCGGAGGTTTTTTTCTTGGATATACAGGAAGATCCTTTGATGAGATATCCATTGCATCGTGTATTACTGAAACAATATCATTTCCAAACATAGAGATCTGTTTAGGGCTTAGAATTTTGAGTTTTTTCAAGTGATCTTTTGTAACTGGTTTTTTTACAGAAAGCTTAAGAAGCGATTCGTTCGACATTATTTTAAAAAGAGGTTTGTCTTTTTGTTTTGCATACCTGATTCTTAAAGCACATAGAGATTCAAGAATGCCTAGACTTCTTGAATTTAAACGTCCGGCACCTTTAACTTTCATAAAAAGATGCTCTTTGTTATTCATATTGGCTCTAACTTTACTTAGAATTTCACACTCCTCAGAGATCCAGCTAATCCTTCCTTTATTTTCTAACTCCTTTTCAAGTTCACTGGCAAGGCTTATCAGAAAAAAAACATCTTTAGCTCCGTAATCTACCATACCCTGTGGTAGTGGTCTTTGTGACCAGTCCTTTTTCTGATATCTTTTATCAAGTTTTATATCATAACGCTTTTCAAGTATGGTGCTTAGGCCTGTATGTTTTTCTCCTAAAAACCTGCAAGCAAGTTCTGTATCAAAAAGATTATTTATCTCAAAATCAAAATCTCTGTGGAGAGATCTGATGTCATAATCTGAACCATGAAATATTTTTTTGATGTTCTTATTTTCAAAAATCGGTTTAAGGGAGGACAGGTCTCCTATTGTAAGCGGGTCTATTACAATTGTGTAGTCTTCTGTAGCAATTTGTATCAGACAAACTTTTTCTTTGAAATGGAACATCGAGTCAGCTTCGAGATCAACAGCTATTGCACTATATTGATCTAAATTTTCAGAAACGTCAATAAGCTCATTCGTTGAATTTATATATTTGTAGTTTTGACTGATTTTTACACTCATCTTTTCAAATTAAATCGATATAAAATAAAATACTCTTTAAAAATGTTAGTCTATGTCGTTTTAAGGGAAACTATCAACTTTTTTTTAATATAATTGAAAAATTATAGGATTCTAGTCTTTAAACTATTGATTGTTTACGATATTTAAATTATAAAATCACCTTACTTCAGCTGGTTAAAACTTTAGTTAACACTATAATAAAAGAAGCGGAAATAAAATGATTAAAATTACTCTTCCCGATGATAGTTTAAGAGAATATGAGGATTATCCCTCTGGAAAGGATGTTGCAATAAGCATTTCAGAAGGGTTCTTAAGAAATTGTGTAGCAATGGAGATAGATGGTGTTCTTTTTGATCTTTCAACAGAGATTAAAAATGATTCCAAAATCCGCTTTATAACCACGAAGGATGAAGAAGCTCTTGAAATAATGCGACATAGTGCTGCACACATACTGGCACAGGCAGTGAGTAATGTGAATTCAGATGCAAAATTTGCAATTGGTCCTGTTGTTGAAGATGGTTACTACTACGATATTGATATGGATCCGGTTTCTGAGGATGATTTCCCAAAGATAGAAGCTGAGATGAAAAAAATAATCAAAGAAAAAACTCCTTTTAAAAGGATAGAGATATCAAAAGAGAATGCTTTGATTAAGTTTAAAGATGATCCTTATAAAAAAGAGCTGATTTCAGAACTTGAAGATGGGACAATTACGCTATATGAGCAGGGAAGTTTTATTGATCTTTGCAGGGGGCCACATGTACCTAACACTGGGATGGTTAAAGCATTCAAGTTGATGAAAGCATCAGGAGCGTACTGGAGAGCAGATCAAACAAAAGCTCAACTTCAAAGAATCTACGGAACTGCTTTTTTTGATAAAAAGGAACTAAAGCAGCACCTCTATATGATTGAGGAGGCTAAGAAACGAGACCACAGAAAGCTTGGTGTTAAACTTGATCTATATAGTTTCCATGATGAAGCTCCGGGAATGGCATTTCTACATCCAAAAGGTATGGAAATGTGGAATGTTCTATTGGAATACTGGAGAGAGGTCCACAGAGAAGCTGGTTATGTAGAGACTAAAACACCAATAATGTTAAACAAAGAGCTTTGGGAAAAAAGTGGACACTGGGATAATTACCGTGAAAATATGTATACATCTGAGATAGATGATAATGCCTATGCAATAAAACCTATGAATTGCCCGGGGGGTATGATTTTATATGGATCAAAATCACACTCATATAAAGACCTTCCAATTAGAGCTGGTGAGATTGGCCTTGTACACAGACATGAACTTAGCGGGGCACTTTCTGGTCTTTTTAGAGTAAGATCTTTTCATCAGGATGATGCACATATATTCATGACACCCCTCCAGATTGAGTCTGAAATTTTAGGTGTTCTGGAACTGGTTGAAAAAGTTTATAGTACTTTTGATCTTTCATTTCATCTTGAGCTTTCCACAAGACCGGAAAAATCAATAGGAACTGATGAAGACTGGATTTTAGCCACAGAAGGGCTTGAAAACGCTCTTAAAAAATATGGTAGAGACTACGTAATCAACGAGGGTGACGGGGCTTTTTATGGTCCAAAAATTGATATACATATCAAAGATGCTCTTGGAAGAACATGGCAGTGTGGGACAGTGCAGCTTGATATGTCTCTTCCTGAGAGGTTTGATTTAACATATAAAGGTTCTGACAACGAAAAGCACAGACCTATAATGATCCATAGGGTAATTTATGGCTCTGTTGAGAGATTTTTAGGTATACTTGTTGAACACTTTGCCGGAAAATTTCCTCTCTTCCTTGCTCCAACACAGGTTGTAATTTTGCCTATGAATGAGGAGATGATGGATCATTCAGAAGAATTAAAGGCTGAGTTACAAAAAAAGGGGCTTCGTGTTGATATAGATAAGAGAACTGAAAGCCTTAAGAAAAAAGTCAGAGATGCTCAGCTTCTTTATATTCCGCTAATTGTTACTATCGGTGCCAAAGAGAAAGAGAATAATACTCTTGCCATAAGAACACTTGATGGAACAGTAAGGCATGGATTGTCAAAAGAGAACTTTTTAGAAAAAATTTTATCCCACATAAAGAATCGGGATATTGATTCAGATTATTTTAAGGGCCTTGAGTAGAAAGTGATTCCCTCTAAATGATAAATCCCTTGATAATTTAATTATTCATCCGATTTATTATTTAGAGATATTTTTAAACTCAAAAAGTACTTTTTCAAAACTGTACAAAAGGCTGGTAGAATAATAGATGGAAAGTATAAAAAAAATTTTATCCCACTGGTTACCAGTAATTTTCGTTTTTATATTACTCTCTTTTCTAACTTTTCAACCTGTTCCATTATTTTTATATAAAATATATTACAGAGCAGATAAAGCTGTTCATTTCATAATCTATTTATTTATGGGATTTACTCTTGTAAGGGCTTTTACTCCTGCATTTCCAGGGTTTAACGTCCTATTGATATCAATTCCAGCTATTTTTTTATCAGCATTTTTAGGGACATTGGCCGAAGCTGTTCAATATTTTGTTCCCGAGAGAATTGTTGATTATTCAGATATTAAAGCAAATGTTTTTGGGAGTTGTTTTGGGATAACTCTCTACATTATCATTATATTAATCAAATCTTCTTTAAATAAGCAAAAAATAATAAAAAACCCGAAGGAATAATCCTTCGGGTTTAAATATTCTTATCTTCTGTGAAAAATTACTCTTTTAGTTCAGGTAGCAACACTTCCTGTAAATCTGGTCCAAGGTGCACTCTTTCATTTTCACCAAGAACTCCTAAAGAAAGAGCAATCAATGTCCATAAGTGAACAACGTGGTATCCACCACCATAATGTTCACTTAATTCATGGCACTGAGCATGGCAGTTATGACATCCTGTGATGCAATATGTTGCTCCTGTTGCCTGAATCTGTTCATCTTTGATTCTACCGTACTCAAGACGTTCTTCTTTGTATCCTGACTGAAGGAATCCACCACCACCACCGCAGCAGAAGTTGTTGGATTTATTTGGATACATATCGATGAAGTTTTCTTTGCCGACAACTGATTCAACAACAAATCGGAGGTCTTCAGCTGCTGGGTCTCCAAATGTTTTTCTGATTATCTGACAAGGATCCTGAACAGTAAACTTGATACCAAGCTCTTTGTTCCAGTCTGAGTTTACAGGAAGTCTGCCTTCTCTAATCCATCTGGCATACTCTGTATAAATTGATTTTACTTCGAATTTGTGCTCGATGTTGAATTTTTTCAATCCTACCAGGATTGCGAATGTGATGTGCCCTCACTCGGTGTTGAGGAAGACTTCACACCCCAATTCATCCGCTTTTGCTGCACTTGTTCTGGTCAGATGTTCCCAGCCTTCATCGTCTGCCATGAACAGACAGTAGTTTTCAGCTGCCCAGCCCTTACTTCCGTAAGTCCAGTCTACACCCGCAATATTTAGGATTTTCCATAAAGGAGCCATCTCTTCAGGTTCTATCATTGGCTCTCTTGAGTTCTGATTTAAGAAATACTTAGCACCTTGTTTATCAATAGGTGCCTGAAGATTTCTTTCATCTTCACCCCATCCAACCTGCTCATCCACGATCTCTTCAAGGATGTCTCCAACAACAAACTCGAAATCTTCCGCCGAGCAACCCATAGCGCTACAGGTATCAATTTTGATTGCCTGATCGCATGATCCAAGAATACCCTTAGGTCTCTCTTCTCTTGGTGTTAATCTTCTTGCATTAAATACAAGTTGAGGGATATTGATCTGCATTGGACAAACATATATACAACGCATGCACATTGTACAAAACCAAGGCCAGTTGCTGTCCAGTATTTCATCATCCATTCCCAATGCTGCCATTCTTAGGAACTTTCTTGGATCCATGTTATCCATGCCTGTGGCAGGACAACCTGAAGCGCAAGCTCCACATGTAAGGCAGGAATTTAAGTTCCCGCCATCAGGCAGGATTTCCATTACCTTGTCTTTGAAGACGCTTTTGTGAGCACCTTCAATTTTAACTGCTCCATCAGCCATGCTAAAAAATCCTCCGTGCTTAAAGATATTCTATGTTCAGAACATTTCTGTTACGTATATTAAGTTTGACTAATAATGATTTCCAAAACTAACTAATTCATTATTATTCAAAGCTTGTCAACAAATATCAGTCTATATATACAGGATTAATACATTTTATTTATTATCGGCGTTGAAATTATTTATAAATACAGGATTGGTTTGTTGAATATCTAAGTGATTAATTTTAGATAAAATTAATAATGAGACTAAATGCATATGTTAGAAAATAAACCAATTATGAATTTAAAAAACCTATCCATAAATAAAATGTATTCTTGTCATAATAAATAAAATTTTTTTGCTACCAAAATCATATTTAATATCTAAATGTAACATTTTTTCAATATCTCTCAAAATAAAAAAAGCCCTTTTTTGTTTTTAAAAAAGGGCAGTAAATATGTTTTTCCATTTAATACAGGACTGAAAGTGTTACCGTCCAGTAGTTATCTCCATAATCTGGAGAAGAGCCATTGTTATCAATCATTACATTGTAAACAGCATTAATTTCAAATGCACTCATTATTGATCCTCCAACTCCAACACTAAATCCTGGTTCATAGGATGTGGTATCAGTTGCAGCATCAATCTCAACTCTGTAAATAGAAAAACCACCCTTTAAAAAAAGACCTCTTCCAAGTTCCTTTCTTAAGTATTGGGTAATTTTTAATATCTCAATTGACTGATCATTATTGTCTTCATGTTCTGCTGCGGCATAATTAATTTGAAGACCTGTTGATAGATTGTATTTTGTTTCCAGTGAAAACATTACACCTGCTGTGGCGCAATACCCTGTGTCATATTCAAGATCACCGGCAGGAAAAAAAGCACCACCGCCTACATTTAACTTTATTGCATATGTTGTGGATGTAAAAAGAAAGAAAAGAAAAACAAATAAGACATATTTTAAAACCTTCAAAAAAAACCCCCATTAAAAAAACTTGTAACCTATAGTAAGTGAAAAAAACATATTTTGATCATTGTCGTTTATTATATATGATAAATTTCCCATATATTCAAACCGATTAATACTAACACCCCCACCAAGAGTTACACCTATATCATTAGTTGTTAAGTCCAAAATGTCGCTACCATCCACACTGGTCCTGAATATACCTAATCCTGCCTGAACAAAAGTCGTTGTGACAGGACTAATAACACCAAATGGGTTTATGGCTCTTACAGATGGTACAATCTGAAGCAAGCTGTATGAACTTTCACCATCATTATCGTTATCCTTGAGAAATCTTGCATGGCTATAAAAAACTGATAATCCAAGTGCCATCTCAGGTAGTTTCATTTTTACATTAGGTATTTTCATAGGAACAAATGAGTTTATCCCGAATGTAAAACCATCATCTAAACCCCCTCCATTATCAGTGCTGCCTGTGGGAATAAAGAAACCTGCATTAAATGAAGTGAAGAATGTAGGGTTATCATAAGAATAATTGCTTCTCTTTCTGGTTCTGGCATAGGAATCAGCTGATAGAACAAGAATCAATAATCCAGTCATGAGAGATAATATGAATTTCTTTTTCACAAATGTTCCTTTCGTTCAAAATTCTGTTTTAATATTAAATCTATTCGGAATCATTGAAGAAAAACTTAAAAAAAAAAACAAATATTGAAATTTTTTAATAGAAAAATTACCCTTTTGTTAAGGTTCGTTATGAAAAAAACCTGATTGTAGGTATCAAATTGAGTAAGTACCATAAATAAATATGGCACTTTGACAGCTTTTAGTAATTATAGCATTTTTATTCTAGAATTTATATGTAGCCCCAGCTTTTAAAACTGATGTTTCAGCCGTTAGTTTTTCCTTCATGGTTTTTAAAGCATAATCACAACTATCATGGGCCGATAGAAAAACCTTCTCGGGATTAACTTTGTTAATTTCATCAATGGTATTATACATCTCTTTATCCTTAATGCGTTGCCAGGGAGGTTTACCTGTGCCAACAATGGTTTGAAACTTGATGCCAATTCTGTTTCCTCTACCTTCAGTAATTGGAAAGTGAAGGCCTCCTCCTAATGCATATAATGGTTCATTGGAAATTTTTTTAACCATTTCAAGAATCACCCCAACTGTTGGGTGTCCACAACCCGTAAAAACAACGAGACCTTTTCCTTTTATACGTGCAACTAAAGCTTGTTCTTCTGTTAAGCCAAAAAAGAAAAGGCTTCTTGCAAGGGGACCTGTTGTTCCTATACCGGCTTTAATAATCCGAGGGGAATCAATGATTTCACATTGAGCCTGATCAGAATAGGCTTCATCAGGTATATAACAGATTTTATTCTTCTCTATATTCCCGGGTATGATAATTTTTTTATTTTTAGCAGCAGCTATTCCACCCATATGATCTAAATGCAGGTGAGATATTGCAAATGCATCTGATAGATTTAAATCAATATTAAGTTTCTTAATATTATGTGAAAAAGCCGGACGTTCTTCACCAAACCCAACATCAAAAAGAAGAGAACCTAAGTTGCTTTTGAAATGATAGGAGACTCCTGCATCACCTATAAAACCATCTTCTGTTTTCTCATCTACTATAACAGTTAATTCAAGATACTCTAATTCCGGAAGATCAAGAATTTTTGCCGAGTTGATTCTGTTTTCATTTGATTTCTTAGCAATTACCTTATTTTTAAGGAATTTTTTGTTTCTGATTGTAATAAATATTGCGATTACTGGTGAAAATATAAGTAAAACAGGCCACCATAAAGGGGAAATTCTAAAAAGCATAACTTTACCTCCAATTAAAAAGTTAAGTCATTTTTATCGTACTTAACAATATTTTAATTGAATAAACCTGCTATCTTCAGTTTTTTTTAAATAGGTTGATGGTGTCACTCCAAACATACTTTTAAATGTCCTTGTAAAGTGTGCAGAATCTGAAAAGCCAGCAATGTGTGCCGCTTCCGTTAAGGATTTCCCTTCAATAACACTTTTAAAAGTTCCGGTTAACCTGATCCATAATATATATCGCCGAACAGGTATACCTGTTTGCTCTTTAAAAAGATGTGATAACCTGCTTTCAGAAAGATTGACAAGGTTCATAAGTATTTCAATGGATACTTTTTTCTCTTCAAGATTTTTAACAAAATCAAAAATTTTTAATATCCTTGGATCAGTTTCATTTGTTTCGGTTGCAACTCCTGAAAGAAATGATAAAAGTTCATAAGTATTTTTTCTGACTTCAACACAAGCTCTCTCTTCTGTCATAGATTGTACTATTTTTTTAGTATAAGGTCTGAGTAGTTTATATTTGAGTTCTGTTATATTCTTAAGTCCATTTTTTTTAATTTTCCGAACAAGAACGTGTTCAGGGTCTATTAAAAATATGAGGTGCCATTCATTCAAACCATCTAATTTATGGTTAATATCAGTGTCTATTATTACAGCTCTGTATTTCTCACTTAAATCCATTGTCTCAAGTTGAAAAGGATTATCTAAACTGATACTTATTTGTAGGGCATGGTGACTGTGAAAATCTGTATCAGTAGATTTTCCAAGATATGCGAATGAGCCGTTGAAAAAATAAAAACATGGTTTCATAGATTGCTTATTATTTTAAATGTTATAGGGAATCTCTAATAACTGCCGCCTATAAAACAAAAGGCTTTAGTTTTGTTTGTTTTAATCGAACTACTTAAGTTGTTTCAAAAGAAATAAAAAACAAAACAACTGAGTACTTTTAAAAAAAGCTGTAAAGTTTATAAAATTAAAGTTTTTTATAAACGAATCAACCCGTTATTATTTTCTCAGCCTTGTATCTTATAAAATTGAAAATTTTATAAGAGTTTCAATCAAAATCACAGTTATTATAGCTTCCCTATATTTGATAAAAACAAAAAGAGCCCCAATAAATGGAGCTCCTTCAAAAAAACTATTTTATTGGTGTTGCTTAAAACGGGATATCATCATCGTCTTGCACAGGAGCAGGTCCACCACCACTTGGCTGTCCACCGGCATAATAATCATCCCCACCGCCCTGATTCTGGTTATATCCACCCTGATTTCCGCCACCACCACCGGAACCTTTTGATCCAACAAATGAAAACTGATTTACAATAATATCTGTAGTGTATCTTGTAATACCATCTTTTTCATATTGTCCGTATTGAAGTTCACCCTCTATATATAGCTGTTGACCTTTGTTTACATATCGCCCTATCGCTTCACCTCTTTTATCAAAGGCTGTACATCTGTGCCATGCTGTAACTTCTGACCCATCTTTTCTTTTCTTTGATGTCGCAAGAGAAAACTTACAAACTGCCATACCTGATTGGGTATAGGTAACTTCAGGGTCTCTTCCCAGATTTCCAAGAATTATAACTTTATTAACACCTGCCATTTATTGCCTCCGAAAAAATTTATATTATTTAATTTTTATATTTGAAATCTGTACCGTAAAAAAACTTACTTTTTGCGGAAAAAACTTATTATCCATTAAAAAATACAATGGAATTTTATAATAATCATTTTTTAGTACAGAATTTCTTTATGGTCAAATTATAAAATTTTCTCCGGATTTTATTTAAATCAAAAATGAGTTTCCAAAATCATAATAAAAATATATTTATAATCCGTAACTAATTGAAAACAACAATGAAAGAAGAAAGATATAAATATGCAATCCAGAGGTTTTCTTTTTGTAGCAACAGCAGCAATACTTTGGGCAATATCAGGGGCTATTTCAAAGTATCTGTTTATTGGTGGTATGGATTCAATGACCCTTACAAAATTCAGACTAACATTTTCGACCACAACTCTTTTTGTGATTTTTCTTTTAAATAATCCAAAAGCTTTATTAATTAAAAAGAAAGATATAACAAATTTTTTAGTTTTAGGTTTTGCAATGGCATCCGTTCAATTTACATACCTTTTTGCAATCAGTAAAATAAATGTGGCAACGGCCATACTTTTGCAATATATGTCTCCGGTTTTAGGAGTTATCTATTTTTTCCTTTTTAAAGGAAAAAAACCTGAAAAAAGAACAATTATTTCAATAGGGTTTGCTGTCTTAGGTTGTTTCTATGCAGTGGGAGCTTATAATTCAAACCTGCTTACACTGAATAAGGCAGGAATAGTGGTAGGGTTACTTTCGGCATTTTTTTTCTCACTATACTCAATAAAAGGTGAATCGATGATGTGTAAATACAGCCCCCATGTTACAATTTTTTATGCGTTTTTTTTCGGGGTTGTTTGTCTTTTTATCGCAAAACCGGATTTTACCTTTTTATATACCCAAAGAGATTTTACCCAGTGGAGTTGCATAATTTTTATTGCAACTTTAGGAACAATTGCTCCTTTCTTACTATATTTTAAAGGTATTAATATTATTGGCTCAGTAAAGGGAAATACAACAGCAACTTTGGAACCTATAGCAGCAGGTATTATATCCTTCTTCCTTGTGGGAGAAACCATGGAAAGGCTTCAGGTTCTTGGAGCAATTATGGTGATATCAGCTGTTATTTTCCTTCAACAGAAAGATAAGAGTGTCAAATGAAAGAAAAATTAACAGCATTTGAAAAGAGAGTTAAAAGGCATGTGATTGCTAAAAAACATACTTTTTTTGTACCAGTATCCCCAGGTCTTATTGATGTTTGTTTTGATGAGATAAGTAAATTGGACCTTGAAGCAGAAGAAATTAAGAAAATTCAAGGAGGAGGAATTGAGTTTACAGGATCATTGAACGATTGCTATAAAGCAAATCTTTTTCTTAGGTGTGCGAACAGGGTGTTAATGAGAGTTCATTCATTTAAGGCTACAAATTTCAAATCCATGGAGAAAAAAACAGCTAAGGTTCCATGGGAGCTTTATTTAAATCCGGGAATTCCCCTTGAAGTATCTGTTAGCTCAAGTAAGTCAAGGCTTTTTCATACCAAAGCCGTTTCTGAAAAGATTATTGATGTTATATACAAAACTCTTTCAATTTCAGAGATGAATGCAAATTATGAAGATTCAAAAACCCAGAGAGTTTTTGTAAGAGTTGTTGATGATACATTTACAATATCTATTGATTCAACAGGTGAAAATCTTTACAAAAGAGGTCTCAAAACAATTGGAGGGCCTGCTCCAATAAGAGAAACAATAGCTTCAGCCCTATTAACAATGGCAGGTTTTTCGAAAAATATGATACTTGTCGATCCAATGTGTGGTACAGGGACATTTTCCATAGAAGCATATCTAATGGCAACAAATACATTACCTGGGTTTTACAGGGAGTTCTCTTTTCAAAACTGGCCAGGATACAAAGAGGCACGTTTTAATCATATCAAAAAGAAGGCTTCAGAAGAGATTGAAGTACCAGAGACCCCATTTATATTTGCATCGGATAGAAATGGTAACATTGTAAATGAACTAAAAAAATGTGTGGATAAGTTGGGATTCGGAGAATATATTAACGTAAGTGCTAATGATTTTTTTAAATTGATTCCTGACCTTCCTGCAGATAATAAAAAACTGGTTATTTTCAACCCTCCTTTTGGGCAAAGGATCGGTTCAAAAGGGGAGAGTGATAAAACAGTAAAGGCGATAATTGAAAAGCTGAAAAAGGACTATAAGGGTTATACATTTGGGATAATACTTCCATTTAAGGATCTTGTTAAGAAGATTCCCTATAAATGCAAAACATATAGTTTTTCACATGGGGGGCTTCAGCTAACCTTCGCAACAGGTATGGTTAAGTAAGCGTCGTAAAATTCCTCCAAATACTTCGTAATTGATTCTTTCACAGCTCTTCAACATATTACAATGCTGTGAAAAATCAATACCATGTATTTGTGAAGTGCAATAAAAAAGCATAACATTTTTTATGCTATTTGTTTTTTACTTAGCTTCATTTGCAAATAAAAGTAAGCTCTTTTGTTTTTGAAAAATTCATAAAAGTTGATTTATTAAAATACATTATTATGAAACAAAAAAATAAGGAAAGATATGAAGATCTGGGTTGATGCGGATGCTTGTCCGGTGGTTATTAAGAATATTCTGTTTAAGGCGGCTGACCGTGTGAAGGTTGAGCTTATACTTGTAGCAAATCAGGTAATTAAAATGCCACGGTCAAAATATATTAAAATGTTACAGGTTAGCGCTGGTTTTGATGAAGCAGATAACGAGATTGTAAGCAAAGTGGAAAAAGGTGATCTTGTCATTACTGCTGATATTCCCCTTGCAGCAGAGGTAATTGGCAAAGGGGGCTTAGCTCTGAATCCACGTGGAGAACTTTATTCTGAGGATACGATTAAAGAGAAACTTAATATGCGGGATTTTATGGATACTTTAAGATCAGGAGGGATTGAAACCGGTGGACCAAAACCTCTCAACCAGAAAAACAGGAATGAATTTGCAAATCAACTGGATAAGCTATTAACTAAATTAATTTGATTTCAGGGTTAATTCCTTGAGAACCCTAATAACGCTCTTTTTATCAAATTGCAGTGGTTCTCACTAATCGGCTTGCAATGCTTCACATTACACTGAGTTTTTCAAAAAAATAACGGTTGTATCTTTATAAATTATAGATTTTTATAAACGAATTCGTTCATTATTTTTTCTCACACAGAGATTTTATAAAACTAAAATCTTTTATAAACTTTGAGTTTCAACAAAAATTTAATTATTAGCGATTATCCTTGAATTAAAAGGCTTAAAGCTCAGCTTTAAGCCTTCAATATTCTTGACATAAGACATGCTTTCAAGTACTTTTAAAGAAAGCTCTAAAGAGAATCAAACCAAATATACACGAAATCAAAAATTTAGTTTACGCTGAAATAATCATTGCTTGAAAAGTATTTATGCATATTAAAAGGGGGTTGGATGACAACTCACAAAAAAATCTGGTTATATTGTTTAATTTTATTTTTACTAATTCAAATTTCACCTGATATTGCAAAAAGTAATAATGTTGCAGAAAAATGGGTAAATCAGGAATTTAAACCATCTACTCTAACAAAAAAAGAGCAGTTAAAAGAGATGAGATGGTTTGCAAAAGCCGCAAAGCCCTACCGGGGAATGACTATAAGGGTTATTTCAGAAAGAATCAACACCCATTGGTACGAAGCCAGTGTTCTTGCAAAAGCATTTCGGGAAATAACAGGTATTAACATTGTCCATGAGATAACGGGTGAGGATGATGTTATTAAGAAGATAGATGCCCATTTAAAAAAGGGAATTAATCTTTATGACATGTACATTAATGACAGTGATCTTATAGGAACCCATTTTCGTTCAGGTAAAGTTGTTGCCTTATCAGATTTTATGAAACGTAAGGGTAGAGATGTAACTCTCCCAACTCTGGATCTTAAGGATTTCATGGGGCTTGAATTTACAAAAGGCCCGGATAAAAAGATATATCAACTACCTGACCAGCAGTTTGTTAATCTATACTGGTACAGGGCAGATTGGTTTGCAAGACCGGATTTAAAAAAAAGATTCAAAAATATTTATGGTTATGAACTAAACGTTCCAGTTAACTGGTCTGCATATGAGGATATTGCAGAGTTCTTTACAGATTATGTTAAAAGAATTGATGGTGTTAAAATATATGGCCACATGGATTATGGGAAAAGAGACCCTTCCATAGGATGGCGTTTTTCAGATGCCTGGTTATCAATGGCAGGTGTTGGTGATAAGGGACTGCCAAACGGATTGCCAGTTGATGAATGGGGGATAAGAGTTGAGAAATGCTCCCCAGTTGGCGCATCTGTATCGAGAGGTGGAGCTGCAAACAGCCCAGCCGCTATATATGCTTTAACAAAATATGATAAGTGGTTGAAAAGATATGCTCCACCAGAAGCAAGAAAAATGAATTTTTCTCAAGCTGGTTCAGTTCCTGCAAAAGGTTATATAGCTCAACAAATCTTTTGGTATTCTGCATTTACGGCAGATATGATAACTCCGGGATTGCCTGTTGTAAATAAAGATGGAACTCCTAAATGGAGAATGGCTCCATCACCCCATGGTGCCTACTGGGAAAAGGGGATGAAGATGGGTTACCAGGATGCTGGTTCCTGGACAATGCTTAGAAGTGTTCCTTTAAAAAGGAGGAAAGCAGCCTGGTTATATGCTCAATTTGTTGTTTCCAAAACTGTATCCCTAAGAAAAACAATAGTGGGATTAACACCCATAAGAATTTCTGATATCAATTCAAAATATATGACAAAGCTTGCTCCTAAACTGGGAGGGCTCGTGGAGTTCTACCGAAGTAAAGCCAGATTATTGTGGACTCCTACAGGAACAAATGTTCCCGATTATCCTCTTCTGTCTCCTGCATGGTGGAAAACAGTGCCAAAAGTGGTTGAAGAGGGACTAAGTCCCAAGGAAGCAATGGATGAACTGGCTAATTACCTTGATGACAAGTTGTATAAACTCTATAGAGGAAAAAAATCAAAATGTGGAGTTAAGCTTAATAAGAAGCGGAAACCCTCTTATTGGTTGAACAAAAAAGGGGCACCAAAGCAAAAGCTCGCAAATGAAAAACCAAAAGGAATAACTGTTAATTATAAAAAATCTTTAGAAATCTATGATTAGGAATAAACTCAAATGAAAAAAATTATAATTCTTCTTTTACTTTTATATATACCTGCAAATATTTTTGCAAAAGATATAACACTCATGCTTTCAGAATTTCCTCCATACATTGAAGGTAACAAAGGTCTTGCAATTGACATTTTAAACGAAATTTTCAAGGGTGCCGATTACACGGTTAAAACTGAGAAGGTACCATTAAGCAGAGCGATTTACAGAATAAAGAGAAATATTAATACCTGCGCTCCGATTCAAAGATCCCAGGAGAGAGAAACATTATTTAAATGGGTTGGGCCTATATTAATTACACAGACAGCTCTTTTCTCAAGGAGTGATGATCCAATTAAAATAGATGTGCTAAAAGACGCTTTCAATTACAAAATTATGGTTGCAAGGGGAAGTGCTGATGCTGATTATTTAAAGGGATTTGGTGCCAAAATTGAAATTGCTAATAATGATGATTATAACTCAAAAAAATTAAAAAGAAAGAGGCTTCGTCTTTGGGCTGCTGATATTATTATCGCTTCATACTATGCAAAAAAAAACGATCTTAAAATAAAGAAACAGCTTTCCATAAGTACAACTTTGGTCCCCCTTGCTTTTAATATCAATACTCCTGACAGCATCATTAATCATTTGAATGAGCAACTTAACAAGATGTATAAAGATGGAACCATTAAAAAATTCTATGACAAATACAGAAAACGATTAAATATTGAAGAAGCTTTTTATTTTTTATAGGGAATCTCTAATAACTGTTCTTTTAGCAAAATACTTCGTTATAAAAAAAAGAACTGTAATAATATCGGCTCGTTATTTTTCTGTTATATCTTGTATTTTATCAAAAATTCCAAATATTAGAGATTCCCATAGAGAATCTCTAATTGTTCCAGATGATTTTTTAACAGGATTATTATTATGTTTAAGTCAGGAAATTTTTATAGGCCAATTTTTATAGGTTTCACGCTAATTATTCTCTTATTTATTCTTGCGGGATTTGTTTCATACTTTGAAATCAGCTCTCTTGGTAATCTTACTTCTACTATTTATAAACATCCCCTTGAAGTTTCAAATGCTTCTTTAAAGGCGAATATGGGTGTTGTTAGCATTCACAGAAGTATGAAAGATATTGTTCTTGCTGATAACAACGTATCAATTGAGAAATTCATTTCAAAAGTTAATATTGAGCAAAAATTTGTAATAAAAAACCTGAATACTGTTAAGGAAAAAATACTTGGTGAAAAAGGTAAAAAACTTGAGCAGGAAACCAGAGATTTATTTATGAAATGGAAACCAATTCGTGATGACGTAATCGCTCTTGTTAAAGTGGGAGAAAGGAAAAAAGCTGCGGAAATTACAACTGAAAAAGGAGCCTATCATGTTTCACTACTTGAAAAAAAGATTCATTCTTTAAACTTATATGCTCGTAATAAGGCAGAATATATTTTCAATCAGGCTTTAGATGTAAAGGAGAGAGTCACAACCACAACACTTGTTATAACGATTACAGGAGTTATACTTTCACTCATAATAACCTATATGGTTATTAAACAGATGACAACTTCACTAAAAATGGCTAGTGAATCCAATAGAGAGTATATTAAGGAACAGGAATTTACACAAGAAGCTCTGGATTCTCAGTTAGATACTTTTTTTGTTTTTGATTCAGTAACTGGTAAAACAAAGAGATGGAACAAGATGTTTGAGAATATTTCAGGTTATTCATATGATGAAGTTATGGACTCACACACACTGAAAACATTTTTTAGTGAAAATGATCAGGAAAAGGCCTCTAAAGCGATTGGAGTAACTTTAAAAGAAAGATCCTCGACAGTAGAATTAACCTTGATTTGCAAAAATGGTGATAAAGTTCCACTTGAATATGTTTCATCTTTAGTAGAAACAGAAGGAGGGCAAACTTTTATTATGTCTGTGGGGCGAGATATAACAGAAAGAAAGAGAATAGAGAAAGAGAGGGAACAGATTATTAAAGATCTTGAACATGCTTTAGAGCAGATAAAAACTCTGAAAGGAATAATCCCCATTTGTTCATATTGTAAACAGATAAGAAATGATGAGGGGTTCTGGCAACAGGTTGAATTATATATCCATGAAAATGCAGATGTGAAATTTACCCATGGGGTTTGTCCGGAATGTGAAGCAAAAGTCTATTCTGAGATGGATCTATAATGTAGACTCTTTTTAATTATTTCCCAACCAGAATAAATCTGATATTGTAATCTAAAATATTAGAAGTTCCAGTCAGTAAATAAATAACCTTCAAATAGAAATGATAAAATGTCTGATAATATGTTAAAAGGAAAACGTATACTGATTACCCATGCAAATCAATTCATGGGGCCTGTTCTCTGTGATGTTTTTAAAGAGAGAGGAGCTGAAGTGATAAGAGATTTTAGCTCTCTAAATAATGCAGAAGAAACTGAAAAAGTAATAAATGCTGCTGGAGAAATAGATGTTTTGGTTGCAAACCTCTCTGTAACAGCCCCGTCAACAGAAGCTTCAAAGGTAACCGATGATGAGTGGAAAAATACATTTGCAACTATTGTAGATCCTCTCCCAAGGCTTTTTAGGGCTGTTTTACCTCAAATGATAGATCGATCATATGGCAAGATTCTGGTTGTTGGAAGTGCTTCTGCTCTTCGTGGTATAAATAGAGCATCAACCTACAGCGCAGCAAGGGGTGCTCAACTTGGATATGTTCAGGCTGTAGGTGTTGAGGTTGCAAAACATAATATACAGGTTAATGCAATAGCGCAGAATTTTGTTGATAATCCAACCTATTTCCCACCAGAGGTTCAGGCAAATGAGCAGTTTAAGGAGAGATTAAAGCGTGAAGTTCCATTGGGACGTCTTGTGGAAGCCCGGGAAGATGCAGATTTTGCAGCTTATCTATGTAGTGATATGGCAAACTGTTTTGTTGGTCAAATCTTTCCAATATGTGGTGGTTGGGTAACACGTTAGATCTTATCCATATTCAAAGAATATAGGTAATAATCCCTTAAGGGAATCTCTAATAACTGTCCTTTTAGCGAAATACGGCTTTATTTCCAAAAAATAACTGTAATAAAATCGGCTCGTTACTTTTGTCAAACCTTGTATTTCATCCAAAATTCTAACTATTAGAGGTTCCCTTAAGTCAAAAATAGAGAATTATAAACAATATTTATGATTTGTCTAATTGTATCAGGATATATAGTTTTAATGTTGGCCAAAATCCTCTCGTCTTCATCCTTTTTTAATCACCATTATATTTAATCTAAACAGTTCCCACAGAATTCATCAAATTCAAACAGTTATAAAGGACAAAATAAAAGAAGATTTATTAGTTGAGAGATTGACTTTTATAAAATTTTAAAATAACGTGTTTATATTGCACGAACAACGTCCTGCAATGTCGAACATATTAGAAGGGAATTGAAAATGCCAATTCAATCAGTACAGAGAGCACTAAATATTCTATCATTTTTTTCAGCATCAAGACCCCAACTTGGTATCACAGAGATTAGTAAATTGATGAATCTGCCCAAAACAACAGTTCATGGACTTGTTCAAACACTTACCCAGGAAGGATTTTTAAATCAGGATATTGAAAATAAAAAATATACTTTGGGACTTAAAATCTATGAGTTGAGTACATACCTTTTAAGTACGTTAAAAATTAATCAGGTTGGTATGGATTCTGTACAGAAACTCGCACAAAAAACATCTCTAATGGCAAGAATTGGAATCTGGGATAAGGATTCGATACTGGTGACTGCTAATTCTTTCCCTGATGCTGAAAACCATCAGTTCAATATCATTGGCCCAAGAGTTCCTGGTTATTGTTCAGCTCTTGGTAAAATCTTTCTTGCAACATATAATGATTCCGATATTGAAGAGTATCTGAGTAAAACTCCTTTAACAGCCTATACTGAAAAAACAATAACGGACAAATCAGTACTATTGGAACATATTAAGGAAATAAGAAAAACTGGTTATGCAAGAGAGGATGAAGAATATATAAATAACATGTCCTGTATAAGCGCTCCTGTTTATGATAATACTGGTTCAACGGTTGCTTCTGTGAGTGTTTCCGGACTTTTAGGGTTTTTAGAAAATGATAAAATTAAAGAGTTGATTATTGAAGTAAAGAAGACAGGGATGGATATCTCTCAGAAAATGGGATATTTTCCTGATCCTTTAAAAATCAACCCAATGCAATAGTATCTGGGGAACCTAATTATTGAGGTTCCTCTTAATAAGGGGAAATCTATGATTAATCTGGGAAAGGATTTGAGTAGACTCTTAAGTAAGGACAAAGTTAAAACGGATCCGGAAGATCTCTATTCGTACGCAAGTGATTCAATTCGTTACTACGCTAAAAACAATCCAGATGCTGTTATTCTACCCTCTTCAGCAGAAGATGTATCAACTGTTATAAAATATGCAAATAAAAACAGTATTCCTGTCACTCCAAGAGGTGCAGGAAGTGGTCTGGCAGGGGGATGTGTTCCAGTTGACGGCGGTATTGTTCTTGATATGAAGAGAATGAATAGCATTGTGGAAGTAAATAGAGGAAATATGACCGCTATAACTGAAGCAGGAACAGTACTTTCAAATTTTCACAGGGCTGTTGAAAAGGAGAATCTTTTTTACCCACCAGATCCACAAAGTATGTCGGTTTGTACCCTTGGAGGAAATATTGCAACAAGGGCAGGTGGGCCAAGGGGAGTAAAGTATGGAACAACAGGTAACTATGTTCTTGGTCTTGAGTTTGTTCTTCCCGATGGTGAAATAATTAATACGGGTGGAACTTGTGTTAAAAACTCTGTGGGATACGATATTACACATCTTATGACTGGATCGGAAGGAACTCTGGGAGTGATTACAAAAGTAATTTCCAGACTAATACCCCTTCCTCCTTGTAAAAAAACCATTATTGTTGGTTGTAAAACTGCAGAACTTGCAGCTCAGATTGTTTCAACAATTACTGCAAATGGAGCAGTACCTGCAATGCTTGAATATATCTCCCAGGGGGCAACTGGATTCTTAAACTCATACATAAAAACTCCTCTTATTTCAGAAATGGAAGCATATCTCTTTTTAGAACTTGATGGAATTGAATCCCAGATTGAAAATGAAGCAAATAAAATTAGATCTATTTGTAAGGATCTGGGAGTCAGTGACATCAGAGTTATTGAGGATGCTAAAGAAGCAAAATCATATTGGGATGCAAGGTCTAAATTGCAGCCCATTCTTCAGTCTTTTTTTAAGAAATTAATTGTTGAAGATGTTACAGTTCCAAGGGATAAATTTCCTGAATTGATCAGAGCACTTCCTGAAATATCTGCTGCCACAGGTTTATTGGTAGGGGCAGCAGGACATGCCGGGGATGGCAATGTTCATCCATCAGTTCTTTTGGGTGAAGTAAATGATGAGACGAATAAAAAGAGTGAAGAAGCGGTCGATATGATCATCAACGAAGCTATTTCATTAGGTGGTTGTATCTCAGGAGAGCATGGAATCGGTCTTCATAAATCAGCTTATCTCGAGAAAAGTATAGGTAAAAGGCAGGTTGAATTATTAAAGCAGATTAAAAAAGCGATCGATCCTGACGGAATTATGAATCCTGGTAAAATATGGACAAGGGAGGCAAAATAGATGAGAGATTTTGAAAGTTATAAAGATTTCATGGAAAAATGCTCACACTGTTCATATTGCGAAGCAACCTGTCCTGTTTATCTTGAAGATCTTTTAGAAACCCATGTTGCCCGTGCAAGAATGGAACTTATCCGTGCTGTATTGGTGGATGAAGAGATGCCGGTAACAGATCGATTTAAGGAAATCATTGACAGATGTCTTCTGTGTACAAATTGTAGACAGACCTGTCCTGTTAATGTTCCTGTTGAAGAAATTGTAATTGCTGCAAGAAATAAGCTTTATAAAGGTAAAAGAATGGGTATGATTAAAAGGAAACTTTTAAAGCAGATTATGGAAAATAGAGGAATTTCAGGCGCAATGGGTAAGTTGAGCAGCATTGCTAAAGTTGCCGGGGTAAAAAATATTCCAGATATTCCTTCAAAGTCTTTTGATGATCAGTATGAGGCTGGAACATATCCACCCGAGGGTGAAGTAAGGGCAAAAGTTGTTTATTATGCAGGCTGTGCAACAAACACAATGTTTCCTGAAACAGGTGATATAGTGATGAAGGTTCTAAAGAAAAACGGAATAGAGGTAGTAATTCCAGAAGGTCTCTCATGCTGCGGAATTCCTGCAATATCTGAAGGTGATCTTAATACAGCAAGCGAAATGATTAAGAGGAACATAGAGGTTCTTTCAAAAACAGATACTGACATAATTATTACTGATTGCACATCCTGCGGAATGACTTTTAAAGAAAAAGTAGTAAATTCTCTTGATGTGGATGATGAATTTAAAGAGAAAGCAATAGCGGTATCAATGAAATTTCGTGAAATTACAGAATATCTAATGGATATCGGTTTAACAGAAAAGATAAAACCTGTAAAAGAAAAAGTAACATATCATGTTCCTTGCCATAGAGGTTGGTCAGAAACAGTTTCTGATGCACCAAGAAAACTTATGGAGATGATACCGGATCTTACGGTTGTTGAGATGGAGCATCCTGAAAAGTGCTGCGGTGCTGGTGGTGCTTTTTTTATGGAAAACAAGGAACTCTCAGAAGGTATAAGATCTAAGAAAACTGGTGAAATTAAGCAGACAGGGGCTAGTATACTTATAACACAATGCCCGTCATGTAGATCATACATAGGTAATAGTTCAGATAATGATTTAAAGATTATGCATCCGCTTAATTTATTATTATTAAAGTAGGGAATCTCTAATAACCGCCTTTTAACCGAACTACTTCGTTATTACGAAAAAAACTGTTGTAAAATCGGTTCGTTATTTTTCATAATGCCTTGTATTTCAATCAAAAAATTAGTTATTAGAGGTTCCCAGTAGTAAATAAAATATTTACAAATATAAGGAGCTTTTAGATGAAAATCTCAGGTTCAAATGAATTACTGGAGCAGATCCAGAATAATAATC
Source organism: Desulfobacterales bacterium (assembly GCA_024226555.1). GTDB lineage: Bacteria > Desulfobacterota > Desulfobacteria > Desulfobacterales > JAAELO01 > JAAELO01. The sequence continues at coordinate 91,128 of JAAELO010000380.1, read as the reverse complement.
TCTGTGTAGGCTGCGGCGCCTGTGTGGGAATTTGTCCCTACTTTAAGGCTCACAAGGGAAAAGTTGCAATGACTTTCTCATGTGACAGGACTGAAGGAAGATGTTATGCACACTGTCCTGGCACAGAAACAGATTATGACGTACTTGCAAATGAGCTTTTTAATAAACCATATGAAGAAAAACCGATTGGAAATTATATTAAAATATATGGTGCAAAAGCAGGAGAAAAAGCAGTAAATGGCTCATTCCAAAATGGTGGAACGGTAACTACTCTAATGAAGTTCGCCATGGAGAAAGGTTTAATAGATTCTGCTGTTTTAACAGATAGCATCGATATGATTCCTGATCCACAAATTGTAACAAAGAGTGACGAGATAGGGAATTTCTCATCGACTAAATATATGGCTTCTCCCACAGTTTCAAAGTTTAATGAAGCGATTAAGATGGGCCACAAAAAAATTGGTGTCGTTGGAACACCCTGTCAAATGAAAGCAATTGGGAAGATAAAATCAAACCCTTTAGACAGGGAAGAGTTTAAGAAGCCAGAGACATTCTTAATAGGTCTTTTCTGCACATGGGCTGTTGATACAAAGAATTTTATAAAGTTATTGGAAAGCAAAACTGACATATCAAAAATAAAATCCATGGATATTCCTCCACCACCAGCTGAAGTTTTTATTCTTAAAACAGAAACAGAAGCCATTGAGATTCCTCTTGATGATATTAGAAAAATTGTACCAGAGGGTTGCTCTCTTTGTCCTGATATGACCTGTGAATGGGCAGATATTTCGGTGGGTGCCTTTGAAGGCAGATCAGGGTGGAACACTCTTATTGTGAGAACCAAAAAAGGCGAGGAGTTAATAAATTCAGCAATTTCAGAAGGGTATCTTACAGTTGAAGAGTTTCCCGATGAAAATGTTACTCATCTTACCAAAGGATCTGTTGGTAAGAAGAAAAGAGGCCTTGCCAAGAGGGAAGAGTTAATGAAGTCCATGGATCAAAATGATAACGGATCAGCCACAGCACCAAGTGTTGTAGGTTTCAGATAGGAGGCAAAAGCTATGTCGATATTTACGGAAGAGCAAAATGGTACGCGGCACCTTTTAATGGGAAATGAAGCAATTGTTAGGGGTGCAATTGAAGCCGGTCTTGATGTTGCCGCTGGTTACCCCGGCACTCCTTCATCTGAAATAATTGAAACACTTGCAAAATATGCAGAGAAAAACAATCACTACGTTGAGTGGTCTGTCAATGAAAAGGTAGCACTTGAAGTTGCAGCAGCAGGATCTTTTTCAGGTCTTAGATCCCTTGCCGTTATGAAACAACCAGGCCTTAATGTTGCCTCAGACTTTTTACTTCATCTGTCAGCATCAGGAACAAGAGGACCAATGGTTCTGCTTTGTGCAGATGATCCGGGCGCTCTATCAAGCATAAATGAAGGGGAAACAAGATTTTATGCAAGATTAATGGAGATACCTCTGATTGAGCCTGGAAATTTTCAGGAAGCAAAAGATATGATGAAGTGGGCATTCGAACTATCAGAAGAGATAAGAAATATAGTTCTTGTGAGAACTGTGACAAGACTATCCCATGCCAGTGGAAATGTGACGTTAGGTGAGAGAAAAGAATCGGTAGGAAAAGCATTTTTTAAGAATGATGGCTTTATTTTAGATCCAATGGAAGGAAGTGTAATGAGTGCTCCTGTTGCGTACAAACATGGGGAGCAGCAGGTTAAGCTTAAAAGATGTGCTGAAATTTTCGAGAAATCACCATTTAATGTATATGAAGGGCCTGTTAATCCAGAACTACTTATTATAACAAGTTCAATCTGCGATCTATATAGTAAGGAGGCAGTTTCTCTTCTGAATGCAGAAAAAAGAGTTGGAATATTGAAGCTTGGAACAACCTTTCCACTTCCACCAAAACTTATTGAACAATACCTTGCCAAAGCTGATAAAATATTAATTGTTGAAGAAGTACTTCCTTTTCTGGAAGAGAGCATAAAAGTTCTTGCAGCAGAACTCGCACCAACAATTGGAGCAAAACAGTTCTTTGGTAAAGCTAATGGCGATATACCAATGGTTAATGAACTAAATCCTGATATTGTTGTAACAGCACTTTCAAGCATTCTTGGCATTGAATATAAGGAGGTGGATGAAGAGTATAAAAAAAGAGCATCTGAGATTTGTTTCTTTGGCTCACCTGCAAGAGAAACTACATTTTGTCCTGGATGTCCCCACAGAGCTTCTTTCTTCTCCATAAACAAAAATATATCCATGGATAATCGATCTGGTTTTACATGTGGAGATATTGGATGTTACTCAATGGGAATGCTTCCCGGAGGCTTTTCCACTTTAAAAACACTGCATGCAATGGGATCTGGAACAGGACTTGCCAGTGGATTCGGAAAGATGACAAAATTTGGAATGGAACAACCGGTTGTTTCTGTTTGCGGAGATAGTACTTTCTTTCACTCGGCAATGCCACCCCTTGTAAATGCAATTCATAATAACTCCAATCTGACAATGATAGTTTTGGATAACAGTGGAACAGCTATGACTGGTTTTCAGCCACATCCGGGTTTAGAGGTAGATGCCACAGGTTCTGAGGCACCGAAGATTGATATTCCTTCTGTTTGTAAAGGAATGGGAGTGAATGTTGAAGTTTGTGATCCCTTTGATCTTGCAAAAACACAGGAAACTCTCTTTAAATTTCTTGAATCAGATGGAGTTAATGTTCTTGTCCTTAAACAAATCTGTGCCTTAAGCCCTGAGAAGAAAGGCAAAAAGATGTTCAATATGTCTATTGATGATTCCGTTTGCCTTGGGGGAGAATGTGGTTGCAACAAGATGTGTACAAGGGTTTTAAGTTGCCCGGGTCTTATCTGGGACAGAGAAACAGAGAAATCAACAATTAATGATGTTATTTGTATAGGTTGTGGAGTTTGTGCTTCAGTTTGCCCATCGGGCGCTATTAAGAAAGAGGAGGCTTAAGATGCCTGAATTAAAATATGATCCATATAATCTAATAATTACTGGAGTTGGGGGACAGGGAAATGTTATGTCCTCAAGGATTATTGGAAACATGATGTCCCTTAAAGGCTTTTTTGTGACAATTGGTGAAACTTTTGGAGCATCCCAAAGAGGTGGTTCAGTTATGAGCCATGTAAGGATCTCAACAAAAGAAACTGTATCACCTCAGATTCCAAAGGGTAAAGCACATATGATAGTATCCCTTGAACCATCAGAAACCATAAGAGTTCTTATGGACTATGGAAATCCTGCTGTTCAGGTCATAACGAACACAAGACCAACCCACCCAATAGGTGTTATATCAGGACAAGCTGAATACCCATCCGATCAAAACATTGAGGAATGGATTAATGAGATAAGTAGTAAGGCATGGTTTTTTGATGCTACTGAGATGGCAGTAAAAATTGGTCACCCAATATTTTCAAATATAATTATGGCAGGAGCTTTAGCTGCTACAAATGAACTACCACTGGATAGAGAGATATTTGAAACTATTATGAACACAAAGTTTAACCCTGATAAGGCTAAATCGAATCTGGAAGCTTATGATCAGGGAGTTGCTTCAATAGTATGATAATAGTTTTTGAGCAAAAGTTTAATTAATTTTCGTAGTCAGCTTATCAAAAAAAAGATGCTGACTACGAATTATCTAAATATATGGGCTGACTTTAGAGTAAAGTGAAAACCTCATTCAATAAAAGAGGCGTTGAAGATGTCCCTCCCACACCTTTTTCCAATAATTGTTTTTTAGCCATATCATGCTATCTTCAGGCGTTGCACCGCCACAAAACATAATAGAACCGGAAACATTTTGAAGGCATTAAGCACCAGATGACCAGGACCAGATTCCCGGAGGTAGTTTTTCAAATGTTTCTTTTTAATCAATAAGCTCATCAGTTATAAGTTTGGTATTAATAAACAATTAACAATTAAATATCAATATTTTAGCATTATGGTAATATCATAACAATTTAATTGTGTAATGCTAAAAATAATACATTTTAATTGTTATCACCGTCATTTTATCAACTTTCGACTGCTCAGATTGACAACTCTTGAAATCCTTTTATAACATAGACTTATAAAGAAATATGTTCTGAAAACATAGATATCACATTAATAATATTAGGAAAACCGCAATAATATGAGAAATTATTATTGGACTTTTTTGGCCCACTATTGTTAATAAATACTAAATTATTTTTAAACATATTTTAATTTAAACAAACTTTTTTTTAAAGGATTTTGGTTATGAATAAGTTTATTCGTTTAATAAGCAGCAGCCTTGTTGCTCAAATTATCATTGGGATAATTGCAGGTGTTTTAGTAGCATCTATTTTTCCGGGAGCTGCTGATTACATCGCTGTTCTTGGTAACCTATTTGTAAAAGCCCTAAAAGCTGTTGCTCCAATTCTGGTATTTGTTCTTGTTGCATCTTCTATAGCAAACCAGAAAAAAGGTTCAAATGCTAATATGAAGCCGGTAATCGGTCTTTATCTTGTTGGAACTTTTGCGGCAGCACTAACAGCGGTTGTTATGAGCTTTATGTTCCCAACTGTTCTTACTCTTGCGAAGTCAACAGCAAGTATTGCTCCTCCTGAAGGAATTGGAGAAGTTTTAAATACCTTACTATTTAAGATAGTTGATAACCCGGTTAATGCACTAATGAGTGCAAACTTTATCGGTATTCTTGCATGGGCAATCGCTCTTGGAGTTGCTTTAAGTCATGCTTCTGATGCAACTAAAAAAGTTCTTCAGGATTGTTCAGATGGTGTTTCTTTCATAGTTCGATTTGTAATTCGTTTAGCACCAATCGGTATCTTTGGACTTGTTACTAACACATTCGCAAAAACAGGCTTTGAAGCACTTGCAGGATATTCACATCTACTTGCAGTACTTCTTGGTTGCATGTTTTTTATCGCTCTTGTTGTTAACCCAATGATCGTTTTTTTCAAAACAAAACAAAATCCATATCCTCTTATTTTACAATGTCTTCGTGAAAGTGGTGTAACTGCATTTTTTACACGAAGTTCAGCTGCAAACATTCCTGTTAATATGGATCTTTGCAAAAGATTAGAGCTGAATGAAGATACATATTCAGTTTCAATCCCACTTGGTGCAACAATTAACATGGCTGGAGCTGCTATAACGATTACAGTTCTAACTCTTGCAGCAGTTCACACTTTAGGAATTAAAGTTGATATTGCAACTGCACTACTACTAAGTATTGTTTCTGCCGTTTCTGCATGCGGCGCTTCTGGTGTTGCCGGTGGATCTCTACTTCTAATACCACTTTCATGTAGCCTTTTTGGAATTCCAAATGATGTTGCTATGAATGTTGTTGCAGTTGGTTTTATAATTGGTGTTGTTCAGGATTCTGCTGAAACTGCACTAAACAGTTCAACTGACGTTATTTTCACAGCTGCTGTATGTAGATCTGAAGAAAACGGAACTGTTACCGAACTTGCAGAACAGAACTAAAAATTAACCGGATAAAAAAGATTCATGGGGCTTCAACAAATAATCCCCTTTATTTAAAGATTTGAGATAATCATTTCATGTTTGACTCCCATGAATCTTGATCCGGTAGTAAAATAATCTTCATTATTTAAAAGTTATACCGGATCCCGACGTAAATTCAGTTATTGTTACCAATATTTTTCATTTCATTTGAATCCCCTGATAATCGATTAGCTCTACAAGTTTAGAGAGATAATGATGCAGTCATAAGGATGAGAAAACCGGAACTCAGGATTATGGAGGTGAGCAACAGTGCCCTACCTCTACCAATGGTAATAGTTGAGTATTATCGATATCCGTTTGTATATTGGGGGAGAAATAAGTTGAAATTATTATATCTAAAAAGGCCACCAGAAAACTTGCTATTGCGCTGTAGGAAACAAATAAAGCCCATGCATCAGAAAGTTATTGCATGTTTTTAAAGAGTCATTGAGATGTATCTCTTATTTTCTAACCTTGTTTATTCCTGAACTAATTTACCAGAATAATTTCAGAACTCTTTATTTTCTCAAGAATCAGTTCTGCTATATTCTTCCTTGTTGGGTTTTCAGTTCTTTCAATATATAGATTTAGACTTTTAAAAATATCTCTCTTATTTTTTTTAAGATTATCAAGTCCTCGACCCTCAAAATCTGTAAAAAGCATCACTCCTGAATTTTCAAGCCAACTATCTAAAAGTGAAGGGTTTTGCTTATAAAAAATATCAATAATTAGTTTTGGATTGAACATCAGTGCAACTTCAAAGAACTCAGATATCTCTAAAGAGACGTCACCATCCCAATCACTTAATGCCAACCTTAGCATTCTGACAGCTTTTTTTGTACTTCTGGCATTTCCTGTTTTGAAAACATTAAGAACTTTATTTCTGTTTTTTTCCAGCCATTCATAACCACTGTATTTTTCACTAAAATCAAGCTTTATGATCAAAACTCTTGAAAGTTTTAAAACTTTTTCTGCTATAGATTTATCTATACTATCTATCATTCTACCTGATCTGTTACGGTTTCTTCTAATTTCATAGTAAAGATCAATATCTTCTTTATTTATAATTTTGTGCTTTACTGATAATTTGAGTAGATCTGACAATCTAAGGTTTTTAATTGCAATACCCCGAAATGCAAGTAGTCTTCTAAGTGATGTTCTAACAACCTTAGTGGATTCTAAAACAGATAGATCATACATCCCTGAATGCAAAAGGTCAGATGCCCTTGCAAGAATTTGAATATCATTTTTTCTTTCTTTATTTTTCTCAGCAAGCCAGAATTTTTTTTTAATCACCTTTGCAAGAATTGTATACATATATTTGGCAATGTAGCCTGCAATAAGGAGAGTAACAACAGTTCTGACATCGGGTGTTATTTTAAAATATCCATCAATAAAGTCCAGTATAACTGTTATTATCCATAAAGTAACAAATAATGGAGGGATAACAAGAGCAAAAACATAACAGGCGTCACTTAAATAATTTAAAGTTTCAACGTGCTTTTCAGAAGCAAACTGAGCAGAAATAAAATAGACAGCAAGACCCAATGAGGCTGTTAAAAAAAAGTAGGCATACTTAACACTTATATTGGTACCTAAAAATAAAAAACCATATGAACTGTATGCATCCACAATGGGTTTAATAGTAAAAACCACAGCAAGAAGACCTATTGAAAACCCAACCTTTGTTTTAAAAAAATCATCCATTTATAATTCTTTCTATTGATGAGTTAAGAAATTGTTGCATTATTCATTAGCTCAACAAAGATAGAATCGTCAATAATAAGATGATTTAGAAATAGAATTTATAGGGAATATCTAATAACTGCTCTTTTTGGGAATTACTTCGTATTACCAAAAAAACTGTTGTAAAATCGATTCGTTATTATTGGTCATGCAGTTTATAAAACTAAAAGCTTTTATCATCTGAATTTTATCAAAAATTCTAATTATTAGAGGTTCCCTTATAAGTGACTTTTAAACAGCATCCATAAATTTTGAAAATCGGAAGCAGTTTAATCTCTGATTGAAGCAATCTCATCAAGAAATATCAGATCCGGGGTATCTGCAAGAATACTCTCTATCGATCCAAACAATTCCTGCATGTGATTGGTTGTATTATGGATATCAAAGGAGTTTTCATCTTTGAATTTTTCATAGAAAAAGAATCTGCCCCTCTTTTCTTTGATTCTGTGTAGATTGTAAACCATTGTTCCCTGTTCACTTTTTACAGTCTTTGTGAATTCAATAAGCTTTTTTTCAAGCTCATCTTCTTTGCCACTAATAGCCTGAACTGTTGAAATAAGTATAAACATTTTTATCCTCCAAAAATTTATTTTATGAAATAGAAAAAACAAGTGACCTTAGAGATTCCCCTTAATTATTTCAGATCAGATCTTTTGTATTGTAAAAATGAGACATAAAATTTTTAGAAGTGAGGTAAGATGATGGAATCTTGTTAACAAACTTTTTAAAATCTTTTATAAAATGTGATTGATCAAAATAGCCAGCATCCAGAGCAAAATTGAGATAATCAGTACTTTTACTTATCATCAGATTCCTCAAAACCGAGTCAAAAACTGATATTTTCTGGAAAGTTTTGGGATTAACACCAATATGATAAGTGAACTTTCTGTTGAAATGTCTGTAACTGATATTTAGCTTTTGAGATATTGAATTCAAATTTGCCCCTTTGCAAACATTATCTACAGAATATTCAAGCCATTTATCATTTCCTGAGTATTGAGTAAAAAAATTGAGAAGATATGAATCAATAACTTTCACTCTTCCGGGATTTGTCTGGGCATTTTGAATATCATTTTCAAACTTCACACCTTTCTTACCCCATAAATCACGAATTGTTGGAAAGCTTCCTGCAATCTCATTCTGGGGAACACTACAAAAATGACTTAATGCTCCTTCACGAAATCTTATTGAAATGAATCCAGTATTCCCTATTGTTTTAAGCTTATATGGGAAATCCCTAAGCCCAAATATGAAATTACTCCCGGTACTTTTGTCTATTCCTTTTTCTTTGTTACAAAAATTAAAAGGTGTCCTATAATGAATAATCATCTCAGTGACAACCGCTGGAAGGGCTATAGGCAATTCTGTGAAAGGATCACTTTCAAAAGCCCAGTATTTATAAATGTATTTTTGGAGTAATGGATCTGGTTTATAATAAGTAATATTCATATATAGGGAACCTCTAATAATTAGAATTTTGATTGAAATACAAGGATGAGAAAAAAATAACGAGTTGATTTTACTACAGTTCTTTTTTGTGAATAACGCTGTAGTTCGATCAAAAGGCAGTTATTAGAGGTTCCCTAACCTTGAAACAAAAGCCGGGAATAGAAATATCCCGGCTTTAGGGAATCTCTAATAGCTGCCTATAAAACAAAAGGCTTTAGTTTTAAACTTTAAAATAATTCATTCGTATTCCAAGAGTATCTGCAATATCTGATAATTCTGATGCTTTCTTTTTCATGCTGGAAGATCTATTAAAATTTTCATCAGCAGATTCGTGAACTTTCTGGATAGATTCTGTAATTCTTGATGCAACCTCAGAGTTCTCAGAAACTTTTTCATTAACATCAGTAATTCCCTGAAAAACAATCGAAGTGTTTTGTGCAATCTCTCTTGTAACTATTGATTGCTCCTCAATTGCTGATGCAATGGTATGGACAATATTATTAACATCAACTATTATTTTAGAGATATCCTCAATAACATCTACTGAATTTGTGGCTGTTTGTTGAATCTGATCTATTTGATCCTGGATGTCCTTAGTTGCGAGGGATGTTTGCTTGGATAACTCCTTTATTTCTCCGGCTACAACTGCAAAACCCTTTCCGGCATCACCTGCTCTTGCAGCTTCAATTGTTGCATTTAGTGATAAAAGATCAGTTTGTTCTGATATATCTTTTATTGTCTCTGTTACCTGGCCTATTGCTGTTGCCATCTGATTAAGTTCGGACATCTGTTTTGCTGCTCCTTCAGATTCTTCAACAGCTTTGTCAGCAATTGTTTTTGCATTTTCTGTATTTACTGCGATTTCATTTATAGTTGCTGTCATCTCTTCAACTGCTGTAACAACAGAATCTGTATTATCTGCTGATGTTTTCATCGCTTCAGAGACTAAGGTCATATTAACACTCATCTCTTCAGCAGCTGTTGTTACGATATTTGCTCTTTCGGCATTAGAAGATGCGCTTTCTGAAACTTCATTGGAAAAAACTGTTATTGTTGAAGACGATTTAGAAAGGGTTGAAACATCTTCCTTAATATCTATTACCATCCCTCTAAGATGTGAGCTCATTTCGTTCATCGCTTTAACCATCTGTCCAAGTTCATCACTGTTTTTGATATCCAAAGAGTCACTAAAGTTCCCATCAGAGATGTCAGCAACATGGTTAACAGTTAATTTAAGCGGCTTTGTGATAGCCCTTATTACAAAAAATGCAACTAAGCATATGAAAGTAATTGTAACAAAGCATATTATAATAAAAATTCTTTTTATTTTTGATGTTAAGTGATCAGCTATATCACTTAGGCTCTTATGGAATTGAACAATCATTGCCGGTAATTTTTTCTGGGTTTCATATAATTGTAAACGAATCTTTTTTTTTTGATCTTCAGATGATTCTGTAATATATAGATTTGCTAATTTTCTCCAATTAACAGTTACAACATGGGCTTTGTTTGCTGTTTCAACAAGACTTGTGACAAGGGAGGTTCCCATTAAATTGTCAATCAGTTTTGCCGCTGGAGTCTGTCCAGATCTAACATCAACTTCTTTTTGTAACTCTTTTACAGCGTCGTCTATACTCAAACCCTTTTTAAGGGATCTATAGAGGCTACCAATAGTTTTATCGGTTATATTGATGTGTTTAATGTGTTTATTAAAAGTATCAAGATTTTCATTACTTTTTGTTGAAATATATTTCTCAAACTCAAATTTTGCATTCCCTATTAAAACCTCATATTTGTACGCAACTTGCTTAACTTCACTAACCTGAGCTATCTTGGAAAAAAAGAAAAGGCTGATAAAGAGAATAAATAAAACCAGAATGATTACAAAAAGTACAATATAAGAGATCTTTTTACCAACTGAATTAAATAAGAAACCTGTCATTTTTAAGCTCCTGAAATTAGTTTTGATAAACTTTGATTTTGTATTGTAACAGAATTACAATTAGAATTCAGCAGATAAAGTTTTTTTTAGAAATAATTCTGTTGTTTCGGTTTTTAAACAACTTAAGAATTTCGCCAAAAAAGGAGTATTAGAGATTCCCTAAAATAGTCCCCACATCAATATCCATGTGAGAACTATTTTTTTATTTAGCCCACAGCATCTTCTAAAATTTTTCTACTTACATCAAGTGAAACCTCTCCTGTTTCAGAAAGAGCAGTAAGACCCTTCTGTCTAAGAGCATTTATCACATCATCAATGTCTTCAGATTTCACACCATATGAATTTAGCTTTGTATTAATACCAAGTGTTTCAAAAAAATTCCGGGTTTTATTAATCGCTTCCTCAATAATATCTTCTGGCTCACCCTCTGTTAGTCCCCAGATTCGATCAGCATATTGAAGTAATTTACCTTTCTTTTGATCTTTAGTATGCTTCCATACTGATGGTTGAAGGATGGCTAATGTCGTTCCATGATCTATTCCAAAAAAAGCTGTTAATTCATGCCCGATAAGGTGTGTCGTCCAGTCCTGGGGAACCCCTGCACCAATAAGGCCATTTAAAGCATTTGTTGCGCACCACATAAAATTGGCCCTTGTACCATAATCCTCAGGATTTTCAATAGTTTTTACTCCAATTTCAATAAGGGTTTTTAATATTCCTTCTGCTGTTCTGTCCTGAAATCTCGCATCCACAGGTTGGGTGACATATTGCTCAACTGTATGAATAAATGTATCGGCAATACCATTGGCAATTTGTTTTTTAGGTAATGTAAAAGTAAGTGTCGGATCAAGAATCGAAAATTTTGGAAATGTAAGGGGGCTATAAAAAACAAACTTTCCCCCATTAAAACTAACAACACCATAGCAATTCATTTCAGAACCTGTGGCAGGAAGCGTTACAACTGTTGCAAGTGGAATAGTTTTTTTAGCTGGTACAGGTTCAAATCCATGGTGAAGTATTGTGGTTGGATCACCCTCAAATTCAGAGGCTATGGATATAAATTTAGTGCCATCCATAACAGACCCACCTCCAACTGCCAGTAAGAAATCTATTTTTTCATTTTTAACAACCGAAACTGCCTTCATAAGCGTCTCATATTTTGGATTCGGTTCAATCCCGCCAAACTCAACAATTTCTCTCCCTTTAAGACTCTCAATTACTTTACTCAAAGTGCCATATTTTTTAACACTGTTAGCGCCATAAGTAATAAGTATTTTTGCATCAACAGGTACAAGGTTATCCAGTTCAGAAAGTCTGTCTTTGCCAAAAACGATTTGGGTTGGGTTATAATAATCAAAATTTTGCATTTTTTCTCCTGTTTCATTGAAGTTAATTTTTTCTATGAATATAAATAGTTTTAAATCTAATGTGAATACTCATTCCTATCATTGTGATGCCTATTTCTGCTTTTATTAGTAGGAATATAGATTTTAATGATTCGTTATGTGTATATTAATGATTAAAAAAAGGAGATTTTATGACTGGAATATCAAAATTGATGGATATCCTGGCAAAGAAAGAAGGTATTAATAATACAAACATTCCTGAGGTTAAAATATATAAAGCATCAGAATATCAACCCCGCCAACCTTTATGCTATGAACAGGGTATTATTATAGTAGGTCAGGGAAGAAAAAGAGTGTTTTTGGGTGATAAGGTTTATGAGTACAACCCGGATAATTATCTTGTTTTATCTGTGCCTATTCCTGCGGAATGTGAAACTTTGGTTGATGATGACCCCTTGCTTTCTGTTTTTATAAATATCAATATCACTGTATTAAACCAGATATTTGGTAAGATGGATCTTCCTATTGTTAATCCTAAAAAGACCCATCGCGGGCTTTATGTTGCCAAAACAACTGATTCAATTAAAGATGCTGTTAAAAGATTATTACAAACGCTTCAGTCAGAAGAAGACAGCAGGATAATTGGCGAAGGAGTTGTGCATGAAATTCTCTATAGGATAGCATGTTCAGAAAATGCGGAACCCCTTTATGCTCTTGCACTCCAAAATACTAATATCTCCAGAGTTGATAAGGCTCTAAAAGAGATCCATACTAATTATCAGCACTCAATGGATGTGGAAAAACTTGCTGGATTGGTTAACATGAGCACCTCAGCATTTCATAGAGCTTTTAAAGATGTTACATCCTCTTCTCCCATTCAGTATATTAAAAAGATAAGGCTTGATAAAGCCCGCAATCTCTTATTGGTAAACGGTTTAAGGGTAAATGAGGCAGCAACTGAAGTTGGTTATGAAAGTGCTACTCAGTTTAGCAGAGAATTTAAAAGATACTTTGGAAGTAGTCCTGTTCAACATATCGATAAAAACAGACTGGTGTATTAAAAGATTACATCCTTTCTGTATATCTGTATTGAACGGCTTCAGAAATATGCTCTGTTTCTATATTTTCTATTTCAGATAGATCTGCTATGGTTCGGGCAATCTTTAATATTCTGTTGTATGCTCTTGCTGAAAGCCCCATTTTTGTGACTGCCATTTCAAGTAATTTTTCAGACTCACTGTTTAAAGCACAATATTGTCTGATCTGCTTCCCGCTCATTTGAGAATTGCTGAATATGTTAAATTCTTCGAATCTTCTGGTCTGAATCATCCTTGCATTTTCTACACGCTCCCTGATTTTTACTGATGGTTCCTCATCACTCTTTTTTGTAAGATCTTTATAATCAACAGTTGGTACCTCCACATGAATATCAATTCTATCAGAGAGAGGACCTGAAATTTTGGATCTGTAAGATCTAACCTGCTTTTCAGAACATCTGCATCCATGGAAAGGGTCTGAATAGTACCCACAAGGACAAGGATTCATAGCTGCAACAAGCATAAAGCTTGATGGATAGGTAATACTGTTTGCAACCCTTGAGATTGTTACTGACTGATCTTCTATTGGTTGCCTTAAAACCTCAAGAGCAGATTTTTTAAATTCTGGAAATTCATCTAAAAAAAGAACTCCATTGTGAGCAAGTGAAACTTCACCTGGTTTTGGATTACTACCACCTCCAATTAGTCCTGCATCTGAAATAGTATGATGTGGTGACCTGAAAGGTCTTTCTGTAATAAGTGAAGTATTACCATTTAAAAGCCCTGATACACTGAATATTTTTGTTGTTTCAATTGCTTCTTCAAAAGTAAGAGATGGAAGAATTGAAGGGATTCTTTTTGCGAGCATGGTTTTTCCAGAGCCTGGAGGGCCACTCATTAAAAGATTATGACCACCTGCAGCTGCAACCTCAAGAGCTCTTTTTACATGAATCTGACCTTTAATCTCATCAAAATCACCCACATCTGTGTTTTGTTGCTTAAAAATTTCAGAGGTATTAATTTCAAAAGGCTCTTTGCTTTTTCCATTTAAAAAGCTAACAACGTTAGATAGATGCGAGAACGAGTAAGTTTCGATACCTTTAACAATTGCAGCTTCTCTTTCATTCTCTTTTGGTAAAATAACACCTTTTAAACCGGCTTTCTGTGAAAGAAGAGCCATAGGAAGCGCTCCTTTTACTGCTTTGATCCTTCCATCCAAAGAGAGTTCTCCCAGAACTAAAAAATCGGATAAAACCTTCTGATCTATTATGCCTGATGTGGTTAAAACTCCTAAAGCTATAGGCAGATCGTAACCAGTGCCCTCTTTTTTTATATCTGCGGGAGCAAGATTTACGACTATTCTTTCCTGGGGGAATTTGTATCCTGAGTTTGATATGGCCGATTTTACTCTTTCTTTGCTCTCTTTAACTGAAGTTTCAGGAAGGCCAACTATGGCAACATATGGTAGTCCATTAATCAGGTCCACTTCTACTTCCACGGGAAAAGCTTCAACTCCAATAACAGTACAACTCTCTATTTTTGCCAGCACTATTTATTTCCTTCAAAAAGAAAAATAATTAAAGGGAACCTCTAAATTAAAAACTAAATAACTTTTGCACTGAAAATGCATCGATAATGAAAATGTTAATTAATCATTAAATTACTCAACTGTCAAATTTATTTAAATTAGGAGGGATTTTTATGTAGAAGATTAATCGCTAAAAAGCAAAGCTACAAAAGAATATGTAGCTTTACTATTTTGAGGGAATCTCTATTAACTGCCTTTTGTTAGAATGACAGTGATTTTCGCTAATAAGCTTGTAATGCTGTGAATCCTTCGCTTTGTTAGGTTATTTCAAAAAGAACTGTAACATTTATAATCTGAATTTCAATCGCAATTCAAATTATTCGAGTTTTTATATTTTAAACTTACCAACCATCTTATTAAGATTTCCGGCAAGAACCGTAAGCTCTTCTGCGCTTTTATGAACTTTCTCACTGCCAGTATTACTCTCCTCAGCAGCCTGACTAACTTCAGAAACATTTTGTGTAACTTCAGCTGTTACAGCAGATATTTGATTGATGTTGTCATTTATCTCCTGAACGCCCTGTGCAGCCTGCGTGACGTTGCTGGATATTTCCTGTGTGGTAGCGGATTGCTCCTCAATTGAAGCCGCAACTGTTGCAACAACATCGTTTATTTCGTTAATAACACTTACTATAGATTCTATTGCAGAAACGGATTCTGCTGTAGTTTTTTGAACCTCTGATATTTTTCCATTAATCTCGCTTGTGGCCGAAGCTGTTTGATTTGCAAGTTCTTTGATCTCTCCTGCAACAACAGCAAAACCTTTTCCTGCCTCTCCAGCCCTTGCAGCTTCGATAGTTGCATTTAGTGCCAGGAGATTTGTTTGCTCAGAAATATCAGCAATGGTACCAGTGACTTGATTTATTTCTTCAGCAGCTTTACCTAAAGCATCTACTTTCAAAGATACATCTTTAGCATGGATCACAGCACTTTTCGTAATTTCACTGCCCTTGGCTGTATTATTTGCAATTTCCTGGATAGTTGCTGTCATCTCTTCGACTGCTGCAACAACCATCTGAATATTACTGGTTGCAAGTTCTGTTGCATTTACGACGCTGTTCATATTAGTGTTCATCTCTTCAGCGGCAGCTGCAACTGTATTTGACTTTGCTGCTGTATGCTGTGAATTTGAAGTGATCTGATCAGATATTGTTGAAAGTTCTGAAGATGACGATGAAAGAGTTTGAGTGCTTTTATTAACATCAAGAAACATGTCTTTAAGATTTTCAGACATGTGGTTTAAGGAGTTTATAAGTGTTCCAATTTCATCCTTCTGTTTAAGATCGATTTTTTGTGTAAGATCACCATCAGCCATATTATTTGCGAAATTCACAACCGCAATAATTGGTCCTGTTATCAATGCCTTCAACACAAATCCAAGTAAAAGGCTTAATACAAATCCAACAATTAACAGGAAACCAATTATTATTCTGGAGCTTTTTCCAGATGATATAATCGTTTTTGATTTAGCGTCCACTTTCGCAAGAGCTGCGGCCAGTAAAATTTTCACATTGGATTCAAAGATATAAATATGATCTTTAAATGGCTTCATCAAGGCATTTCCCTTCTGGGGTGTGAGAGTATCATCAGCCCAGATTGTTTTAGAAAGCCCGATAATACCTTGCTTGTATTTGGCATATGACGATTGCGCGTTTGTCGCCGCATCTTTTATTGTGGGTGAGAAATCGTTATTATTCATCTCTTTAGCTATTATTCTAAGCAAGCCTTCAGTTTTTACAGAGACTTTATTAAATTTTGCTATATACCCTTTTTGTTTCTCTTTTTTTCCTATGTTTAAAAGGAAATCTTTTTCGTAGCGGCGATGTAAAAGTGCCAGAATTTGAAGTTCTTCCGCCTCTTTCATAAGTTGAACATCACTTGTAACCATCTCTTCAACATCATCCATATTGCTTGAGATGCGGATGTATCCTACTCCTCCAATAACAGCTGTTATTAGTGAAGCAAGCAAAAAACCACCAATCAATTTTTTACCAAGGGATATATTTTTAAACCACTGCATAATAGGACTCCTCTGAGGGAATCTCTAATAACTGCCTAAAGGCTTTAGTTTGTTTTGACCGAACCACTGCGTTATTAGAGTTTCCTTGATTTAATTTTTCTCTAAAATTATTAGATTTGAGTTGGGCTTCAAATATAAAAAGTAGATCTTAAGGATTTTTTAAAATTATATATTATAAATTAAAAACAATAAAGAAAATAACGGTTTATAAAATTTTTATCCTCTTGTATTTATAGAGGATAATGCAATTTGGTGGTTGAGGTGAATTATTGTTCGGATCTGTTAATTTATGGGAACCTCTAATGATTAGAAATTTGATTGAAATACAAGGGTGAGAAATAAATAACGAGGCGATTTTAGAACAGTTTTTTATTTTGAACAACGCAGTAGTTCGTTCAAAGAGCAGTTATTAGAGGTTCCCATATGTTAGAAATTATTATTTTGTATTAGTTGATTAAACATTATGTTATTATTGCTTATGTTCAGACTTAACATGTTATTACTTGTCTTCAGAGCAACTAAATAATAACAAGAGTTTCAGAGTTAGTTTTATATTATTCTAAAACGTACAGCTTTTCTTTTTTATAATTAAAAAAAAATGATTTTGATGATCCTGTAACAGGGATAATCATTTATAAATTATAGGATTCCTTCTAAATGTTTCAAAATAATAAATTGTCTGCTTCAGATATTAAAGCTCAGAAAATAAGAAAATATCGATTTAAGCTGGCGCTTATAACATATGTGATAGCTGTAAGCTTCGCTTTAATGGTTCCAGCTCTTGGTCTTGTTAAGATCAGTTTGAATCAATTGGTTATATTTTTAACTATTCCTTTGATTGGCAATACCATTTTCTTTTTTATTTTTCATACGAATCTTAATTTAAAATTCAAGGATCAGTCATTAACAACGGAACAAATAATATATGCAAATTTATGGGGATTGGTATTGCTGTACATGTTGCCATCTGTTCGCAGCATTGTCCTTATGTTTTTATTGCCTGCATTTAGCTTTGGAATGTTAAGACTAACATTGAAACAACATCTTTATGTTGTGCTTGTAATCATGCCTGTGTATGCGACCATCCTTTTTATTGAATTTTCATTAACCCAAAGAGAAATCTCATGGGTTTACGAATTTTTCCTTTTTTTTCTTTATGGTGTTCTTCTAATGTGGTTCGCTGTTTTTGGTGGTATGGTCTCAAAGATGAGAAATAAGTTAAGAAAACAGAACAGAAAGGTAATTGAAAGCAATTTAAAGTACAGGAAAGAGAAAAAGGAGAGGGAAAAAACTTCAAAACTTTTAGATGCAGCTATACAACAATCGCCATCAGGGGTAATTATTGCAGATGCTCCGGATGCAAAAATAAAATTTGTTAATCAGGCTGCTCATATTATTCTTGGAGAAGGTGATAGTAAACTTACAGATGTAGATTTCGCACAATATTCTGTCAAATGGAAAGCGTACAAGACGGATGGTGTAACACCATATTCTTCAACAGAATTGCCCCTTTCAAAATCCATTAAAAAGGGAGAAATTGTAAAGAATGAGGAGATTATTGTTAGAAGTGAAAGTAGTAATAAGGTTCACTGGGTTTCTGTAAATTCAGCTCCTGTTTATGATAATGATGGTAATATCAGTGCTGGTATTGTCGTTTTCCATGATATTACTGAACAAAAAAAAACAGAGAAAGATCTGAAAACTGCCCATGAGCGGTTTTTTAATGTTTTAAACAGTATTGATGCTTCAATCTATGTCACTGAAATTGACACTTACGAAATTCTCTTTATGAACAGATACATGATTAAAGCTTTTGGAAGGGATATGACTGGTGAGAAATGTTTTGTATCATTTAGAGGTAAGGACTCTCCATGTTCACTTTGCAAAAATGAAAATCTTATTGATAGTAATGGAAAGCCTCTGGATGTATGCATCTGGCAAGATAAAAATCCAATCAATGGTAGATGGTATATTAACTATGACAGGGCGATTGAATGGACAAACGGACATCTGGTAAAAGTCCAGATAGCAACTGATATAACAGATCTTAAAACTATGGAGAAGGAACTTCGTCACTCCCACAAGATGGAATCTGTTGGAACATTGGCAGGTGGTATTGCCCATGATTTTAACAATATTCTAGGTATAATCTTAGGCAATGCCGAGCTTGCTTTAAAAGATGTACCTGAATCAAACCCTGCTTATGAAAATATTGATGAGATTAAAATAGCAAGCCTTCGGGCAAAAGATGTCATTAAGCAGCTGTTGAGTTTTAGCAGAAAAACAGAAGAGGAAAAATCGAATATAGACATTGTAGAGGTTTTAAATGAGTCTATGAAATTAATTAAATCCTCAATTTCTTCAAATGTTAAAATTTATGCAGATATAACTAAAAACCCAGGACTGGTTTTTGCTGATCCCACACAAATTCATCAGATAATTATTAATTTATGTACAAACTCAGCCCATGCAATGCCTGAAAATGGTGGTGTCATAAATATCTCTCTTAATCAAATAGATTTAAATAATATAGATTTTAAATATGAAGATGCTGTTAAGGGGAGATACCTGGAGCTTATTATAAATGACACCGGTTCAGGAATTGATTCTGAAATACAGGAAAAAATATTCGATCCGTATTTTACAACCAAAGATGTGGGAAAAGGAACCGGTATGGGTCTTGCCGTTGTTCATGGAATAGTGAAAAATCATAATGGATATATATATATCGGAAGTCAGAAAAGTGAAGGAACCACATTTACTATTTTACTCCCTGTTAGTGAAAGTGAAGTGAAAGTTGGTTCAGTTCAAACTCTGATGAAAGATTTTCCAACTGGAAACGAGTCTATACTTTTTATTGATGATGAAGCAGCACTTTCTAATACTGCAAGGATGACTTTATCAAAGTTAGGCTACAAAGCTGAATGCTTCGTTAATCCCGATGAAGCTCTGTCTGTTTTCAAAACAAAGCCGGAAAGCTTTGATTTGGTGATATCTGATTTATCAATGCCTCAAATGAACGGATTAAAGCTATGCGAAAAAATTAAAAATGTATGTGATATTCCAACAATAATTTGTACAGGTCACCTGTCTTTTACTGACAAAGAGAAAGCAAAAGATATTGGAATATCAGCATATTTAATGAAGCCCATTACGATGTCAGAAATGGCTGTACTTATCAGACAAGTATTAGATAAATAAGTTATATCAGATAGTTATTTCAACCAAAATTCTATTTATTAATGGTTAGAGTTTCGCCATCATCCGGAATTAAAACCTTTGATAACAAACCCTTATTTTCAAGTATATTTTTCAATTGCAAGCGTGTGGTTGGGCAATGATTAAGAGTCTCAATATGGTTTGCAATAACTTTACCGGGGGCATTTCTTACAAAGGTTATTAACTCATCGTGTGGCATTAAAATTGGACCGCCAATATCAAGGCTCGCACAACCAGATGCCATAACTGCTATATCAGGTTTAAATTCCAGCAACACTTTTTCTACATCATTTGTATAAACGGTATCCCCACTTATATAGATAGAGGGTTCATCAGGAAGCTCTATAAAAAAACCAGCCCCATTAGCCATGAATTTGTTGATCCATTTGTGCCCATGTAATGCCGGGATTGCAATAATACTACCTCCAAACTGTTCTGTCTTTTGCCAATATTTAAGAGATATTTCTATATTAAAACCATGTTTTTTTAAATAAGATGAGTCTTGTTCATGGGTTACAACAGGAATCTTTTTATTCTTCAAAAATAACTCCCCTGCTTTATCAAGGTGGTCTGTGTGTTGCAATGCTTTGATCCCAAATTTCTGACTATGAGTTATCAGGCAATTTGTTACTTTATTTAAAATATCTGAAGCGTTATCCGGAAGTGAAACCATAGGGTTTTTCCTGGGTTTGTGTTTGAAGCGGGCAAATGGTGGCAGCACTCCTTTTTGACTGAGCATGGGATCTATTAAAATGTGATATGAATCTGATTCAATAACAAATGTGGCATTTCTTATGTGATGTATTTTCATTTTTCCTCTTTAGGTCTGCAACAAGATTGTAGTTTCCTCATATGCAATATTTATAAAAAGTTAACATAAATTCAACTTTGATAACATATCTATCTGTATTATTTATGCTATTTGCATGAATATATTGCCAAGTGAATCATATTCTATAAATATATTATGGCAATAATCTACAATGGGCTTATATATGACTTTTGATTTGACATGTGGAATAGAATATGATTCGATATTATCAATACTAACTTTTAAATGAACAACATATATTAATTATGAATGGAATTTCTAAAAAACAACAGATCTTAGATGCAGCTGAAAAAGTAATGGGTAAAAAGGGCATGGATGCCCGCATATCTGAAATTGCAAAACTTGCAGATATAAACCAATCAGTTCTTTATCATTATTATAAAAACAAGGAAGACCTTCTCTTTTCAGTTGCAGAAGAGCATCTTGTAAAAATGCGGAATGAGCTTGAAGATCAACTCTTTGGCATTAAAGATCCTGAAAGTAAATTAAGAAAACTCCTTTGGTTTCGTATCTCTTATCTGGATAAAAACAGGGATTATGGAGAGCTTTATCTTTTCGAATGCCGTTCAAATTTAAATTTTTACAAACATGCAGCTTTTAACCGCACACTCTGGTTTATGGCAAAGCTAAGCGAAATAATTAAAGAGGGGATAAAATCAGGTGCTTTTAAAAAGGATATTAATATCTGGCTGGTTCGAGATACCCTATTTGGCTTAATAGATCTGATGAACATAGATAGCCTGATCACAGGAGAAGAAATCTCTAATGGTAATTATGAACAAGTAACTTCACTTGTATTGTCCATGGTGATCAAACAGGATAAAATAAAAACAAAAGAGGACAAAAAACTTAAAATCATAGCCGCTGCTGAAAAAATATTTGCAAAGTATGGTTACGAAAAAGCTAAAATTCAGGATATCGCTTCAGCGGCAGGAGTTGCTGACGGAACTGTGTACGACTACTTTAAAAATAAGGAAGACCTCCTTTTTTCAACCCTTGGAGACGGCTTTAAGCCTTCACCTCTTAAAAAAGGTTTTCAGAATCACCTCTCCCTCTCGATAAAGGAATCTGATGAAAAAAGCACGATAGATAAACTGGAAAAATTTATTCGAAACCATTTTCTAATGTGTCTTACACAGCCATCCCTTGTAAAAATTTTAACTCTCCACGGTATCTACAACAGAAAGTTTTACGACTCTGATGTCTTTCTCACGTTTCAAAAATATATTCAAACCATCTATCCGATTTTAGAGCAAGCCAAAGATGAAGGCCTTATTAAAAAAGATATAGATTCACGAATCTTTATAAAAATGATCATAGGAGCTTTTAGTCACATTACCCTGAGATGGCAGATTTCAGAAAGCTCAGTTACTCTTGATAAAGTTGGTGAGATAAATCAGATGGTAAATATACTTATCAATTCAATTTCCATTGCTTAGTTTTTCATTCTAAATAATTAAGAGGAGAAGATTTAACGATGAGACATTCTATCCCAAGAAAAACCGGACCTGAAGATTACACTAATGAGATGGCAACTAAAAGAGTTGAGTTTGTTGAAGAGAAGACAGGGGCAAAAACAGAGCACATTAGTAAATACTCCTTCGACCCTGCTAATCTTCCTGGAAACATAGAACATTTCTCAGGAGTTGCACAAATACCAATTGGCTTTGCAGGGCCACTCCTGGTAAATGGCGAACAGGCAAAAGGAGAGTTTTACATTCCAATGGCCACAACAGAAGGAACTCTTGTTGCCAGTTATAACAGGGGAATGAAGGTTGTGCATGAAAGTGGCGGAGTAAAAACCACAGTTCTTGATGATGCCATGCAAAGAGCTCCTGTATTTCACTTTAAAGATGCAAGAGAATCCAAAAGATTCGGAAAATGGATAACCGAAAATTTTAATAATATAAAGGAAGCTGCAGAAGGAACAACAAAATCAGGTAAGCTCCGTGATGTAGAACAATACCCTGCCAGCAAAATGATGTTCTTGAGATTCAACTTTACTACTGGAGATGCGGCAGGGCAAAACATGGTAGGAAAAGCAACTTTTGTTGCATGTGAGTGGATTAAAAGTAATTACCCAGGTTATCTTGAGCGCTATCTTCTTTCAGGTAATATCGATACTGATAAAAAACCTTCGTATATGAATACTTTGAGAACAAGGGGAAAGAGAGTTGTTGCAGAGATTGTTATTCCTGCTCATATTCTTGAGAATCTTGCAGGAGCCCCGGTTGATATCCTGATCAGACAGAGACAGGTAAGTCTTTTAGGAAGTTTTATGGCTGGTTCAAACAACAATGGAGCGCATTCTGCCAACGGAATTACGGCCATGTTTATTGCAACAGGGCAGGATGTTGCAAATGTTGCTGAATCCTGTGCAGCGTTAGTATATGCTGAAAAAACAACAGAAGGGGATTATTATTACTCCATAACAATTCCATCACTTATAGTTGCAACTTATGGAGGTGGAACCAGTCTTGCCACACAAAAAGAATGCCTTGATATTCTTGGTTGTTCAGGGTCAGGAAAAGTGAATAAGTTAGCTGAAATTATTGCAGCAACTGTTTTATGTGGGGAGATATCACTTGCAAGCGCAGTTATGGCAGGGGAATGGGTATCAAGTCATGATGAATACGGCCGAAATAAATGAACTAATAATTGCCTTTTGAAAAAAATCCATCGTTATACTATAGTTGATAATCCTCGAAATATTATAAATATTCCTCCGGATATCAACTATAGGTCTAACTTGTATTTTCCCCAAAATTCTAATTATTAGACTCTGGAATAAACTTTGTTCTTAAGTATTGGGAAATATGTCTCAGCCTTTGAAAAATTTATGGGCACTAAAATAAAAATGCTATGCTTTTTATTTGCTTGCAAATGATGTTTTTTACTTAGCCAAATGAAAGCTAAACTTTTGAAAAGTTAAGCAATCATATTTTGAAGTTTACAATAATTGTTCGTAATTTGCGTAGGGGCAGGCGGAGTCTCATCAAGGACTCCGCCTAAGGGGAAAAGCAAATGTTGTAATTTATAAAATATTAAAACTCTTTTGCTGTTCTTTTTCCACAATGTAAAGAATTGTTAAGGCAATTAATCTAAATTATCGCAGGGATTGTATATAGCCCAATTCCTGCAATAAAAATAATAAAAAATACAACTGCTGCTTTTTCTTTCAGGCCATAGTAGACGATTTGCATGCCAGCTCTTAAAAACCAAAACCCTGCAATAGATAATAGAAAAACATTTCCAAGCGAGTTTCCAATTATACTTTCGCTAAAAAAAGAAGACATAATAAATATAACAATATAGATATAGATAAAAAGACCACTCATTATTGGCATTAATTGGCGATTGATTTCATCTAAGGATGAAAGGTTTTTATCCCACTGAAACAGTTTGGGCCAAAAAAGATGGAAGATTGCAAAAAGAAGGTGGTAAACACCACCGATAATCAATAAAATTTTTCCTGTCATTTGGTTGCTCCTTTTATATAAAAAAAATTAAATTAATGTTTCAAATAGCTTCAAAAGAACCTCGCTGTCATTTAAAGACTCTCTAACTTCCTTGTAATAGGGGATATTCTCTTTTGAATCCGGTACTTCAGAAAGAATTTTAAACCCATCTCTGTCAACACCTTTATAATTTTTAGTGTTTACAGCGCTAACTTCTGCTTTAAACATTTCGGAAAGGGCCTGATCAATATAGTCAACATAGCACTCAAGGTGTGGTGATAACTGGGTAATAGATTCAAGAGAGCTGCTGATCTGGTTTTTTAACAGCAGCAAAGTATCAAGGGTTTTTTTTCTTTTTTCCATTGAGCGAATTGTCAGCATTCTGAACAGTAGTGGAGCTATCTCCACTATGCTTCCCTGGGTAACTTTGCATTCCTCTGCAAAGTCCTTTATTAAGACCTGTGATAATTTTGAGATGCTGTGGGTGGTTTTATTCTTTTTTTGATTTTCAGAGCTACTTAAAACCTCTTTAACACTTTTTGAGATCTCAGCCATATCTTCAGAAGTATCGGGCATATTAAATTCGCCAAACCTAAAACCTGTATCAGTAGTTTTTTTCATCTATTAACACCTTTTGACCATATTATGATTCGTTTGTATTTACTTAAATAAATATAAGATATTTCAAAGTGTGTCAATATATTTGTGTAGCTATTTGTGGCACACATAAAGTGTGTTTTTTAAGATAAGAAGATATGCTTAACAAAATAATCAGCAATTATGGTATGTTAAAACTTAGTATTTATATTAATTTTAATGTATAACAAAACTATAAACAGAGAATTGCCAAGGCATATTGGTATGTGTGAATTGATATTTCAGTTTCTGTGATAATCTTGACAATATGATGTAAAAATTATTCACAGAAAACTAATGGCAGTGTAGAAATTTCCAACTTTAGGAACCTTTAATCTACAAAAGCATCCTTCAAAATTCCTTTGGCCCTGTCCTTTTCATCTTTTGTTAAATTATTATTATTTACTTGGAAAACCTTGATTGATTTAAGCTCAGACAGATTCTGTGGTAATTTATTTAGATTTGCATGGGTGCAATATAAGGTTTCAAGGCTTGAGAGGTTTGTTAGTGATTCTGGCAGATAATCTATAGGATTGTCAGAAATACTCAATAATATTAATTTTGAAAGATCACCAATTTTATCTGGTATCGTATTTATATTAGATCTGTTTAACCAAAGTGAGTGGAGGTTTATTAGTTTATTAATATTTGGAGGAATGGAAAGAGGATATTTGCTGTCACAGATATCTAATGTTTCAAGACTTTTTATGCTTAAAATTATATAAGGAAACTCTTTGAATTTATTATGATTTAAATAAAGCTCTTTGAGATTTGTAAGTTTATTCAGTGTTTCCGGGAGTTTCTTCAAGTCCGCTCCGCTAAAAGCAAGAGTTTTAAGGTTTATTAACTTCCCTATCTCAATTGGAATTTCACCTATTTTGTCACCCATAAATTTTAGTTTTTCTAAATTAGGAAATTGAAAAATTTCCTCAGGAAAACCGACATTCCCTGTATAGTTTAATACAAGCTCCTTTACTCTGTCTTTATTTTCCATCGCTTCATCAATGGATTCAAAGGCCACACACTCTTTTTTGCATTTTTCAATTGTTTGTAACCAGGCGTTTCTATATGTATCAAAGTTAACCCGATACCAGCTATAATACCTGTCTTCTCCTGGCTCTAAACCTGTCAGAATGTATATGTAATCTTTTTCTTTAAAAATGCAAATTTGCCATCCCTGCTCAAGATCAATGTGGGGCGATTCTATATCACCATATGGAATGTTTTTTTCAGTATATTTTCTTATTTGAACATCAGCATTATCCCACCATGGAAAACCTGCTCCATATTCATTTCCAACAAATGAAATATGAACCCCAAAAGTTTTTGTTTTTTCAAGTTCAATATTAAAAGCATTTTCAACAGGAAATTTGCTAAGGTCTACTTTTTTGAAATTTCCATTCTCAACAACCAATAATTCATCATCAAACATATAATATCCTATATCATTTCCATTTTTTTCATTAGTGTATTCAACTCGTAAATAATCTCGTGACTGTTTATACTTTTCAGGTGATCAATCATATCTTTAGCTCTTAAATTATCATCGTATCTATCAAGTTCAATGATTAATTTTTTAATAAAAGAGTTTAATTTTTCCCCTTCTTTTAAAATCTCTTTTGCAAATGCAGAAAGTTTAAAATCCGTTGCTTCAAAGATGATTTTTCCAAAAGCCTTGTCTATGAGTGTTATGTTTTCACCTTTCAAAAACATTGAGGCTTGTGATTCTTCATAAAAAAAGAAATCAGATTTTTTTTCACCATTCAAAATATGGATTAAAGATTTAATAATATTGAAAGCCATATAGAGGTCATCATACAAAAGCCATCCATCAAGACTGTTCCAGATCTTCCCGGACTTTTTTATTTCAAAGCCGCCTTTAAAGGCGCAGCAACTTTTATTTCCTTCGTGTTTGAAAGCTTCTTCAATAATTTCCTGAATTGTTACATCTTTCAACTCTTTTTCAATATCTTTTGAGTCCAGTTGGAATATGAATTTTATCTGAACACCTTCCATCTATTAAACCCAGCTACCTTCATCTGTGAGTAAATAGACCGGATCATCACCCGGTTGTTCCACAAGAATATTCTTTTTTATAAGTTCTTTTAGGCTTTTCTCAAGTGATTCTACCGATGAGCTCCAAACAGATATAAGAGCACTTTTTGAAACTGTCTGATTTTCATCTGTAAGACCGCAACAAGCAAGGTATACCGATGTTGTTTCAACTGATAAATTTAGAGAAAAAATTTTCTGATTCATTTTTGGTTTCAATTTGACCCCATATGTTATAAGTTTTCAAAAAGTAGAGAAAATATGTATTTTCTTTTTTATAAAACATTAAAATTTATGAGTAAAACTCTTTTTAATTTATGATTGGTATATTTGATTCAGGAATTGGTGGGCTTACTACTGTAAAAGCGATTATGGAAAAGCTTCCCGGATATGATATTGTTTATTTTGGTGACACGGCAAGAACGCCTTATGGAACTAAAAGTTGTGGAACTGTTATTAATTATTCTTTAGAGAATAGTAAGCTACTTATGGAAAAAGGTGCAAAGCTAATAATTATGGCTTGTAATACGGCATCTTCTGTTGCCACAGAAAAAGTTAAAGAAAATTTTGATACACCTGTTTTTGAGGTTATCTCACCTGCTGTAAAGAGAGCTTTAAAAGAGTCCAGAAAAAAACAGATCGGAATTATTGGAACGCGTGGTACTATCAAAAGTAATGTGTATGAGAAGATGATTAAAGGGTTTGATAAATCTGCTTCTGTCTTTTCAGAACCATGCCCGCTTCTGGTTCCTTTGGTTGAAGAGGGATGGACTGAAAGACCTGAAACTGCAATGATTGTTAAAAAATATATCCAGCCTTTGAAAGTGAGGCAGATAGATACTCTGGTATTGGGTTGTACACATTACCCGGTTTTAAAGGATGTTATACAGAGAAAAGCTGGCAAGAGGGTTAAATTGATTGATTCTGCAGAAGCGGTTACTGATGAAGTCGTTAATTTTTTACAGGAGAACCCGGATTTTGACAAATCCCTTAGTAAAAATGGAAAAACAGATTTTTTTGTTTCAGATGTCACTGAGCAGTTTAAAATTACAGCAAGATCTATAATAAAGAAGAGGATTGAACTGAAACATATTGAAATTTAACCGATGGCAACCCTCTAAAGAGTAGGAAACACTAAACAATGAGATATCCTCCCTATCTTGAAGATGACATTGTTCTGCCGGATTTTTACAAAGTAAGGGCAAAATACCCTTCAACTAAAATTGAATACATATCTAAGCTAAAGAAAGAGCTAACAGCTGTTTATCGAAACATTAAAATCAAGAAAAATGATAAAGTCGCAGTCTGTGTTGGTAGCAGAGGCATATCGGACCTTCCTGAAATAGTTAAAACGGTTTGTACATTTATCAGCGATAAGGGAGGAGTTCCTTTTATTGTCCCTGCTATGGGAAGTCACGGTGGTGCTACAACAGATGGACAAGTTGAAGTGCTTGAAAAATTAGGTGTTTCTGAGGATACCTGTGGTGTACAGATAAAATCCAGCCTTGATGTTGATAAGATTGGTAAGGTTTTTGGAGAGGTCCCTGTATATTTCTCAAAAGATTGTATGGATGCAGATCATTCCATATGCATAAACCGGATTAAATCACACACAAAATTCAAGGGTAAGATCGAAAGTGGACTTTTGAAGATGATCTGTGTGGGAATGGGGAAACATCTGGGGGCTATGACATATCATAATATGGCTTTGAAATATGGGTTTCAGGAGCTTCTGATTAAAATGGGGCGATCTGCTGTTGAAAAATCAAATATTCGATTTGGGGTTGCTATAGTTGAAAACTCCTATGATGAAATAATGGAAATCAAGGCTATTGAAGCTTCTGATATCTTTGAATCTGAAAAGGATCTCTTAAAAATTGCAAAAAGGAATCTCCCGAATCTTCCTGTAAATGATCTGGATGCTTTAATTATAGACCAGATTGGTAAAGAGATTAGCGGTGCCGGAATGGATCCAAATGTTACTGGAAGAACCTTTGATTATATGGAGGATGACTTTTCAAAAGAGCTCAATGCAAAAAGGGTTGCTGTTTTAAATCTAACTGACAAAACAGGTGGTAATGCAATTGGTGTAGGTAATGCAGATATAATAACTGAGAAAGTTTTTGAAAAGATGAATTATGAAGCAACTCTTATGAATGCTTTAACCAGTATGTCTTTAAGAAAGGCATTTATTCCTGTGAAAGTTAGAGATGATATGATGGCAATTAAAACAGCTCTTCTGACAACAGGTCCATATAACCCAAATGATGCAAAAGTAATACTCATAAAAGATACAAAACATCTCGACTGTTTTATTATTAGCTCAGAATTAAAAAAAGAGTTTTCAGGTACAGGTTTTGAGATTGAAAAAACCAGATTGGTTTTTGATAATGAGAATAATCTGACTAATTTTCAAGGGGGAATAAAAACTTCTTCTTAGTTACCTGTTCCTCATTATCCCACATTTTTTTAACATTTAAAATCGCATCAATATTTTTCATGAAAAGCTCCACAAGGGAGGGTTCAAAGTGATTGCCACCCATTTTTTCTATCTCGTCAAAAGCTTTATCAATTGGCCATGGTTCTTTATACGGTCTTTTAGTGGTTAGGGCATCAAACACATCGGCAATAGCAACTATTCTTGCTGATTCAGGTATCTGTTCGTTTTCCAAACCAACAGGGTAGCCAGTGCCATCCCATTTTTCATGATGATACAGCGCAATATCTGCCGCAGTTAAAAAAAGTTCAGATGAGCTTTTTAAAAGTATATTGTGACCAATACTGGTATGTGTTTGCATTATATTCCACTCCTCTTTATTGAGATGAGTGGTCTTTTTCAGAATTTTATCTGAGATTCCAATTTTACCTGTATCGTGCATTGGTGCAGCCAATTTTATCATTTTTACTTTCTCATCATGCCAACCGGCAGCTTTTGCAATAACACCTGAAAATGCAGCCATCCTCCAGATATGTACACCTGTATCTGTGTCATTATAGTGCCCAGCTTCGCCTAACATATGAATGGTTGCCCTTTGAATCTCTATAAGTTCAGCATTTCTTCTTGCAACTTTAGATTCAATATTTATTCTATGATTGTTTAGTGCAATATGCGTTGCGACTCTGGCACGGAGAATCTCTGCTGAAACAGGTTTACTAATATAATCTACACCACCAATTGTTAAACCATAACTCTCATCCTCAGCATCTTTTAAATTTGTTATAAAAATAACAGGGATTTTTTCAGTTAAAGGATTTGCCTTTAGTCCCTTACAAATATCAAATCCTGAAATTCCGGGCATAAGGACATCTAAAAGTATAAGATTAGGTGATTCTTTTTCAGTCAAAGCAATAACTTCTTTACCATTATTTGAAATAACAACTTCATAGTCATTTTTTAGAATGGCATTTAAGATTTCAGTATTTATTGGTTCATCATCAATAATAAGAATTTTCCACTTTTCTTTCATAAAAAATCCTTTTGAAACATTAAAAAACGGTTGGTTATCAGTAAAGTGAGGGACACATATTAAATGGTATCTTGTTAATATTGTAACATGATGTGAACATTTAAACTATCAATTTTATTATAGAATTTTTAAAAAAGAGATCTGATATGGAAGGAAATAACTGATATGGCATTAGATACATTCAGCGAGTTTTTTCTCCCTGACATGGGAATATGTATAAAGTCATCACAAACTTTCAAAACATCCTTTGAAAGACCGTACTCTTCGTTACCAAAAACAACAATACCCTTTTGTTTCCAGTTATAATCCATGTAACTTTGTGAGCCTTCAACCGTTTCAATTCCTATAACAGAAATACCTGCATCTTTTTTTTCCTGAAGATATCCGGCAAGATTATCTGTTTTTTCATGGGGTATCCACTCACTTGCGCCCATTGATATTTTTTTCACACCAGCATGTTCATTTCCAAGTGTTTTTCCAAGAATTATCGATTGAAAACCGGCACAATCACAAATTCTGAATATTGAGCCCACGTTAAAAACACTTCTTAAACCATCAAGTGCAATAATATATGGCACAGTATGCTCCCAAGGTCCTTTATCAGCGGAATCGCCCTCTAAAACCTTTGGGAGAAAATCATGCTCTTTTGGGATAGCTCCAAAATCTGCTCTGTGAATTGCAACTCTGTCTGAAATGAACTCTATCCAATCTCTTTTAGTAAAGGATTCGGGAAATTCAGGTATACCACCATTTTGCCAATTTAATATATTTCTGTACTCATCCTTAAAAACCGATAAGGATTTTTCAGAAATACTCTCCTGCAGGAGCTCCATATGAATGTTCTCAAGCCACTTTACAGTCCATTTGAACCGCCCATGACTATCAAGTGCTTTAAACTTCTTTTTTGTGAAAGGAAATGTTAACAATTAAACACCTGTTATTCAGTTAATAATTTTCGTTATTTACATTTTTGTTTTTGAAGTCTGGTAAATCCTATTATGTATTTTCCTATTTGGATAGAAGCATGGTAAATAGCTTATATAATAGCATACTGATTAATCTTTTGCAGAGATTCTTTCCGAATCCAAGTAAGTTTTGTCCTAAGCATAACCGGAAAATTCTACTTTTGACGTGCTTTTACAAATTGAATAAGCTCATCCAAAAGATTTGAAAAACAATCCAAATGCTCTGTCTCAAGGGAGATTAAATTGTTTAATAAAGATGTTACTAATTTAGAATCTTGTTCTTCATGCTGTTTGAATACTGTTTGTCCTTTTTTTGTTAAATTCAAACAATACTCCCTGAGGTTTTCTGCTTTTGGATACTTAACGACATATCCTTTCTTTTCAAGTTTTTTAAGGGTTTGAGAGACTGCCCCCTTAGTTATATCAAGTGCCTGTGCAATTTGTTTTGAGGTTATATCTGGCTGGACCCCAATGAAGGAAATCAAGTGAGATTCGGTGATATGCAATAATTCTCCGGTACCGTAATCATGCTTTTGTCGTTTGCCACTTGTTAAGACATACATTAATCTTTCAAAAGCACTGGTTAATCTCTCTTCAGCCTTTACTCTCTTCATCATTTTCCTCCTTAAGTAAAGGAAAAAAGTATAGCTCCTTAACACCCTTGTCAATAAAAAAGGTTGGGATTTAGATAGATGCTTTTTCATTGACAAATAATAATCGAACACCAACAACAATAAATAAAACACACCAGATTTGAACTCCTGTATCACCGACTTTTGCCATAAAACTTAATCCCACATATTCTAACGGCCTTACCATGATGAAACAAGCACCTATGGTTTGAGCAATTGAAAGAGAAGGGTGGAAAAGCCTGTTTTTTTTCATGGCGTGCCCGATAAATATCAACCAGATACCATGAGATAGTGGCGCTATTGTTTCACCAAAGCTATTCCCCGCATATATATTAATAGAATAAAATATTGTTTCGATGACTTGTTTTAGTTCATTACTTATGTTCGGATCCATATATTGCGAGGCTAAATTTCCAGCAAGAAAAATCCATCTCATAATTCCCATAACATAAGAAAAAGAAGCTACAACACCAAATGTTGTCCCAATATATAGTAGTGGAGTGTTCTCTGAATTTAATACCTTATGTAGTAAAAGTGCAACGGGAATCATAAGAAAGCACCCCATACAAAAGATAGCCCAGCCAATTTTAATATTTGAACCTGCAATATGATACATTTTTAAATACTCACCCACGGCTATTCCTTCCCATGGGAAAATAGATTCTATATAGATCATTCCCCCAAGAGCCATGATA
Source organism: Desulfobacterales bacterium (assembly GCA_024226555.1). GTDB lineage: Bacteria > Desulfobacterota > Desulfobacteria > Desulfobacterales > JAAELO01 > JAAELO01. The sequence goes on along the minus strand of JAAELO010000380.1, from coordinate 58,510 downwards.
AGTGAGATTAGTATTGAAATCCCTGTAATTATATATAATTTTCTTTTTTCCATAATACTCCTTTAGTGGTCAATGCTGCCAAATTGATATCTAATTATAATCTTTTTTCATATCAGAAACTCCTTTTATGCTAACTCGAACGTATAAGGTATAGCGCCTATACTATAAAGATGTAATCGTCCTTTATATAGGCTGTTTTAAGCAACTATTTGTTGTTTTGCTCATCTTATAGAAAATATATTTACATCGCCTATTAAGCATTGTATTCAATATTTATAATGTATAGCAGCTATACTATAGTGTCAATATATATATATATGGGAATCTCTAATAATTATAATTTTTGTTGAAATAATAGACATGAAAAACATTGAGACTGCCCTACAGAAAGAAACCCTCGAGGGGTCAAGGTATCAATCTGATAGGGCAATCACAAGGGATCACCCTTACAGAAGGCAATCCAGGATGGTTCAGGTAAAATAGTTTTATTAGACAATTCCAAAAGCTAAACTTTAAAACTCCCAACAATTTTATTTAACTCCTCAGCCATTTGGAGTAAGCCATCTGAACTATTCTTTACTGTTAGTACTATTTGAAGAGATCTCTGCAACAGCCTGAGTTACAGCTGTTATATCTTTTGGATATAATCAAAAAAGAACTGTAAACTTTATAAAATAAAAGCTTTTATAATCTGATTATCATCAAAAAATTCTAATTATTAGAGGCTCCCACTAATTACTAAATCTGCTAAATGATATTTATAGCAATTGATATGCCAAAAGAGAGGTTATTAGAGATTCCCTATAAAAACAGATTGTTTAGAAAATAAATTAGTGGGTTGGATAGAAAAATATAGTATAAATTCCTGTGAGATTGGATTATTGTCTTATGAAATAGGAATAGTTTTTCTTAACGAAGTGAACTATTAATCAAGGTACTTATTGTTAACTTTTTTATAAAATCCTTCCTCTTCCATCGTTTTTAGAGTCTTGATTATTTGTTCCTGAAGCTGAATTTTATTATTAATTTTTGATCTCTTTGATAAAACAAAAAATGATGCTCTTTTTTGCTTAACAGGTTTTGGCAGTATTACAAACCTATCTTTGAAGTTGCTGAATTCCAAATTATTTTTTAGTTTATATAGGGTTACATGTTTATTTGCAACAAATCCGTTCGATATCCCAAGGATCGTGAATTTCATACCACCCCTTGTCTTAAAAATATCAAATATTTCCAACTTTTTGCTTTTTACAGCCATATCAAAGTCGTCACTTATTATAAAGCCTGACTGTTTTGCTAATTTTTTTCCATATAAATCATCTATTGAAGAATAGTTAAATTGTTTCCCTTTTTTTACAAATATTACAAAGGTACTGTAATGAACAGCGTGTGTGAATAGAGCAAATTTTTCTCTTTCCGGTGAATGGAACAAGGACATACTTGCATCACAACGTCCTGTTTTTGTCATCATTATTAATCTCTTCCACGGAAAAAGATCTATTTTAATATCAATATTATTCCTTCTTCCCATCTCTTTTATAATATCCACATCTATTCCTGTAACTTTACCGTTTTCAACAAAGCTAAAGGGTGGAAACTCATCGTCTGAGACTACATATATAGATAAAGGTGCAGCAATTGATATGGATGAAAAAAGCAAATACAAAAAGAGTGTAAATATTGAGATTCTCATATTATAAAAACTCCGTTTGTTAAACTTTATGAAAATTTATTGCTGAAGAACTTTGAAATTGTCTTTTAATATAACACTATAAAAAAGAGTGTTCAATTATTAAATAATCAATAAGCATTGGGAATCTTTATAAAACAAACTATATATAACAGTTTTTCATGGAATATTAGGAGTGCGTAACGATATCGCCGATACTAATTGAAGTATCTGAAAGCATAGATTAACGATTCAGGTTTATCTTACCTGACAACTCAGGATCGTTAAAATTTTTCTTTCACAACACTCCATTGAATTACATTTTTTATAGGGAATCTCTAATAACTGCTTATAGGTCTCTAATAATTAGAATTTTTGATGAAAAACAAGGCATAACAAAAAACAACGGGTTGATTTTATTACAGTTTTATTTTTGTTATATCTGTGTTTCGCAAAAAGATCAGTTATTAGCGACTCCTCCAGAATAGATATTCTGGAACCTAACTGCCTAATAACACATAATATATAAAAAGTGTTACTTAGAAGAAGAGATTCCCTAATTAATACAAAAAAAATTTTCATACAACAGGTTATTTAATTGACCAATTATAATTAATCGATGAACCACTTTTGGAAAAAAGCTGATATATAGGACACCTTCGTTCGGTTTCTTCATACATTTTCTTGAAAACATCTTTTGAAACATCGGTTTCAACTACTATATTTACTTCAACATCCTGAAAATTAGGATCTCCTTCAATTGCACCTCCACATAATATATCAGTATCGAGGTTTGCTGTAAGATCAAATTCAAAACCGTTTAACTCAATTTCCATATCTTTTGCAACAAGTTGAGCAGTCACCTGAGAGCAGGAAATCAAAGAACCTAGTATGTAAGACATTGGACTCGGATGCTCATCATTTCCACCAAATACAGGTGCTGCATCCACATAAATAACATGGTCTGATCCCTCTGTTCTAACCTCCTGATAAACGCCGGTTCCCTTTGAATGTAATCTGAAAGCTGCCATAGTTGCAGAAACTGGCATAGTAGTCATTGGCTGTATTGACATGTTTTACCCCTTTTCATAAATTTTAAATACAATTAATAAAAATGTAATATGTTGTAGAGACAATTAAATTGCTATCAAAATAAAATGTAATTTACAATTAAATTTGTAAGTATTTTTAAAAAAGATGAAATGCTCAATTTAAAGAGTCCGTGTATATAAAGTAACATTGATATTTTAACAGGAATTAATACCTATAGAGGAAAGTAGTTTTTAGATGTAAGGGTGTACCTTTCAAAAATTTATAGAATTATACTGGGAAGCTTTTTTTCTTTATTTCAAAATAATTTTCAATATTTAACACTATTATACTTTGTGGCTAAGTAAAAAACTTCAGTTACAAGGCATAAAATTTATGTTAGGCACGAGGCGTATTTCCAATACGTTGAGTCTCAACATAAATTTTTAACGCCGTAAAAGGAGATTTTTTACAACGCCTCTTCATTTGCCAATGACTTTGAATTGTCGCTCTACTCTTATTCCTTTATTATCTACCAAAATAAGTTTATGCTTTCCCGGTTTGGGTGCATAACTTATTTTGTGAATGAAGCTTGTCGTTCCAAGATATTTATCATCTAAATGCCAGTAGATAATGCTATCTTTTCCTCTATGTACTGCTTCAAAGACAGTCGCGCTTATTTTCTCATCAAGGTCTATAGGTATGAAAAGAGAAGTTCCATATGGAGGATAGACGATCTCCATATCCTTGATACTACTTAATCTTTGACAGTCGGATCTCTCCATGGGAAGATTTTTATAAGAGGCATTTTTTCTTTTGTAATAGAACGCCTGTAAGGGTGGTAGAACAAACCATACCTTTGGAGTTATTTTACTTACAGACTCACAGTTGCTGTTTACCCGATAGCCTTTTTTATCCACATGAATTCTTTTGTGATAAGTGCATATATCAGAATAATGGCTGTTTACAGGGATTTTAATATCTTTTGTTTCACAAAGTGTTGTAGGAAACTTTCCGCTCTTGTTGCATATTTTTACAGTTTTAAGGTCTGATTCAGGCTCTTCAATCCATTTAGATTCGGGTAGAAAATTAAATATATCGAACATGACAGGCGCTGCAACAGTTACCCCCACTAAGCCAGGTTTTCCCTCACCTGTTGCATTTCCAATCCATACAGCAACTGTATATTTTTTTGTACACCCAATAGCCCAGGCATCACGCAGACCATAACTTGTGCCTGTTTTCCATGCTACCTTTCTTGAACTGCTGAATTTCTTCCAGAAATTCTCTGTCCCAGGTCTTACAACTTCAAGAAGCGCCTGCATTGTCAGATATGCACTTCCTGATGATATTGAGAGATCACCCTTATGGTGTTCCCTATCTTTTAGAACCTTAATTTTCTGATACTTTTTATCAAACTTATGTGAGGCATATTTATCTGGATTTTCAGATATTCTTACAAGGTTTGCATATACCCCTGCAATATCATAAAGAGTTCCTTCTGCTCCTCCCAAAATAAGTGTTAATCCATAATCATCTGCATCTCTATGTAATGTCGTGATACCAAAGTTTTTAAGAAAATCATAAAACCTGTGGATACCGTGTTGTCTGAGCATTCTAACAGCAGGTATATTAAGAGATTTTGAGAGTGCAGCTTTTGCTGTTACAACCCCCCGGTACTTTTCATCAAAATTTTCAGGTATGTACCCATTATATTGTGTTGGTATATCTGAAACAAGTGTGTCAGGAAGAATTTCGCTTTTTTCAAGCATGGAAGCAAAGAGGAATGGTTTTAGAATACTTCCTGTACTTCTTGGGCTTCTTACAATATCTACATTATTACCTTTGTTAACTTTTTTTCCGGTATTAGTGTTTCCCACATATGCGATCACTTCCAGATTTTCATTATCGATAACAATCACAGCGCCATTATGAATATCTTTAATTAAAAGGTCTTTACTATGATCATTTAATATTTTTGTAACGTTTTTTTGAATATTATATTTTAGTGTGGTTTTTAAAACAGACCTTTTTTTATTTGATCTATCCAGACTGTTCATTAAGTGCTGAGCCATTTGTGGCAGTTTTTTAGGATTTTGTGGAACTTCTTCAATTTTGGATAGCCTGTAATCCAGATTACTGATTATCTTCTTTTCAAAAAGGGTTTTAAGAAGTTTATCCCTTTTATCTTTTAGTTTTTTTCTGTTTCTACCGGGGTGGATCAGTGAGGGACTGTTTGGAAGCACTGCCAGAGTGCATGCTTCAGCCCAGGAAAGATTACTTGATGCCCTTTCAAAATACCTGAAAGATGCTGTTTCAAGACCAACCACATTACCCCCAAAAGGAGCATAACTTGCATAGAGTGCAAGAATCTCTTCTTTTGAATATTTAACCTCAAGCCTTAGAGCAAGTATCAGTTCGATAAGTTTTTCAAAATATGTTCTTTTTTTGTTTTTCCTTGCTAATCTAATAACCTGCATACTTATAGTGCTAGCACCTGAAACGGTTTTATCAGCTTTTAAATTGAGATAAAGAGATCTTACTATAGCCAAAGGGTCAAATCCTGGATGGTAGTAAAACCTTTTATCTTCATACAGAATTATCGCTGTTTCAAATTTTTCAGATATTTTCGTATTATAGGGAAAACGCCACTGTTGGTCTTTTGCGATTTTTGCACTTAAAAGCTTTCCTTCTGAACTTAGTAGAACTGAAGAAATCGGGTCATTGAAAAGGGGATCAGGTAGACAGTTATAAAAAAAAAATAACAGAATCAGGGCTCCCCCTGTAAAAAAAACAGATCTCTTTTTAAGTAGCAAGTTTCTAATATTCTGCATCAATTATTAATTTCTTATTTAACCACCTCTAAAAATCAGAAATGATCTAATTATCTCAAGGGAATCTCTAATAATAGTATTATTATTGAAATACAACGTTTATAAAAGCTTTCAGTTTTATAAAATCTCTGCATTAGAAAAAATAACGAACCAGTTCTACAACAGTTTTATTTTTTGTAATAACGAAGTAGTTCGATTAAAAGGCAGTTATTAGAGATTCCCTTAATAAAAAAATTTACACATTCACAAAAAACTTTTACAGTATAACATATTTTCAATGAAAAGGAGATTTATGTTGGATAAGGTATTGCTGATACTTTTGATTCTTTTATGTTTTACAATTGTTAATGCTGATCAAAAGATAGTAAAAATTGCAACTTTAGGTGATTACGCTCCTTACTGTATGGCTGATAAAGATGTAAAGTTAAATCAGATTATCCCTGTGGGAAGTGATGCAAAGGGCTTTAAAGGATATAGTTGGGATGTGGTAAGAGAAAGCTTTCATAAGATGGGTTACACTATTCACCTCTCCATATCTCCCTGGATAAGGCCGTGAATTACATCAAAAATGGTGAAGGGGATGTTCTCTTTCCAACAGGAATGAACAATGCTAGAAAAAAGATCTATAACTACTCAAAACGTTCAATTAATCAAGCAAATTTCCTTGTTTATGTACCCATTGAGAGCAAATTCAAATGGGATGGAATAAAATCACTTAAAGGGCTTAGATTAGGTTTCGTCAGAGGGTATAATTTGGGTGATAAATTAAAAAAGGTTAATATAGATCTTAGTGATCTTAATTCAATGGCCCATGGTTTTATTATGTTGGATAAAAAAAGAATAGATGGTTTTTTAGGTTATGAATACAACTGGGACTATTTTTTGATACAAAAAAAAATGAAGTCCAAATATAAAAAGTTACCTGTATTTGATTCCTCGTCTGAATATTTAATAGCGCTTAAAAGCAACAGAAATGGAACCAAATTAATTAAAGATTTTGATAAAGGAAACTTAATTCTTATGAAAAAAGGCAGGATAGAAGAGATCAAGAGGAGATGGTTTGGGAAATAACAGAGGGAAATCTCTAATAACAGCCTTTTGACTGAACTATTTACCGTTGTTTTGAAAATCGAAACAACTGAATTGTTTCAAAAGAAATAAAAACAACGGAGTATCTTCAAAAAAAAGAAATGTAAACTTTATAAACGTTGTATTTCAATCAAAATTCTAATTATTAGAGGTTTCCATGGGAGATTTACGAAAACTAGATCAGGAATCAAGAGATGATCTTTTAAAAAAACAGTTATCCATCGAAAAATTAAAGATAATTGAAAAGTTTGGACTTGAATCAACTCCTAATCTGTCTTGGGTTTCCCGAAGAGAAAATTCCCATGAACAAATGATTTTCAAACATAGTTATCTTGTTAAAAACGATATATTAAGGATTCTATTCAGAATAAATAAGCTGTGTTTTGCAAAGGTTAATTATTTCAGTAAAAATATAGAGAAATTTGAGCCACAGATATATGACTATGAAAATGGATTTATTGAGACAGAACTTTGGAATGCAGAGTTTCTCAAGCATCTTGGAAGTGGTAAACTTATTGATCTGAGGTATTTACAATCGATAACTGATATAGAAATATTCAGAGAGCTTTGTTTCTATCTTGAAAGCCTTGAAGAGGTATTATGAAAATTCTTATATTAGATCCATATGAATTTGATTCAACAAGTTCAGAAGAATCGCTGATTATAGCAATTGCTGATGATGAACAGTTCAGTAATTATACTGGGTTTTATAAAGCCACATCTGAATCTGAAGAGGACTATTTCCCATATTCTCAAATAATTTCAAACCAGTTGCCTGTTGAATTTGATGATAAAAATCACGGGCTGATTTTATCCTATTTGAAAAAGTATATAAATTATGAACCATCTAAAAATGCAATTTACAGGTTTTTTGTTGATGAATGGAATGAAAGTGATATCTTGATAGAAGATGAAGGTATATACATAAGGTGCTATTGGGAAACAACAGCTTAAGCTTCTATATTTGTTGACTATAATTTTAAAAAAAGGTTTTAAAATGAAAAAAATAATTTTCATACTAATGTTAGGAATTAGCGTATATTGTTATTTTGGATATCACTTCATTCTTTTTGACAGCAGTTTAAAGGTTTTGAAGAAGGTTGAATTAACAGCAGAAGATACTTTTGTTGATGCAAGGGGAGTAAAATCTTTAAAGCTGATTTTCAAACCCTCTTTGGTTAAGGCGGGTGTAAAGGATCTTGTTAAGAAAGAGGGGATTACCCTTAAAGTTGAGTAGAACTTATTATCAGACTTTAAAATAATTGTAGGGAACCTCTAATAACTGATCTTTTTGCGAAACACATCGTTATATCAAAAATAAAACTGTAGTAAAATCAACCCGTTATTTTTTGTTATGCCTTGTTTTTCATCAAATATTCTAATTATTAGAGGTTCCCTGTATTAAATATCAAAATTATATTTTTATTATGCTTTTCCAATTAGAATACATATGAAGAAACTCAACATTTTTTCAATAAGGCATTCTGAAAAATCATGGAATATATAGGGATCGCATTAAAATCTTACCAGAGCTTTTTCAAATATTTTCTTAGTGAAGTAACCTTAAATAGCTACCCCTGGTATGTAAATTACTTCTATGCTTTAACTATCATATCCCTTTTCGTTTATTCACTTGAAATTTTATTCCCATGGAGAAAAACACAACCGAAGTTAAGAGAAGTTTTTTTCTGGATCTGACACAAATGACCAACCGATTTAAAATCCATTAATATGTTCAAAAAAGCAGTGGATTGCTATAAATTCACTGTATTATTTAATTTGAGTAGCTTTGCAGATCTCATAAAATTAATTACTTGACATAGTGTATATGTGACACTATTGTAGATAGTGTACACGAATCACTATTTGCATTTTATCTAAGGAGTATTTGATATGTTAAAAAACTGGAATCTATTTGAAATAGTCTGGCTGTCAGTTTTTTCAACTATTGCAATTATTATAACTGTTATCACACAGGACCCGAATGTTGAGTTTCTCACAACAGATTCACTAATAAGCTTTTTTGCACTTATAACCGGAATTTTGTGTGTTGTTCTGGCTGCAAAGGGAAGTTTGTGGACCTATATCTACGGGATGTTTGCAACATTCAGTTATGCCTACGTTGCCTATCAAAACAATCTTTTTGGTGAAGTTGGGTTAAATCTGATTTTTTTTACACCTATGAACGTAGTTGGTTTTGTTATGTGGAAGAAAAAGATGAATGAACAATCAAGTACAGTTAAGATGAGGGGTTTAAGCATAAGAAATAAGATCATCACTCTTTTAATATGCATAACATCAACTTTAATTCTGGGCAGACTACTGCAAATGATACCGGAACAGAATACACCATACATTGATGCAACAACAAATGTTCTGTCGGTTGTAGCCACTATTCTTATGGTTTTACGGTTTAAAGAGCAGTGGTTATTATATATCACTTTAAATATAGTAACAATTATGATGTGGTACTTAAGATACATCAATGGAAGTAGTGATGGGCCAATAATGGTTGTTATGTGGATTGCATTTTTAGTAAATGCTGTCTATGGCTACTATAAGTGGAATAAGAACGCCATATCTGAAGATACTGTTTAGAGGTTTCGTATGAAAAAATCCGGTCTTTTTCTTGGAAAATTTGCTCCATTACACAGGGGGCATCAATACATGATAGAAACAGCCCTTTCAGAAGTGGATGAGCTGTTTGTACTAATTTATGATACCTCTGTTATGCAAACTCCTCTTCATATAAGAGCAAATTGGATTCGTACTCTCTATCCTGATGTAAGAGTTATTGAAGGCTGGGATGGACCCGAAGGTTATTCAAATGAGAGAGCATTTGAGATAGAGCAGGAGAATTATATCTTAGGAATTCTCGAAGGTCAGAAAATAACACATTTCTATAGTAGTGAATTTTATGGTGACCATGTTAGTAAAGCTTTAAATGCAATTGACAGAAGGGTTGATGAGAAAAGAGCTGAACATAATATCTCTGCAACCATGATCAGAATTGATCCATACAGATACAGAGAGTTTGTACCCGATGTCGTTTATAAAGATTTAATAACAAAAATTGTTTTTGTTGGATCTATGTCAACAGGTAAATCCACAATAACAGAGGCCCTTGCAGAGAGATACAAAACAACATTTGCAAAAGAATATGGGAGAGATTACTGGGAGGAAAATCAGATCGACAGGCGGATAGGTTTTGAAGCGTTTGATGAGATAGCAAAAGGGCATATTGAGATAGAAGATATTGAAGTTTTAAAAGCAAACAAATACTTCTTTGTCGATACCAATGCAATCACTACATATATGTTCGCACTAGATTATCATGGTAAAGCTCCTGATTATCTTACAAAGGTAGCTTCACAAAATTATAAAAGGTACGATCTTTTTTTTCTTTGTAATAATGATATTCCATATGACGATACTTGGGATAGAAGCGGAGACCAGAAAAGAGGTATTTTTCAAAAACAAATAATTGCAGATCTTAAGGAAAGAAATATACCTTATATTCTTTTAAGTGGTAGTCTTGATGAAAGAATAAACAGAGTTGAATCTGTACTAAGTAAATTTGAAAAATATTCAAATTTTTATGGAGGGAAAATTTAAATTATGCATATCTACATACTTTTTGAACACACTTCAAAAGATACTTTTAGTAATGAAGTTCTTTCTGAATTCACAAGGGGGCTGTTACTCAGTCCAGCATCTTGAAGATACTGAAATCGCTGAAAGCATGCTAAACGACAGGCTTCTTGGTGTAGGAGTAAAAGAAGCTAAAATGGAGATTTTAGGTGGTATGATGCCTTAAGATAGCTCTTTTAAAGATGAAAATCTGAAAATAGTATATGAGCTTGGTAAACAATTTTAGAACTAATAAAAAATTTAAATATTTTAAAAGGAAAATATGAAGAATGTTAATATTGGAATAATAGGAGATTTTAACGACAAGCCTTCACAGATTAAAACCAATGAAGCCCTTTCCCACATATCAGAAAAATTATCCATACATATAAGATCTTCATGGCTACCAACTAACAAAATTACAAAAACAAACCTTAATGAATTTGATGGGTTTTGGGGTTCCCCCGGAGATTATGATCATCCTGAAGGAGCACACTTTGCTATTAAGTATTGCAGGGAGGAAAAAATCCCGTACTTTGGAACCTGAGCTGGATTTCAAAATGCTCTGTTAGAGTATGCTAAACATGTTTTGAAAATTGAAAATGCCTGCCATGAAGAAACAGGAGAAAATGGTACAGAAATTGTGAGTAAGTTATACTGCTCACTGGCTGGTAAATCTCAGGAGATGGAGATACTATCGGGCACACATGCTTTTAAAGCATACAACAAAAATAATATTGTTGAAAAATTCCAGTGCAACTATGGTTTAAATGATAAATTTCAAAATGATCTAAATGATGGGAAGCTTAAAATTACAGGGGTTGATGAAGATAAAAATGCAAGAGTTATTGAGATCCCGGACCACCCTTTTTTTCTTGCAACACTTTTTTTACCACAACTAAACTCTGATAATAACTCACCACATCCATTAATAATGTCTTTTATTAAATCATTAAAGGAATAGTTTTGAAAAAGGGTTTAAAAAACTACTTTTCTAATGTCCAGTAATTGTAGTAGAGTTCGTGCTTCAAAGCCAGGTTGTTAAAATGTTTACTTGTCATAAATACATTTTTTAATCTATCAATTCTTACTTCTTTAGATAAAGTAATGCCATAGTATGTTTTATTCTGATCATATTTTAATTTTGTTATTTTAGTAGCATTAATATTAAGGGAACTTCTAATAATTAGAATTTTGGATAAAATACAAGGCATTTCAAAAAATAACGAGCCGATTTTATTACAGTTTTTTTTGGAAATAACAAAGTATTTTGCCAAAAGAACAGTTATTAGAGATTCCCTTAAGTTTTCCAGATTCTCTAATTAAAGATTTTAAAATAACTTCATCCCAGGAATAAAAACTTGATACCATAGTTTTTTTTCCTTGAATAAGTATCCCCTCAAAACGCAAATTAGATAAAATTCTTAAGTCTTTACTTTCCTGCTGTTCACTAACGAAAATATCATATGCGGGTTGGAGTTTCTTTTTAATATCTATGTTAAGCAAACCTTCATTCGATTCTAAAATCGCTTTAGCAAAAATTCTGTTTCCTCTTTTCTTTTTTTAAATTAGAATTTTATTACTTTAATATAGGAAAAACTGTCAAACCATAACTTAATGGTTGCTTAACATTTCTTAACATTATGGAAATGAAACAGAAAAAAAGTTGTAATAATTTCAAAATTAAAACGTTTACTTTTCCATGTAGGTGGAGTTGTTGGCTAAGGTTTTTAAATTTCTATATTATTAGGCTCCACCTACACTCCTTTTTTATATAACCTGATTGTACGTACTGACATCCGCATAGCGAATACTTGCTCGTATGATTTAAATGAAGCAGTAAAAAAATTTACTCAATTGGAGCGTACCAGGAATAGTGGTTTATGACAGCTTCGAAGGCAGAAATCTAAATTCTTTAGGGCAGCTATTAATTAGAGTTTTTGCATTTTTTTCCAAACACCATCATACATCACCTTAAGATAATGTATTACCTTTCTGCGTTTATTTCTACACTTGTAATCTCCGATAGAACAGGATTTTACAGACAATCCTCTTTTAACACCTTCCTTTAAAATTTCTTTTAATTCCTCTTTTCCAAAATACTCCCAGACAAAACCATCTTCTATTCTGCAAGTACTATATATATTATTGCTATTTTTATACGTAAAAGTACCATCATCATAAGAATGTACTTCAAAACCTTTTGCAATCTCTCTGCCATCTCTTACCAAATGATATCGGCTTTTTCTTTTTTTTGTATCTTTGTAATAGTAATCTTTGTTATCAAAAACACCAACTGTTGAACCTTTAGCGATCTTTTTTCCATCACGAACCAAATTATAAACACCAGAATCATCCAGATAAGAATAATCATTGCTGTTAAAAGGATATACTGATCTCTTAGTAATCTCTTTACCATTACGGATTAAATTGGAAAGGCCGGATTTCTCCTGGAAAGAATAATCTTCAAAATTATAACTATGCACAGATGATCCCTTAGCAATTTCTTTACCATCACGAATCATATGAAAAAGGCCCGATTCATCCTGGTAGGAAAAGTCTCCAAATTCATAACTAAGCACAGATAATCCCTTAGCAATCTCTTTACCATCGCGAATCAAATGAAAAATTCCTGTTTCATCCTGATAAGAGTAATCGCCAAAGTCGTAACTATCAATATGCAAACCCTTTACAATCTCTTTACCGGCCCTAATCAAGTAATAAAATTTACTCTCATCCTGATATACATACTCACCATTTCCATAACCCCATACATATAAGCCTTTAGCAACCTCTTCACCATTCTGAATCAAATGATAGATACCGTTCTCATCCTTGTATCTCAAAAATTCATCATCAAATGTACGCAAATCAGAATATTTTTTTATATCAACACCATCTACGATCAAATGATAAATGAAATTCTCATCCTGATATTCATAAATTCCATTACCATAGCTATATAGATTTAATTTTATTACTTCCGTTGATAAATTCCTGACAGATATATCAGTCAGGATGTTTTCATTTATAACTAAATGATTAACCTTTTCAGCTCTGTAGAAATAGCCTCCATCCTCATAACTATGCACTAATGAACCCGCAGCAATCTCTTTGCCATCACGAATCAGATGGTAGACACCAGATTCATCCCGGTAAGAATAATCACCATTCTCAAAACTCTCTACACTTAAACCCCGGGCAATCTCATTGCCATTTCGAAATAAACGGGAAATACCAGCTTCATCCTGATAGTAATAATCACCATTACTATAGATATTTACACGCAAACTCCTTGCAACCTCTTTACAATCACGTATTAAATGATAAATGCCAGATTCATCTTCATAAACATAACTTCCATGTCTGTAGTCGACCCATTTTCCTTTACCTATCTCTTTTCCGTTAATTATCAAATGCTCTAAGTCATTTTCATCAGTATAAGAATACGCTTCTTCACTAAGAGGTCGTCTATAAAATTTACAAGCCTCTTCAATAGTTAATAGTTGGGGAGTTTGCTTTGCTATTTTAGACTCGTTTTCATTAGTTTTAGTTTCTTTTTCCATAGAAATACCTGAAATATTTATTAAACTTTACTCAACAACCTTATCAAAATAATGCGACAAACCTCAATAGTCTTATAGAGAGGTCCAAACTTTTGATAAACACATTATGTTTAAAACAAAATTCGACTCAATTAAATTCATCTGTTAAAAATAAATAATATTTTCCCTTGTATAATATTTAAAACTATAGTTAAAATGTTAGTCAATTGTCTTTCATTAGATTATGTTTTTGTATTAGATGTACTCGCGAGGCAACACGGAAGCGACAACTCCCATGTTGACTCTAAACAGAAACCTTTCTCGTCTTAGGAGAAAAATAAATGTCTGTATTCTTTTTTACAGAAAGTCCACCATTCCGTCAACGCCTCTTTCACACGCCGGGGCAGTTTTTTCACTCAAACACCACAAATTCAATAAAAAAGGCTCATTTGGGAACTGTTACAAGTGCTGTATCTGTTTGTAAATCTGCGACTGTTTCTAATGCCTTTTATCTGAATCTTGAGTGAGAGTGAATTGAACTGATGAAATCCAACATAAAAATGCTTTAGTTTTTATGTAAAAAAAATTTAATTCCATGTTTTTCAATTAAATAAATAGTAACTGATGATTTTCTTCAGTTAAACACCAGTTTTGCGCGTGAGAGGGGCGACCGGAAACCAAGGGTGTCTTCTGATTGTCTGAAGATAACTAATTCAAATTTTGTTAAAGACTACGAAATACAAACAAAAGTGTGGTAGTAAAATTGCCCCTGCTGCCACCTTTATTTCTAATAATTGTTTTTTTAGCGAATTACTGCATTCCCAATTAAGAAGTGCCTTCTAATTCACTCAAAACCTAAATTATTAGACCTGCATTTTAGTATTAAAATTGATTTTTGTAGGGGCGCTGTTTGCCTGCACCCTTTATATAGATAATTATTGGGAGATAACCAAAATGTATGTATACTCAAAACCCGACCTAACCAGTAATGTAAGTTCATTCATAAGGGAATCTCTAATAACTGATCTTTTTGCAAAACACATCGTTATAACAAAAATAAAACTGTAGTAAAATCAACCCGTTATTTTTTGTTATGCCTTGTTTTTCATCAAAAATTCTAATTATTAGAGGTTCCCATAAGTTGTATGAGAATATTCGGCGGAAGTAATTACCAGTGGTATGTTGGTTTAACAAATGATCCTAAACACAGCTTTCTAAACATACACAATGTGGATATTTTAGAAATAGGATGGATTCTCAGTGAAAGATCTCCAATTCATCAAATCGATTTTGTGAAAAACTACCTCACACAAATAGGTTGCAAAAACAATCCTGAACTGGATATACCTGACCCAGATCAAATCTATCTCTATAAAATCAGTGATAATACGAGGGAAGAACTAATTTAATTCAGTAAGATCAATATTTGGACCATATCCATTGTTTTTTTGAACTATATGTCTAAATGCAGTATAATCTATAACGATGTTATTTCTTACTTATTATAACTGTTATAGGGAACGTTAGTTGGAACTATTGAATCAAACTGTTAAAATTGATGGGGAATTCTTTATAATTGTCTTTTATTTTATGACGACCACAGTTCATGAAAAAGCAATAGCAGACGGGATACCAAGGCGGAAAGAATTTAAGTTGATGAAATAATTTATTTCGAGCATAGATGGAAGCGTTGTTTAATCAAAGAGTTGAAAAACAATATTGAAAAGAAATCATCTGTTAAAAAGAATTAACTCAGACACGTAAGTAGTATATTGCTATCAAAATCTAGATTGAGCAATAGTTAAGGGAACCTCTAATAACTGATCTTTTTGCGAAACACATCGTTATATCAAAAATAAAACTGTAGTAAAATCAACCCGTTATTTTTTGTTATGCCTTGTTTTTCATCAAATATTCTAATTATTAGAGGTTCCCTTAAGATATTAAGTTTATGACTCCTGATTATTAACGGTATCAAAGGGTGACTTTATGACAATTACAAGTATTAATTTTGAAGAAAAGCATAAGTATTTGTCTGATATTCGTATCAAAAGAGATGGTAGTAAATCAAATATAAAAATGTACATATTAAGAATGGTATTGATCTGTATGGTTTTCATTTTAATGGGTTGTGCGTCTAAAACAATTAGAGGTTCAAAAGAAATAACTATTAAAGATGCTATAAAAACAAAAACCTTAAATTCTGGAACAGTAGAGAGTTATATAGATTTTCAAATCATAGATCAGATTTCACAGAGGATTGCTGTCCATGCTGGAAATTACCCTCCTAAATTTGATAATATCGGACAAAGAAAAAAGATTGTAATTGATCTTAAAAAAACTTTATATCTTTTAAAAACTTTATTAACACAAGAAAATAAAGATCCACGATTGCTGATAAGAATTGGTTTTTTAAATAGTATGGGGCACAATCTTGGCTTTCCAGGTAGTGATAAAAAAGCAATTAAAGCATTTGAAAAACTTCTCAAATTACATCCAAATCATCCCAAAGGTAATTATTATTATGGAATATTTCTTGCTAGTACAGCTAAATTCCAATTGAAAAGTGTAAAATATTTAAAGAAATCCATAGAATTAGGTGCTCTTGATGCTATGTTTACACTTGGATTAGTATATTTAAGAGCAGGAAAAGAAAAACAGGGGATTATTCTTCTTCAAAAATATGCTGTAATGTATCCTGAAAGCACTGCAACAGAATTAATAAAATCATTCAAGGAAGGTAGGCTAAAATTTCACAAAAGCAACTAATTTCAAAAGTTTGAAACAAATTACAGACTATAAAGCCCTCGACAAATGAAGATAAAAAGATTAGGAGTACATAACGAAAATAATTAAAAGAGCATTTTAATGCGATCTGCTATTAATGTTTTATGTGCTGAAAATGTGAGTTAAAAATGGATCAATTCAAAACTATCGCAAGATATAGAGACCTTCCGCTTGCAGAACTTGCTAAATCCAAATTAGATTCAGAAGGAATATATTGTTTCCTTGCGAATAAGAATCATGTTGGAGCTAACTGGTTGGTTTCATTCGCTTTAGGTGAGGTTAAAGTTCAGGTGAAAACTGAAGATGCTGAAGTGGCCTTGAAAATTCTTAATAAAGATCAATCATCAGAACTGATCGAAATTGAAGAAACATTTCCAGCTTTAACTCAAAATGATCTTTGTATTAAATGTAGCTCTTCAAACATTGTATTACTCAATACAACAAGAAAAGCTGGTGCTTTCAGCCTTTTATTGGGCCTCCCATTTATATTTTTTCGAAAACGTTATAAATGCATAGACTGTGGCCATATAATGAATCAAAAATCTAATAACCTATAATTTCAGGGACGACATTTGGGTTCAGAAAAAATCGCAAATTTCAAATTTGAATATAAGTTGTATGATGCAGGTTGGGCAGAAGCTATTGTATCTGATGAGAGTAAATCTTCATGATTCTTTATGCAATCTGGCTTATGCCGCTAAATCATTAAATTGGGAGCTGAGTCTGAAAAAATTATTTTCATGGACGAACCAGGTGAACACCAATTGTTTTTCGAACGAAAAGAAGAAAATCTTGTTTTTGAAATCAGGTGGTTTGAAGATTGGGCCTCATGGAATATGTATCCTGCGGACAAATATAAAGTTATTTTGAGTGGAATAACAACATTGAATAGAGTTACAGGAGAAATTATTACCGCTTTAAAAAATATTTATGAAACCCATGGATTAGAAAAATATAAGGAATTATGGGTTGAACATGAATTTCCAATTAATGAATTCAAGCAATTAAAACTACTAGATAGAAACCGAACAGAAATAATAAATTAGGTTGTTCGTTTAAACTGAGCGAGCTTATTCTTTATACCGCTTCACATACGAAATTTGTTTAAGGTGTGAGCCATTTATCAACTATGTTTTGGATCAAGTTTAGTACGATATCGTACACCTATTAATATATCGTTTTACCAGAAGCATCTACAGCATTCAGATAAGTTAATTCATCAAACATTTTGCAATCCCTAAAACTGAAAAAGGAGATAAACGTGAACAACAAATTGATATTGATAATCCTTTTTATGTGATAAAAAAACATCATATTATAAGCTGTCAATAATCAATAAGTACTTTTAAGCTAGGTAAAAACCTTGTTGATCAGGGATTTAAAAAACAAGGCGTTAGCGTTCGATCAGGCTTGAAGACGTACGGTTTTAGTATTTCGAACGTCTGCTCGGTTGCTACGTCGAAAGAAAATGCTTTTTTCATTTTAGATGCAGATAAAGTAATTTTACAACTCCAAAAATACTTATTCAAAAATTATGCTTTTGCATAATCCTTTTCAACGTCCCATCTTTTTTCATCTTGGCAAGACCATCATTGAAGGCTTTCAATTTTTCTTCAAAATTTTTGCCTTTTCTGGAAAATGTCAGATAAAGAGGTTTTAACTCCATGGCAGGTTCCATAAATTCAAGTTTATATTTAAAATGTGGATATTTGGTTTTAATTATGTATTGAGCAACGAACTTGTCAATAAATATGAAATCGATCCTGTTTCCATGTAGCTTTTTAATGTTTAACTCATCATTGGTTACATCCTCTTTAACCAGAAACTTAGCTTTATCGAATTCTTCGGTATTGATATAACCACGTACCACACCGAATTTATATTTTCTAAAGCCCCATAGGGCTTTTGTCTGTTTTTTCTGTGGATTGTTTAACCATTTAACTTTTAGAGATTTCTGTTTATAGAGTCCTACTGGACCACCCGGAATAGGATTTGAGTATATACAGGTTTTTTCACGTTTTTTACTATAATATTCAGGTAAAAGAACATCATTATTTCCTTTTTCAACAAGATATACTGCCCTTGCCCAGGGATAAAAATTGATTTTAACACTGTAACTACTTCTCTTAAAAGCAGTGACAGTTATTTCATGAACATAACCCTTATTTGGAAGGGTTTTACCTATATATGGGGCCCACTCAAGAGTTGCAGCTGTAACATGTTTTTCAGCACCTGATAAATTAAGGGGTAGGAGCAAAAACAGAAGTAGAAATCTTTTCATTAAACCTCCAGGATATTAAAGACCTTACGATTCTGAATTATAGTACTAAAAAGTATTAATTTCAAATATTTAAACACATTCTCAATCAATTCTTAAGTTTAAAAGGTAAATCGACCATAAAGGTTTTTGAGTAAAAAGACCTGATGCCTTTTATCTGGACTATGAACCTTATTTTGTAGGAACCATCGGGAATTTTAGGTAAAAAAACTGATTTTTGTAATTTGTAGCTTCCATCAGCTTTTCTTTCGATATAGTTATCATCTAAAAATTCACATATTCCCATATCTTTACTACAACTATTATCAGGTTTACCTGTGGAATTTGAATTCAATTTAAACCCACCAATCTTGTATAATGGGTGTTTGATTTGATATCCTTTTTCATTCCAGACATTCACAATAACGCTTGCATTGGGAAATTTGAATTTAACAGGAGACAGGTTGTGTATTTCAAAAGTAAATAAGCCTGTGGAAGTAAAGCCCTTATTAACATGTACAAATATCTTTACATTGTTTAGATCCAGAAGGCCTTTTGCATATACCCAGCCAGTTTTTCCATCTCTGCAATCAACCTGAATGAAGGGCGATTGATACTTCTCACCACCTAAAATAGCTGGATGCTCTTTTTTACCAATATTTCCTGAATAGTTAACACGGTCACCACTCATTAGATTTGTAAAAATATCACTATATAAAGTGGGCTCCGCACGAACTCTTAAACCGTCGACCCTTACAATGAGGTCAGAACCAGGCTTTAAATTTTTAAAATCAAATGGATTTGACAAGGCTGTAGTCGAAAGGAGTGACAATAATAATATAAAAACAAAACGAATCATAATAATAATCCTTCAATTTTTGTTTATCAGGGGTTTCCCATTAATAGTTCCCCACTATCAAGTTAAAGGATATTTGTTCAGCAGTTTTTTCGGCTGATTTTAAATGGAAGCAACCATTTTTTTTACATCTTTACCAATTTTTTCAAGTTCTTCAGAAGTTGATTCACCTTCAAAGTAATTCTCTATACACTCTGATGTTTCAAGTAGCAGTTTTTTTGATTTTCCATGGCGCACCTCAACAAGGTCCATCTCTTTGACGTAACTTTTTCTGATTTTCTCAATTTCCTGATCGTAGCTTTTCTTTATCTGGTTAATTTCTCTGGTATTATTTTTAATTAGATTTTCAATCTCTTTGGCCTGTGTTTTTGTCAGGCGGTCGATCTCTTTTGAATTTAATTTATTTGTTTGCTCAACCTCTTTAGCATAACTTTTGCTCAGAGTTTCAATCTCTTTCTGGTATAGTTTCTTGGAAATTCTTCCGGTTTTTCTCTCTAAAACATCAAATCTTACCCAGCCTTCTTCAGATGCTGCTTCAACATCTTTAACAAATGCTTCAAAATCTCTTTTATCAGTATTTTTTTTCAGAGAAACATCGCATCCGGTAAATTTATGCCAGTATGTATCATTTTCAAAACTAGGGACATAGTCAAAAAGATCTGGAATATCAACCTGTGATGGAATAAAGGAATCTCTTGATTTACTGTAAAAAGCATCTCTCATTCTTTTTTCAAGATCTTTAAAATCAGATTCAGTTAAATTACTACCGGTAAAAACTACTTCGCCACTGTGTGATGCACTTGAATTTGCATACTTATACTTTAAAACAACACTGATCTCTTTCAAGTCTTTCCAGCTCCAATTCTTTTTTTATCTTCAGCCACAAGCTTCTCAGAAAAATCTACAATTATCATTCCTGAAAATTTCTTATCTTTATATACTTCAACCCTGAACTTATTTCCATCCCTGTCAACAGAAAATCTTTTCTTAATATCTTTCCTTTGAACAAGAATACCTGCTTCATTTCCAACTTTATATTTTTTAAAACCAATAATATTTGCTCTGTACTCTTTCTTAAGAAGAACCTTGAATTCATTTGAGATATTTACAACCTCTCCAAACTTTACCTCTTTTTTTACTCCATCAACTTCCATGGTTATTCTATCTATGGATTTATCATACTCAAAATACTGGGGATGTATATATGAAATCCTTCTGTTGCCATGGGAGATTCTATAACGTTTACCGTTGCCTGTTACCGCAACCAGTGGATTATTTGCCTGATATTCAATCTCTGAATCTTTCTGAAGAGGTATAAATCTAAGCCTGTTTCTTACGTTATCCATATCAAGATGAATTCTCTGGTTAAAAGCAACTCTGATATTGCTGTTTATAGCTTTTTTTACACCTGAAAGAGTTAATTTGAAATCTTTTTCAAACCCGATTCCGGTATATTTAAAGAATGATTCAATTGTGAGGAGATGATAAAAAGCTCTGGTGTGGGTTAAAAAGCTCTTACTTGCTTCAACTCCAAATGCAGACTTAAAATTATTTATGGCAAAATAGGTAAGAGTTTTTGCCATATCTTTATTACCATCTCTGGTTTTTGTATTATGAACAAAATAGGGTTTTTTAATCTTTTTATTAACCATTTTAACAACAGATTGAGCAATTTTATCAAGTTTTCCAAATCTGTTGTTTGCAATATTTTTCTGGTCTATTATTATGCAGTGACCCCACCTGTTGGGGTTGTTTCCTTTGTTTATGTACTTTGGATTGTAAAAACCACTGCCATCATGGAGGTTTAAGATAATATCAACCTTTTTATTCTGAATAAGAGATTTTATCTTATTAATAATCCTGTATTCAGGATCAGTTTTTTTCAAAGATGCAAATTTTCGGTTCAGATCCCCGTAAACACCCCTTGATCTTTTTATTATACTTAAGAAATTAAGGTTTGGAACAACCCAAACATTTCCTTTTGTTATTTTATAGTTTGTTACAAGTAGACTTGCAGCATTAAAACCACCGGGTTCATCGCCCTGAATACCACCAATAATAAGAATTGTAGGTCCCTTTTTACCAGAATTTTTTTTATGAACAGAAAATTCAAGGGGTCCTGCAAACAAATTGCTGCTAATGAAAATAAGCGATGCTAGGGTTATCAATCTTATGATTGTACGGTTTAAATTCATGCTTTCTTATTCACTTTTATATGCCAGGGCTCAAATCTTACCCCAATAAGGTTATTGTTGGTATATCTTAAACTGATATAATCAAGTGTTTTGATCTTTTTGTAAACTGTTGTTTTTGTAAATTTAGATGTAAAGTTTAAACCACCATAACCCTTCAAACCCACATCGAAATCACCAATACCATGGAATGAGTAACCAGGAGGAGCAAGTGACCTTGAGGCAAGACTTAAATTACCTTTATGTTTTTTAGCTTTACCTAAAAATAGTATAAACTGCTTAATAATACTTCGGATACCAGATGTGAGAATCAGATTCGTACCAACATCTTTTCTAAGTTTATTGTATAGAATGAGTGAGTCGCCACGATAAAGGAAATGTCCTGAATAAGGAACCTTAATTGTCTCTTTTCTTTTTACTTTATCGGTAATATTTTTTAGAACTTTTTCTCCACCAAAACCATATTTAGAGCTTTTTTCATAAAAAACCATCTCCATGAAATGAAGCTCTTCCTTTGTAAAAGGACCAACACGTCTGTAGTTTCTGGCAATTTTTATAACTTCATCAAAGCTGATAAGGTTAAAATTCCCATAACCAACAGTTCTTTGTACTCTTCTAAGTTTGGCATAGGACGATTTTAAAACATTGAACATTTGAGGTGTAAGGATAACATCTGTAGGATGAGGTTTATCAAAGTTTTTAATCTTTGAGATGTAATCTTTTATATTTTCATCAGGGTTTGAGGGTTCAGCGGCACTATTATCTGCCAGTAATGATATTGGACTAATTAAACTATATGCAGTGCCGCCAGCAATAAGTTTAAGGAATTTTCTTCTGTTTAGATCCTTTTTAAAACTCACTATATGCAGAAACCTTTTATTTCAATTATTGTCACATCTTTTACATTAGCATAACAACAATTCGCCTGCAAGGGCTCATAGTTTAGGATTTTTTAATAACAATGATCTTTCCCAGGGAACTCACCACTTTGAACTTCCTCAATAAACTTTGAGATGCCCTTTGTGGCTTCTTCATGGAGATTAGCAAATTTCTTTACAAATTTTGGAATGTGCCCCGAATTAAGACCAAGTGCGTCATGAAAAACAAGAACCTGTCCATCACAGGAAGCCCCTGCTCCAATACCTATTGTTGGGATAGAGATTTTTTGTGATATTTTTTCTGCAATATCAGCTGGTATTCCTTCCAGAACAACAGAAAAAGCTCCGGCCTGTTCAACCTCAACTGCATCATTAATAAGTCTCTCTTCATCCCTTTGAACTTTAAATCCACCCATATTATGAACCGACTGGGGCGTTAATCCAATGTGACCCTGAACAGGAATCCCGGCATTGGATATCTCTCTAATAACGTTTTTCACAGTAACCCCACCTTCAAGCTTTACAGCATGGGCTCCAGCCTCTTTAAGAAAACGTCCGGCATTCATTATGGCATCATTAATATCAGCCTGATAGGACATAAATGGCATGTCACCAATAATCATTGCATTTTTAGCGGTTTTTGAAACAATTTTTGTGTGGTAAAGCATCTCATCCATTGTGACAGGAAGGGTGCTCGACTCTCCCTGGATAACCATTCCAAGAGAGTCTCCAACAAGAATCATATGGACACCACCTTCATCAGCAAGTTTTGCAGAATAATAATCATAGGCTGTTAATACAACTATCTTTTCATTGTTCTCTTTCATTTTTAGAAGTGTGTTTCTTGTAACGCTCATTTTGTTATCCTTTCACTGGAATTGTTTATATTTAAAATAGCAGCATTCGTATTATAAAACCATCATAGCATGATAATCGTTTATGTAAAGCATTAAAATAACGAATATCGTATTTAAAATCTATTTATTTATAGAACTCTATGAAAATACATGAAAAATTCGATCCTAAAGATTTAAGTTTAAAAATATTATTGCATCTTTAACATGTTTTTTCTCTGTTTTTTAATTAATCGGTTTTCAAATTTGCTTTATAAATTAAAGAAATATTGACTAAATAATTGAATTTAGTTACGATGCGTGTTTATCCAAATTTGGTGGATAGTGAATTTTTAATAAAAAACTGAATATTTTTCAAACAGTACTTATTAAGAGTTATTTTACGATATAATTAAAAATATTTATTTTTACATCGGAAAATTAAATAAAAGTCTGTTTTTTTAAAAGAGATTATAAAAAAATGATACAACTTATTAAAGGATTTAAAGATATCCTGCCGGAAGATAATCTTCTATGGCAAAAAATTGAATTCGCAGCAAGAGAGCTTTTTGAGGATTTTGGGTACCGTGAAATAAAGCTTCCAATTCTTGAAAAATCCGAGCTGTTTGCACGAAGTATCGGTGAAAGCACAGATATTGTCGAAAAAGAGATGTATACCTTTGAAGATGGTTCTAAAGGTACTATAACACTACGTCCTGAAGCAACAGCATCAGCAGTAAGATCATATATTCAGCACAAAATGTACGCAAAAGATCCTATTCAGAAACTCTATACAATTGGTCCAATGTTTAGAAGAGAGAGACCACAAAAGGGTCGATACAGACAGTTTTATCAAATAGATGCTGAAGTTTTCGGAATTGATTCACCTTATATAGATGCACAGATTATTCTGATGCTGGTTACACTTTTTGAAAGACTAAATGTTCCGGATATTAATGTTCTTATAAATTCACTTGGGTGTCCTGAATGCAGGCCAAATTTTCAGAAAGCACTTTTAGATCTGTTAGAATCTTCAAAGGATAATCTTTGTGAAGATTGTATCCGAAGAGTAGATAAGAATCCTTTAAGGGTTTTGGACTGTAAAAAAGAGGGGTGCAGAGAAGCCGTTAAAAATGCGCCTTCAATTATAGATTATCTTTGTTCAGCATGTGAAGAGCATTTTGATGTTGTAAAAAGATCCCTTAAAAAACGAAACATCTCTTACGAGATTGACAAAAACCTTGTAAGGGGTCTTGATTACTACACAAGAACTATCTTTGAGGTTCAGACAACATCACTTGGCGCGCAATCTGCTGTTGCAGGTGGAGGGCGTTACGATGGTTTAATAGAAGCTTTAGGTGGTCCAAAGCAGCCGGCAATTGGTTTTGCAATTGGTTTTGACAGGTTATCTGAACTTCTTTCACAAACTGTTGAGAGTGTGGAAACAGGCCCTGACCTTTTCATAATAGCACCAGATAGTGAAAAAGATATGGTTTTTGAGTGGGCATGTGACCTAAACCTTTCTGGTATCAAAACAGATATGGATTATTCAGGCAGAAGTCGTAAGAGCCTGATGAAAAGAGCAAATAAAATAAATACCTCCTATGTTCTTATTGTTGATGAAAGAGAACTTAGTTGCGGCAACGTTATTTTAAAAAATATGAATGATAGTGATCAAAAAGAGATTCCGGTAGAATCGCTTGTTGATTCAGTGAAATCGGTAATTACCGGATAATTTAGATTAAATTAATTAAGGAGTTTCCCTTGGCTGACAAATTAGGTTCAATGAGAAGAACACATACCTGCGTAGATCTTTCAAAAAAAGATGTTGGACAGGAAGTCGTTCTAATGGGATGGGTACACAGAAGACGTGATCACGGTGGTGTTATTTTTATCGATTTTCGTGACAGATACGGTTTAACTCAGATAGTTTTCAATCCTGAAAATAATAAGGAAGTTCACGATAGAGCTCACATATTAAGAAATGAGTTTGTTCTTGGAGTTAAGGGAACCGTAATAGCAAGACCTGATGATATGATCAATTCAAATATGCAGACCGGTGAAATAGAGGTTATGATTGATGAACTCAGAATCTTCAACACTGCTGTCACACTTCCGTTTCAAATTGAAGATAATGTTGATGCATCTGAGGCAACACGTCTTTCAAACAGACATATTGACTTAAGAAGACCTGAGCTTCAGAAGACCTTCATCGCAAGACATAAAGCGTCAATGGCTGTAAGAAATTATCTGGATGGACAGAACTTTCTTGATATAGAAACTCCTTTTCTGACTAAAAGTACTCCTGAAGGTGCAAGAGATTACCTTGTTCCAAGCAGAGTAAATGAAGGCCAGTTCTATGCGCTTCCACAGTCACCTCAGATCTTCAAGCAGCTACTTATGATAAGCGGTTTTGACCGATACTATCAGATTGTAAGATGCTTCAGAGATGAAGATTTAAGAGCCGACAGACAGCCTGAATTTACACAGATAGATATTGAGATGTCCTTTGCTGGTGAAGACGAAATCATGGGCGTTGCAGAGGGTCTTGTAAAAAAAGTATTTAAGGATGTGATAGGTAAAGAGGTTCAAACTCCTATAAACAGAATTACATATAAAGAAGCTCTCGATAAATATGGTCTTGATAAACCGGATATGCGTTTTGAGCTTGAACTGAAAGATATCTCAGAGATAGTAAAAACTACCGGATTTAAAGTTTTTGCAAGTGTTGTTGAGAAGGGTGGCCTTGTTAAAGCGATAAACGCAAAAGGTTGTGCTACTTTTTCAAGAAAAGAGATAGACGATCTAACAGAATATGTTGGTATATATAAAGCCAAAGGTCTTGCATGGGTTAAAATCAAAGAGGATGGCTCATGGCAGTCTCCGATAGCCAAATTCTTTACACCTGAAGAGCAGGCTTTAATCGCTGAAAAAACAGATATGGAAGTTGGTGATATAATCTTCTTTGTTGCAGACAACCCAAAGGTAGTAAATGAATCTTTAGGAAACCTTCGAAACCTTCTGGCAGAAAAGATGGAACTGATAGATGAAGACCTTTTTGAGTTTGTCTGGGTTACAGATTTTCCAATGTTTGACTACGATGAGCATGAAAAGAGATATTCAGCTATTCATCATCCATTTACAGCACCATTTGAAGAGGATTACGATAAACTTGAAACAGATCCTTTAAACATCAACTCAAGGGCCTACGACCTTGTTTTAAACGGCTCAGAAATTGGTGGTGGTAGTATTAGAATTCACGACAGAGCTGTTCAGGAAAGAGTCTTTGCAGCACTTGGACTAACTGAAGACGATTATAAAGAAAAATTCGGATTCTTAATTGATGCCCTTGAATCAGGAGCGCCTCCACATGGAGGTATTGCATTTGGATTAGACAGATTGATCATGATTCTATGTAAACAATCTTCAATCCGTGATGTAATAGCGTTCCCAAAAACTCAGAAAGCATCATGCCTTCTAACGGCAGCACCATCTTTTGCTTCAACAGATCAATTGGATGAGTTGTCTCTAAAAGTAGTTCTGGACGATTAAATATCTGTGGCTGAAAATCCTTTCTGATACAGTATAATAAAGATTTTGTATGGGAGGGCCTTATGGTCCTCCTTTTTTCTTTTCAGGAATAATCATAAAACATTTCTAAAAACTAATTGATATCACCTAATCTCCACTATGGAATATTTTTACTGTTTATGTAATTGTCAACCCTCCCTGGATATTTTTATATTTGCACATTCTTTGCACAATCACTCCATTTTTCCTGCACATTGATTTGGTTATATAGTTACCAGGAAACAAAATAATTAAATCGTTTCACAAACAAATATTTATAATTAAGGAGAATAACATTATGAAAAAAAGAACAGTAGGAATTATAATCAGCTTGGTATTTATGATAACAACCGTATCTTTTGCACAGGGACATAGCAAAAGAGGTTCAATGCTTGATAAGTTAAACTTAACTGAAAAGCAACAGGATAGTCTTTCCGAGATCAAAACAGAGCAGAAAAAGCAAATGATCGCTATACGAGCTAAAATCTCTCTTGCCAAAATTGAGATGGGAGAGATATTAAAGGATAAAGATTTCAGCAACAGTAAGGTTAAATCTCAAGTTAAGGAGATAATGGCCCTTAAGACTAGTATGGAGATGTCAAAATTTAATTCAATTGATAAAATCAGAAACATTTTAACTGTAGAGCAGTGGAAAACAATCTCTTCAAAGGGTGGAAAAGCTATCTTTAGACTATGTGGTGATAAAGGCTCCAGAGGTAAAGGAAGACACCATAAAAGAGATTTTGGAGACAGAATGTAAATAAATATAGAGATTCCCTGGAAGGTTTCAAAGATAATGATTATAGCTTTCCGGCATTTAAATTTGCCGGAAAGTTTTATTTTTACGCTATAAGAAGTATACTCTGTAAGATAGTAAATAAAACCCGGAGGTAAGTTGAGATTCAAACTTAAATATAAACTGTTTTTAATGATTTTATCCATCAGTATCGTGATGGTGACAGGTATGTTTTTCATCTCTAAAATTACCTTTAGATACCAGTTCTCAAACTATCTGGAACACAGAGAATTAAAAAGAGTTAACGCAATATCCAAAAGCATAGCTCAATACTTTCCCGAAGAGGATGATATTCAGTTTTTGATTGATGATCCTGAAATTTTTTTTATGCTTGAAAGACCTTTTTTAAAACTATTCAGAAAAAGAGTACGGGACCGAAAAAGAGACGGGGATAGAAGACCTCGGGAATTTGGCCCTGGGGGAAGAGGCAAAAGGGATCGTCATATGGATAAACGGCCACCGGGTGGAAAAAAAAGACCTCCGATCATCCTCATGGACAAAAATGGTGCTGTGGTGCTTGGGAGATTAAGAGACAGAGATGATCTGAAAAAAGTCCCCCTTATAATTAATAATAAAAGAGTTGGTTATCTTGGGTTCTATCCGGGTCATAATATCAGGATGGAAGATGAACAAAGGTTTTTGTATAACCAGTACAGAACCTTTTTTATAATCTCTGTTGGAATGATTCTACTATCTGTAATTGTTGGAATCTGGGCATCCTACTTTCTAGAAAAACCGATCAAAATTATTGCTGATGGTGCAAAAGAGCTCACTAAAGGTAATTTTAACATAAAAATTCCTGAAAAATCAGGGGATGAACTGGGTGATCTTGCAAGGGATTTTAATATCCTTTCCAAAACCCTAAGTGAAAATGAAGAGGATAGAAAAAAGTGGGCCGCAGATATCGCACATGAACTTAGAACACCACTTACACTCTTAAGTGGTGAACTTGAGGCTATGGAAGATGGGGTAAGACCTCTTACTTCCAAAACTGTTAAACTGATGCAGGAAGATATCAGACATCTGATACGTCTTGTAAATGACCTTAACGAACTTTCAAGAACTGATATCGGTTCAATGAACTATAAAATGGATAGTATTGATCCTGTTAAAATACTTAAAAGATCTGTGGATAAATTCAGGGATCGAATTGAATTATCTGAACTTTCTTTATCCTTAAACACAATTGAATCTACTAAAATATTTGGTGATACTGAGCGTTTGAGTCAGTTGTTTGGAAATATAATTAAAAACTCAATCGATTATACCGATTCCAAGGGTAGCATTAATATAAGTGCCATCGATAAAGATAGGAATATCATAATTACCTTTGAAGACTCCAAACCGGGTGTTCCAGAGGAGACTTTAACAAAGCTTTTTGATAGACTCTACAGGGTGGAATCATCCCGAAACAGGGATTTTGGTGGTTCAGGTTTAGGACTTGCTATCTGTAAAAATATTGTATCGGCACATGATGGAAACATAAAAGCATTAAAATCATTGAAGGGTGGTTTGTCTGTAGTTATTAAACTCCCATTACTAAAGTAGGATATAATAAATGAACAAAAAAATACTGATAGTTGAAGATGAGAAAAGACTGGCTGAACTTCTTTCCGATTATCTTAAAAATGCTGGTTTTCAAACAGAACTGATACATGATGGACTTGAGGTTACAGATTTTGTAAAAAAAGAGAACCCAAACCTTATCCTGCTGGACCTTATGCTTCCTGGCAAAGATGGGCTTGAAATAGCCAAAGAGTTAAGAGCTTTTTCAGATATTCCAATTATTATGATAACAGCAAAAGTGGAAGAGATAGACAGGCTCCTTGGACTTGAACTTGGAGCAGATGACTACATATGTAAGCCTTTTAGTTTTAGAGAGGTTGTTGCACGTGTGAAAACTGTTCTTAGAAGAGTTAATGGTAATGAAAAAAAACAGACCTCAAAAATAGTCACAATTGATGAATCAAGGGGTTATGCAGAAATAGCAGGAAAGGAACTTGATTTAACGACTATCGAGCTAAAACTTCTCAAAGTGATGTCTGACAATCCCGGAATTATATTTAGCCGTGAAAACCTAATGAATAACATATACGCAGACGACAGAATAGTTTCAGACAGGACTATAGATAGCCATGTAAAAAAACTCCGTAAGAAAATATCTTCTGTTTTCCCATCCATGGAGATAATTAAATCCATTTACAGTGTTGGATATAAGTTTGAAGAATCAGATCTTAAATAACTTCAGGGAACCTCTAATAATTAAGGTTTTGCTTGAAATAAAAGGTGATAAAAGAATAACGAGCTGATTCGTTTATAAAAAGCTTTTATTTTATAAAGTTTACAGTTCTTTTTTTAGAATTACTCAGTGTAATGCTTTTCCACATTTTTATGGAATAGTTACAAAATATGCATACCTGACAGAGAATATATATTCCATATATGTAATATAAAAACACTTTAAAGACATATATGTATTTTATATCCACATCTTAAAATCCACACTTAACACCTCAAAGCCGTTATTTAAAAAGAGTATAGTTATATTCCTCTGCTGTGGCATATCGATTGCTATATATTCTACAAAAATAAAATTAATAAAAAGGGGAATATAAAATGAAACAGCGAAAGCATAAAACTCACCGGGCATATCTTTTCAATCTTAATAAAGGGAATCTCTAATAACTGTGATTTTGATTGAAATACAAGGCTGAGAAAAAAATTACGGGTTGATTTTCCTACAGTTCTTTTTTTCAAAAACGCAGTAGTTCGGTTAAAAGACGGCTATTAGAGATTCCCTAAACTTTTTTCAATAAACGGGGTAACTTTACCATGAAAACTACAATTTTCTTTTTCTTAATGACCGGTTCTATCTATGCTGGTGAACAAGGACTTGCCGAACATAGTAATGTGGATTACGTATGGGTTCTTGCAGCGGCAATACTGGTTTTTATTATGCAGGCAGGCTTTTTATGTGTGGAAGCGGGTATGGCAAGAGCAAAAAACTCAATAAATGTATCCATTAAAAACATATGTGACTTTGTGATTGCAAGTTGTTCTTTCTGGTTAGTCGGCTTTAGCCTGATGTTTGGAGCCAATGTTTCTGATAATGGAATTATTGGATGGACAAATATTCTATCTGTTCCCGATGTAAATATGAGCTCAATGCAGGAATCCATTGTTGGACAACCGGTTGAGTGGGTGTGTGTTTTTTTCATATTCCAGGTTGTTTTCACAAGTACAGCTGCAACTATAGATTCCGGAGCTCTTGCCGGAAGAACTAAATTTTCAAGTTATCTCCTGATGTCAGCATTTGTTTCAGCAGTAATATATCCGATATTTGGCCACTGGGCGTGGGGATCACTTCTAATGGGTGAAGCCTCTCAGGGATGGCTTGAGAAAATTGGTTTTCTGGACTTTGCTGGATCAACAGTTGTTCACTCAGTTGGCGGCTGGGCTGCTCTTGCCGGCGTTATCGTTGTTGGGCCAAGGATTGGAAAATACAACAAGGATGGATCCACAAACGATATTGCTCCCCATAACATGCCAATGGTTTATCTTGGCGTTTTTATACTTTTCTTTGGCTGGTTCGGATTTAATTGTGGAAGTACAACTTCAGCAACACCTGAAATTGCAAAAATAGCCATGACTACACTTATTTCGGCATGTTTTGCATGTATTTCTGCCACAGCTTTAAGCTGGAACTTCAGTTCAAAGAAACGTCCTGAAGGCACAATGATTGCGAATGGAATTCTGGGAGGACTTGTTGGAATAACGGCCGGATGCAACATGGTGTCTGGGGTTGGAGCATGTATAATCGGTCTTGTATCAGGAGCTTTGGTTTATTTCGGAACAAGATATCTTGAAAGGGTTTTGAAAATTGATGATGTTGTTGGCGCAATAGTTGTTCATGGGGTTTGCGGAGCATGGGGAACAATTGCACTCACAATAGTACCCGGTACTTTGCCTGAAGGAGTGTCTGCTCTTTACCAGTTTGGAATCCAGTGTCTGGGAGTTGCAGCATGTTTTATATGGACATTTGGTCTTACATACATCTTTCTTAAAGTTACAGATCTGTTAGGCTGGAAGATGAGAGTTACACCTGAAGATGAGATAATAGGTTTAAACATAGCAGAACATGGTGCCCGTTCATCGATTTTAGAACTTGCCAGTGCAATGCAAACAGCTACAAACAATAGCCAATTCAATGATTCTGTAAAGGTTGATGTAGAAACAGGTACTGAAATTGGTGATCTTGCACACCATTTTAATCTTATGATTGATGCTATTCAGCTTGAACAAAAAAGAGCATATAGTTCTCAAAAGCATGTTGAAGATATGAGAATAAAAGAGAAAGAAAGGCTTGATAACTACTCAGGTTATATGGAGAAAAACGTTGCTCAGATTCGTGAGGAGACACATCAGATTGAATCAGCGCTCAAAGAAACCTACTCAAAATCGGAAGATATGATAACTTCTGTTGTTGAGATGAGTGATACAATCCAGATAAGTTTAAACCAGCTGAAAGAGATCGTCATAAGTACCGGTGAAGCAAAAATAATATCCGATGATGCAAAGGGCGAAACACTGAATAGTAAAGCAATAGTAGATTCTCTTGAGGACCAGGCACAAAATATTACAACAATTGTAAAAGCTATTACGGATATTTCAGATCAGACAAGACTGCTTGCTCTTAATGCAAATATTGAATCCGGAAGGGCGGGTAGCTTTGGGAAAGCATTTTCTGTTGTGGCAAATGAAGTAAAAGACCTATCGGGTAAATCCAATGAATCGGCAAAAATGATATCTAACAAAATCAGAGGTATTCAGGATTCATCAAGTAAAACTATCATGTCCATAAATGAGATAACAATGGTAATAGATAGAATTCATGACATTAACAACTTTATTGCCGATTCTATTTTGAACCAGTCAAGTGAGGGTGAACAGATGCGTATTACAGCTAAAATAGCTGGTGAAAATGCAAAAGAGGTTGGAAATATTGTAAAACAGGTAGCAAAAAGAAGTGAAGGAATCCGAAGTAAAGTTGATAACCTTTATAAAAACAGTTCCAAAATGTTAGAAGCTTCTTAGGGTAGATCAGGGTATGAAAAATTTATACCCTGACCACATATTATATTAACCCATATATCAATACATTGTCTTTTTCAATTATCTGTTTTTCAATATTATAACATTAACTACAAGGTTATATGCCAAGGCTTGCTGCAACTTTACAAAAAAGAATGTCGGTCTTTGTTGTTAAAGGTGGTATGTCCCCTTGACACGTCTGATGAATATGTTTATAAAATAAATCTTGTTATAATTACATTAAATTTGTATAAGACCAGAACAAATGTTTTAAGTGCATACGACGTATCATAAATTACTTGCTGTGACCTGTTGGTAAAATAACCGAGGTATCGATGAGATATATGTTGAATGAATTTGAATATGATGAATTTGATGATAAATCTATAGAATTTCAGAGGATTGAAAGCTGTTATAAACAGATTTTTGAAAACGCTGGTGATTCAATTGTCCATACAGATTATAAAGGTAAAATTTTAGATGTAAACCGGAGTTTTGAAAAAACATTTGGTTACAAATCAGAAGATATTGTCGGTAGGCCCTATCATGAAATAAATATACTAAGAGAAGAAGATATTCGGAAAATATCTGAATATATAAAAGATATCCAGATAGATGATTCGTCAAAAATGGTTGAGTTGAAAGCAATTTCCAAAGATGGACATCCTAAATTTGTAGAAGTTAATTCAAGTTTGATACGAAGAGGTGACAGGGTTACAGAAAGTGTCAGTATCATTCGGGATATCACAGAACGAAAATATCAGGAGAAAATACTTCGGGAAAAAACCGAATCATTCAAAACCTTTTTTGAAAATGCAAATGACGGTATAGTCTATCTCGATGATAATGCTGTTATAAGAGCTTCGAATAAAAAAGTCGAAGAGTTGTTTGGCTATACAAGTGACAATCTAATTGGAAAAAAATTTACAGAGTTGGACATTTTTCATCCGGTGGACATGGTAAATATTTTTACTATTTTTCAAGGGGCTCTTAATGGTGAAGGGCCACCCTTGATCGAAATAGAAGGAATTCACAAATCCGGAAAACGTTTTTACCTTGAAATAAATCAAACACTTATTAGCGAAAATGAAAACTCTGTTAGTATACTTGCAAGTATAAGAGACATAACACAGAGGAAAGTTGTTGAAGAGCGTTCAAGACTTATAGATATAATTGAAGCAACCCCTGATTTTGTTTTTACTTACGATGCCAATGGAAAAATTCAATATCTTAATCAAGCCGGAAGGGCGATGTTTGGCTTTTCTCCTGGTGATGACATGACTCTACATGAGGGGATCCCATCTGAAACTCACAATGGTATATGGACTGGTGAGAGAACTCTTACGGCAAAAGATAAATCTGATATCATCGTTTCACAGGTTGTAATGGCTCATCAGAAATTTGAATTTGATGAAATCTATTATTCAACTATCATGAGAGATATTACAGAACAAAAGCAAAATGATAAGCATATCAAAGATTTAACACGCCTTTTAATAAAAGTTCAGGAGGATGAACGACTGAGAATATCAAGGGAGTTACATGATGATTTAGCTCAGAATCTTTCAGCCCTTAAAATTATATGTGAGAACTTTTTTGGTTTCAGTTTTGGAATCGGTCCGGGTTTAAGAAAAAAGATTAAAAAAATGACCAGGATCTGTCAGGAATCGATAGATTCAATCAGGCAGCTAACATATAATTTACGTCCGGCAAGTCTAGATCAGCTGGGGATTGTGAAAACAGTTTCAGAATATTGTAAGGATTTTCAACATACAAATAGTATTGAGGTAGAATTTTATTCTGGCGGACTTGATAAATTGCGCCTGGATTTTGATACTGAAATTAATATCTACAGAGTTGTACAGGAATCACTTCATAATATCAAAAAACACGCTAATGCCAGTCTTGTGAAAGTTAATCTTATATCATCATATCCTAATATTATTTTACAAATTGAAGACAATGGTAAGGGTTTTGATTTGAGTAGTAGAAAAAAAGAGTTGATTACTGAAAAACGGATGGGACTGATTAGTATTGAGGAAAGAGTTGGTTTGTTAAAGGGAATGTTTAAAATTCAGTCAAAGAAGAAAGTTGGAACACGTATTCATGTTGAAGTTCCATGTAACGAGAGAATAAAAATGTAATCATTGGTAGTTATCTGTTTTTCAAGATGGTTTGAAAAATATGGATATTACCTGAATATATAGAGAGATACATTATGAAGTAATTATTAAGATTGTCACTGGTTGTTATAAATTAGTTTTTACAACAAGTAGCCTAATAATCAGTATTATAGTTGAAAAAAAGTATTATTCGATGGTTACCAACAGGTTTTAGATTTGATTTTTATACATTTTAGTATTGGTATTGCAGATTTATATTCCCACTCCTCTTTTTATAACTGTTTTTGCACGTACTTTCCTTGTTATAAATCAACCATCCTGTTTTCAGGCTTTTTGACAATCCAATTATCTTCAGAAGATTTTTTCTATATATGGGCGACCTCTAATTAATGATCTTTAAATTATTAGAGGGTGCCATAAATAATTTTTTATCAATAGAGGTGTATACATTGGAAAACAAAGATTCAAAAATGGATGACAGGTTTGAAACAATAAGCGATATGATTAGGGGTATTAAAAAGGAAAAATTTGATCTTGAAGCGATGAGCCTCAGGTTTGGAGATATTCATCAAAGATTGACTTTTGGAGACCTTAAGAGTGAAATTGAGTCCATAAGTACTTCCCTTGTAAAAATGGGTGTTAGAAAAGGCGATAGAGTTGGTATTCTTTCAGAAAACAGAACAGAGTGGCCCATAACATACCTTGCTATATGTTCCATGGGAGCTGTTGTAGTGCCTTTAGATATTTTTTTACAACCTGAGCAATTGAAAAAAGCGATTAACGCAAGTGGATTACGTACAATATTTGTTTCAGGTTTTCATATCGATAATATCTTCAGAATCAAAAATGAATTAGTAAAATTAACCAAAGTTGTCAGCTTTGATATAGATGAAAAGAGATTTGAATACAAGGGAGACTTTATAGAAAACGCGCCAGTAACCCACCTGAACGATAAAATAGAGTTTATTGAAAATGAAGAAATCAAAAAAGATGTTCCATTTAAAGACTATGAGTTTGTTCTTTATTGGTCCATGAAAAACATTGGCCGGAAATTCCTTAAGAAAGGTTATGATCTTTTTTCAAAAATCATAGTAAAACCAGATGATGTGGCAGCAATGATTCTTGCAAAAGGATCAACATTTGCCATGCTTACACACAATGGATTAATGGCTAATGCATATGGTTCATACGATCTTTATGAATGTAATGGAAAATATTTTAATCAGGGAGATAAATGGCTTGCAAATGTCCCTTATCACCATACCTATCCTGTTCTTACAGGATTTCTTATGCCAATCATTACATATGGTAACGTTGTTATTCAAACCGAATTCCAAATGGAAGATTTTGTTCGTACATTGAAAGAGGAACAGATTGATTATATGGCAACAGTTCCGATACTTGTTGAAAATCTGTTTAAAATAATAAAAGCAAAAGATATTAAATTTGATCATTTGAAATTTATAATATCGGGCGGTGCTCCCCTGCATAAAAAAATTATTGATGGAATGGGTGAGTTAGGTATTTCAGTTCTTCAGGGATACGGTTTAACAGAATATACCCCAATTGTCAGCGCAAACAAACCTGATAACAATAACCCTGGTTCAATTGGTCCTGTCATTATGAATGCTAAAGTCAAAATTGATAATCCGGATAGTACAGGAAATGGAGAACTCCTTGTAAAGGGACCGAGTATGATGAAAGGTTATTATAAAAAGCCGGAGTTGACAGATTCTGTCATAGATAAAGATGGATGGCTCCATACAGGTGATGTCGCAAGAATAGATGACAAAGGTTTTATATATATTACTGGACGAATAAGAAAAATTGTTGTCAACAAGGGTGGCAAAAATATTTATACAGAGGATATAGAAAAAGAACTGCTAAAAAGCGAATATATTTCTCAAATAATAGTAATGCCCAAACTTGACCCACTCATTGGAGAACATACATACGCCATAATTCATCCGGATTTTGATGCTGTATCAACACTTGAAAAAGAGAAAGACCAGAGAATGGATGAAAGTGATTTAAGGATCTTATTCCAGGATATTATTAAAGAGATGGCATCCCGTACAGCCTACTACAACAAAGTAAAAGATTTTGAAATATCATATAAAAAAATCCCGATCGAATCTATGAAGAAAAAAAGGTTCATGTTTGATGGGTTTTATATGGAAGATGACATCACTAACAAGAACTCTAATGCTACTCCTTCATTAAAACTAATGGGAAAATCTCTTCATAAAATGGATGAAGAGGAAAAGAAGGAGTACTTGCTAAGTAATATTTGTGAAGAGTTAATTAGAGTTGCCTGCCTGTGCTTTAAAATAAGTATTGCTGACATTGAAATAGATACAGATATGGGGGATGTGGGGTTTGACTCAATAGGTCTGACAGCATTTACAAATGAAATAAATGAAACATTTAATCTTGATCTGAATCCTTTTATGTTTTTGGAATATAGTTCAATTAAAGAGGCCTCAAATTATATATATAATGAATACCAGGCAGATTTAATAAAATACTATACTAAAGACTTTGAAGTAGATAATAATGCTGTTAGTAAACTCAAGGAAGTAATTAGTAAAACCCTTGAATCAGAAAACAATATTACAACAGGCAAAAAAAACAAGGTTAAATTCCAAAAAAGCGATTTTGAGCACAGGGAAGGCGACCTTTATTTTATGGGGATCGACGCCGGCTCAACTACAATTAAAACTGCCATTTTAAATGATCAGGGCGACATCTGCCACTCCACCTATGAACGATCAAAACCTGGAAAAGGAAAACCAGCAAAATGTGCTGGAAATTGTGAAAAATGTGGTCTTTGTTCCCTGGGTAGTTTAAAAAATGTTGTTACAAATGCCCTTTCTGAAATTAGTTTATCATTGGAAAATGTAGCGAACATAATTGTTACCGGAAGTCAAATTACTGAAGAGACAAAGAATCATATTCCCTATGACGCCCATGTAAGTGAAGTTACAGCGCATGTTGCCGGAGCTTTAAATCTATATCCCGATTGTAATGCAATACTTGATGTTGGTGGACAAGATAGTAAATCCATGATTTATGATTCAAAGCTTGGAATATGGCAATCTAAGATGAGTGGAATTTGCGCAGCTGGAACAGGTGCTTTCCTTGATAATGTGGCGGCAAAACTTGAAGTTGCCGTTGAAGATATGGAGAATGTAGCAGATTATAACTCCACCCTGGATTTTTCATCAGTTTGTGCTGTATTTGCGGCAACATCTATTAATAAGTATAAAAACAGATATCCTCTCTCAGAACTAATTGGCGGTGCATGTGCGGCTCAGGCGAGAACCGTTATGTCTGGGGTAGGAGATGTTTTCTCAAATTATAAGGGAACAATACTATTTCAGGGCGGAGTTGCTGCAAATAAAGTTGTTGCTCACTACCTGCACCAAATTACAGGTAATGAAATTATCGTACCGGAAAACTATCAGGTTATGGGAGCATATGGTGCAGCAATTCTTGCAAAGGAACACTCAAAAATTAAATCTGAAGTGTCACATGAACCATTTTTTTCAGAAGAGGATTTGAGAAAAAAATCAATAACAATGCGAAGTAAAATGGTTATTAAAGATTTTTTTGGAAATAAAGATAAGCCTCTTGTATGGCGTAACCTGTTTTATCCAGTTGAGATTTTAAATGCACTTGATTGCAGAGTATTTACCCTTGAATCCAGAGCAGCACTCGCAGCTCAAAATCGTAAGGAGATAAAAAAATCCCTCGATAAGGCTATGTACAAAGGATACGGAGCTGAAACATGTTCTTTCTTAAGAGTTCTTGAGGGGATGGAATTGCCCCAGCCAGCTGCCGGTGTATCAACATCACAACCTTGCCAGCAGGGAGAACGAATTTTAAGAGATCTTGTTGTTTCAAACGGAAAAGAGGATTCATTTTACTCTTTAAATACTCCTATTGATATGGGACCTTCCGCAGTAGAAGATCTATCAGCAGATATAGAACGCTCTATTCATTGTCTGGAAAAGAGCCTTGGGCAAAAAATGGATATGAATCGCCTGGAAGAAGCATTTGAATATTCCAATCAGGCGAGGGAAATATCAATAGAAAACAATCATTTAAGATATACAAGCCCTCCACTTATTGCAGGTCAGTCAGCAATTAACTTTGCCAATATTCTATCACAGGGATGGGGTACTAAAGAGTTTGTGGATATCCAGAATCAACTAAACGTAGATCTGCTGGAACAAAAACACAAGCTTGAAGGAAAAGTAGATATTAATGATACCCACAGAATTATGTGGCTGCATCTATCTCCTTTTTATAATACTGATCTTATGAATTTTATTGAAAACACCTGTAATGCTCCAATTATTATGGAAGAAGTAAACTTTGTGCAATGGTCACCCCTTGACATTAATGATCCCTATACTTCATTATCCAAAAAAATACTGGAGGCAGGTTTCCTAAATATGGAATCACGTATAAAATTAGTTGTTGAACAACTTCAAAAAAGTCGTGCAAATGGCTGTATATTATATAACCATATGTTTGGAAGGTGTGCCCTGTCAGACATTACAGTGATCAGATATTTACGTTCAGCATTAAATGAAATAGGTATCCCACTACTGGTACTGGATGGAGATTGCATCGATCCTACTATTGATCCTTGTAGTACCTATACTAAAGTTCAATCCTATACAGAAGCACTTAATTATAATAAATATAACAATAATTTTGGAATTGCATCCCAGCCAAATCACTTGTTAAGACCAAATATGGACAGTGAAGTACTTCACATGTCAAAATGCAACAGTTGTAATAAGGTTGCATAGTTTTTTTTAAATAACATTAGGGAATCCCTAATAACTGTATTTTGACCGAATTACTGTGTTATAAGAAAAAAAGAACTGTTATCTTTATAAAATAAAAGCTTTTTATAAACGAATCAACTCGTTATTTTTTTCTCAAGCAGAGATTTTATAAAACTGAAAGTTTTATAAACGTTGAATTTCAATCAAAATATTAATTATTAGAGATTCCCACTATAGAACCTGAAGTTATTTCGGGTTCTATCCTGCATTATACAAGTTGAAAGCATTTTAACTTGTAAAATGGGTTAATTGTTTTATTTTTAAAAATTCAAAGGAGATACCCTCATGAATAAAGTATGGTTTTGGCCTGGAAAAAATAAGGTTGAAAAAAAATTCATAGCCTACAATGGAAATCTAACTGAACCTGCTTTAGAGGTAATAATTAAAGAACTTATTGATTTTATAAAAACTGAAGAATCACTTATGGTAACATCTGTGAAAATTGGATGCTGGCATGGAACAGATAGATATTCATATGATTACTTAATATCTCCTAAAGAGATTGTGTCATTTTTATGTGAAAATAAAAAATCACTACCCATGCTTAAAGATATATGTATGGGTGATCTATCAGGTGATACTGACTATTTTATAAAAGATGTGATACATTGTGACTACACCCCTTTATTCAAGGCATATCCTGAATTAGAAACATTTATTACAGTTGGAAGTGCGGATTTAATCCTGAAACCAATTAAAAGTAAAAAACTTAAGAAACTTAAATTAACCGGTACATTTATTGACCAGAGAATTATTAAAAATATAGCAAAATCAAGCCTACCAGAGTTAGAGCATCTTGAACTTGATCTGGGAACATGGAGTAGCCAATCCCAGGGTGGGATTCAGCCTTTACGGGAAGTGGGAATAGAGGACATAGAAGATTTGATGACTAAGGATTTATTTCCCAAATTAACCCGCCTCGGTTTCAGAGGAAGTGATATTTCAAATGAGATTATGAAAAGTTTAAAAGATGCATCTATTATAAATCAGCTTGAAGTAATTGATCTTTCCCTCGGCACATTAACAGAAAAAGGAGTTAATGAGTTTATTAAAAGCGATTTATTAAAAGGATTGAAACAATTGAATATTGAAAAAAATTATATAAGCGCTGAAGCAGTAAAACTAATAGATAACTGTAGTGATACAACTGTTCTGACAAGAGGGCAGAATGAAATTTTCGAAGATGAGGATGAAGACAATTTAATGCCCATGTTATGTTATTGATAACAGTGGCATAATCAAATCGGGAAGTCGACTTGAAATATTGTGCTTATAGTACGATCAAAAAAGACTGGTAATTGAAGGCTTTCATTTTCTAATAACTGTTCTTTTAGCAAAATACTTCGTTATAAAAAAAATAACTGTAATAAAATCGGCTCGTTACTTTTTGTCAAAACTTGTATTTCATTACGCTAATAAAATACTTTAGTTTTTATTTTACTAAAATTCTAATTACTAGAGGTTTCTCTCAATATATATCTGTCCTCAATAGAAGACATATGTGTCCTTTAATATACACACTACACATGTCCTCTCTAAATTTCCTTAAGCTACAGCTTGTTATATTTCAATATATACAGACACATATAAACAACAATTATCTTGGTATACCTTTTGCTCTATACATCAATTGAATTCTGTTTCATTTTGAAAAAACCTCAAATAAGGATAGAAAATGGATATCAAAAATAAAGTTGCTATAGTAACAGGTGGGGCTTCCGGTCTTGGAAAAGCCTGTGTTGATCTCTTAATTCAAAAAGGCGCTTGTGCTGCAATTTTGGATATGGATGAGAAAAACGGTAAGGAAGTTGAGAGCCAGTACGGTGATAAAGTTCTTTTTTTTAAAACAGACATCTCAAATGAAGAAAACGTAAAAGATGCTATTGATGCCATTATGGATAAATTTAATGGTATCAATTTTGTTATAAATTGCGCGGGCATCGGAACAGCGATGAAGGTTCTTGGGAAAGATGGTCCCATGTCCATGGATTTTTTCAATAAGACAATTAGTATAAATCTTACAGGAACAATGAATGTTATCTGTCATGCCACTCCAAAAATTATCGAAAGTGAATCAAATAGTGATGGAGAGAAAGGTGTAGTCATCAATACTGCTTCTGTCGCAGCATTTGAGGGGCAAATTGGGCAGGTCGCGTACACAGCATCAAAAGCAGCTATTGTTGGTATTACTCTTCCAATGGCAAGGGAATTTGCTGATTACGGAATCAGGGTTGCCACAATAGCACCTGGAATTTTTGAAACGCCAATGCTTAGTAAACTTCCCGAAAAAGTAAAAGCATCTCTTGCCATGCAGGTACCATTTCCTAAGAGACTTGGTAAACCGGAAGAGTTTGCACAGCTTGTATGTAGTATAATCGAGAATCCACTAATCAATGGCGAAACTATCAGATTAGATGGTTCCATTCGAATGTCAGGAAGATAGGGAGGAGTTTCAGATGAGAGAAGTAGCAATCGCAGGAGTTTCCATGACAGATTTTGGAGTTTCTGAAAATACATGCGTTGAGATGTTTTGTGAAGCAGGGATAGATGCTCTTAACAAATCAAAGATCGAACCAAAAAACATTGAAGCACTTTTTGTAGGTAACTGCCTTGGAGATTTTGAAGAGGGCCAGTCTCACATAGCTTCACATATACATGCGGCATTAGGACTTCCAATGGATTCACCCGCAATGAGATATGA
The DNA here is from genome assembly GCA_024226555.1 of Desulfobacterales bacterium. GTDB lineage: Bacteria > Desulfobacterota > Desulfobacteria > Desulfobacterales > JAAELO01 > JAAELO01. Next base: position 15,768 of record JAAELO010000380.1, on the reverse strand, counting down.
AAATGCATGTGCCACAGCAACAATTGCTGTAAGGCAAGCTGCTCTAATGGTTGGGGCAGGAGTATATGATGTTGTTTTAGCTGGTGGAACAGAACGGGTTGCAGCAATGGACACGCCCCTTGCCACAAGAACTTTTGCAATGGCATCAAATGCTGGATACAGCGCTCCAACCGGGATAACTTTTCCCGGAGTGTTTGCAATGGCAGCTCATATGTATGCTGATAAGTATGGGATTGAGATTGAAGAACTTCAGAAATATATGGCAAATGTCTCTGTAAAAAACCATTATCATGCATCCATGAATCCAAAGGCACAATTTCAAAAAGAGATCACAGTTGATAAAGTTTTAAATAGCGTTATGGTTGCAGATCCACTACACTTTCTTGATTGCTGCCCTTTTTCTGATGGTGCTTCCGCAGTAGTAATCGGAACAAAGCAGAAGGTTATGGAGATGACCGATAAACCAGTTTATATAATTGGAACTGGCCAGGCCGCAGGCGGACCAATTATTAATAATCCCGATATGACAAGAATCAAAACAAGAGAAGCGTCTGTTGCTCAGGCATATAAGGAAGCAGGAGTAAAACCATCTGACATTGACCTTTGTGAACTCCATGACTGCTTCACAATAGCTGAAATCCTGGCAATCGAATGTCTTGGCTTTTATGAATTTGGTAAGGGGTATGATGCTGCCCAAAAAGGTGAAACAAGGCTTGGTAGCAAAAAAACTGTTATTAATCCATCCGGGGGACTTAAAGCAAAAGGTCATCCTATTGGTGCCACAGGTGCGGCGCAGGTTACTGAAATAGTAGAGCAATTAAGGGGTGAGTCGGGCAAAAGGCAGGTCGAAGGTGCAAAGACAGGACTTGTGGATACTTTGGGCGGAGAGTTTGGAACAGTGTGTAACCTTATCTTGAGGAGTGAGTAATGATAAATCAATTATCTCTTAATGAATATCAAAAGGGCCTTGCGGATGAAAAGCTTTTGGGGATCCATTGCAAAAAATGCAATCAGTTTTCTTTTCATTCATCGGTAGTTTGTAAACATTGCGGGTCCACTGAGCTTGAAACTAAGAATTTTGAAGCTGCAGGTACAATAAAAACATATACAGTAATCAGAGTTGCCTCAGATGGTTTTGAAGCTCCATTTGTAGTCGCTCTTGTTAAAACTGATTCCAGAATTCATGTTATGGGAAATCTTGATATCGATCCTGATTCTGTAGGGATGGAACTTATTGGAAAAAGAGTAAGTATTTCAAGTAAAAAGGTAAATCCAGATCCTTATGCTAAGGAGGTTACCCATACCTTGAAATTCGTACTTGAATAATAAACATTTTTTAAGCGAACTGGATTAATCTCAAAACTTGATTATTAGATAATCTTATTGTTGGGGAATAAGTATGGAATTAAATCTGACAAGATCTCAAAAAGAGATTCAAAAAGCAGCAACTACCTTTGCCAAAGGAGAGTTCGATAAAGATTTAGCTTTGAATCTGGATAAAAAGGGTAGGTTTCCCGAAGAGATATGGAAAAAAGCTGCAGAGCTTGGGCTTGTGGGTATACATATCGATGGTGACAAAGAATTATCTCTTGTGGATAGTGTTATTGTTGCACAATCCCTTTGTGCTGTGGATTCCGGTATAGGTTCATCTATTCTAAGTACTACAAGTGGCGCTGAACTTCTTTTTATGGATGGTGATGAAAACTTCAGATCAAAATACCTTGTGCCTTTATTAACAGGAGATAAGGTCTGCTCCTTTGCATATCTTGAATCTGAGAAAAATCTTCAAAGTACAAATACAAGAGCTTACTTGCAGGATGGAGTTGTAACTCTTTCTGGAAGTAAATTATATGTAGTTAATGCCGAAATCGCTGATTATTTTATAATCCTTTGCTTAATATCTTTAAAGGAGGAACCTTCTGAAAATTTATCATTGATTGTAGTTGATAAAAATACAGATGGAATAAATATCAGGCCACTTGGTGAAAAATTGGGATTTAGGATGAATCCTGTGGCTAATGTGGATTTTTCAGAGGCTAAAATACCAGCCGCAAATATTCTTACCTTTAATTGTGAATCGAAACTTAAAAAATATCTTGCCATAGATCACATTTTAAAGGCTTCTGTTGCCATAGGGATTGCAAAAGGAGCATTCTTAAGAGCTTTGGAATACACTAAGCTAAGAAAGCAATTTGGTACAGCAATCGCAGGTTTTCAGGTAACAAAACATAAAATTGCTGATATGGATACTCAAATTCAAACAGCAAATTTACTTACTTTTCAGGCTGCTCAAAATATTGAAAATGGAAATTATGATGATTTGCCCTCTGCCCAGGCCCTTTTAACTGCATCTAAAGCAGCGGTATATGTATGTGACGAAGCTGTGCAACTTATGGGTGGATATGGATATATGGCTGAATATGACGTGGAGAGATTTTACAGGGATGCAAAAGCTCTTGAGATAACTTATCCCTCATGTTCCGCATTAAAAGATATTATTGCGAATAAAGTAATAGGGAAGATCAAATAATGGAAATTTTAAAATTTTCTGAAGAACACCTGGCTTTTGAAAAAAGGCTTGAGGCCTTTATAGATTTTGAGGTGATTCCTAATATCCAGAAATGGGAGAAAGATAAGATAGTTCCAAAATCGGTCTGGAGACAGTTGGGAGAAAATGGTTTTTTATGTCCAAATCTTCCAAAGAAGTATGGCGGAACAGGTGGAGATTTCCTGCACTCTGTACTGGTAGCAAAGCAACTTGCCAGATCAAACTTTAATGGATTAGCAACCTTCATACACAGTGATATTGTAGTTCCATATATTGAAGCATATGGAACAGAGAAGCAGCTTAATAAATATCTACCAGGCTGTGTAACAGGAGATATAATTACAGCAGTGGGCATGACTGAACCCGATTCAGGTAGTGATCTCGCTTCAATGAATACTACTGCTGTAGAAGATGGTGACTCGTTTGTGATAAATGGCACAAAAACATTTATATCAAATGGAGTAAACTGCGACCTTGTAGTGCTTGCAGCTATCAACCCGGAAGGGGACAATCCACATAAAGCTGTTTCACTGTTTCTTGTGGAGGATGGAACCAAAGGTTTTACAAAAGGAAAACCCCTTGAAAAAATGGGTTGGAAAAGCCAGGATACAGCAGAACTGTTTTTTTCAGATTGTAGGATTCCCAAAGAGAACCTCCTTGGGTCACAGGGAAACGGTTTTAAAATGCTTATGGCTAAACTTCAGCAGGAAAGACTCATTTGCTCAGTCAGTGCCATGTACTTCTGTGAAAACATGCTGAAATGGACAGTGGAATATCTGAAAAACAAAGGTGCATTAAATTCCCAGGTTGCCAGATTTGCTCTCTCTGAAATGGGAACAGAGATTACTGTTGGAAATGTTTACATGGAAAAACTTGTTGAAGAGCACATGAAAAAAGAGAGTATTATTGTTGAAACTTCAATGGGTAAATACTTTACTACCGATCTTGTTAAAAGGATCTCATTAAGATGCCTTGAACTGATTGGAGATTTTGGATCATTAGAGGAATGCCCGGTAGCAAGAACTTTCAGGGATTCAAGAATTACTTCTATTTTTGCAGGAACAAATGAAATTATGAAGGAGATAATAGCTAAGTTTTCTTACTCTTAACTTGTTACAATCCGGTGGAACATAACTTTAAAAAATTAAGATAAACCTCCTGCCGGTGATGAAATAAAATGCTTTGCTTTTATTTTAAACTAAACTTTTGAAAAGTTTAACAAACAGGTTTTTAACCTGACTCATAACTATAAGTTTTTAATTAATTTTTTTGTACATTCTTTAACTGGATAATAGATTTCTGAACTTTCAAAAAAAGGAAGAGAAAAATGATTCTGGCAAATGAAGAAAATATCAAAAAATACACACAAATGGGAATTTACAGCGATAAAACTCTGATGGATTTATTAAAAGGTCATGTTGCAAAAAATCCTGACAATATATGCATCTCAGATCCACTTAACAAAAAGGATCTTTTAGGTACAGATCCTGAGAGACTTTCATATCAGGATTTTGATAAAGCTGTTGATTCTGTAGCTAAAGATTTTGTTAGAAAAGGTCTTAAAAAAGATGAAACCGTACTTGTTCAAATGCCTAATTGCTGGGAACTTGCCATGCTTTACCTTGCTGTTGGAAAAGCAGGAGGGATTATTTCTCCGGTTCCAACTCTATGGAGAGAATCAGAGTTAACCTATGTGGCAAATCATTTGGATATAAAGTATTTTATAACAGTTAATGAGTGTGCAGGTTTTAAACACAAAGAAGCAGCTTTAAATTTCAAAACAAAAAATCCTTTTGAGGTGCTGCTCTACGAAGATTTGAAAGATATGATTGCTGACGATAAATCCGAAGATGTTGAGTTTGCACCTGTATGTTCAGATGATATTCTGACTATTTGCTGGACTTCAGGAACTGAATCTAATCCGAAGGGTTGTCCTTTGAGCCATAACAACTGGGCTGGGATGTCAAAAGTTCAGGAATCAGCTGGTATGAAGCCCGGAGATAAATTCTTAACAGCTGGTCCACTGGTAAATATGGCATCAGTCGGAACCGTCTTTGCCCCGTGGTTGGTGTTTGGAGGACAGATGATCCTTCACCATCCATTTGATCCTGTTTTATTTATTCAGCAAATCATGGAGGAGAAACCTGATTATACACTGCTTGTTCCAGCAGTGGCAAACATGATAGCAAAACATCCCAAAGTAGACTCTTTCGATCTGTCTTCCTTCAGAAGCATTACTCTTGGTTCTGCTCCTCCATCTATCTGGACAATGGAAGAGTTCAAAAGAAGATGGGATATAGATATTGCGAATATTTGGGGACAAAATGAAGGTTCTGGTTTTATAGCCGGCCTTGAAGATATTCCGGATATGGAAAAAAGAGCTACTTCATTTCCATTCTTCTCAAAACCTGGAACAAATTTTAAATCATCAGCTGCCGACTGTGTTGAAATAAAAATTTTAGATCCCATGGGAGAAGAATTAAAAGATGATGGTGATATTGGTGAACTTGTCTTTCTGGGACCGGGGTTATTTGCCGGGTACTATAAAAACATAGAGATAACCCAAAGATCATTTACTCCCGATGGCTTCTTTAAAACAGGAGACCTGTTTCGAATTGATGGTGATTATCTGATTTTCCATGAAAGAGCAAAAGATATAATTATTCGTGGAGGTTATAATATCAGCTCACAGGAAGTAGAAAATCATATCCTGTCACACCCTGATATCAGAGAAGCTGCTGTTGTGAGTATGCCGGATGAAAAACTTGGTGAAAAAATGTGTGTTTATGTTGTTCCGATAGACTCAAATGAAGTTACATTGGAAAGCATTGTCGATCTGCTTACAGAAAAAGGCGTAGCAAGATATAAACATCCTGAAAGAGTAGAAGTAATAGATCAAATACCAAGAAACCCAGTGGGAAAAATACTAAAAAAAGAACTTAGAAAAGATATTTTAAAAAGAATTTCATCATAGAGGGAATCTCTAATAACCGCCTTTTGATTGAACTACAGCGTTATTTCGAAAAAAGAACTGTTGTAAAATCAGCTCGTTATTTTTTCTTATGCCTTGTATTTCAACCAAAATTCTAATTATTAGAGGTTTCCTATATTTATTTGATTCCTGAATGAGCTTTGTCAGTAAAAATTGAATAATACTCTAAGATTGGAAAATATGTAACAGAGATTCAACCATTTAGAAATTAATTTTTAAACAATACCGGGAGGAGTTTTGAAATGGCACAACTAATCGCAGACAGAAGAGATGTTGACTTTGTACTATTTGAGCAGTTAAAAATAGATGAGCTTTCAGAGAGTGAAAAATATAAAGGTATGGGCAAAAAAATGTTTGATATGGTGATTACAGAAGCCAGAAATTTTGCCATAAAAGAGATCCTTCCTTTAAATGAGATTGGAGATAAAGAGGGTCTGAAGTTTGAAAATAACATGGTTAAAATACCTGAAGCATTTCGCAAGCCCTATGAGCAGATGAGAGAGGGTGGGTGGATAGCCATGATGGAAGATATTGACATTGGAGGACAGGGATTACCATATTCCGTTTCCCAGGCTGCACTTGAATACATAGTTGGAGCAGATTTCTCCTTTGGAGCATTCGGTTTTGCTACCCATGGTGCTGCTAAAATGATTGAGATCTTTGGTACCGATCTACAGAAAAATATATATATGGATAAGATGTACAGTGGTGAATGGGGCGGCACTATGGTTCTAACAGAATCTGAGGCTGGTTCAGATGTTGGAGCATTAACGACCACTGCGAAGAAAAATGATGACGGTACATACACAATTTGCGGAAACAAAATATTTATAACATGCGGAGAGCACGATCTTACTCCTAATATTGTACATCCGGTTCTTGCAAGAATTGAAGGTGCTCCATCGGGAACAAAAGGAATTTCACTTTTCCTTGTACCAAAAATCTGGGTTAATGATGATGGAAGCATGGCAGAAGCAAATGATGTTGTATGTACAGGGATAGAAGAAAAAATGGGGCTCCATGCAAGCCCAACCTGTCAGCTTGCGTTTGGTTCAAAGGGAAATTGCAGGGGAGTTCTACTGGGTGAAGAGAACAAAGGTATGAAAGTTATGTTCCACATGATGAATGAAGCGAGGCTTGGTGTTGGAGCTTTAGGCCTTTTCAACGGTTCATGTGCATATCTTTATGGCCTTGATTACGCAAGGCAAAGAAAGCAGGGAAGAGATCTTTCGCAGATAATGGATAAAGATGCTCCATCAGTTGCAATCATTAATCATCCTGACATCAGGCGTGAGCTTATGTGGATGAAAACCCATGTGGAAGGAATGAGAAGCCTTGTTTATTACATAGCTCATCTTTTCGATAAAATTGAATGTGAAGAGAATGAAGAGGAGAAATCAAAGCTAACAGATTTTACTGATCTTTTAACTCCAATTGTAAAATCATACTGTTCTGATAAAGGTTTTGACTGCTGCGTATCAGCAATGCAGATCTATGGTGGTTATGGCTACACAGCAGATTATCCTGTTGAGAGGCTTTTAAGAGATTCCAAGATAAACTCAATCTATGAAGGAACAAATGGAATTCAGGCCATGGATCTTATTGGTCGGAAACTTGGAGCAAAAGGTGGGGCATCCGTTATGGATCTGTTTGGTAAAATTAACGAAACAATTAAAAAAGCTTCCGAATACGAATTTTTAAAAGAAATAACACCAATGCTTGAAGAGGTAGTGGACAAATTAGGTCATGTCGCTCTAAATCTTGGTAAAACCTTAATGTCCGAAGATCTGAAACATGCGTTTTCACAGGCAAAACCTTTTCTGGATGTTACAGGAGATGTGATAATGGCCTGGATGCTTCTTTGGAGAGCAGAAGTTTCAGCAGGTAAATTAAATGATATGATAGAAAAGCACAAAGATTTTGAGAATCTAAAAGGGAAGAAGGGAAAAGAGAAAGCTTTTTATGAAGGTCAGATATACTCAGCAAGATATTATATTGAAACCATTCTTCCAAAAACTCTGGGTCAGATGAACTCAATTGATAACTTCTCCAAAGTTATTGTGGATATACCCGATCTAAGTTTTGGTGGATAGTAAAGAAGAAAACTAAATGATTTCCCCGAGAAAAACAGCCTTAAATATTAAGGCTGTTTTGAGTCGGTTAATTTTACAAAATCTCAATATTATAAATAAATATGTTGAAATAGATATACTTTCAATAGTTTGGCATTTATTACCACAACACTTTTAACTTTTCCCAAGAACTACCAACCTGTAGTTTTTATACCGCTCAAAGGTTTTTCGACTACGATTCCCGGCTATGTATTTGTATTTCAGTTTTTTTAGTTTTTTTCTGTAAATAAATTTGACCAATTTGCTGATCGTTGGATACTTTAATGATGTATATTTGTCCAGAACCTGTACTGTTGGCAGAACTCTTTCCATAAGAATCTCTTCAATCAGTTCAAGGTTCAAACTCATGTTTTTAGTAATATCTTTATCCTGTAAAATCATAAAGTTATTTTCCTCTATAAGTTTGTAAAATGTCATTATGGGATGTCCTCCACCAAAACTACTATCCCCAGGACCACCATCCCCATGATGAACTGATTTAAAGAAATCACAGATTACTACTTTTCCGCCCTCTTTCAAAAGGGTCTTTAGTAAAGAAAAATTTGTTTCAATTTGAACATATTGAAAACTTTCACTAAAAACAATAAGATCATACTTATCAACATCATGATTTTCCAGAATTGCCTCAAAAGTACAACCAAAAATCCTTGGCTTATAATCCGAAACAGTCTTTTCAACTTTCTCATTCACTTTTTTTTCTAAATGCTCCGAAGGTATAACACCGTCAATTCGGTAACCGGAACTTAGAAGCTGTGCTAACATCGCTCCTGTTCCGCACCCTACCTCCAGGATTTTTGCATTTGCAGGATCTTCAATCTCATTTTTAACAGCTGAAAGTACAAACTCTGTATAACGTATCTGGGCATTCTTAAATTCAAGAATTTCTGGTTTTACATCCTCATCCCAGAATCCGTAATGTAAATCTTCAACACCTGTTAATTGTTGCACTGCAACCAAACCGACTTCTTTGCTATCCATTTGTTTCTTTACTCCTGTTTTATCAGTTTAAAAGAAATTCACTTATCAGTTAATAAAAGGTTATACATTAAAGGTTAACAAATAAATTAGTACCATAAAAAAACTACATTTTCCTGTTTGACTACTTTACCGGAGTATCTGGTGATATCTTTCCGACAAAGTACAATACCTCAATGAAACAAGATTAATATTAGAAATGAAACTGAATCGTAAGATACCATAAGCAGAGATATAAAGGCCAGCACAAAATGTACTTGCCTTATTTCTATGTATCTCAAACATAAAAGATAAAGTAAAAAGCTGCCTGCTACAAAGAATACCTAAACAAATGTTTTATTAAATTTAGGGAATCTCTAATAACTGATCTTTTTTGCGAAACACAGCGTTATAACAAAAAAAAACTGTAGTAAAATCTACCCGTTGTTTTTTGTTATGCCTTGTTTTTCATCAGAAATTCCAATTATTAGAGATTCCCTTTAGTAAGTTTTGCAAGAAAAAGATAGTTCCTGATTTAATTATCGATTTTTGTGGCACAAATCAATCTTGATATCTTGTATTTTTCAATATAATCAAATTGAAAATGAATGCTGCTTAGTATTTGGTCCCAATCGTATTTTAAAAAGTCCATGATTCGCTCAGGATAACAAATTTTTAAATAGGTTGAGAAAATCAACTTATTTAAAAATGAATATTCTTCTCCATAATCAACGATATAAAGTTTACCTCCTTTTTTTAGAACACGATATTTCTCCATTAAAACACTTGTCATTAGATCAGAATTCATTTCATGCAAAGCAAATGAACTCATAACCACATCAAATTTTTCATCAGGAAAATCAATTTTGGTTGCATCCATTTGAAGGAAAGAGACATTCTGCGATCTTGTTTTACCATTCTTTTTTTTTGCAAGGGCAAGCATATCTGAAGACAAATCTATTCCAACAATAGTATTGGTGCTACCTGCAAAAGGTAAGGAAGCTCTTCCTGAACCACAACAAACATCTAAAATCTGGAGATTATTATTTTTAATTTTACTTCCCAGAGCATAACGTGGACTATTTTTTTTGTTCATAAATATTAAGTTTTCGAGTAATTTAAAAATGTTATCATAGATTATAGAAAATGTTTTGTATTTTTGTTTCATCTTAGTATTATTGCTTCTCATAGTTTCTTCAATGCCCCTTTTAAGGGAACCTCTAATAATTAGAATTTTGGATAAAATACAAGGCATTTCAAAAAATAACGAGCCGATTTTATTACAGTTTTTTTTGGAAATAACAAAGTATTTTGCCAAAAGAACAGTTATTAGAGATTCCCTTAAGTAAATAAATATAACAGTACAAATAAAGATGAGTTAATGACTTAACTTACGTTTTCGAAAATACATTGATTATCACGACCCCTGTTATTATTAAAAAAATTCCTGTTATTGCGGGAATATCTGGTACTTGCTTAAATAACAATGCTCCAATAATTGTAATTATTGCAATTCCAATCCCGGACCAGATAGCATAAGCAATTCCAACAGGAATTGTCACCAATACAAGCGATAAGAAATAGAAAGCTAAACCGTAACTAATAATTACAATAATAGACGGACCTAACTTAGTGAATTCAGCAGATTCCTTTAAGGCACTCGTTCCGACAACTTCTGCTATTATTGCTATCGATAGATATAAATAACCCATTTTAACTCCTCTCCCTGAATTTAATTTCGAGATCATTACGACTAATAAAACAAAAGCAACTGTTTTACCTGAGGGAATCTCTAATAGCTGCCTTTTGATCGAACTACAGCGTTGTTCGTAAAATATAACTGTTTTAAAATCAGCTCGTTACATTTTCTCACCCTTGTATTTCAAGCAAAATTCTAGATATTAGAGGTTCCCTTGAGTAATTTATTTCGTTCCCATAATCAAGAGAAATAAATACATTAAAAGTAAGTGATTAGTATTGTTCAATTGTGCATAAAATTTGCTTAAATACGATAATCAAATATTTTTAACAAAGGCAATAGTCTGCTCATCCCGGGATCTGACAAAAAAGAGCTTTTGAACGAAACAGGAAATTTTTCTTTAAAGAGCTCCTTGATTTGATGGACATCTTTACTATATATCTTGAAAATGCTGGATTTGTCAGTATCAAAAACCGTAAATATCTTTACTTTGATACAAGGGAATCTCTAATATTTTGAGCTAATTGAAATGGTTTAAAAAGTAATGGATAAACAAATAGTTCAATTAAAGATTCCTTAGATAAAAAATCAAAATGATAATGTAAATTAAGGTTGGCGATTTCCTTTTTTATTTCGCTTCCTTTTTAAAAAGATCTTTAATACTGGTTTCCGGATCATGGTAACGTTTAAAATAATGTGTTAGCGTTGTTACACTGAAAATAGTATTTACTACAGGAATTCGAATCAACAGCCAGAAAACCCAGTAAGATAAAAGAAGAGCTGGCAAATAGTATAATGATTCAACCAAACTCATAATCCAAAAATTATTAATTTCAAAAGATATCCCTGTATAAGAAGTTAATAATGAGAGTAACTTAGCAAAAATTGGAATAGTTAGTAAAAAGAATTGTAAAACACCTAGAGAGTGCCCGGCTTCCACAGCCTTCTTTTTGCAATACCCCATGCATCGCATGCAGTTTTCACAATGATAGGTCCAAAACGGTCGCTTTTTACCAAGGAAATTTTTCATTTCAATGCCATTGTTTGGGCAGAGCTTTGCACACATCCCGCAGGAGACGCAATTATTACTGGCAAACATGATTTTTGCCATGCTTGTCTTTCCATAGATAAGATAGAGAATTGGAAATATGGGTATTAGCCAAAATAAAAGACCTGACCAGATTCCTTCATACAAGTTGTTCAGGGTAAACAGAACCCGCTTTCCTGACAATACAGGGTTCAAAAATAAATTAATTCTGCTTTTGGATTTTTCTGAAATACTTTTCACAGTTTCTGTACTGAGACTGGGATGAAGATTGTTCATATTGGCAGCCATGTCCAGGCTGAAAAAGCCCCGAATATCATACCTTTTGAACAAGAGAATTAAAGATGAAAAAAAGTTAGAAAACCCTGCTGCTCCAGGTATTTTTACAGGTCCAAGCCAGACAGCACCCCTGGTTGCAATACTCATGACCGGCACTCTCTTTTGGCGGGGCATCCTGAACAGAAATTTGATCATGGACCATGGCGGCATAAATCCATGGGTTGGAAATAAAACAGCTGTCAGTTGTTTGTCAGGATTTTGAAAATCACTTTGGAAGTCAGCATCTTCAATAAATTTGATACAAGTCATAATTCCAGTTTTTTCAAAGGATTCTTTTATCCAGCATGCTACCCGGTAAGTGTTACCAGTACCGCTTAAAACATATAATAGAGATGAGTCAAATGATTTCATTATAATTCCTTGTTCTTTCTTTTCTACGTAGAGATTTTACTACTTACCTTCATTCTCCTGTCTTTGTCGGATCATTCATTCTTCCCATAAATAGAATATTCCTGGTTTTATTCTCCTGAATCAGAAAAATAAATGGTCGATCTGCTCGAAAAACAGGTATATATGGAATAGATTTTGTTTTCATAACTATGGCTGTTGCGGCTGCTGCTTCAGTGCCATACTCATTCACAACAATAAATGCTTTATGAACTAAAGGCTTAATGAACAACCCTTTGGGGCTACCGTTTATCCCGGCAAAATTAGCCCTGTCATCATTGAACGCATCAACCATACCCATTGATATAAGTGTTTTATCCAATTTAAACATGGATGTAGTCTTGAACTTAGGCAAGGAAACAAGCAGCTTTCTCTCACGTAGGCGATCTGTCCACCTCCTGAGGTTCTCTACAGTCAGGTTGCCCTCAAGTTGTTTAAGTCCTACATCTTTATTTGGTAGCAATACAATCATGGACAATTCATTCCCCGCATATGGCAATGCAAGAATCTTGAGAGTCCTGAACTCCGCATATCTGAACCTCTGTTTTTGAGTCATCATCGGCGTTTTGACAGATTTGTTAAGAGATACGTAAAAAGGAGCATCCTTTGTTCGGCTTTTTTTGAATTTTTTTTTCCAGTTTCCCTTGAAATAAATGGAGTTCACCAACACAAGCCTGGTTAGTGGATCTATCATGCCGGACTGTATAATATCCTTTATTTTGTCCTGAGTTTTTTCTTCCACCCATTTATTTATCATTTTTCGTGAAACTTCAGTTGCTTGTATGTAGTCAACAGGCGTGATTGATACGCCGTAGTGCTTCTTGATGAGAGACAGATATTCATCCAGTATCCTGTAGTCTTTTTGTGGCCATAAATTGTTTACAACGTTCAGTTTAACGTTGCCAGCTTTCTGGATTTTGCTGAGTTTTGACTCAATTATTGCAAAGGTTGCGTGGAGATTATCCCGGTCAAGTGTGAATCTGAGAGCTTTAGCCATTTCCTTACGGGTATTACCACGGGCACCAGCATATGTCATAGAAAGGGCTGTTGAAATGCTATAAGGCGAAAAGAAAATATTATCATCTGAATCGCAAAGCTTCTGGTAGAGCTCGATAGCAAAGGTTGTATTGTCATTAACAAGGATCTCTTCGTTTTTTTGCTCTCCTGCTAAAACCAAAGAACAAATTAAGATTATCCCAATCACGATACACAGTGAGATCGTTTTGGACCTTTCTTGCATAGCACTTCCTTTCTGACGGTTCGATGTAAAAAAATACAAGATACTGTTTTATTAACAGTTCTGTGTGAGCGTTATTATTTTCTATAGCACCAATACGTTAATAAAATCTATACTTTTAAAAACCTAAAAATTATATTGTAATATTGCAGATTGTTACAACCAAATTTATTATCTCTTTTAAAAATCAGTTAGCTGATTCTGGACTCCCAACAAACAAATGTTCCATTTGGATTATTCTCAGGAATGACGGTCGATCGTAATTTTGAATTAAGGGAACCTCTAATAATTAGAATTTTTGCTTTAATTACAAGGCATTCAAAAATTATATCTCGCAGGAATATGGTTTTATATTTCAAGAAGATATGATTCGAAGAATAACGCTGTAATTAATCAAAAGGACAATCATAAAATTACTCCTTGACTACAGTTGATCAAACAGTTAACAGTGGAATGTGCTATATAAAGCTTTCATAAAAGCCATAAGTACTTAATAAAGAGTCTTTAAGGGCTTGTAGGCGTTAATGGATATGTAGTAATATATTTAATATGGACCACATATTAGTGTTCGAATACTGAGCTGTTTTTAAGAAGTTATTTAATTGTTTGAAATAATGAATGATAAAAGGAGTAAGTATGGAAAGCGTGATTGTAAAAAATCTTAGACCAGAGTTTGAGCCGGTGGCAATAGTCTGGAGCGATAGGATTCCCGACGATGCATTCCAGTTCAAAAATGGAAAATTCGGTTGCATTCTCTATTTATTGGCAGAGGCCAGCACACGCGGAAAAATTGCAGGCGGCAATCGTGAGAACATTGTGTGCGCTGGAGGCCGTGCTGCTTTAGGTTTTGGAGTCGAATTCGATGAATCGGATGAATCATTGGATCGTTATGCCTCCTTATTTAGTAAAGGGATCAGATCAACAAATAATCTTGCTGAATATCAGGCCCTTATAGAATCTGTACCTAAAAACTGGAAATCCATGTTTGAGTATGGAGAGCGTATGCACTGTAATGCAGAATTGGCCAAAGGGTGGCTTCTTCATGGATTACCACGCTATGATATTCAATATAAATATGTTCTGTTTAAACCTTTAAGCAAGACAGAGCCTGATGATAATATTCAGGCAGTAATATTCCCTGTAAATCCAGTTGAGCTTTCAGGCCTTGTAACACTTGCAGGCTCGGTTATGAAAGGAACGGACACTGTTCGGGTTCCCCAGGGTGCAGATTGTCACAGTATTGCCTCTTTTGCATATGCTGAAGCTGAACTTACAGCACCCAGAGCTGTGATGGGAATGCTTAGAAACGATGGCCGGGAAGTTATGCGTAGACGTTTCCGGGACGAGATTCTAACACTCACCTTACCTGCTCCACTCTTCTTCCAGATGGAGCAGGAAGCAGACGATTGTATTTTTCATATTCCTTCATGGGAGAAATTAGTTTCGTAGGTTATGTAGAAGAATATGTTTTAGGATTTGAACAAGCTATTTTTAACGGAAAAGACAAGGCTTTAGGTCTTCTTTTAAAATCAACAAAAGTAAATTTAAAAGAATTACAGATCAATAATAAGGAACGGATTAACAGTAGTATTTTTAATGCAGTAAAGAAAAATTATATTAATTAATGTTATTAAGATTTTAGGAATCTGTTTTAGGGCTAATTCCATTGTTTCTAAATCTTCTGCTTTTGAAAAATGTGCCAGTGATTTTCTTAATGAAAACAGATTCACTCCATTTTTAATAAACAGTTTGATAATATCAAAAAATTGGTCACTAAAAGAAGCATCTTACTTAAGGCTTGCTTCATTTGTTAGGTTCTTATTTCTCTAACAATAAAAAAATCTGATTTTCAGGCTCCCTGTATTGAAAGCAATATATAAAGTGGAACAATAATTAACATCGCCAGAACTAAAAAGAGTGGCTTGTTTCTCCACCTGGGCATCACAAGAGCGCTGCAATTACTGCAGGATGTTGGAATTAAAAGACCAAAACCAAGTGTAGCAATAATTACCCAGGATAACTGATCATCTTGATTTCCTGACATACATTGAGGGCATTCATAACTATATTTCATATAATTCTCCCTAAAAAATATTATATATAATGTGGATCTGTAATAGCACTTCTACTGAAAATACTTTGTTTTAGAGTGTCCGCTTGTAATGCTTAACATTTCATCTGTGTGATTGTTCGCATTGCAAAAATTATTTTTTAAAAACAGAACTGAATAAAAACAGCATCATTTTTCTATAATAAATAAAACATTTATGAACGATCGTATTTAGATCTAAATTCTAATCTTTAGGAATCCTATGATACAGATTAGAAAAGATCTTTTATAGATATGGGAATCTCTAATAACTGTTCTTTTGGAAAAATACTTTGTTATTTCCAAAAAAAAACTGTAATAAAATCGGCTCGTTATTTTTTGAAAT
>JAAELO010000379.1 GCA_024226555.1 Desulfobacterales bacterium | reverse complement strand
GTATAAATGTATTTAAAAGAATTTTTATAATTGTGAAATCATTTTACATTGTAACAATTTTGAATTCATTTTTTGCTGACGTCATCACTCTGTCAACTCCAATCTTGCAAAAGAAGGGTATAATTATTTTTCTCATTGCACATTACTTTTAGGTGCCAAAACATCAATGTACGCCAATTTTAACACCTCTATCTTAGCTCTTGGTACTAAAAAAAATCAAATAATTTTTTGCTGACGTCATCATTTTTGCCCACCATCTAATAAAGAGTGGTTATAAATGTTTTTCTTGTTGCACATTTGTTTGATATGCACAAAAATTGAAATCAACCAGTTTTCAAACCTCTATCCTTCTTCTGAGTACCTAACCAAATCAAATACATTTTTGATGATGTCATCATTTTGAAACTGCCGCCATCTTGTAAAAACTTGAAAATATTTGATAGTTCCCATCTTAATATTTTTCAGGAGGCTAGAAAGTATAAGTTTACCAATTTTCATGCATTTATATACTTTTTAACAATTCATCTATAAATCAGCCTTAAGCCACCAGACTAGTATCGACTGTGCGAGCTTGAAGTGTCTTTGCTCCCAATGCCATTGCATGCCCTAAATGAATAAAGATGCACGTATATGCCTCCTCGTGATTGCAATTTTGAAAGACAAATTCACTTGACTGCACTCCTACAGCACCAACTGACTGGCCGTCTGTTATTACT
>JAAELO010000378.1 GCA_024226555.1 Desulfobacterales bacterium | reverse complement strand
TTTTGAGAAGGGACCACATCGGTGGGATCGTCATTTTCTTTATTTATTTGGGCATAATAAGAAGCTGTCGATTTCTTATCGTCGAGAATACGTTTATCGGGACGAGTCCATTCTTTGAGGTTTGAGTCCCATCTTAAATTTTTTGCTTCTTCGACGCGAAGGTCCGTATGGTCTAAAGCACCAACTTTCGTTGCTCTTAAGACGGAAGGGACGTTATTATATTCGACGCTTACAATTTCATTTTCTTTATTTTCTTCGAGGGAAGGTATTTCGGGGATATCCACAGTTTCTATCGGTAAATCCGTAAGATTAATATCCGTAGTTTCAAGCGGTAGTTCGCCTTCTTCCTTATGGACATAACGAGTTCCATGTTTAGCATAATCATCGAAAGCTTTAGCTACGCTCTTAGGCATCGTATTATTTGATTTTATCTTCGAAATATCATCGTCGGGAATTGTCGGTCGTAGGGATAATTGTTTTATTTTAGCATAAAAATGTTTATCGAATATATCGACTCGATCTCTAACATGTTTTTCTTGTAATTCGAGGAACCTTTTCCTTTCGAGTTTACGGCGGAGTCGAGCACGTTTAGGGAGATGTTTTAGAGAGCCGTGCTGCCATCGTAATTGCGCTTTCTTATATTTGAGGACTTGGGCTTGCTCTTTATTCATTTTATCTCGGACATGTTGCGGTTCATCTCGCAAATATCGAGGAGTTGGAGAAAGAGAGGGAGTTGAGACGTTGTCTGGGTCGTTTTCATCCATGTCT
>JAAELO010000377.1 GCA_024226555.1 Desulfobacterales bacterium | reverse complement strand
ACCAGAATTTTTAATCGTGTTATAACTATATTATTCTGTTGGTTTGATAATGGAAGACTGGCGGTATTGAAGCGGGGCGAGAATTATCCAGAGAAGAGTGAACATGCAATTCTATAATCACACTCAGACAGGAATTGTGCTTGTCGCGAATGGCGAACACAAGGATAGATTTTTCCAAAAGTGGCATACACGTCTATTTTTTATAAGAAAGTTTTTTTTGGGCCAGTATTGAAACTTTCTTAGATATTTAATGTTTTCAGTACCAAAACTTTCTTGTGACTTTCTTAGCAAAAATTTGGGAATGCATTATTTCTGCGCATGCACAGCTAAAGGCACCGTAAAAATTGCACAAATACTACGTTTTCCATAAAAAATAATCATAAGACTCGTTTAATAGCAAGATGAACAACTTAAGAAGAGCGAAAATAACATACACAATATTAAGAGTGAAAATACGAAACAGAACTTTCTTAAGTTTCAAGAACCCAGTATTGAACTTTCTTACATTTTCATGATGTTGAGCACTACTTTCTT
>JAAELO010000376.1 GCA_024226555.1 Desulfobacterales bacterium | reverse complement strand
TGAAATTTTTCATTCCGAAAAAGCATCGGAAATGAAGGATTTGGGACTGAAAAATGAAGTTCCTTTTTTCCTGATTTTTTTAAAAATTCCTTTTTTTCAAGCTTGCGAGTTTTTCTGAGATTTCAACTTGCCAGCCGGACTGAAAAAAATATGAAAATTTTGCCAGATGTGAACCACCCTATATTATTCAACAAAATGGCTTTTCATCAACATTTTTTCATATATTTTTTCCTCCTTGCTTTTTTTGTTATTCCTCGATTTCGATCTCGTAATCGGATGAAATCCGATCTTTCCCACCAATTCCTTGACAATTGCATCCAAATATTTCTCCAAAAACAATCCACAATTACTTCGTATTCGTAATTCTCAAAAAGCAATTTTTCTCCGAGTTTTATTATCATATTTTTGCATGGTTTTTGCTGTCGTTTCGCAATATAGGTCTCCGATGGATTATGGATGAGTACCGTACAATTTGGTTTAACCCCCCCCCCCCCTTAGCACCGCCCCCCCCCCCCCTTTGGATAAGGGGGTTTTGGCGAAACCACTTTTTTGTGGATCAAACATCCCCCCTTTCGTAACGAATTTTTTTCATGTTTGTGTGGGAACTTCATCACTGCAAGGGTGTTTTTGAAAAGATGAGTTGTGAGACTGGTTTTCTTAAAGTGTACAATGAGTAGTATACTCATTCTTTAAAAGTCAGATTACCCAATAATGAGTACGAAGTCATTATCATTTAACAATAAATTTCAAGAACGAGTCCAAAACTAACATTTTCACATCAAAACCAGCACAAGCACTCATAAAAAGCCAAAAAACAGCCCATAGAATGTACTAATTTATCTTTACATATTCTTTTTTACCCAACATATACCTATTTTCACCAAAACT
>JAAELO010000375.1 GCA_024226555.1 Desulfobacterales bacterium | reverse complement strand
TTGAAAAAATGGGGAAAGAAATTTGCGCTGCATCCGGTGGGAACCGGCCCTTTTATTTTTAAGGAGTGGATACCGAACAAATTGATTACCCTGGTGAAAAATCCTCATTATTGGGACGGACCAGTTTATCTGGATAGTGTAATTTATAAATCCATCCCGAATAACAGAAGTCGGTTATTGGCCTTGAAAAGCAATGCCATAGATGGAATGGACGGCCTGGATCCCAATATGGTTAAAGAGATCAGGATGAATAAAAACCTGAGATTGATTAGCACCTCATGCTTTAATATAGGTTATCTATCCATGAATATGGAAAAAGCGCCATTTGATCGCATGGAAGTCAGGCATGCTGTCAATCATTCCATCAATAAGCAAAATTTAGTGAAGTTGCTCTACAGAGGATCGGCAATTCCAGCCAAAAACCCCATACCACCCACGATGTGGGGATACAATGACGAAATTATTGATTATGAATATAATCCTGAAAAAGCCAGGGCTCTTTTACGATCAGTTGGACTGCCGAACGGGTTTAAAACCACACTGTGGGTAATGCCGATTCCACGACCTTACATGCCTCAGCCCCGAAAAATTGCCAGGGCTATAAAAGCGAATCTTTTGGCTGTCGGTATCAAAGCAAAAATAGTATCCCATGATTGGAAAACCTATCTTAGAAAACTCCAAAATGGAGAACACGACATGTGTCTGCTTGGATGGAGCAGTGATAATGGTGATCCGGATAATATTCTCTATGTTCTTTTTAATAAAGATAACGCAGTCAAGCCGAACGCTGAAAACATTTCTTTTATAAAGAATAAAGCGTTAGATGCTGTCCTGAACAAAGCACAGCAGGTTTTTGAAAAACAGGAACGAATCAAACTTTACAGAAAAGCACAGGAAATCATCCATGCAAATGCCCCCTGGGTACCACTGGCCCATGCTGATGTATGCATTGGTTTGAGGAAAAAAGTTCATGGTATTGTCCTGCAACCCAGAGAGATTATCTCATTTAAAAGGGCGTGGCTTGAATAAGGGACGATTGACAATATGAAACTTTCCATCAAAATAAAACCGGTCTCAATCTTTACGACGGTTTATCGTACCAACGATAATCATAACTTTGCTGAACCTGTGGCTCATCAGGGATCGACTTGAAAAGGTGAAATTATGACAAGAGTTATTATATTATTGAGCTGTTACTTATTTATAAGCCTGGGCAGTATTATATTTGCACAAAGTGTACCCAAGGTGGGAGGAACATTGATCTGGGGTCGCGGGGCAGATTCCGTCACATTGGGTCCTTTGATCTCCACTGATGGGGAATCCGATAAAATAATATTGAACATTTTTGAAGGTCTTGTTCGATTTAAAGAGGGAACCACTGAAATTGAACCAGCACTCGCTACATCCTGGAAAACAGGCAAAGGTAATACGGAATGGATATTTTACTTGCGAAAAGGCGTTCTATTCCATGACGGTACCCCTTTCAATGCCAATGCCGTGGTATTTTCTTTATTAAGACAAATTGATCCTAACCATCCTTATTACCGAAAGGATTTAGGTTATGCAAAATTAGCTTTCAAATATGTAAAGAGTGTTGAAGCTTTGAATGCATACACTGTAAAGATTATTTTGAAAAAACCATTTGCCCCTTTTATTAACAATCTTGCAATGCATATTGCTGCCTCAATAATCAGTCCGACTGCCTTGAAAAAATGGGGAAAGAAATTTGCGCTGCATCCGGTGGGAACCGGCCCTTTTATTTTTAAGGAGTGGATACCGAACAAATTGATTACCCTGGTGAAAAATCCTCATTATTGGGACGGACCAGTTTATCTGGATAGTGTA
>JAAELO010000374.1 GCA_024226555.1 Desulfobacterales bacterium | reverse complement strand
TAAAATCTGTGGAAGTTGGTCAACTCTCGACAAACTCTCAACAAACTCTCGATTCACAAATTGTCAATTTCGTTGTCGATTTCAGCAACATTCGTTCTCTTTACTGTATATCTTCTTTGTTATTCTTTCGAACGAAAGGGCCTAAGAATGGAACGAAAATAAGAATAAGGTACAGCTAATAAAAAGCAATATTTCTTACAACGGCGCTTTTTCCCAATAACAGCGACCAAATTTTTATTATTAGGAGGGTGTCTTATAGCTTATGCTAAATTTTGTTGTTGTTCCATGGTGCGGATTTTCTTTTAAAAAACACTGAAATTCGGTATCAGAAAGTGATAGTTTTCGGCATTTATATTAACCAAAAACCATAAAGTTTTCGTAATTTGTTCGTTACTGATCAGAAATTTAGATAAATTGAGATATTAAGCCCCCAAGGGTTCCTCTTGAAATATTTCGAAACCATTTTCAGACTTAGAGTTTCTTGTTAAAAATATGACTGCACGAAGTTAGGCTTATCTTTTATCAAATGAACAACAGAGGTTAATTTATACCAAATTCAAACAAAAATTGCCAAGAAAGGCGCTTTTTCCCAGAATACTCACCTTGTGCTCAAGCTTCGTTGGGTCTTCGACCAAGAATTCCCAAAGAATCTTGTTGTTCCATGGTCCAGTTTTTGAGAAAATCTTTCTCTCCAAAACTTTGAAAAATTGAGCTTTTTCGAGAATATTTCCTCCCGCAAATTTGTCAAAATAACTACTCTCTTTTTCAAACCAACTTGTTGAAAATAAAATAACTTGAAAGCCACATCTTCCATGAGAGAGAATAAGGTGGAAAAAGCACGTGATATGGACAGTTGGCCATCTTGATGAGAGAAGAACTCCGCCGACCCCCAACTTTGACCCTGCGCGCCCGCCATTACAGCCGCAAGCATTTTTAGGCCTAAAGTGCCCTTTGCACAGCGGCAGAAACATTTCTTCTCTATGTTCTTGTTCTTCTTGTGTGGGCTTACAGCCATTTCGCCATTGCCAAAAGATGGTTCATGAAATATGATCATGATAAGGTTGCTGATATTGGGTTGATTGTTAAATTCTTAGGCAAGACAGTGTGCAGCATTCTTCCAGCATTCCATACTATAACTGGATGCGATACAACATCATATTTCTTCAGGGTTGGGAAAGTGCGAGTCTTCAATAAATTATTAAGATCTCCTCACAGCTGCAAGCTCTTGCATAGTCTTCAACAAGAAGAACCACTTTTCCAGCAAAACATTG
>JAAELO010000373.1 GCA_024226555.1 Desulfobacterales bacterium | reverse complement strand
TATTTCTAAGTTTTTACAAGATGGCGGCAGTTTGAAAATGATAACATCATCAAAAATGTAATCGATTTGGTTAGTTAATCAGAAGATGGATAGAGGTCTGAAAATTGGTGGATTTCAACTCTCTTGCATCTCAAACCAATGTGCAACAAGAAAAGCATTAATAAGCATTCTTTGCAGGATAGCTGGCAAAAATGATGACGTCAGCAAAAAATTATTTGATTTTATTTGGTACCCTGAGCTAAGATAGAGGTTTTAAAATTGGCGTACATTGATTTTTTGGAACCTAAAAGTAATGTGCAATGAGAAAAATAATTATACCATTCTCTTGCAAGGTTGAAGTTGACAGAGTGATGACGTCAGCAAAGAACAATTCAAAACTATTACCATGTAAAATGATTTCACCATTATGAAAATTGATGTAAATATATTTATAATTTCTAGCCACTAAATACCTTAAAATAAAACACACAAATTTTCGGCAAAGGAGTGCAAAGAAAAGTAAATGCTGACACAAAAATCCCCAAGAATTGGAACAACTTCATTCATGTTTCAGAGAATACGCAACAGCTATTC
>JAAELO010000372.1 GCA_024226555.1 Desulfobacterales bacterium | reverse complement strand
GGGGGGGCGCCCTGGCATTTACCATAGTTAGAGTAGCACTCTGCGATTCACATGGAGTCCCACCATTCAATTTCACTTGGGAATTTGGTTGGGGGGGGGGGTGGAGGCTGATTCTTGCCGAGTGTTGCCGAGTGTTGCAGGGGATGTTTCGATTGTTGTAAAGAGAAAAGAAAGAAATATGTCGGGCATATAATTCACGCTATACACATTAAGTTGTAAAACTATACATTGGGTGCGAGTGTTGCTTGGTAACCATGGTGAAAACGGTGGCATTCGGGCCTTTCTTCCTTGGGGAGTCGTCGTCGGAGGGGTATACGTCATTTCTTTCCTTTTGCGTATTCGAGTGTTGCTTGGTAAACATGGTGAAAAGGGTGGCATTCGGGTGTTTCTTCCTTGGGGAGTCGGCATCGGAGGAGTACATCATTTCTGTCCTTTACGCCTTGGAGTAGCGAGAGAGCGAGACAAGGTGGCATGTGAGTGCTTCTTCCTTGGAGAGTCTTTGTCGGAGGGGTGTACGTCCTTTGTTTCCGATTGTCATAATCAAGTGTCGCTTGGACTGTTTTCTGCCTTCGTTGGGTAGTTGTAAGTCGTGTGTTTCCTCTATATTCAGGTGGTTGGTTGTCGCGGGAGCTGGCGGGTATTGTTGTACGTTGGTGCTGTTTCTGAGGCTTGCGTCATCTTGTTTAATTTCGGGTGGTTTTCCGCACGGAGTCGGAATTAAGGGGTCATTGGGTGTACGTCGTTTTCCGAGCTCATCATAATAGCTTCCAGAGTT
>JAAELO010000371.1 GCA_024226555.1 Desulfobacterales bacterium | reverse complement strand
GCCCTTCCCCCGGGGGCGTAGAAAAATATACGCAAAATGAAATGAAATATGGAAAAAGAAGGTTAAAATGATGAGGAAGTGAGAGAAGGAGATGGTTTGGAGGGGGATCGCCGTCCCTTTTTTGTGAGAAAGGGGTGAGTTTTGTTTGTTTTGTTTTTGTTTGCGTGTGGGCGGGACTGACGATTGGAATGGTCAGTCGCCGTGTTTTTCTTTCGTCCCCTCTCACCCACCCTTCCCCACACAGATCTCTATTGGGTAGGTGCTGCTGGCAATGGTAATGGAGAATGGACATTACAGTCGATGGGGGCATGTTTCAATACCCGCCCTTCCCCCGGGGCGTGGAAAAAAACACGCAAAATGAAATTAAAATGATAAAAGAAGTTTAAATAGGGATTGGATGAGATATTGCGGGATTGGATCCCGCCAGATGTTGCGAAAAAGAGGTGAATTTTTTTTTGTTTTGTTTTGGGTGTGTTTTTTTCTGCGGTGAGTGTCCACCTCGCCTCTCCCCACACCCTGTCTAACAGCGCATCGACTGCTCCTTCCAACCCCCCGTCGAACAGCCCATCGACTGCTCCTTCCAACCCCCCGTCGAACAGCCCATCGACTGCTCCTTCCAACCCCCCGTCGAACAG
>JAAELO010000370.1 GCA_024226555.1 Desulfobacterales bacterium | reverse complement strand
GTGTTTTTAAATTGAAAAAGCCATATACTCTACTCATGGATTTTTTGAGGCTTTCCCAATTTCTACTTGGTTCATTTCCTTCGGGGTTTTCGTAATCTGTCCATTCTTTCTCGATCTTAATGGGAGCGAATTTTCCAAAAGCCCAAAAAAAAGGGAATTGCATTACCAGAGCATCCCTTTGATTTCTAACAGGTTTATGCCAATCATATCCACCGTTATCTCTGCAATCTTCTTTGGGGTGTTTAATGTTGCATTTTCTCATCATTTCGTTTGTTGGAAAAACCTTGTTCCTGAGAGATATGTTTATGATAATTCAAACATGTGTATACACCCACACATAATGCTTAACATGATTGTCGGAGTCATAAAGATGTCTTTGAGTTGTATGCTAATATCTCGATATCCACATTCATATTTCCAGTCCATATCAAATTGATCCAGAATTCTCAAGATTTTTTCATCACCCCATATGATATCTGCCCAAAATAATAATATTTCGGATGTGTGCGGAAAAATCAATGGATTTTGTTGATGAATCCATTCTAAGTCTAATGAGCATGTATACATTGATTTGTGACCTTTTGTAACATCGTTGAATAGTTTATAGTTCCATGGATCTCTCCATGGCCATCGTGGATCCGTTTTATCTCGAAAAGTATAATGTTTATCAATTGAGAATTTTTGTTGTCGGTAGCTCGAAGCAAAAACCATTCTTTGGGGGCGAAAATAATCACACCATGTTTGGATCTGTTTTGATGGAATAGTTTTTCCTTTTTTGGGTGTGGGGAAGTAACATATATCTTAACCTCGTCTTTTTTTTCTTCAATTAATTTTTGCGTTTTGTGGAGAATGTCGCGTGTAATAAAACTCCTTCCATCCTTGATTTTATCAATGGCTGCCCTCCAAATTGATTTCTCTTCTTCATCAGCTGAATCGATTAAATCATGGAAAGGTTTTGTTGTCTTTTGAATCCCTGGTTCGATAAATGGTTTAGTTTCATATATATTCATATTTCTCTTCCATAATTGCATTGTTTTCTTCATCCATTCATTGGTGTTGCTTGTGAACATCTTTTCATGGGATTGCATCTCAATTGTTCTCTGAGTATTGTGGTGTTTCTTAATGTGTACATTGTGTGTATCACATCTTGGCTCACCTCTTGTGCCCTCTTCTCATCATCACGGTCACTTTCGTTATCTGAATTTGAATCAGAATGTGGAAAAGGTTGGTATCTCGACAGACCTCGTGATCTGCGTGCTGAACGAGAGTATTTCCCCTCGAGTGCATGTCTGGAGTCCAAGTGGCTCATCTTGGATCATGCAGTAATAGTGTCTGTGATTTTTGTAGATCTGTGTCTGTGTCTGTGTATAAAGCCAGTGGATTTTGAATCTATTTAAACACAGTCATAATCTTTGTATAAATATTCACATCTTGAAAATTTCAATGGAAATTGCTTGGCAATCATCTCTAATGCCTTGTTCATGTTAGATTTCTTTCCTTTGTGTGTAATCCATTCGCATTCCTTGTTATTTGGTAATTTTTTGTCTTTTCTTGGACAAAAACGACAAAATCGTTTATCTGTTGGTTTTAGACATTTCCTTTTATCATTATGGATATGTCCCAACACACGAGTACGATTTTCAATTCTTTTTTTCTTTTGTAAAATGGCTTCAACAAATGGTTGTCTCACTACTAATGCTCTGTAACCATCCGTTCCTTCGTCTACTATTCTGTGTTTATTTATTGTAATATTTTTTTTTTATTTTGTTTTGGTTTAATAAACATATATTTGAACTCATTCCCGTAAGTATTATTCCACTCTGTGATTTTCTGTTGAATCTCTGGAAATTGGGATATTCTTTGTTTTGTTGAAATTGATATTTTGCTAAATCCCACGTTTCCTTTATTTTCTATTCTTTGGCATAAATCCTAATGATATCCCTTTCTGGAAAAGGTTTATGAGTTTAAACAACGCGAAATCGCGTGGTGAAAAAGGTTCCTGTGTTTAAACAACACATTAGGGATATATTGGTTTTGTGCCATATGTTTCTTGTTGATTCTAAAAACATCTTTAATGGTGTAGCATAATGGCCCCAAAATCCAATCGTCTTGAACATGTTTCGGGTTGTTTGGGTCATACCAAAAGACATCTGATATTAAGATTAAACCTAAAATTCTTCCTTTTGGTAATTCATCAATAATATTGAATTTCTGCTCCAAATGAATCAAAGTATTGTGTGATCACATTTGGCCATTGCACTTTTGTTTTTTTTTTTAGTGCCATTTTGTGATAATACTTTGAGTCATTTCGGGATATTCGCTCTTTTTCATATTAGACCTTTCATTTTCAAGTGTTGTGTTGATACATTTCTTGTATTAATAATAATAAAAAAAAAAAAAAACTCAACTCAAACACCATTTTCAAGCAATCTCTAAACAGTGTGGTGTGGAAACAATCATTCTTGAGGTCTTCGCACCAAACCTTTGAACTTTGTAAGAATAGGATCCTCATCTATGATTGTTTGTATGTCTGTTTAAGAAACCCAATAACTCGAATAAAACTCTACCACGTGGGGTATAGGGGTCAACCCAATTGAATCTGATAAAGCAAGACGATCAGGATTGTAGAAAAAAGTGCGAAACTCCTTTTGTGTTTTTTATATGTATACATATAATTAATTAATTGTCTAATGTGCCTTTTAAGACAAAGTTAGGCATAAACAAATTCAATAATGCGTAACAGGTTTTACTTTTGTCATCGTGTGTCCATAGATTCCATTCCTCTATATCTGAATCAATTAAATCCTCGTATTTATCAAAAAAATCTTTTTGATTATTGAGGCTCAACGCATTCCAACATTGTACCATCAGTAGCGTTATTCTTTTTAATCCGCTTTTTAATGAATTACAACCTCTCTTTATATTTTCAATAACATTAAACTGATCACCAGACGCTTTTTTAATTTCATGTATCACTGCAGTGGAGAAAAAAAACACCAATATAGATACAACAAATTCGACATTGTCGTTGTGACGTGGCACAAACTGAAAAAGAATGTTGGTCACAAAGTGTGTCTTCCTCTTTTTTCATTTCTGTTTGTGCCACATATTGTCCAACTCATGTTGACTAAATCTGAGAACATCAAAATGTCTTCTGTGTCCCATTTGGTTTCATCCCAATTTTTCATTATATGATCGGCAAATAACATTTCCAAAAATATTGAAAGATTACCTAAATCTTTAGATTTATAAAATCTTCGAATTATGTATTCTGTTACATGACACAATGAGTTGCATGGGAGACAGTGAACAATCTTGAATAAAAAGGATGACTTGTTAATATAATTCTGTTTGATAAAGCCTATGTCTTTTGTTTTTATTGTATGTCTTTTGTAAAAAACATCCCAGCTTGTTTTTTGGATCGGATATCCCACTTTATAAAACAATGTAAACCAATCAATTGGTCCATAATATATTTTTTGACACCAATATATGAGTCCATTCATTGTATTTTGATCACCAAATTGGAAAAGTTTAATCATCAACGAGTGTTCAATTTTTTCATTTTTTAATATTGATTCTAGATCCAAGTACATGTTTTTTAATAGTTCCCTTGGTTGTTTATTAGTTAACAAAGTTTTTATTTTTGGACATCTTTCGATGAAACATCCGAAATCATTTTTAGTTAATTGTTTACATAAAGATATGCTTCTTTGCCCTGATTTAAATATTATATTATTTAACCATTTGCAAACTAATGGGATATTTTTAACAACGAAAATACAATCCAACCATTTGATTATCATTGGCCCGTAGGTGTCATGTAAAAGAGTTTTATCCACTAATTTCTTCAGATTTTTATATGACCCAATGTTTTTTGAAGTTCGAATTCTTTTGTTATTCGACATTGCTTGGACTTGACACTACCTAATAAATTCTGAAGGCTTACAGCCTGACCCCCGGGAGCAAGACCGTTATGTAATATCTTAGGGATCTTGCGGGAGTTGAATGAACCTAGAGTTGTGCAGTGACCAGTGTTCATCTGTGACGAATGCTTGATTATTATATATAGTCAACAATTTTCATCGCTTTTAAAATGCTGTTTTATAGGTGAAAAAGATTTCCTGTGTATCACACAAGGACCGTGTTTTGTCAATAAATCCTTGTGTTCTTTGGTTGGGTATCCTTTGTTTTTTTCAAATGAATATGATGGCCATAATTTAGCGGCTCTTATCATAACTTGACACAAACTGATATGTATCACTCGTGTGTTTGTGCTTGTTTGTGTGTGTTTCTTTCTCTTTATCAGTGATAAATCATTATCGGTTTGTGTCATTTGATCTCTAATTACTTTTGCTACGATGCTTGCTCCTGCAATACAATATACCTTTGAATCTCCTTTTATTATTGTTTTGCAGTGAACAGCACTTTGGAAATTGGGATTTGTATTACCATCCACTAAAATTAGAGCATTCTTCTGTTGTGTGGCTTTTAGTAATAGATTTGTGCACTCTCGCATCCCTTTCAAAGTCGTTTGTAAAATATTGTTTGTTTGATCAATGATTTTATTGGATATGATTGATACTTTCCATATCACGCGTGGGTTGATGGACATCTTTTGGAAAATTCTTTCTCTGTTAGCTTTGCTTAGTTTCTTGCTGTCATTCATTCCATTAATTATAATATCAACAGGGATATGACAAGCCGCTACCACTAGTGGACCTGCTATTGGACCTCTTCCGGCTTCATCGACCCCTATGATAAAATCATATTTGCCTTTTTTCAAAATCTCTTCTTCCATTCCTTTCATAGTCTTATATTCCTTTTCTTTTCTTTTGTGTTTGATTTTAACACCAAGATCTAAGGCGTGGTCAGCTCTTGAAGAACTCATGGCAACAACAAATTCTGAGTAGACCTGTGTTCAGACCAAACTCATAATCATTCTCTGTTCATTTCTGAATAAGATGACTGATAATTCTTGGGGATTATTGAGATCCACATCTCCGATTTTGCCATATGTAAGAATTAATTGCGATAAAAATAATGACACAGAAATTATATCTCCACCAGAAACACCAAAAACAAACACACCAGTCATGAAAATAGAAGGTATAAAACAAAAACCCGGTTTTTTCTCAACAACTTTGGCAGATAAATTATTACAAGCGGGTTTATCAAAACGAAAAAGTGAATCACAGAAAAAAATACTTGACAATAGGGAATTGTTATTACGAACATTTGGTGAAGATAACGTATATGGTATCAATCTCTTAATCATATGGCTCAAATATCCCCAAAGATTTATATTAATCCCGAAATGATGAATTTTTAAAGCTAGGAATCATAAACTTTATCATAGCGAAACATGCATCCCTTTTGTGGTCTTCATCCCATTCTGTTTCTGTAACCATTACATTTAAACATTTCCACACAAATGTGTGATGATTATGTGATTTTAAAAAATTCCAACATTTGTTGTAAAAAACATTTAATTGAGACTTTTGCGAAGGTATAGATCCAAAGCCATTTTCCATATTTTTGAGAAACACATGTCTATTATTTTCGGCTAATATCAGTTCATGTTTGAGTGATACTTTGAATATATTGAACATCGTAGTCAGAATAAAATGGTATGGGTATCCGTGTTGAATAATGACATCATTCGAAAACTTTATTGAATCTTCCTTTGACCAGTGTATATCTCGGACATTTGTAAAACCAAAACTTGCAAAAGTCAATTGCAAAAGGTTTCTTAAGTTTCTTAGGTCTTTGCCAATATAAAATTTTTCTATCAAAACCTTTGTAATCTCTGGTAACATCACCGTTGGTATCATCCTCAGAAATGCGAACATCATTGAAGATTTTTCGAGATATCCTTGATAACAAAGAATCAAATCCTTTCCTTTTTCATTGATTCCTTTCTGATGAAGCAATTTGTATTTTATCCACATTTCTCTTTGGATTGGTAAAGCTATCTGACATAACATAGGCACCCATTTTATTCCAGCTGTACTCCGTGATCGATAAAGTTTTCTCTTCCAATAATAAATTGCTTTCATTGTCTTTAAATCACCATAAAGGAATAGTTTTGTCATCATGTCAAATCTTCCAACACATTGTCGTGTATGCACATTTGAGAATTGATAATCATTCATAAAGAATTCATCAAGGTTCTTGTACCGAAGGGATGATTTCCTTTGTATCTTCCTGGAGAATATGAGATAATGTGTCTCATATCGTAAGGAAAAGGAAAGCAAATCATCACATTTCTTTCATCAGTAAGTTGGGTTTGATCTTTGATATATGCAAATTCATTTTTGGGTATCTTTCAATGAATGGTCCAAAATCATTTTTGATTAATTCTTTAGTTAACATTTTACTTACCTGACCATTGTTAAATAAGAGCTTGTTTAACCATTTGCAGACTAATGAGATTGTTTTGACAACGTATAAGGGTTCCAACCATTTGATGATTAAAGGGGAATAAGTATCGTGAAAAATAGTGTCGTTTATTAGTCTTTGTAGATTTTCTATCCTTGTTTTTCCTTCTTCCAATGTTTCTTGGAACGTGTCTTGTTCGTCTGATGATTTAGAGACACGGAGTCTTTTGTTGTTTGACATTGTGCCTAAAAATGGGCTTGAGCACCTGGGATGTCCGTCGCGTGGAGTGGAGAGAGGGAAGAGCTTCTTAGGACAACCCAAGTCTTTCTGAATCTTTCTCGGGCAACAGAGGGCTTCAGGGACCCGCGTTCAGACAACTCAGCCAACGATTTACCGCCACAGAAAATTGCTTATGTCCAATAATAAAAGAAGTCGTTCTCAAGACCCTTGCCCTGAATTGAAAGATACTGGCTATTCAGACACTCTTGACGCTTGTGTTAATGCGTTAATTGAAAGGAGGGAATTAGTCAAAAGAGTACTTTTACATGACACGTATAGTCCTTTGATTATCATTTTTTTGGATACGAAAGAAGTACTTTTTAATATCACTTTAGTGTGTAAATACTTTCGTTGGATTCTTTTTGAATCTTCTGTTGGTAAATCATTGTCTCAAAAACTCTTATGGAATGATTATGGTGGTTTTGTTCATCGTGACCCTTGTCTCAAATCAATTATAAAATCTGATAATCGTGTTGAATATTTTAGGCAAATCTATCTTGAATTCGACACTATTCTTGGTGAGAAAGGTGGTATGCTAGTCATTGATAGAGAATTTGGTATGTTATGTGTTTTTCTATTTATGGTTCATGACCCCTTTTGATATAGGTTGGACCAAACTCATGTCTAGCTTGTTCCAGTATGGTGATCAACGGACGAATCGAGCATTGATTTATTGGTATAATAAGCATGAACGACACTTCTGGCGCGACTTGGTCCAGGAGGAAATGAGACATATTTTAACGGCATATTATATAGATATCCTTTGTGAGTCTGAATCATCTAACGCCTCTAATTTCACAGACCAATGTTATTTATTTTTATATTGGGTTAACGAAATTCCACGACGTTTTTTGTTTTCCTTTCATCGATTTTGCATGATTCAAATGATTAGATCTTTTGCAATAAAATCATTAATCCTTTATTGGAAATATGTTCTTGGTGAATGCGATGACAGTTTGGGACCGGGGATCAATCAACGATCTATTGATTATTCTAACAGAATGTCTAAGGCATATGTGAATGATTATGATTTCTTTATGATGATATTGTTTGATTTTCTGTCAGATTGTATAATTTTCGGAGCAAAAATTGATGACAATGATGATTTCCTAACATTACAAATGTTGATTCGTAATCGATGGAAAGAATCTAAAGTGGAAGATCAAAACCAATTTTTGAAACGCTTTAAACAACAATATGATGAAGAATGTTGTGACAATTTTTTGGGTTTGATCTTGGGTTTTGATGTTGTGTTAAATATGTAAATATTATATCAACAATTCATCTATAAACAATCAGTTCATCTCCTGTTGTGTGTGTGTGTGTGTGTGTGTGTGTGTGTGTGTGTGTGTGTGTGTGTGTGTGTGTGTGTGTGTGTGTGTGTGTGTGTGT
Source organism: Desulfobacterales bacterium (assembly GCA_024226555.1). Classification (GTDB taxonomy): domain Bacteria; phylum Desulfobacterota; class Desulfobacteria; order Desulfobacterales; family JAAELO01; genus JAAELO01. The sequence continues at coordinate 19 of JAAELO010000370.1, read as the reverse complement.
GTGTGTGTGTGTGTGTGTG
>JAAELO010000369.1 GCA_024226555.1 Desulfobacterales bacterium | reverse complement strand
TATGAAGATTATTAATAGGAATTTTATCAGTCTTACGAATTTTTCATTGATTCTTAAGAATAAAAACAATGTCGAGTTTGGTGAACAACATGATATTAGGGGATTAATTATAGATATTGTTGATTCATTGTATCATCGCGATGGTTTGTGGAACCGATTTAAAGAAAAGTGTTGGGATAGTGAGCAAAATCATCAAATTCCTTTTGAGGTATTCGAAATCGTGATGGAATATTTTGGTGGGCAAACTTTGAATCGACGAGTGGTGATTAGAATTCAATTTCGTCCTTATCCGTATGGGGGTTTACTAAAGCTCAGACAAAAATGGCCTTGGAAGAAGAAAAATCACACGCAAATTATGATTGGTCCAACATCAACAATGAACAAAACGTCTTCTTATCGGACATTTTAATTCTCAATACATGGGATCATGTATTTCATCATAGCAACACAAGCATTTTTTCTGTGATCTTCATCCCAACTGTCCCATTTGAACCCCGATTGTTCTTCATTTTCATTTTTAATTAATTTCAAGCTTTTTCTCCAAAACCTGATCTTTTGGTCAGATTCTAAATAATTCCAACATTTGTTCCAAAATTCAGCCAATTGCACCTGATGCTCTGGTATCGAGAAAAATCCTTTGGCCATGTTTGCAAGGAATACATCTTTCTGGCCATGAGCAGATGTTAATTCATGTTGTAGAGCATGCTTAAAAACACGCCTCATCAAAGATATGGCAAATTTTTGTCTTTGATATGAAACATGTAAAAGCAAACAAACGTTAACTTATATAAAAGAAAAAAAATTGCCATATAATAACGTGTTTAGATTGAAGATTTGAGTGATGATAACCCATCATATTTAGTATATCTACTGATAAGTTTATGATTTGTTGAGAGGTCCATTTTAAATCATGATTTCTTACGAATCCATATCGTGCAAAAACTAATTTCATAAGAATCTTCATGCTTCTCAAATCTTTATCCGAATAAAATCTTTGGAGCTGTTGAGACAAATTTTTTTTATTTTTTTTAATTTTAGTTTAATTTTTTATTTTTTATTTTTGTAAAAATTTTGTCTCATATGTTGTGCAACCTCCCCAACTGCAAAAGCCGGGATCATGCTCATACATGAAAACATCATCGCTGATTTTTCATAATACTCTTTGTGATTCTTTTTCTCTTTTTCTGGATCATTCTTGTACCTGCGAAAATATTCGATCCATTTCTCTCTTTGTATTGGTGCAATAATACGAAAGAACGTCGTGACCCATAAATAGGAACGTCTCATTTGGTTTGTTGGACGTGGTTTTCTCTTCCAATGTGGGTATTTATGCCAGTAATGAATACCATTCATTGTTCTCATATCACCAAAACGAAACAGTGCATTCATCAAATCTGTCGAACTTCTTTCAAATAAATTTTCTAAATTCAGATACCCGTGACACGGTTTGTTTTTGAATCACAACACTTTAATGGGTCATTTGTGTGCTTTTCATTTATTTATTTTGTGTTTTAGTAAAACAAAGCAAATCGTATCATATCTTTTAATAAATCCCTTGGTTTGATATTAACTGAGTTTAATCTCATTTTTGGGCATCTCTCAATAAATGACCCAAAATCATTTTTAACTAATTCTTTGATTAACATTTTGCTTGTTTGGCCATTGTTAAATAAGAGATTGTTTAACCATTTGCAGACTAATGGGATCGTTTTGACAACATAAAGAGGATCTAACCATTTGATGATTAAAGGGGAATAGGTATCGTGGAAGACAGTGTCGTTTATGAGCCTCTGCAGATTTTCCATTCTAGTTATTGCCTCTTCTAGTGTTTCTTGGAAAGTGTCTTGGTCATCCAATGTTTTTGAGACACGGAGTCTTTTGTTGTTTGACATTGTGACCTTTGTGGAAGATACCGGTTTGCCTAAACCAACCCCTCGCCACTAGGGAGTACCAGACCCTTTAGGGAGCTATGGAAATGAGACTTACCTAGACTGTTAACACGAACTGTTGGTAGAGTAAAGGTGAAGAAAAGAACGCTAGTTGTGTAAACGATAGAATAAGTGCAAGATCAATAACAATAAAAGGGAAAGTGTCCGTGCGTAACGGTGCGTAACGCTCGTGTAGCAAGAGAATGATTTGCAAAAAAAAGTAAAAAAAGTAAAAAAAGTAAAGGGGAACAGCCGCGATATCAAATTTCAGTACAACGAGAAGGAAAAACTCTTTTAGAAATCTCGATAAGATCCGGTGATACTTTCCCTTGGTTCTGCGTATCGATTAATTACTCTCCGTTTCGATCTCATCTTTATCTTTGTGTGACTCTTGGATGTCCAAGGCCAGTCATCTGGGATATCCACATGATATGGGTAACGTTGTCTGTCAATTTCTATATTCACATTGACTTGTTCACTCTTGAGAACATTCCAATTTTGATGAGCAAGTTCCACTGAATCACCCAAATATTCCATGATGATCTTGAAAACATCATAATGAAGTGTTGTACCTTTGGGTTTCTTGTCCTTGTGGCCCCAAGAATCTTGTTTAAACATGTCCCATCTTTCTTTTCTGAAATACAACACATTTATTATTTCAATAATTTTTTTTCTTACGCCTGGTTGTTTATCCCATGCAATATCTTGATGATTTAATAAAACTAAAGATAAATTTCTAAGGGTGCTAAAATTGTTTCGAACGATCATTAAAACTATATATACGTGTAACCAAAATCTTAACGTGTACTTATACATGGGTGTGTGTGATTTACCTGCAGTCAGGTTTTTGAAATTGAGAGAGACATTTAATGAAAGCTCTCGAAGAAAATGTAGGTTTGAGAAATATTTATTCAAACATGATGGTTTGACATGCAATAAAGAAGGATTAAATTTGATATATGGGATATCAACGAGATCTTCTTTGAGAATATTCATTTCATGTGATTTACCGCGTGTTTTTTCAAAAATCCCATCAATTCCAAGAATTGGCACAAACTGATTTTGTTTTGTTAAGTATTTCCTGATCTGTGATTTTTTTTTAAAAAAAAAAAAAGAAAACACAAATAATAAACCAAAAAATTTTGTGCCATCTCCTAATAAGTTTGGTTTTGCATTGAATAAGTATTGTGGTAATTGTGTTTGGAAAAAATTCGTTGCGCTTTTAACACGCAATTTAAATATAGGTATAACACGGTTAATTGCGATTGTGTTAAATAATTCGTCTTCTTTCTTCGGTGTCGTATAATCAGCAAAGAAACCTGTGTGAAATAATGTAATTAATTTTTTTTTAAAAAAAAAAAAGAGACAGCCAAACCCTGTAAAGATACATCTTCTAAATAATTGGATGTCTGAAACATTTTCAGAAAGTTATCATTTAAAGGTAAGGGTGGAGCCTCTCGTTTATTTGGGTAATATTCATCGTCGAGATGATAATTTGCTTGAATGTCTAACTTTTGTAGTGATGGGAATGGGTAGTCAGGAGTATCACATTGGATATCGATTAAATCGGGTAATTTCTTGTCTGTTTTGATGTCGTATAAACAATGTGTCCAAAAAATCGATAAACATAAAACTTTTAGATTCTGTATCTTCGATAAAACAGAGTAAAATGTTTCAAACCGCTTTCTTGATTTGTCTATTCCCATATCGATTGCTAGAATTGACACAAACTAAATTGAAAATGGGACCAATCGAGAGGAGTTGCGAATATCCGTTGTGTTTTGATGATTGGATTTTCGTCCCTGTTCATTTTAGTTTGTGCCAGTTGCTGTCACCTCTTTTAATGTTAAACTAATACATCCATTGACTAGTGGAAATAGGTGTTGTAAAGGAAGAATGGTTGGTTTAGTGGTGTTGTTGTGGATTTCTCTTAAAATGATATTTTTTGATGTGATTTCGCAAGAATCAATGGGTGTTGTTTTTTTGAACTCGTCCAACAAGTCTTTGGTTGTTTTCATAATGATGAAGTCTGAGAATCAACTACGATGTTTGAGTTGTATGAGAGAGGGAAGGGGTGAGAGTCTGGGATTGTCAGAAGTGATCTTGCTAGATTGGAAAAATTTCTGTAGACTAGGGCGTGTCGAAATCCGGGACAGTTTAACTTTTTTCTGATTTCTGTCTGGGGGTGTTCACATCGTTAAAAAATCTAGATTACAAAAGCTCGGCTCAACTTTTTTTTCTTAATGAAGGAATTAAAAAGTTTACCATTGCCAGACATACTTTTTCCTTATTCTCTTCATCCCAATCATCCCATCTGTAGTCATATGTTGATGTATCTTTGCTTTTAGCTATTTTTAAGCATGCACTTAAAAACCGTTCTTTTTCTGTTTTAGACAAAAAAATCCAACATTTATCCCAGATATGACCCAATCTTTCACGGTGTTGAGGGATAGACCCGAAACCATTTTCTAGACGATTCAAGAATTTATATTGGTTACCTTGTGATAAATACATTTCTTGTATTAAACCTTGATTATAGATTGAAAATAGAATTGCTTTGGCGATAGTTGTATATTTGTTATATTTTTATGGAATACATCTGAAAATATAAACAAAAACAACGATCGCCATGAGACCAGGTGTAGGCAGTTGATTTTGTGATTTTTGAATTTCGTTGTGACCTCCTTTGAAAAAATCATGATCATGTTACTTGTCCAATCCAAACCTTTTATATTCATATCCACAAACCCATATGGGAAAACGGTATTTTGGGAAACATTTTATGGCTCGTGTGGTAATGTTAACATACCCTTTTTTGACTTCCCAAAATAAATTTTCTCATATCTAGCGAAAATCAATTCTAATAAAATGCTCAAGTTCCTCCAATCTTTATCAATGAATAGTTTAATCATTCAATGACACAAAATTTTGAAGAGTTTCATTCTGAAAATTCTGTTTGTTGCGTGTTTGTATTCTAAAAAATTCTGTATCATGTATTCTATGACATGTGATTTCAGAAGAGATGGAATTAATTGGATAAATCTAAACAGATTTGATGATTTTTCAAAATAGTCCATTTGTATAGTCTGTAGCATTTGATTATTATTCTTTTTCCAAAATGCTTCTTGATAATGAAACCAAATTTTCCGCTGGGTTGGCAATGCAATACGATATGGCATAATAATAAAAAAGGAAACAAAAAAAAAGGACATTATTATAATGTAAGATTTTCCAGTATTTTAGATTCTGCCATATAATAAAGAAACCCATTGGAATTGTGATTGTGGTTTGTATTTCTTATTATACCAAAAAATAATACCCTTCATTGTTCTCGAGTCACCATAACTGAATAACGAGTTCATCAAGTGATGCATCCCTATGTCTGTTCTTTTTTGAAGACATTTTTTTTTTGTGATAAAAAGCTAACCTAAGCTTTTAACAAGACCCTTTGAGATTGTGTGTGTTGGGTCGGAATCATTTTCGAAAATATGGTCAAGATTTGTGTACATATCTTTCATTAGGTCTCTTGGCTTTGTATTCTTCAGTTTTATGGTGACTACTGGACATCTCTCGATAAAACACCCGAAATCACTCTTGATAAGATTTTTACATAAACTGCGGCTAATGTAGCCTTTGTAAAATAACAGTTGATTAAACCATTTGGAAACTAAAGGGATATTCTTGATTAGGTATAGAGGATCTAACCATTTTAATATTAAAGGTGTATAAGTATCATGGAGAAGTGTGGTTTTTATCAAATCATTTAATCTTTGTTCTTGTTTTGAACTTCTGATTCTTTTATTGTTTGACATTATATTCACTTGTCTTTAAGTTTTTTTCTTGTGTGGAGGGGAGTGGAGCCATAGAAATGAGACTTAACCCCACCTAATGAATTCTAACAAAAATGGGTGTTCTGGGTAATTACAGGCTGACACCCTGGGAGTTGTGGGGGGTTGATGTGACTTTTCTTTCTTATGAGTGGAAGCACTAAAGTTGTTGTCAAAATGTGGAGCCGAAAGTGGTGAAGGAGTAGACGGTAGAGGTATTCGGTGACCAAAAAAAAAAACACGTTGTATTAGCAAGATTATGAATCATAAAAGGCAACCTCCTTGGAAAACTCATGATGGTCCCTTTTCAAACCCAGACTTTCCTGGGAAAAAGGTATTTATTCGCAGTAATTTTTCTCAAAATAAAGGTTTGCTCCGGGTTGTCCGGCAAAGTGTCCCAGAGAGAGACAAAGAATTAAAAGAATTGACCCGAGTGATTGGTTTATGTCCAAAATGTCATGCAAAACTTCGAACAGATAGTCAAGCATTAGTGATTCAGTGTCCTTTTCAAGAATGCAATGCGATCATACATCCCCGTGCCCAAATGAAGACTACTTGTATTTCAGAGAAATGTGAAGAAATTCTACTTCATCCATTCACTGCCTCTATTATACAGTGTACAAAATGTGGAGTTATTATGGACTTGACTGGTGTGACTGTTTCTAAAATTCAAATGCCTTCTGTTCCTAAGGTAATTCATGTTGATTAAGCTATTTTGATGTTATATACAAAGTAAACCAAATATAGACACCTTATCAAATCTACCTAGAGCATCGTTCTCAAACAATTGCAAATGATTTTTTAAACACTTATATCCTTAACACTCAAACCATTAAAGCACAAACCGATTATGAATGGAATGAATTACTTGATCATAAAGAAAGACGCAAATATAAAGAATTATCAAGAAAAGACGATGATAGATACAAACAAGAGATGCTTAGATATAATATGTTGAATGTATTCCAATCTAGAGTCTCATCAATTGCTTGTAATGTGATCCCTTTTCAACGAAAACTAAAAAAAAAAAGAAAACTAAAAAAAAAAAGAAAAAGAAAAAGAGAACAATCAAAATGTGTCGATAGTGATAATGATCTCATTATGCCTCATTTCAGACCTCTTAAACAGAGGCTGACACCAGCACTCCAAGAGAATAGATGGAGTGGGGAAGAAAAACATGGTGCATCGATGATAAAAGAGGTTTGTAGTCCTTATCATCGATATATAATCAAAATATTCAGAGAAAAACAAGTTTTAGCAACAAAATATTGGGGAGATTTGTCTAAAAAAGAATTAATTAATTGGGAAATCAGGGAAAATCATATCCCGTGTTTAATTAGATTATTTAGGGAAGTTAAAGATATCTTGCGGGGGAAAACAGGGTGTGAATATCTTATGTTAAAGCATACCAATAGAAAGAAATATTCAACAGCCAGAATTGCCAGATTTAATTATGATACTCAGGGGTTAAAAGTTAAAGAAATTCAAGAAATTGAGCTTAAATCACTACAAATAACGGATTTAACGCCTCCTCCTTCCCTCAGTCCCCCTCCTTCCCTTAGTCCCCCTCTTTCCCTCAGTCCCCTTATTTTACCCAAGAATCCTGAAAAGAAGAAAACTATTCCACAAGACAACTGGGCAAGTGAAGAGATAGAATATTTGTTAGAATTGGAAAAAGTTGTAAAGGGGGATCATAAATGGGTATGTATCGCGAGAAAACATTCAATGAGATTTGGGTTTAGGGGAGATTGTGAATGTAAAGCTAAATACAAGCAACTGTATAATGAGGTCGATTGTTGATAACCTTGTTATTTTTTTTGCATTTGGTTTTGAAATCAAACAAAAGATCACAGGCCCAAGTCATGGACTACCCACTTTAGAACTCTCATTTGCATTTATTAGGTGGTGTTATAGGACCACTCCTTAAAGGATCTGGTACTCATTTAGTTTGGATGTCTCACAACAAAAGAATTCGTGTTAATGCAGCAGACAAAAGCCAAGAATTGGTCCAAGGAGTGCTTCTGCATGAAACCTATGCTCCTCTAATTATCCATTTTTTAGATACAAAAAAGGTACTTTCTGACATCATTTTTGTTTGTAAATATTTTCATTGGCTTATTTTTCAATCTTCTGTTGGAAAATCGGTGTGTCGTCAACTCATATGGAATGATTATGGTGACTTTGTTGATCGTTATCCCCTTGAAAAATCACTTGTGGATGATGATAATCGAGTTAAATTTCTCAAGCAAATTTATGATGAGTTAGATGATCTTCTAGAGTCTTCATCTTCAAAAGATTGGTTGCCTGGCACAGATGGTTCGATGCGTGCATTATTTGTTTATATTTGCTTTTCACAAAAAAAAACAAAAAAATAGCATGGTCTCGGGTTATGATAGCATTGTTTAAGTATGGTGACCGTCGAACGAATCGAGCCATTATATCTTGGCATAAGAAGCATGTTCAAAGGTTTTGGCCATTCCTAGTGAGAGAAATGATGAAAGATATCATATATGATTATTACGTGAAATTTCTCTGTGATGTTGAGAAATCCTTGACGCCAACATTATATGGAGATCAATGTTATTTATTCTTATATTGGTTGAATGAAATGCCTGATCGTCTATTGGTTCCCTTTCATAGAGGTATAGCAATAAAAATGATTGGATATCGTGCCTTTAAGACATTGTTTGTTTATTGGCAATTCATTCTTGGTCGATGCGGTGAAAGTTTTGGGGATGTGATTTATGATCGATGCATAAAGTATTCTAATAGAATTAACACGAAATATGCAATATGATTTTTTTTCGAAATATGAGGATTATATATGTTTTTGTGTAAATATATTTAGAAAAAAAAAAAAAAATTTGAGGTTTTGTTATTTGTTTGTCTATATTTTAAAACGATATATCAAATATCTTAACCACAAAAAAAATGCTTGTCATCTAAAGAAGAATATAATGGTTATGATTCCTTTATGATGATGTTATTCAATTTCCTGTCTGATATGATTCTTGTTGAATCCGATCCACCTGTAGATGGTATCCATGAAGTTGATGTTACTCCTTGGGCAGAGTTGCAAATCACGGAGGATTTGGAAGGATTGAAGAACTTTTTACGAAAAGAATGGGAAGCTTCTGATTTGGCAGATCGAAAAATATTTTTGGAGTTATTTAAAGATCTCTATGGAAAGGAATCTATACATCATCGCATATCCTTGGTTTTTTTGAGTTTTTTCTTGGGTGTAGGAGTTGTAATAAATATGTAATTGAGAAAGGCTGTCAGATATGAAAAAGAATCCACGCATCAACGCCTCAACATTCAAAAAATTGATATTGGAAAATATGACTTAATGTATATCCATTTTGTCGTCTGCCTCTCCCTTTCCATAATTCTTCGTGGTCTGTACCAATATAAATCAAAGGTTTCTCTCTTTTCAAAGCAGTTCCTACACTAAATCTCTGGAATATATCTTCTGGGTTGATTTCTTCACCTTTATTTCGCTAAAAAGACACAAAAAAAAATATTCAAAAAAGCAAATCAAAAATAACTGGATTTGGCCATTGTTTTCGGATAGGTTGGACAGTGCTTACAAAATGTTTGCATTCCCAAGTCAACGCACAAATCAAGTTTAAAATTGCTTTTGGAAATTTCTTATCTATTTTTAAAACAAAACTTCTTAATGCTTCGTGTGATTTTTTTAATCGTTTGTGACTTGTATTATAAAGAAATATAATATCTGCTAAATCTTCTAGATATTCTTTTTTGATAATTCGGTGTTTTTCGGGAACAGTTTTTTGATTTAAGATTGCCTTTGTATATCTTGATTCATCATCTTCAAACGCTTGTTCTGTCACTTCGAATTTTATTTGTAATCTACTCAAACTTGCAAAATTTCTTTTGATAATATCCTTAACTTTTTTAAAATATATAAATATGTAGAAAAATAAGCAATGTTTTGTGACGTAACTCTTTGTTAAATTTGCTTTATTTAATAATAGTGTTGGAGACCATTTGATTCTTCGTGAAAACGGTGGTAGTCCTTGAATAGTGTCGCCAATCTGTATCTCCTCAATATTTACAAATTTCGAAATATCATGATCACATTCAATTGATTTGTAATTTGTAATGCAGAACTCTGAATTGAGAATGTATAGGCGATTACCATTGTATTTCTCGAAAACTAAATGATTATATTTCTCCTTTAACATTATCAACCGAATCTTGAAAGTGTTATAATCGTCAACGTTAATATTGAAATCGTGTCTATTATCCAATCGGATATCTTTTAAACTGTATGGTAAATGTGATGCTTGATGGAGTGCTTCGATAACATGAGACCATCCCTTATGATAAGAAATACAAGTTAAATCTATTGAAAGTGTTTTAGCGTTCTATATATAAAAAAAAATGTGAGAAAACAACAAAATACCTTCTAAATGCATTACTTCTAAATGTTTAGTTGTTTGTAAATATTCTTCAAAAAAAGTAAGATTAATTGAAAATTGTCTCCCTGTTAAAAATAAATGTGTCAACTTGGGAAAAGATGTTTTGTCGAAAAGTGTCTCGTATTTGATGGGAGATGTCTCATTTGATTTTGATGAATTATGGAATCCAAACGAACGTAAATTTGGTAGATTTGAGCATATTTCTAATAATGTATTAAACGTTTGTGTGTCGGATTTCTTTAAATCAAAGGATAATCGAATTTCTTGAATAAAAGAGTGATAATTTCCATTTGCGGATGGCAAAAAATCTAATAAAGGTAATAAATTGTTTTCAATAATTGGTATAATCGGATAACATTCTTTTTTATTGTATATGTTGCGTGCATCGATTGCTATGTATCGGGGGGTGATATAAACAAAGTTATATCGATGGGACACGTTCATTTTTTTATATATTTGCGAATATGCGAAATGCGTAAATGTTCGATGGTCATCAAAAAAAAAAAAAAAAACGTGTCCGATCTTTGATTATAAAAGGTGGTTTTCGTCCTGGTTTAATCACATCGCAGAGGGCTTCATATAATATCAATGCAAGCTATTATATATGTATGCCAGTATGTTTTTTGAATGAAATCACAAACAAACCTTATTGACATTTCTAAATTTTTCTTTGTTTTGTTTTTGTTTTTTAGATGACCGTGGTTCGATAGATTTCTCTTCTTGAGTGTTCGGTAGGAATGGTGATTCTTTTCTTTTACGTTGTTGCTGTTCGCGACCACGCATATCTGTTGATGTCGGGTGTGGGAAGAGGGGTAGCGTAAAAGTGGATGAAGCTGATCGAGGAAAAGCTCAAATGTCGTTGGAAAGGAAGGCAGTAGAAGTCAAATGAAGCTGTTAATGAGAAAAAAAAAGTTAAACTGTCACGGATATCTTCTGCAAGACCGGATCGTTTACTTTTTTCCCAGTGCCTCCAAGCGTTGTGCTCTGACGAGTCATGTCTGTTCTTCAATTATGCATAGAAAAAAAGTCGAAAACCAGGAATTCGTCCGGTCAGAACACAATACATTTATGCATACATACATGAAAAATTGTTTAAAACTCAAAAAAAAAAGAAACCTAAAAAAAGTATAATCCTACACATATGCCTTGATCAATGCCTTGATTTTTTGTATGGCTTTGCAATGGTTATCTCTTAAGTTTGAATTGTTTATATCTTCAATATATTTCTTTAATTCGACCCAATCTTGTTTTCTGAGAATCCCTGAAGAATCTGATATTAATAAACTCAAAGCACACCAACTCTCGGATTCTTGGGCCATGAATATTTCCCTTTTACCAAACCTTCTACCGCTCCAAATGCTTTTTTTATCTTTTCGTTTTCTCTTCATGATCCATTTCAGACATTTGATTGAATCATTTTTAATTATCAAATCAAGAATGTTTCTGTTGTTATTTTTTCCCAATCATTTTAAAAAAAAAAAAAAAAACAAACTTAACTCTCCGTCTTTTGTTTTATTTCTCAATTGTTTCATTTTGTTTATTTGTTCGATATCGTAATCACTTATGATATTTCTTAGAGCCCGATTAAAATCATGTAATTTAAAGTTATCTAAAATTTTAAAAATCTCGATAGAATCAAATTGTGCAGCCACATGAATGGGCATATATCCACAATTATCTCTTGCAGTTAACCATGTATCGAGCTCTAATTTATCACCATCATCCTCACTAAATCCTAGTGGATCAAGAATAATTGTCAACCATTCGTTCTCATCCATGTAAGCCAAATGATGTATACAATTCCAACCACTTTGATCCTTTCCATAAACAAGCCATATGTTTCATGCAATGGATGAATCATAAACAATGAAACTCAACTTTTAATCTTAAGATGGCTTTACGAAAACCCATACATTTCCAAAACCTATTAGTGTTCATTCTTTCAATGAATAACTTGTTGTTTGTACAAATGATGTGAAAAAAGTTATCAAATGATTCCTTGGTGGTGTTGTATCGTTCCATATCAATTTTTTTATCATCTAATAATTTTGTTTCTTTAATTTTTTCAAAAAAATCCAATGCTTTTTTGAGTTTATTTCTAGCATCATCTGGGTTTTTCACTTGACATTTGGCCCTTTCGCATAGGGTTCTAAAACAATTCCGGGATCTGTAAACATTCCATCTCATACACTGTTCAACCAATTTTTGATCATCTGTGATTTTTCTGGCCATATCCCACATTACAGGCACTCCTTCCCTAAATTGTCCCCTAAAAACCATTTTTTTGCCAATATAAAATGCTCCTTTGCCATGTGGTTCGAAATTTAACATGTTATCGGTGTCAAATTCCCCTTTATATTGGGACCCGGGATTCTATTTTGTTTTTTGTTTGTTGTTTTTAGTTTCAAATCAACATGATGGGTGAACCAACTTGGTGAACCAATCCTTGTTTGGATACTTTCTTTTTTCCATCCTTTGAGTGTGTCATAATCCCATTCCGATTTGTTTTAAATGGTATCTTCCATGTTTTTAGACACTCATCTATAAGGGAGAAATTTGCAGCCTTATATTTGATCCGGTATTGAATGTGCCCTTCGGAAATGGTTTTCATTTCCCCAAAACAAAAATTCATTTCAGAATCTTCTCCAAGAATGATTTTAAATAAATAAACGTAATAAGAAGTTAATGTAAACAATTCCATTTCTACTGACTTTTGTTTTTTGGGATCAGATTTCAAATATAAAAAATCATGTACGGCATCGTTTGGAACCTCACATAAAAAGAACCCAGAATAAAATCTACCATGTTCCTTTTTTCTTCCTGTTTTTTTTTTTTTTTTTTTTATGAATTCCCCAAGTTGAATGTATCAATCAGATTACCTTTGGCTACCAAATAATTTATTCGCTTGGTACCTTTCTCTCCTTTGGATCGTCTTACCCATTTATAAGATATATTTTGTAACTCAAAAGTTTTTTGTTTGTTCCAGAAAAGTCCTCGGGTTATACAACCGTTCACGCAAGCACCTATAAATAAATTTTTCTGATTTTCGGTTATTTTCCCTTCTTTATCATTCAACCGATAATCATCAAAGTTGCCTGTCTATATTTATGAAAAAACAAAAAAAAAACAATTGTGTGTGTTTTGAAGATATAAGTCTTACTAGATTTATTTTATTTCCCATTGCATATATGGTTTTGCTACCATTTCCTGAGGCATTTCCTAGTGGTTGTCTTTTATTCATTTCTGGATTGAGATAATTTGTAAACAATTGGTTTGGTTTTGAATTATCCCTGTTAACAACGACCTGAAAACAAACGAACATCGAGCCAAATCAATTGTACTTACCATGGATGAACAGGAACGGGATTTAACATTTTTGAACCGTTGAAGGCGAGTACTACCAGTTGCAAAGTTTCTTTATCTCACTAATGAACCGTTGAAGACCAGGTGTACTACACCTTAGTGCTTTTTTTGAACTTGATGAAACTGAAAAAATGTTGGAAAAAGAGAAAAAAGTTGTCTCAGATCATTAAGATATAAATAACCTGTGTCTTCAATCGGTTGCTTCCGACTCATTTCTTCTTGAGAGTAAGGTGACCTTTCTGTTCACCGAAACCTCCACGACCCGTGAGGGAACTTCTGAGGCTTCTTGAACATTTACATGAACAAAAGGAATTCTTGTGCTGCTTTCTGTGAATTACAGCCAGTTAGGACAGTTTAAAGTAACGCTATCATTTGTTCTGTTAAACGTCTGTTTTTTCTTGAATCATATCCCAAAAATATTCCCTCAAAAGTTGATGTTTTCTATATTTAAAGTATTCTTCCCCCTCCGAACTATCAAAGGGAACTCTTCTTTTCACCGTTGTAGGTTGTTTGTCATCCTCTTTAATTAAACGTGCTCTGTCTAAATTGACCCTTGTAATTTCAATATCATCCTCTTTAATTATTCGCGCCCTTTCCATTCTCCTTTTCGCATATCGTTTCGCACTATCCCAAACATCTCTGATTGTGTTTTTATCATTTTCTAAATCTTGTATGGAAATGTTCTCTGTTCGCCTATATTCATGGAAACTAAATAAAACATCCAAACCTTCTGTTGGTAATTCATCTTTGGTAATATTTTCAAAGTTAAAACAAATTAAAGGATTGTGGATCATGTTTAATTGTGCCATCCGAATAGGAAAGAACGGATGGTTAATGTCTAAATTATGGAGAAAGGTTTCTTTTCCATCTTTTTGTTTATTTTCCTTGTATTTTTCTTTCATTTCTTGTTTTTCTTCTTTTTGTTTTCCTAATTCTTTCCATTCTATTGCTCTTTTTCGAGACCTTTCTATAAGATTTGGGATAGGTTTGGTTTTTTCAAGAAAAGAAAGGGAATCACAAATTAATAAGTTGCCAATACAATCAACGGCATGTATAATCGGCGTTCTTTCATCATTCGGCTTTGTACGGTCCGCATATTCACAATTGGCACAACAATTCCCTGAAAAGTTGCAGAGGGCATGTATATTTATTAATGACTCCTCGGTGATTCTTCTACTCTCTTTGGGGTTATCTTCTAAATTATCTTCGTAATTACAAGCATCTGTTCGGAACCCTTCCCATCTTTTATGTCCATGGATAATATAACAATTCTCTTTTTCTTGGTCACTATAATCGAATACATTCAATTCATCACTCAAACTTTTAGTATCAAACAACAAACGACTCTTTTTATTATCATTCAAACGCCGAGATTTATTCGGGAAGGGGATCTGTCTGTCTGTTTGTTCATTTTTGATTTCTTTGTAGAATCGTTTTCTTCGAGTTTCACTAGCAAACATGGGTTGAAATGTAGGGATTCTCAAAATATTTCCAACTGAGGCTAAGGATCTCACAGTAGAGTGTGTTGATAAGGGGGGAGGTAAAGGAAGGGGTAATGGAGGTAGTGTTTTCAATAAATGTAGAGGAAGAGGTAAGGGGAGAGGAGATGAATCAAATTTATCCATTTTACTTTTTGATTTTTTTTTAAAACCAGGTAAACGATATTTATTAATCTTTGTCCTTACTAAAAAAGGGCATGAAAAACATGGAGAAACATCTAAATTTGATGGAAACCTCTCGATGTCAGCTTCAAAAAGGATTTTAAATTTCTTATCATTATGTTTACTACTGTTTTCTTCAACCCTTAAGGATATCTTCACATCACCATTGTTTCCGATAATATCTTTTGAGTTTACTGAAATCCCTAAAGATTTGCTATTTTTCATATTCAATGCTGGTTTATTTTCCAAAGGTCTTCCATCTTCACTAAAGCATATTGTGCATTTAATAGGCATTCTTCTCGGTGGACGCACTTTATTCCCATTCTTTTCAATTAAATGCAAAATAAATTCCATAAAATTAGTTTTTGGTTTAATTTCTTTATAAAAGATAAAATTATTATGTTTTAATTGCCTTGGAATTCTGTCCATATTTTGTATTAATTTATAATTAATTATTCTTATAAACGGACTTCGTCCTAACAGTTCTTTTCCTACCCTAAATCTCATTCTAACTTGACAATTACCTATATCATAGGACAATTTAATCATCTTGATCTTTATTTCCATTTTTCTCTCGATTGATATCGTTATATCATCCCCAATAATTATATAAAATGAATTAGTTTCTCCTTTAGCTATTGTTTGACCTTTAATGTCTACCATGTCTATCTCCACACCATAAACTGTCTCAATATGTGAATACACCTTTTTTCCTATAAGTTCAATATTGATTGGGTATTCTTTATTTCGAAATATATATCCGCTCTCCCATTCATTTGGGCACTCTACACTCACCCGAAGCCTTGCCATTTCAAGTGCAGCGCGAAATCGCGTTTAAGATGGGATATGGTTTGAACTAGAGCACCCTTGCATCTGCACAGCGTTTGGCTAGAGCACCTTCTGCTCCTTTTGCACTAGTATCCTACAAAGTTGATCTTCGCTTCCGATGCGTCTTCAAACCAAGCCCAAGAGGGAAAGAAAAAGAAAATCAAAACGCAAACCCCGTAGAAAATATAAACATAAACCGTCAATAGTGCGTGAAGTAGAGGGATTCTGGGGACCGAGGGCTAAAGAGGCTATCATCAAAAGAAGAGATGAAAGAAGAGATCGTGAACAATTGAGGAATTGTATTCGAAAAATGAAAAGAGAAGATGATGCATCTGTCGTAACACGAGATGAACAATTAGCTATTCGAAGAGAAGGTTTGGCATTGCGTAAAAGAGACAAAGCAGAAGAACGTGCGGCGCCTTTCCTCACCCCTCCTTCATATCAATGGTGTATTGATAAACCCAAAAGAGTAACCTATCCCTTTCTCTTCCTTACTCTTTCTTTGTGTACAATCTTACTCGATAGGTTGAATTAATGTGGTTACATCCGTATCCTATAGACATAATAGCATGTGAAAAAAGGGTAAAGCGAATGAAAAAAAGGGAACAGCGAATTAAAAAAAAGCAAAAACGAATGAAAAAAAGGAAAAAGGGAATGTTACATTCTCATCATCTTAAACAAGATTCGAGATATATCATCGTTTACCGTCCGTTATCTAAGACTTTTGAAGAATGTTATAAACCTTACATGTGGTTAGCCATTTATTCAAAGGCCACCTATGAATGCAATGATTATAAATCTTTATTGTATTGTATGGCCTTAACATTGAATTTTGTGTGAACACACCAATTACAAACCCTTATTCTCAAGTAACTCCAAATGTGCATCCACCAAGTGTGTCAAAGAATTCATACTTTTCCACTCCTTGAAACTCCACTGAGAATACTCCACCTTCGCTAATCTTTTTTTGAGGTCAATCCAATCCATTTTCGTGATGTCATTTTCGTTTACTAATAATAAATCCCCAACTATAATCTGTAATGCTCCCCAACTCTCTGATTCTTTCGCAAGGAAAATCTCTCGTTTACCGAATACATATGCATTCCATTTGTTTTTTTGCAATTTATTCTTCTGATAAACCACAGCTTTGAGACATTTGATTGCGTTACCTTTGATCATCAAATCTAAAGTGTTATCTCCATCTATGGTATAATTATTCATCATTTTCATTTTCTCAATAAACTCAATCTCTTTTTTTGATATGAATTTAGAAAGTAATTTGTTAAAATCCCCGATTTTGAGATTGTCTAGTCTTTTAAACATTTCTATAGAATCAAATTGGGCTGCGATATGTATGGGCATATATCCGCAATCATCTCTCATTGTTAACCAAGACTCGATGTGTAAATTCTTGTATAATATTTAAAATATATTTATGCACGAGTACATAATTAAATAAATTTATTCTTAAAAATATATTTATGTACACATGCATAATAATTTTTATAATATACAAGAACTCACACATGAATATCTGTTGTGATTGCTTTTTTTTTTAGATTAATAAAACGATCAAATAGATCAACATGATCCATGTAAGCGAGATGGTGTATGATATTCCAACCCTTGCAATCCTGTTTTTTATTGCTCTTCATGTGGGTGTTGATGAATGCTTGCCACTTAACTGTTTTTCCTAATGCTATCGATGAAAATCCATCTCTTTTTAAAACGTATCTCAAACGCATTTTTTTAATAAATGGTTCATTGTTTGTTGCTATAACATAAAGGAAGCTCTTTTCATGGATTAGAAATTCTCTAGATAAATAATCTATAGTTGAGTCTTTTCCACCAGTGAATAGTTTAGTATCTTTGATAATATCAAAAAAATTCAATGCGTCTTGTAATTTCTTTTTGGCATGTTCACGATTTTTTACTTTGCATTTTGCCCTTTCACAGATTGTTCTTAAACAATTTCGGGATTTATACACAGTCCATTTGAGACATCTCTCGAGTAATTTCTTGTCATCTTGGATTTTCCTGGAAATATCCCACATCACTGGCATACCTTGTTGAAATTGACCTTTAAAAACAACTTTTTTACCAATAGAAAATGTTCCTTTACCACAAGGTTCGAAATTGGTATGATCATCAATATCAAATTCTCCTTTATATCTAGAACCAGGAGTCTATATTCTTTTGATTATTAAATTGAACAAAACAAAAACAAAAATAAAAATAACCTGATGAATCCATCCGGGTTCAGATCCTTGTTTTTTCCCTTTGTGAGAATGTGAAATTACACCGATTCGTTTTGGTTGAAATGAAATGTTTATCAATTTTTGTTTTGATTGTAAACATTCATTTATGGGTGAAAAAATATCGAGTTGGTGGTCGATGGAAAGTTGAATATCTCTTTTTTTGTCAAATGTTTCCATTTTCCCGAAACAAAAAAAACATATACTCGATTCTTCTGTCTCTAGTAAATATCGGAAGAAACAAGAATAATAATTGTATAATCTACGTGTTTCTTCCTCTACATCAGTTGCTTTAGCTTTCATAAACAAATCCATATGAATCGCTTTGGGTGTCATTCCCTTTATTTGTCTCCCTAACCAAAATCCATTCGATATCATCCCATCATGTATCTTTGTCCCTATATTAGAAAGAGATTTTATTCTTGAATTTTAGTAAAAATAAA
Organism: Desulfobacterales bacterium; assembly: GCA_024226555.1. Classification (GTDB taxonomy): domain Bacteria; phylum Desulfobacterota; class Desulfobacteria; order Desulfobacterales; family JAAELO01; genus JAAELO01. The sequence goes on along the minus strand of JAAELO010000369.1, from coordinate 1,656 downwards.
AGTTATACCTTTTACCACAAAATATTTTAGAGAATTGGGCTTTGAAAGTGAGTGATAGTGTACAGTCTCTAATATGAATTTTTCGTTTTTTGACCAAAATATTCCATTTTTAATACATCCGTTTTCGCAACATCCTACAAATAACCCGTGAAGCATTCTAATTTTGCATTTTCTTCCGTGTAAGCGATAATTGCGAAATGTTCCGGTCTATTGTTTAGATACAGCTTTTTTATCTAACATTTATAGAATAGAAGTCAACGCTTACCAAAATGAACTTTTCTTGTTTGTTTGGTTGAGTTATAAATATTTTCGTTCCATCTCCTGAAGGATTACCCAATGTTTTAGAACAGATTTCTTTAAATAAATGATTAGGTTTTTTGATATCCCTTTTTTCGAAACGTTTTACATTGGTTGTTATTAAAAAAAAAGGATGAAGTCTCACCATGGATGTATTGGCTTTGAATCTAGACTACTCTCTGACCTCTTTTTCTCTTCCGACATGACTTCCTCTCAGGGGAGATACGAGGGTAGGTCCAAACTAGGGATGTAGTGAAGACAATGACGAGATATGAGAGCTTACCAAAAAAAATATAATTTCGAAAAAAGGGCGAAGTTTTTGTTGCTTATAGATCCAATTGAAGAAAGTCAAGTGACAAGATCACAATTCAAAGACTCAATAAAAAAAAACGCTTGCGGTAGAAGATAGAGGAGAGAGAGTTGAGAAAAGTGAATAAAAAAAGAAAACCCAATACTACTCTGTCATATCCTTTAATGCCAATATAACATCAGAAGCTTCCTCCTCGATACCTCCTACAACCAAAATCTCTACACCACAAACGTGACAATTCCTCATTTGGGGATTTTTTTTTTTATAAATACCACGATCCGTGATCTTATCGTCAGTTCCGTTTTGCATTGTCCCACGAAAAGTCGACATGCCCGTGCAAAACACAACTGACAATAAGGGCATGGATCGTTGTATTTATAAAAAAAAGTCGCCATTTGGGGATCCATTCTTTGAAATCGTGAAAGATTTCTTTTCATATATTCTCCATTTACCACTAAATTACTCTCTAAAACCATTTCAAACCGTGAAGCATCATAAAATTTCCTTAAGCATATGATAACATTTACATTATCATCTTTATTCATCCAATCTTTCTTGGATTCAAAAACACTCTCACCCAAAGGATGAGTAGTTGTTGAACATTTCATCAATACATTTTTTTTACTAAATATTAACGAAAGAGGATAAACGGATCCATAATTTGTGTTTATTTCACTCCTCGCCACAAACCGCAAATGCACGTTGTTTTTATAAATTTTTATGAAACGTAAACTTAAACATAAAGTTTTTCCAATCCTAAATTGTTTTAGATTTGATTTAACTTGGAATGCTTGCAAATGACCATATATTTTATTGTTGTGAGTCATATTTTTTGTTTTATTTTATTTATACAAAAAAAACAAAAATATGATTAGCAAAACATAAATATATGTCATTTTAGTAAGACTCCCTTTAATAATTGTTGATCTCCCTTGGTTGATAATATCAGGTTCTATTGAAGGATATTGTAACGCATCATGTCTTGAGATTTCTCTGACTATGACTATTTTTCTTTTTTTTTTGTCTTACTATGACAATTTTTGTTTTTT
>JAAELO010000368.1 GCA_024226555.1 Desulfobacterales bacterium | reverse complement strand
CCGTGTCCTTATCGTCAGTTGTTTCGCACGGGCAACTCGCCTTTTTTTGCACGGTCCGACTCGAGCGGAAACACTTTCCGAACCATTTTTTCAGCCTAATCCCGGCCGAACAGTTCGAAAAAGTATATTATCGTCCCGGAGCAAAATCAGCATTTTACGAGACAGGGGACGAGGAACCGCGAGGGCGTCAGCCCGAGCGGTTCCGAGTCCCCTGGCGAGTTAAAAATGCTGATTTTGCGAGGACGAATAATAATCTTTATCGGATGGAGCACCCATAAGCGAGTGGAAGGCAAAGACGAAATTTGATTTTTCGTACATTTTTGTGTCGATGGTGCCCTTGTGTATTCCGACTTTACATGGGACGGAGAAGTGTCAAAAGAAAGAGTGATCGAAGCATCGGCGATGATAGAAGAACAATCAGGGGATGAGAAGATCTGTACCGTCGAGTTTGAGCCCATGTGTGCCTGTACATATTTGCACTCGGACAAGCCACGGGAGCCAGTGTTCGCCTTGGCAAGAGGCACTTTCACAGAGGGTGACACTCGAGAAGGCAGGGGAGCTCTCGGGCTGACGCCCTCGAGCT
>JAAELO010000367.1 GCA_024226555.1 Desulfobacterales bacterium | reverse complement strand
TATATGCTCTTAATCTGTAGTAATAAGGTGAAGATGATGTAAGGCCGGAAACAGGATAAGTAGTCACATTACCCACATCCATGTTTTCGTACCCATCTACAAAATCTGTGAAATTTTGGCTTAATGGACAAAAATCAGGCTGGAATCTTCTGTAGTGCTTGATATTATTAACTTTGATTAAAGTCAAAGGTTATGAATAAAAAAAATGCATTCACTGCAAAAGTCCAATAACGAAAAAAAACGGCAAGTTCAAGGGCAAACAGATTTACAAATGTCATGTCTGTGGACGACAATTTTTAGGTGGTGACCGACTTGATCCAGATACATTATGGCGAGAGTACAGGTCAGGAAAACAGACCTATGAACAATTAGCAGAAAAGTATCATTGCTCAAAGCGAACCATTCAACGTCAGATCGACAAATTTAAGGTTGACATTCCTGAAAAGGTTCCCAGAAAAATTATTGTTTTGATGGACACAACATATTGGGGATCTAACTTTGGTGTAATGCTGTTTAAAGATGCCATAACAAATGAAAACCTGCTAAAATTTTATGTTAAATCTGAAACAAATGCTCAATATAAACAAGGGGTTGAATTGCTAAAATCGCAAGGTTTTATTATAGCAGGTATAGTCTGTGATGGGCGAAGAGGATTGATTAATTCCTTCAAAGAAGTTCCTGTACAAATGTGTCAATTTCACCAGGCAGCAATTGTCAGAAGATACATTACTAAAAACCCCAGGATGCCTGCAGCCATTGAATTAAAGGAGATTTCATCTCTTATGAAACAAACAGATAAGGAATCCTTTGAAGGTGCTTTAAATCTATGGTATGATAAGTGGGAAGCATTTTTAAATGAACGTACAATTAATGAAAAAACAGGTAAGACTTCCTATACCCATAAAAGACTTAGAAGCGCCTACAGAAGTATTAAAACAAACCTCAAGTGGTTATTCACCTATCATGATCATATAAACATTGGAATGCCAAATACAACCAATTCCATTGATGGGCATTTTGCAGATTTAAAGAATAAGCTCAGGAACCACAATGGACTGTCAGAGAAAAGAAAAATGAAATTTATTGATGAGTTTTTGAAGGCATAAGGACATTTAAAAAAAGTTGAGGGGGCTTATAAAAACCCCCTCAACTTTTTTTAAAAGTCCATCAAAGTTATCCCTGGCAGGTTGCTCTCCAGCAGAGCCTACTTCCGTTTAACTTGACAAAACAAATATAATGTCTATTAATTCGATAACAAAATGAGGTGTGAAAAAACAGCCTGATTTTTGTCCACTTGAGGAGATGCACTAAAAAATAGCCTGATTT
>JAAELO010000366.1 GCA_024226555.1 Desulfobacterales bacterium | reverse complement strand
GTTATGGTTTCGCCAATCTATTCGGTTTTCCAAGTATGGTAATTTGATTGATACTGCAAAAGCATTCGTCGATACATCAGAAATCGGATACGATGTTAATGAACTGAATGGAGAACTTCAGGTCCAGACCCAGGAAACATTATTAAAATTGTTTAAACAAGGGCATATCTTCAGAGAAAAATTATCCGGTGTATTTATATATTTATCGATTGATCCTACGATCAGGGAACGGCAAATCCTTCTACGGGAAAAAATCAAGTCGGTTCCTGTTGATGGTTTATCTATTGATATTTTAAACCATGAATTAAAGGCCGCTATTATTTTATTTTTTAGTCTGCTTGACGAAAAGCAAAGACGGATATACGCTGGATTGGAATCTTTCAAACTGGGGTACGGCGGTGATAAAAAAATTGCAGGTCTCCTTGGATTAAATGTCCATACTGTAGCGAAAGGGCGCAGAGAACTTTTTGGTAGTGATATCAGTTCAGAGGGAGTTCGGAAAAAAGGTGCCGGGCGGAAACCGGTTGAAAAAAAATCCCAAAAATTATCCAAAAAATTGAAAGAATAATGAGACACGAAGTTGCCGGTGACCCTATGACAGGTTTAAAATGGACCCGCAAAACCACTCAGAAGATTTCCGTTGAATTGAATCGTCTCAAAATTAATGTTAGCGCCAATACTGTCGGCAGATTGTTGAAACAAATGGGTTTTTCACTTAAGCTGAACCGGAAAAGTATCAAATCCGGAATTAAAAATCCACCATCCCCAGTAGATAGAAACCGTCAATTTGCCAACATTAAAAAGTTAAAAGAAAAATTTGCAAAACAGAAAAAGCCGATAATCAGCGTAGATACCAAAAAGAAAGAATTAATCGGAAATTACAAGAATAATGGACAATCATGGGAACAAGAGCCGGTACCGGTGAAAGATCACGATTTTCTTCAAGATGCAATAGGAAAAGCTGTTCCATATGGTATATATGATGTTGAAGCCAATAAAGGCACAGTCTTTTTGGGGACCTCTTATGACACACCGTCTTTTGCCGTTGATTCTATTGAGACATGGTGGAGAACGGAAGGACAAAAGCGTTACAGTAATGCTGATGAACTTTTAATTTTAGCTGATGCAGGCGGTAGCAACAGTTACCGATCACGTGTATGGAAAGCTCAAATTTATGAAAAAATATGCAAACCATACGGAATTTTTGTAAAAGTTTGCCATTATCCACCAGGCACATCGAAATGGAATCCAATAGAGCATAGATTATTTTCTGAGATCAGTAAAAACTGGGCTGGAAAACCATTAGAGAGTTTTGAAAAAGCACTTAAATATATTCGTACAACAAAGACGTCAACGGGTTTGACTGTCAAAGCTCATTTTGTGAGAAAAAAATATAGAAAAGGGGAATCGGTAACAGATGAGCAAATGAAACAGCTACCGGTTGAAACACATAAAATTATGCCAAAGTGGAATTATACTTTGTTGCCATCAAGAATGTAATTTTATTTTTGAGTGAACCCTAAGGTATTTAATACGCTTGCAATTGAATCCAAAAACTGAAGATGGGAAGCCAAATACAGATAAAAGAATAGAAGACCTCGTCACAAAGATTCCCAATTTAACAGACCCGAGCTTTGGAGACAAACTTGATATAGCAATAGATGAACTCATCGTCGAAAGCCAGGAGCTTTTGAAGAATGAATGGGAAAAGGTAAAATCTGAATCAAAAAAAGGTGACTTAAAAGATGCCTAACCAACGAGTTGACTCAACCGAAAAAGCCGAGCCGTTTTTATTTTTTGCAAAGGGCATCATAAAACTCATTTTTTCAAAGTGCTCGTTTGCTTTCCGGTAAGTCACTCGCACCGTTAAAACCTGAGATCACCAAAACAAATCAAAAAACTATTCCAGGACATACCACTTGCAAATTATCATCTAATCACAGGCCGATGATAAGTTTCTCGGACTACAGACAACTTATATTATTCACGGCCATAATGATAAATGATTCATGCCTGATACGATTTTCCAATCTCAACACTTGCCGGAATTTTCCTGAAAAATATAATTTCTTTCATATCAGTTCTTGAGAAACAAGATAGATAGAATTTGCAACCGTTTCATTACTTCTCCTTTTATTATTTATACTATCTATAAAACAACTTTAGAATATAATGTAAACTTAAAAATATTTAAATAAAGAATTATTTTTGCTGGTCCAGGAAATGTTGAAAATCCCGGAATCCTGCAACACGGGCAATTTGATTTTTTTCATCCTGGGTGAGATCGGACGGCAGTAGGAGTTTTTTTAGCAACTCTGGGAATAAAAGGCGTGCATCCAGATAATCTTCAATAACATATAAAATATAAAATATTGGAGATATTTTTTTATTGAATAGACCGGGTAAATCCAATATCTGATAATTTTTATTTTTAAATCCAAGGGCCACAACAGCGGGTTTGTCCCACCATGACATTATTTTTTCTGTCAGATCAGCGTCCAACACATCGTTGAGCGTATCATATATTTCCATTCGAAATTTTTTTATATCAATTATAGCTGATTTTTTTTCAACCTCATCAATAATGCAACATTAGGGTAAATACATTTGTGACCATACCCATGTAATTATGCCGGCAAGAAAAAAACCCGATTCAATTAAGAACCCCAACCTTACACCCGGCATTACATATCGGTGCTCATAAGCTGTTAAAACAATTAGCAGGTATAACGGATAAAGGTTAAGGACATATCCAAGCGGTGAAATCATGTTTAATGCACCGGCCAGGAAAAGAACGGCAAAAAGGATTGTCAGCATGTATTTTAAAAGAAGCCGGGTATTTTTTTCCCCAATGTAAATGGGAATGGTTTCCTTTCCAACGATCCTGTCCCCCTGGATATCCATTACATCGAAAAAAGCGGTCCTTACGAACACCATTCCTGAAATCCACAGGAATACCATGAATGTGCTCAGATTTATTTTTCCAAGGGCAGAAAGAGCAGGGGTTGCGGATATGATAATGCCCCATGCAAGTGCTATAAGAATGGTTTTTGATCCGGGGATTTTACGAATTGCCTGGAGACGGCTGCCCAGTTGACTGGAGGGTACCATCCGGAAACTGTATAAAAAGCCCATAATACTCATGGCCAGGAGGATTAAAAAAGGAACAAAACC
>JAAELO010000365.1 GCA_024226555.1 Desulfobacterales bacterium | reverse complement strand
TTTTTTGACACCGTTTTTTGCGGTTTTGGGTCCTGAAAGGGTACGTATTTGGGACCACTTTGGGACCAAAAGTGACCAAAATGGGTCTGAGAAGTGGGTTGGGGTGGGCTGGCTCACACCCAGCCCAGTGAGAACTGGCCGGGACCCTCATTATTATGTATATGCTGGAGGCCACCATACAAATAATAACCATGGTCGGGGCGCGGAGCGGTTTCGTGCTGGGGGTAGGGTGGAGACAACCCCCACACCATTGTTCCGGGCCTGGGCCTGGGACAGGGCCCAGAGTGTGTTATGCAAAAACGTGTTGCACACTCTGGGTCCTGTCAGGGCCAGGCCTGGAACAACGGTGTGGGGGTTGTCGCCACCCTACCCCCAGCACGAAACCGATCCGCGCCCCGACCATGGATATTATTTGTATGGTGGCCTCCAGCATATACATAATAATGAGGGTCCCGGCCAGTTCTCACTGGGCTGGGTGAGAGCTAGCCCACCCCAACCCAGTTCTCAGGCCCGTTTTGGTAACTTTTTGGTTACTTTTCGGTCCCAAATTGGTCACCAAAAGGCCCCAGAATTCTCAAAAATCAATATTTTTTTGAGCATCGCACGCCTAAAATTTTATATTTCAGGAGAACGAGCCGGCCCACCACGTGGGATGTCGT
>JAAELO010000364.1 GCA_024226555.1 Desulfobacterales bacterium | reverse complement strand
TAATTAAAGGTTAATTGTTTTGGCTGTTCTGAAGAAACCCTAAATTCTAAATTGGCTATTAGATTTACTCTCCTGAGCAGCCTTTTTTTATACTTTTTTCCCACCAATAATATTTAATTAAAATACTCTCATTTTTTCAAAATAAAGCACTTTACTGATAAACTCTAATTGCAGGTTGCAGATATTAACACCAATGTATATATTCAATAGTTCGTTAAATTTTCATATAAAGCACTAAAAAGCAGTAAAATATATGAAAAATAGTTGTTAAAAAATTAGGATAAAAGCCTGAAAATCATTATTTTAGTAGATTTTTACCATAAATTCTGTTAAATATGATTTTCGAGGCAATTTTAAGTATCAACGCGTTGATTTACAGCGCATTATGCAATATTATTGGATTAAATAAACCACAAAAAGATTTCTTTATAGAAATTATGTTATTATTTCTTAGCATACAAGGACGAATGAACTTTTTACAGTTTGGACGTTACGGTAAATTTGGTGAACAAAGATACAGACAGCAATTTGAAAAATCATTTAATTTTATGGATTTTAACAAAAATATTACTTTAACGCACGGTAGCGGTCATTTTGCGATAGCCTTTGACCCGAGTTATATTAGCAAGTCTGGAAAAAAAACGCCAGGTGTTGATAAGTTTTGGTCGGGTGTTGCAGGTGTAGCAAAGTTTGGTCTTGAAATTGGCGGTATTGCAGCAATTGATATTGATAACAAAACAGCATTTCATCTTGAAGCAGTGCAAACACCAACATACGAAGATATTAATAAAGAAGGTATGACTTTGCTTACTTGGTATGCCAATATAATTGTTCAACGAAAAGATGTTTTAACTGAAATTTCAAAACTTCTTGTTGCTGATGCTTATTTTTCAAAAAGTCCTTTTGTTGATAAAATAATAGACAATACAGATTTACATGTAATAAGTCGTTTGAGAAAAGATGCAGATTTAATGTATCTTTACTATGGCAAACCTACAGGAAAAAAAGGTGCACCAAAAAAATATACAGGAAAAATAAATCTCAAAAATATTGATAAAAAATATTTTAAACTTATTTCTGATGATGATAAATCTACAGTTTATTCAGCCATTGTATACAGCAAAGGTTTAAAACGAAAAATAAAATTGGTTTACGAACAATTAAAAGATAAAAAAAACAAATCATATTTACTGTTTTTTTCAACAAATTTAGAACTTGATGCTTCGGATATTTTACGATATTACAAAAATCGTTTTCAAATTGAATTCTTATACAGAGACGGAAAACAACATACAGGACTAAATGATTGCCAAGCAAGAAGTGAAAATAAATTATATTTTCATTTTAATGCTTCACTTACAGCTATTAATCTCGCAAAAGTAGAACATTGGTTATCTATTCCAAAAGAAACTCGTGGAGCATTTTCAATGTCTGATATTAAAACAATGTATCACAATACTTTAATGCTTCAAAGATTTATTAACGTGTTCGCTGTTCCAGCATACAAGCTAAAAAATATACATAATGTCAAAGAACTGATTAATTTCGGCAGAATTGCTGCCTAAAATCTAACGAACTATTGAATTTCTTAACTGATTAATTCAGAAATTTATCTGAATGAATATCTAATAATTAATAATTAATAACTACCAAACTAACCTGAAAAAACTTTATCAAAAAAAGGATATTTTTTAATTTCCTAATTATCAACTCTTAATTATAAATTTTCACTCTGTACGAATAATACAGATAAAAGAATGTCGCTTCTATATATTTTGTAGCTCGCAAAAGACTTTTTTAAT
>JAAELO010000363.1 GCA_024226555.1 Desulfobacterales bacterium | reverse complement strand
TCTGGATTCCTGATACCTGATTAAGAACAAGCTTTAATCAGGTTCTGGAATGACGACCAGCTGAGCGACTATTTTATTTTATGCAATATACAAATTGAAATTCTTCAACTTGTATATGCGATTGCCCGTTGGCTTTTTGAGTATTATGAAATAAGAAAATGACGTTTTGTTTTTTTTATTTTTAAGTATTTTCGGACTTTCTAATTAGATCAGGTTTTTATGATTTGGAATTTTGTTTTAATTGCAACGTTTATAAAAGCTTTAGTTTTATAAAATCTCTGCCCGCGAGAGTTTTGACCCGCAGGAATATGGAACCTCTAATAATTCGAAATTTTTAATGAAATACAAGGCATGACAAAAAATAACGAGCCGGTTCGTTTATAAAACGTTTTAATTTATAAACATTACAACAGTTTTTTTTTGGATATAACGAAGTATTTCGGAAAAAGAGCAATTATTAGAGGTTCCATAGTTAATATTTCTAGGGGGAAAACTTGAAGCGTAACGAAGCAATTAATCAAAAAGACTTCCATAAAAAATTATTCTTCTGCTAGGCTACTGAGAACCCCATTAATATGCGCGTCTGTCATCCCAAGTTTTTTACCGATTTTAACAATCAGAGCGAGTTCTTCTCTATGCAAATCACCATCTGCCATTGCAACGAAGTAAGAAGCCTGAATTACAAGCTCTTTTCCTTCATCATTTAAGCATCCCTGAAGTTTTGAAAGGTCGGAAAGCTTTTCATTGTTCATTTGAATATGATCAATCTCTTCTCTTAGTTTTGTCGCATCCAGATTATTTCCCGTAACTTTATTATAGATATCCTGAGCTGTTTTAACTTCAGCATCATCAATAACCCCATCAGCTAACAGAACATGGATCATAGCCTTTTTTATTCCTGAATTATATTCCGCTTCCATATCAACGGAGTTTTCAACAGGCATATCCAAAACACTTAAATTATACGCATCCCTGCATTTTTTACATTCAATATATTCACCAATTTTATTAAGGGGTATGAGTGGAATAAAATACAATGTAAAAAAATTTCTAACTCTTTTTAAACCATAACTTTGTAATGAGTTACATGTGGGACAGTGAAATTCACCAGTTGATGGTGTTGTTGTAACACCTTTTGTACCGAAGATAATCATAATTTCTCTTCGCTCCAGTTAATAGTTTACAGTAGCAGATACAATTATAATAGAGATCAAAATGTACATTTTATCATTAAAGTATTGAAAAATCAAAATAATAGTGCTGATATCAGTATGTTGGATATACAAGTGCTGTCACAAATTAAAAATAAAGCAAAATCTTATGGTGCTTATAACTGGAATATTAACTAAAGGGAATCTCTAATAATTAGAATTTTCGATGAAATACAAGGCTGAGAAAAAAACAACGGGTTGATTTTACTACAGTTGTTTTTTTTGAAAAAGCAGTATTTCGCAAAAAGATCAGTTATTAGAGGTTCCCTTTATTCTGTGATATTTTCTTTTACCGCAAATTTTTCGAGAAGAATTATTATTGCAAAACCAGTAATACAAAGCAATAAAGAGACAAATAACGTTGTATCCAGTTGTTCAGGGAAAATATTTTTTTCACTTATAACAACAAGCTTATTATTTATAAATTTACTTTCAATTACTTCTTTAAACGGCCATATTTTTCGCAAAGAGCCTAACATTAGCCCTGTTAGAGCAGCAAGTGTAACATTGCTATAGCGGTCCATAAAATAGCTTAAAATTCTTGAAAATCCTGCAAGCCCGACAAGACAGCCGAGTGCAAAGACAGATAGAATGATTAAATTTGATAATAGGAATGGTTTTTGAACGGCCCCCATTATAAAAGAGTATTTTCCAAGAAGAAGTAAAATAAAAGCCCCTGATAAACCTGGCAGTATCATTGCACTTATGGAAATGACTCCTGCAAAAAAAATAAACCAGAGAGCCTCGGGTGTATTAACAGGGATAAGTCCGACTATTATGTAAGCAAGAATTCCAAAAAACAGGAGTGAGATACCAGCACTTCCAATCCAGTTTTTAATATCTTTTCCAACAAGAAGAACAGAAGCTAAAATTAAACCCAGGAACAAAGAGCATGTAAATTCAGGATAATATTCAAGGCAGTAACGAGTAACCTTTGCCAGTGATATAATTGACAATATTGTTCCAATAAAAAGATAGAAAAGGAACTTTGTATGCATAGTTTTTATTGCGTTATAAAAATCAAACCTGAGTAAACTCTTAACAACATTTGAATTTACTGATTTCAAAGAGTTTAAAAGGGGCTCATATATTCCTGTGATAAGTGCAATTGTGCCACCCGAAACACCGGGAATAACATTGGCAGCTCCCATAAAAAAACTTTTAAGGATTAGTGACAAAGATTCATAAAACCCACGTGGGCCGGAACTATTTTGAAATGCTTCTATTAATTTATGCAATTATTATTTTATAAACCTTTTATTTTTCTTCCTGTTTCCCAATATCTGAAAACAGTTCTTTTGTTTGATCTTTAATAAAGTTCAAAAACAGTTCTCCTGTGGGAGATAGAGTTTTGTACTTGTGTTTTGTAAGATAAAAATTACGAGAAAGGTCAATCCCTGTAATATCGAGAGCTTTAAGCGTTCCGTATTTTAATTCATCTGCAACAGCTATTGGGGAGAGTATTGAGATTCCGGCATTGTTTTTTACAGCCTGACAAACAGACACAGTATTACCCATTTCAGCAATTACTTTTAGTTTTTTAATATCATAGCCTGCTTTTATAAGACTCAGTGATATAGACTTTAAAGTGCCTGAACCCTGCTCTCTTGAAATGAAAGGTTCTTCAAAAATCTGTTCAACAGATATACTCTTTTTATCATTCCATTTATGGTCATTAGCAACGACCAGGCAAAGCTTGTCTGAAATTAATTTATGCTGGGTAATGTTTTTATTTGTAGCCTTTGCTCCAACAACTCCATATTCAAGTTTACCCGATTCAATCTCTTCAATTATCTCTGTTGTATCCTTAATGCCGAGATTGATTGTAACGTCTTTATACTTTTTTACAAATTCACTTATAATTTTGGGTAGAATATATCCACCGGGAATAGTACTTCCACCGCAATTGATTTTCCCATGAATTTTTCCAAGAAACTTTGAGAGCACTTCTTCGGTTTCATCCCTTAATTTCAATAATTTTATTGAATATTCATATAGGATTAAACCTGCTTCTGTAGGAACAACCTCTTTTCCCATTCTATCTAAGAGTGTGCAACCCACATGCTCTTCAAGATCTTTTATATGGCTGCTAACAGTGGGTTGGGAAAGGTACACTTCTTTACCACCTTTTGAAAAACTTTTACATTCCACCACTTTGGTGAATACTTTCATTTGCCAAAGATCCATAGGGAAACCTCTAGTATTTTTCTTTTAATTTTTGCTCAACATAGGGAGGGACAATTCCTTCAACACTTCCACCAAAAGCTGCAACCTCTTTAATACCTGAAGAACTTGTGAAAACCCAGCGCATACCGGTCATTAAAAAAACTGTCTGAATTTTTCTGTTTAATCTTCTATTCATCATCGCCATATGAAATTCATTATCAAAATCTGAAACAGCACGCATACCTCTTATTATTACATCAGCATTAACCTGCTCGGCAAAATCTACTAAAAGACCATTGAAAGACTGTACAGTTACATTTTTCATACCTTTTAAGCTTGTCTCAATGAGATCAATACGTTCTTCAACTGTAAAAAGGGCATTTTTGGCTGGGTTATGTAAAATACTAACAATAACATTATCAAAAAGTTTTTGAGCTCTCTCAATAATATCCACATGACCATTTGTAATAGGGTCGAAAGAACCAGGGTAAATTGCAATTTTTCCCATTATTTTCACCTGTTAATCATTATTATAATTTAAAAAAGAAACTTTCGTTCTGCCATAAACTCTTTCATCATTCAGACTTAATAACTCTATTTGTTCAATCTTTTCAGATTTTGAATGTTCTACTATAATTTTAGCATTATTTGCAAGTAACTTACTGTTTCCTAAATTAATAAGAGTTTTTTTTACCATACCTTTTTCATATGGAGGATCAAGAAACACAAGATTAAATTTAAATTCAGAGATTAAAAGAGGGGTTAGATTTTTTGTAATATCACACTTAACAACTTTCGAGTTTTTAAGCTCTTTTAAACACTCTATATTTTTTTTTATAACTGACAAGGCTTGTTTATTATTATCTGCAAATACAGAAAATTTTGCTCCGCGACTAAGGGACTCCAAACCAAAAGCTCCTGTTCCTGCGAAAAGATCCAAAACATACGCGTCCTGGATTTCAAAGGAGATAATATTAAAAAGCGTCTCCCGAACCCTATCTGTTGTGGGTCTGGTTCCTAAACCGGGTACAGAAAAAAGTTTTCTACGTTTATGTTTTCCACCTATAATTCTCACTTGCTTTTTTTGTTCGCTTTCATTTTTCGTTTTAAGGTGGAAACACTAATACCCATAGCCTTGGCTGTACCTTTTACGTTACCATTATTTTGAATAAGTTTTTTCTCGATAAAACTTATCTCAAATGCTTTTTTTGCATCATCAAATGTTTTAAAGTTGAGGTAATTATCATTATCAACATTTTCTTTATAATGAACCGGAATGTCATCAGCTGTAATTGTCTCTGCATCCACTACAATCATAAGACGTTCCAGAAGGTTTTTAAACTCGCGAATATTCCCCGGCCAGTTATATTTGCTTAAAATGTTAAGGGCTTCTTCTGTTATCTCTTTTTCAGTGCTTTCATATTTCCTTGCATTTTTGTTTAGAAATGTTTTTGCAAGCAGGGGTAAGTCTTCAATTCTTTCAGAAAGTTTTGGAACTTTGATAGGTACAACTTTTAAACGGAAGTAAAGGTCCTCTCTGAAATTACCTTTTTTTATCTCTTCAGGAAGAGGTTTATTTGTAGCAACTATGATTCTGATATCTGCCTGAATTACTCTTTCTCCACCAACTCTTCTAAACTGTTTTGATTCGATAACTTCAAGAAGTTTCCCCTGATTCTTAACACTCATCTCTCCTATTTCGTCAAGGAAGAGTGTTCCACCAGCAGCAAGTTCAAAGCTACCTAGACTTTTTGACGTTGCACCTGTAAAAGCTCCCTTTTCATGACCGAAAAGTTCACTTTCTACAAGTTCTTCCGGTATTGTTGCGCAATTTAGTTTAATAAGTGGATAATCTGCACGAATACTTAGTTGGTGAAGGGTTCTTGCAACAAGCTCTTTTCCTGTTCCATTTTCTCCGGTTATGAGAATTGAAGCATCAGATGGGGCTGCAGCCATAATTTCCTGTCTTAGTTCAAGTATTTTTGAGCTTTTCCCCTCTATTGAGTTTTTTTCAATGGTTTTCTTTCTAAGAAATTTATTTTCCTCTTCAAGGCGTCTGAAATTCAAAGCATTATTTATAGTTACAATAACTTTATCTATTGAAAGTGGTTTTTCGATAAAGTCATAGGCCCCTTGTTTTGTGGAGTCTACTGCTGTTTCTATCGTCCCGTGGCCTGTTATCATAATAACCGGAAGGAAAGGGTTATCTTTTTTAATCTCTTTAAGAGTTTCAAGCCCATCAATACCTGGCATCCATATATCCAAAAGGACCAGGTCCGGCATTTCAGCCTCTATAACTTTTAAACCCTCGTAGCCATTAGGTGCTGTTAAAACTTCAAACCCCTCATCAGAAAGAATACCCTTTAAAGACTCTCTAATTGAAGGTTCATCATCGACTATCAGTATTGTTGGAAACATCTTAAAAAATCCTTCTTTATAAATTATACCGGAAACTCAATTATAAATCTCGCTCCCTTTGGGTAATTATCTGTTACTGTAATGGTTGCATTATGGTCGGAAACAATTGAATTTACAATTGCAAGACCTAAGCCTGTTCCCGCTCTTTTCGTTGAAAAATAAGGTTCAAATAATCTTGCTTTAACATCTGTTGGAATCCCTTCACCAGAATCAACAATGCTTAGTCTAACAAAATTTTTGTTTTCTGAGAAGCTAAGTTTAATCCCAATTGTTCCTTCTGTTTTTATTGAGGAGATTGCATTATCAATAAGGTTGATCATAGCCTGCTTTATTTGCTGTCTGTCCAGATTTAGTTCAGGGATGTCATCTCCAAAATCAATTTGAAAATCTATTGCCTCATGGCTCTCCTTATACAATACAACAGTTTCATCAATAATGCCCTGTAAACTGCATTTCACAGGATTTGCAGTGGGGAACTTGGCAAAGGTGGCAAAAGTATTTGCAAGGTTTCTGATCAATTCCACATGATCAATTATCATTCTTGTACATTCGTCAAAGACAGGTTCATTAATTCTTTTTGAGTATTTCCTTTTTAATCTCTGGGCTGATAGTGAAATCGGTGTTAATGGATTTTTAACCTCATGTGCCACCCTTCTCGCGACCTCTCTCCACGCAGCCTGTCTCTGTGCTTTTTCAAGTTCAGTTAGATCATCAAAAACCATAACATTTCCAAGAACATTTCCACTATCATCCTTTAAAACATTAAAATTCACGATAAAACTTTTTTTCTCACCATCAACAGTTACAGTCTGTCTAAATTCCAGGTCCTCTGCATTCTGAACCTTACTACTAATCTCCTCAATCAGATTCTTCTCCTGATCTCCCAAAAGAGTTCTGTAGTTTCTTTGAAGAACATTTTCTATCTTCAGATTGAGAAGTTTTTCTGCTGCTTTATTAATAGTTGTTATTATACCATTTGAGTCAATTGAGATAACGCCTGCTGATATATTTTTTAAAACAACCTCCATATAAAGGCGTCTTTCTTCAATCTCAATATTCTGCTGACGAAGCATTCTTGCTGATAGTGAAAGCTGTTCCCGACTTATTGCTATATCACGGGTCATAAGGTTAAAAGAATCAACAAGGCTGCCAATTTCATCTGATGAAGTCTTATCAATATGAAAACCAAGGTCACCATCGGCAACTCTTTTTGTTCCTTCAACAAGTTCCATAATTGGAATTGTAATTGTTTTTGCAAGGTAAAAAGCAAACCAGACAGCACAAAAAACCACCAGCAAACCAACAATGGAAAGCGCTATGTAGTAAGTGGACTGTACAGTTGGTTTATAGAGTATATTTTGCCTATAGGACTCAATACCTTTTTTTATGGTTTCTATATTCTCAATCAAATAGGGTGTTACATAAAAGGATATTACAACAAACCCTTTTGCTTCCTCCTGCTTAACACCGAACGGGATAGTTGATATTGTACGAATCAGCTCCCCACCACCAGTATTACTTTCAGTAATGGTTCGGGTTTTTCTGTTCCCCATATTCTTTTGCAGATCATCAGCCGCAACAAAATTAAATGTTGCACTGCTAATTGTGTCATAGGTTGTAAAACTTAATCTCTTATAATTTTTATCATATACTTCTATGGCATGTATATTAAACTCTTTCCTACTGACTAAAATATAATGTTCAAGAGCTTTTAGCTTGTTCTTCTCAAGATAGTCCTTTTTATCTATCTGATAGGATATCCTTTCGCAAAAGAAACTGTTGGATTGATCTGCATGTATATAAAACTGCCTGCCCACATTTAGTGAATTTTCAAGAGCATTGCCCATTGGTGCGTTAAACCAGTATTCAATACTACTTGATATAAACTGAATTGAAAAAAAGAAAAGCACAATTGTTGGCAGTAGAGTTAGTGAAAGAAATGCTACAAGAAGCTTGGTTCTGAGTTTTGCGCCCAGTACCTTATGCTTTCTGTCGTAATAAAGCTTTACAAGGTTCCTTAAAACAAGAAAGATTAGTGTAAGCAGTAAAAGTAGATTGATGTTTATCAAAACAAACATCATCACAGTGTTTGAAACAGGGAAATTACCACCTAATCTTGAAATCTGGGATTCTGAAAAAGAGATCAAAGCAACAACCACAATTATCAGAATAATTGAAATACCCTCTCTCTTCCTACGTCTCTGTTCCTGAGGAGTCAAGGATGTTGGTAATTTATGATGTTGTCCCTTATTCATAATTTTTTAATTTTAAATTGTACTAATAAATAAATTCGACAGCGTGCCAGTCTGTTTCAAAATCCCAGTATGATACGAAAAACAATACGTAGTCCATTCGAAGAGGAAGTCTCACTATTCTTAATTCAGATTTTGCACGGATTTTATAAAGCTCACCTTTTTCAAGAGTTGCAAGAGAAGCTACTTTTAAACTGTCAACTTCTGTCATAAGTTTTGCAGCTTCTATAAAAGATCTGGTTTTTCTTTTTTTGTTGTTCTCCCATGATCTTATGACAGTATATTCGTTTTTAAGGCTATCCCATTTTATTGTATGTTTAAAAGTTAGCTCAACTATATTTTTGTCCATCCATAGAGAACGAACTCTGTCAAGGTTCACAAGATAAGTAAAAGATGTTGGAAGACCACTTTTGATTTCATCCATCAGTTTTTTATTAAAAGCATTATCAACCTTTAAAAAAATTAAAAGATCATCTCTGGTATTTGTAACTATTATATTTGAAAGTTCAGGGTCTTTGGCAAATGCCTTTGAAGTAATTATCAGTGCTACTATTATAAGGAAAAGAAATGTCTTTCTAACCATTTATTTATATACCTGTTCTAATTTAAAAGAATTTCTACCCATATAGTTCCCATAGATTCTGTGAATAGTAATTTTATAGTTGAATGATGCCGAAATGGCAAGATAATTTGATGTTTAGTTCAAATTCAACGCCTATGTGATCATTAATGAAAGGATTACCTATAGGGAACCTCTAATAATTAGGATTTTTGATGAAATACAGCGTTTATAAAATCTTTTAGTTTTATAAAATCTCTGCATAACAAAAAATAACGAGATGATTCGTTTATAAAAAGCTTTTATTTTATAAAGTTTATATTTTTACTTCACAAGTACCCCAGGCCTTTCTTTGAT
Source organism: Desulfobacterales bacterium (assembly GCA_024226555.1). Taxonomy (GTDB): domain Bacteria; phylum Desulfobacterota; class Desulfobacteria; order Desulfobacterales; family JAAELO01; genus JAAELO01. Next base: position 24,695 of record JAAELO010000363.1, on the reverse strand, counting down.
TAAAGAACTTCTTGATAAACTGGTAATTGAAATCATGCCCGGATTTTTCTGTTACAATATGTCCTAAAATTGGCATACCAATCAGGGAGAAATCACCAAGACAATCAAGCAGTTTGTGCCGTACGCACTCATTTTCAAACCTTAAACCACTCTCATTTAAAATGCCACCCTCATTATCAAAAGCTATCCCGCTGTCTAATGTTACACCCCTTGCCAGACCATACATTTTCAGGTATTCGAGGTCCTGGAAAAAACCAAAAGTTCTGGCACTTGCAATCTCTTTTCTGAAATTTTCACTGGTAATTTCAACATCGATCTCCTGTCTTCCAATCATTGGATGTGAGAAATCTATCATGCATGTTAATTTATAAACATCTGAAGGATAAACTGTAACTTTTTTTTCACCTTCACACAGTTCAATTTTTTCATTCACAACGAAAAAGCATCGTGGTGTTTCAAGATCTTTTATACCGGCTTCTTCAAGAATTGAAGCGTAGAGTTCAGCACTTCCATCAAGAATTGGAAGTTCATAGTTATCAAGTTCAACAATTACATTATCGATACCAAAACCAGCAAAACTTGCCATCAGATGTTCAATAGTTGAGACTATAACCCCATCATGACCTATTACTGTTGCCATACTTGTATCAACAACTTTATTAAAAAGTCCCTTAACCTCAGGGGAATTGGGCAGGTCTGTGCGAACAAACTTTATACCATTATTAACCGGGGCTGGTTTTAATGTAAGATTGACCTTTTTTCCAGAGTGGGCTCCTGTTCCTGAACAGGACACCGCTTTTTCAATCGTTTTCTGGCATATATAATTGTTCATTTTTTACAAAGCTTTATGTTTGAGTTTCAGGGAATCTATAATAACTGCCTATAAAACAAAAGGCTTTAGTTTGTTTTGACCGAACTACTGCGTTACGAAAAAAGAACTGTAATAAAGTCAGCCCATTATTTTTTCTAATGCCTTGTATTTCAATCAAAATTCTAATTATTAGAGATTCCCTTTATTTAAAATGAATGATTATATAACAAATTAATCTATTTGTCAGTAACTGCTTTTTTAATTGTTAGCCATCAGGATTGGGTATTTATGACGCGGCCTTACTTAGTACATTATCTCTTATATACTGAAGAAATACATTTTTAATCAAAACATCATTGTAGCCATATTTTTGAAATCTCTGGTAAACCATTTTCTTATTTTTAATCATCTCGATAAAACCATTTTTGTAAGATGATAGAGATTCATCATCAACATCACCCAGAAATAACTTTGCTTCAATTAGAGAATCGCCGTTCTCTGTTTCATCATCATCATTTTTTACTGAGTTTTCTTCAACTTCAGGCTTTTCCCATGTAACAAGTTGTGAAATTATTTCGGGATCTTTTTTCTCGATTTTGAAACGAACCGATTTTATACCATTATCATCAGCGATATATTCAACTACAAGATTTAGGTCAGATAAGGTATTAATTTCAGAGATACTTGGGGAGATTATTTTGCTCCCAACATTTTTAAAATTTTGGTAGGTTTTTTTGTCCGGAACAGCAAGAAATTCTTTGAAATCTTCAACATCGATCCATTCAGTTTCATCTTCAGATGTTTCTTTAGTTAAAAAATAAAGATCCTTTGCAAATTTATTTTTAAACATTAATGTTCCGTTGAAGCAGAGTTCACTTTGAACTCTTTCTGAATCGATAAGAACCTTTAAATGCTCTGGCAAATTAAAATAAAGGGTATCATTTTCGATGTATACCTCATTGGAGACAACACTACAAAAACCTAAATTCTGGTCTTCGTTATCGCTGAATTTTATATATGATTTGGAAAGTTTCTGTACCAAATCAACTATCTGTTTATTCTCTTTAACTCCAAGATAGGATTTCAGATCTGACAATTTTAAAGGATATGAACTATGATCTTTACCTAAAGATTTATATTTCCAAAAGAAAATATGTAATAATCTATAGTGATTATATTTAAAAGTCTTTGTTTCTACCTGTGATAATTTTGCTGAATCAAACATATTCGAAAATGTCATTTTTATAGTTGCGATATAGTTTTTGTTTTCATTACGAATTCCCAAATTATTTTTAAACAAGAAACATGTTAAGAAGCATATACCACATAGTTACTCATTTTATAAATAGTAAATTTTCTCCTGAACAAAAATATTGGATAATATGAAGCTGTTTAAGAATAAATTAAGATAATGAGAACCTCTAATTATGAGTCTATATATAGGGAATCTCTAATAATTAGAATTTTGATTGAAATTCAGATTATAAAAGCTTTAAGTTTTATAAAATTTCTGCATGGGAAAAATAAAGATGTAGATTGATCAAAACAAACAAAACTAAAGCCTTTTGTTTTTAGGGGAACCTCTAATATCTGGAATTTTGTTTGAAATACAAGGTGAGAAAAATGTAACGAGCTGATTTTAAAACAGTTATATTTTACGAACAACGCTTTAGTTCGATCAAAAGGCAGTTATTAGAGATTCCCTAAAATTTATATCAGCTATTGATAATGGGTATTATTTATGTTTAAATTATTAATCATTCAAACAGTTAATGGGAACCACTGATTATTAGAATTATGGTTGAAATAAATATTTGAGAAAATTCAACCGTTTTTTTTGAAAAAAGTAGTTATACTTTGTCAATCCTACAAATTAATAAGAAATTATTACGTAATTTATATTATTTAAAAAATAAGGGCCTTTTATGGATATCGAAAAAGATAAGGATGAAGGTTTAGAACTTGCCCAAAAAATGGCTGATGAGGAATCCGGAATTGGAAGAAGACCTAAAGGTTTTTCAAAATACATTATCCCAACCATCGCAGCAATTTGGAGTATTTTTCAACTCGCAATTGTAAAAACTTATTCCATCAACATTAATGTTTTTGATCTGTTTCAAATTTCATTTAATTTTGGTGCTTTGGATTCAACATACACAAGGTCAATTCACCTTGGTTTTGCAATGTTAATTGTTTTTCTGAACTATCCAATGTTACATAAGCCAATCCGAGGTTTTAAGTTTCTCTCTGCAAAAGACAAAATTCCTGTAATTGATTATTTGATTGCAATTGTCGCATGTTTATCTGCACTATACCTTGCAATCGATTATACAGGTATTTCACTCAGAAGCGGTAGCCCTCTTACCCGTGATATTGTCATTGGAATAATTCTTGTAGTCATGTTATTAGAGGCTTCACGAAGGGTTATTGGACCTGCTCTTCCTATTATAGCTATAATGTTTTGTGTATACTCTTTCCTTGGTCCATATATGCCAGATTTAATCGCATTTAAGGGGATCTCCCTTAACAGATTCATAGGCCAAATGACTATTTCAACAGAGGGTATTTACGGTGTCCCTTTGGATGTTTCTGCTAAAATAGTTTTTCTCTATGTTCTTTTTGGCGCAATGCTGGATAAAGCAGGAGGTGGACACTACTTTATCCAGATGGCACTTAGTTTACTTGGTGGTTTTAAAGGTGGCCCTGCAAAAGCTGCTGTAATGGGAAGTGGCTTTACCGGACTTGTTTCAGGTTCAAGTATCGCAAACATCGTTACCACAGGAACTTTCACAATCCCAATGATGAAAAAAGTGGGATATCCGGCTACAAAAGCGGCCGCTATTGAAGTTGCCGCAAGTACTGATGGGCAATTAGCTCCACCTATTATGGGGGCGGCTGCATTTATCATAGCTGAGTATGTAAATGTTCCATATATAGATGTTGTGAAAGCTGCAGCAATTCCGGCCTTTGCTTCATATGCAGCACTATTTTATATCACACATATAGAAGCAAGCAAACTAGGATTAAAAGGCATACCAAGAAAGGAACTTCCTCCATTTTTCAAAACATTTATTGGTGGAATACACTACTTATTACCGCTTCTATTACTTCTTTATGAATTAATTGTAAAAAGACACTCACCGGAACTGGCAGCTTTCAATGCAATCTGGGTATTAGCAATAGTAATGCTGGTTCAGGACCCAATAAAAGCATATTTAGATAAAAAACCTATAAAGCCTGCTTTCAAAAAGGGCGTGAGCTCAATTTTTGAAGCCCTGGCAACTGGTGGTCGAAATATGGTTTCAGTGGCACTTGCTACAGCTGCTGCTGGTATAATCGTTGGAGTTGTGGCAATGGGGCTTGGTGGATTAATTACACAGATAATAGACACGATATCCATGGGTAATATTTATCTTATGCTCATAATAACAGCTGGTGCAAGTCTTTTGATTGGCATGGGCCTTCCAACAACAGCCACCTATATAGTTATGGCTTCTCTTACTGCTCCGGCAATTGTCATTATTGGTGCTAACCTTAACTTCATAGTACCTCTTATGTCAGCTCACTTATTTTGCTTTTACTTTGGAATTCTTGCAGATGACACACCTCCTGTGGGATTGGCAGCCTATGCTGCTGCTGCAATTGCAAAATCTCCACCAATACCTACAGGTTTACAGGGATTTATGTATGATATCAGAACGGCGATACTACCGTTTATGTTTATATTCAACAGCGACCTTATTTTACATAATGTTTTCAGCTGGTCCCAGGGAATTCTAATATTTGTTATGGCCTGTCTTGGTAACTTTGCCTTTGCTTCTGCTACCCAGGGTTGGTTTATTACAAAAAATAAATTTTATGAAATTCCATTTTTCCTTTGTGTAACGTTTATTCTAATGAGACCAGACCAAATTGCAAAATGGTTGGGGATGCCACATGATCAAAGATACTGGACTTATTTAATCGGTCTTGGTCTTTACTTAACATTGTATATAGTACAGAGATTAAGAGCAAAACAGGATTAGATTTTCTAAAAAGAGGGAGATAAAAGATGGAAATAAAAAAAATTATGGTAGCCCTTGCTTTCACAAAAAATGCCCAGGCAATATTTGATTATGCAGCAGGATTTGCTGAAAAATTCAGTTCCGAAATTGTCGCGATCAGCGTTATTAATTCAAGGGATGTGGAAGCCATAGAGTCTGTTGCAACTATGGGTTACAATATCGATAGTGAGCACTATACAGAAGATATCAAAAAAGAGAGAAATGAACTTTTAGAAGGTATTATTAAGAATTCAAAATTCCCGAAAGAGAAAGTAAAAACAGTTTATAAAATTGGGAACCCCACAGATGAAATTCTTTCAGCAATAGTTGATGAGTCAATTGATATGATTGTTTTAGGTGTTAAGGGTCACACGAATCTGGAACATGTCTTTATTGGATCTGTTGCTGATAAAATTTTCAGAAAATCGCCTATACCTGTTGTTTCTTTCAGGCCAGAAGGACACGCAAATAAATTACTAAAAAGGATAAAAAAGTATACTTGATTTTTTACCATTGAAAGAGAAAGGCTTGTGCCTTTCTCCTTTTAAAAGAAACGTAAACAGAGCTATTTGAGATCTCTATGATGTTAAATAGTTGTCTTCACTTCTATCCTGTAAAAGGGTATTTTTGAAACTACCAGACTTGCCAGTCTCAAACCATTCATAACCAACCTCTTTGCATTTATTACAGGCATCAACCGGTATATGAACTCCAAACAGGTTATGGCCTGTGTCAGAAGAGGATTCTATTCTAATGGAACCTGCACAATCATCGCAAATCATTATTTTCTCTTTCTGCATCTCATAAATATTATCGGTATCGTACATTATGTTACGGGCTCTTTCATGGAACTTACCATCACCCCTGATTTTATCCCTTAGAGCATCTCTATTGTTCCAGACATTCAGAACATCTTTGCAAATATCCTTTATACTTCCTGAAACAGATGATGATTGGGAAAGTCTTGATGGGTCATAATTGGGTTCTTTTATATTGCTGTAGTCAAGACCTGCCATTGCTAAAATAATTCCCATATTCACATATGGCAAGGCTCCTTCAATGGAATACCCTCCTTCAAGAACTGCAATATCAGGCTTTAAAAGAGATGTTAAATCAGCATAACCCTTTGCAGAAAAATTCATATTTGTTAACGGATCGGAAAAATGATTATCCTGACCGGCTGAATTTATTATTATATCCGGTTTAAATTCATCAAGAATTGGTAAAATCGCATTTTCAACAGTATACAGGTAACCTTCATCTGAAGTGTTTGGCGGAAGTGGAATATTCAGTGTTGTTCCTGCTGCATTTGGTCCACCAAACTCATTGAGAAATCCTGAACCAGGATATAGAGTTCTTCCATCCTGATGAACAGATACAAAAAGTGTATTTGGATCATGCCAGTAAATATCCTGAGTTCCATCACCGTGATGACAATCAGTATCAATAATGGCGACTTTCTTTATACCATACTCTTTCCTAAGGAATTCGACCATTATGGCTTCAATATTTATATTACAAAAACCTCTGCCCCCATGAACAACACGCATGGCATGGTGCCCCGGAGGTCTGACAAGCGCAAAACCACAATCGATCTCTTTTTCCATTACAGCTCTACCAATAGTTTTTGCACCACCGGCACTAATAAAATGAGAATTTGTTGTAACTCTCTTAACATCGGGGACACACATATGTACTCTTTGGACATCTTTTTCAGTTACGAGATCCGGTTTATACTCTGTAATTCCATCAATATCAAAAAGTCCCTCTTCAAAGACCTGATCCTGTGTATATAAAAGTCGTTCTTCTCTTTCAGGGTGTGTTGGGTCTATAGCCCAGTCAAATGCCGGGAAGAAAACCAATCCGGTTTTATTTTTTGCTCGTAACATAAAAAGATCATCTCCAAAATATCAAATTTTAAACCTTTTCGTACAACAAATACTCTATAATTATGCACCAATCGGGTCATATCCATGTATAAGGCCTGGTTTCACCTGTACCTTTACACGAATATTCTTTCCAACAGTACTAAATCCCCTAACCATATTGAACTCAAGATCTTCGATTATCTCCACCTCAAAGTCTTCTGAACTTGAACCATTTTTCAGAGCTTTTTCTTTCAGCAGGTCTGTTGCCTGCATTATAGCATCATTTTTTGTATAGTGGCTTCCAACAGGTTCGCTAAAATTCTCTTCCGGTGCAGCTATTATATTATGTTGTGTATCGGCAAAGAGCATAACCTCGCATGTTGTTCTTGCAAGGCCGGCTCCAATTGCATTTGCAACTTTCCATTCATGAACAATTCCAACTGAATAATTAGACATCTTCTCAAGATGTATTGCGAACTCCTTTGCAGGGCCTCCTAAAACCATTATTGTTGTAGGTTTAACTTTATAACCATCTAAAAGCTCATGGATTGTGTAAACAGGTTGACTATTTATCTGTCTCACAGTTTTTTCAACCTCTTCTAAAATAACATCACATGCTTTATCAAATATTTTTTGTGCAGCATCAATTGGAGAAATTTTCAACTCTTTTGCTATACTCTCCACAGCAATTTTTGCTTTTTCAAATTCATTGGAGTTATCTTCATTAAGGACAAAAATTGCATCGGTTGTTGTTGGAACTGGTCCTCCATAAGCCATAGCACGGCCAAGTCTTTCAGGGCCTATCTTTATTTCACCCTTTTCAACTCTAACATGACTATCCCCGCCAATACCTATCGATTTTGTCTTAAGCGACCTTATCAAGGTCTTATATCCACCAAGAGCTATTCCAAGTGGCTCTAAAACAGGTGCCCCATCTATAAGCATTGCAATATCAGTTGTGGTCCCACCAATATCAAGCACTATAACATCACTGTCCGGAGCTGTGGCAATTGCTCCCATAACACTTGCCGCCGGACCTGAAAAGATGGTTTGAGCAGGGTAATCAATGGAGGACTCAAAACTCATAGTACCTCCATCTGCTTTTAATATATGGATTGGAACATTTAACCCTTTAGTTTTGAGGGAACTTCGTACAGCTTCAAAAAAATCTTTGTGAATTGGATACACCGCTGCATTAAGGTAAGTTGTCGCTATTCGTCTTGGGAAATTCAGATTACCGGATATCTGATGCCCCAGAAATATTTTTTCAAAATTATTATTTAAAATTTCATAAACTCTGTTTTCCTGGGAGGGATTTCGCGCTGAGAATTTGCCCACAACTCCAACATGTAAAATACCATCTTTCTTTAGTTTTCGGGAGATCTCTTTAATCTGTGTTTCGTCAATAGATTCGGCCTCACGACCTCTATGATCTATATAACCTTTAACAGAATAGTAATGGTCATTGGTTTTAAATAGTTCAGGATCAATACCAGGTCCACCAATAACAATCATTCCAACAGTTTGAACTGTACTTTGAACAATGGCATTCGTTGTAAGTGTGGTACTTAGAACAGCTCTTTTAATTTTCTTTGGATCAATGCCTTCAGTTATCTTTTCAAATCCTTTAAGGACAGTACTGAACAGATCAGAAGTGTCTGTGGGAACTTTAACATTTTTAACAGGCCCACTTTTTTCTAACAGAACAACATCAGTATGGGTACCACCTACGTCTAATCCAATAATCATGCTTACTCCAAGGGTTTACGGTTTTAAATATATTTTAAACCAAAACTACACTGGTTCTTCAATCGGATCAAAATTCTGGATAGCCTACTACTAACTTTTATCCATAAACACAATTTTCAAGTAAAAACATTCTTTCAGCCAAATGTAAAAAAAGCAAGGGGATTATGGAGCTTTAACTGAGTACAACTATTTTTTATAGTCCTCCACCTTATTTTTTATTATCAGTATAAAAAAAAATTGTAAAGGCGATGGTCTTTAAATAACAAACTGACTTTGGATTTTTGTTGCAAAAAAAAATAAATATTTTCAAACAAAGGGATAATAATTTAAATGACGGGTCGAGAGAAGCCCTTTACTTGAAAACCATTGACGAATGTGTCAGTATTGGTTTCGAGTAGATTCGATATTTATTTTAAGGGAACCAAAAAGATCAATAAGTGAAGAACCAATTTAATGTTTAGGGGCATACTTGGGTAAACAGAAAAAAAATAAAAAAATCTCAGTTATTACAACTCATATAAATGCAGATTTTGATGCAATTGCCTCAATGTTTGCCGCTCAAAAACTATATCCTGATGCGTCTGTAGTTTTTCCAGGATCGAATGAAAAAAATCTTAGAAATTTTTTTATAAGTTCTGTAGCTTATATGTATAATCTGCAAAATATTGATGAGATAGATGCAAAAAATGTTAATAAGCTGATAATTGTTGATACAAAAAATCGAAACAGAATAGGCAAAGCTTCAGAAATTCTAAAAAACAAAGATCTTACTGTTCATATATATGACCATCACCCTGAAAGAAAGGATGATATAAAAGGTGATTTAGAAGAAACAAGATTAGTTGGAGCAACAATAACTATTCTTACGCAGAAAATTAAAGAGAAAAAAATTGAAATAACTCCTGAAGAAGCAACCATAATGTGTCTTGGAATATATGAAGATACAGGTTCTTTCACATTCCCATCAACAACAGAAGAAGATTTTCTGGCTGCTTCATACCTTCTATCAAAGGGAGCAAATTTAGATACAATATCAAGTCTCATATCAAAAGAGATAAACCCCCAGGGCATTGCTCTTTTAAATGATATGATTCAATCAGCAGTGGTACATAATATAAATGGACTTGAGGTGGTCACAACAAATGTTACAACATCAAACTATGTCCATAATTTAGCATCACTTGTAGTAAAAATGGCCAGAATGGAGAGCATTGATACTCTTTTTGTTCTGGTGAGAGTTGATAATAAAATCTTTTTTATCGCAAGAAATAAAATCCCTGAAATAGATGTGGGAGAAATAGCGACCGATTTAGGTGGCGGCGGACACACAGATGCTGCAGCAGCGACAATTAAAGATAAAACCCTGGCTCAGGCGGAGCAACTTTTACTTGCCAGTCTTCATAGAAGAGTTAAACAGGTTCAGGTTGCAAAAAAAGTAATGTCTTTTCCAGCAGTAACAATAAATCAAGACACCACCTGTAAAGAAACAAGTAGTCTTTTGACAAAATATAACATTAATTCAGCCCCTGTTGTATCGAAAGAGAATAAAATTTGTGGTTATATCTCAAGAAGGATAATAGAAAAAGCTCTTTATCATAAGCTGGAGAATATCAAGATAAAAGAGTACATGAACACAGAGTTTGAAACAGTTTCTTTCAATGCAAAATTAACAGATATTCAGGAGATAGTGTTTGAGAATAAACAATCTTTGGTTCCGGTTATTGAAAAAGGAAAAATAGAGGGTGTTATTACAAAAACAGATATACTTGATCATCTGATGCTTAAAAATGGTAAAACTAAATTTGCTTCCCCTCTCAAAAAATCAGTCCTGACAAGAACCCGTAATATTAATAGATTTATTGAGGAGAGATTATCAACCGAGATTATTGAACTCCTTACAGATATAGGTGAAGTTGCATACAATATGGGATTTTCTTCATATGTTGTCGGGGGCTTTGTCAGAGATCTCATGTTATACAGAGATAATGATGATATCGATATTGTTATTGAAGGGAATGGGATTAATTTTGCTAAGAAATATGCAAGATTAAATGGTGCAAGGGTTAACACCTATGAGAAGTTTGGAACCGCAGTAATTGTACTTACAAATGGTTTCAAAATTGATGTGGCATCTGCCAGGACTGAATTTTATAAATTCCCTGCAGCACTTCCCACAGTTGAAATGAGCTCAATAAAGCTTGATCTCTTTAGACGGGATTTTACGATTAACACCCTTGCAATCAACTTAAATCCCGGTAATTTTGGAACACTTATAGATTTCTTTGCAGCACAAAAAGATCTTAAGGATAAATCCATTAGAATAATTCATAACATGAGCTTTGTCGAAGATCCAACCAGGGTATTCAGGGCAATACGTTTCGAGCAGAGGTTTGGTTTTAAAATAGGTAAACTTACTGCAAACCTTATTGAAAATGCTGTAAAAATGGATTTTTTCAAAGATCTGAGTGGCCCCAGAGTATTAAGTGAAATAAAGACCCTGCTTGAGGAGAATTCAGTTTCAACTGTTACAAGGCTTTTTGATTATAATCTAACAAAAATAATTCACCCTAAAATCAGGAAAAGTAAAAAACTGTTTGAGCTTCTCGACTCTGTTGAAAAAGTGACGGCATGGCATGAGCTTCTCTTTCTTGATGCTCCATGTATGAAATGGGTTATTCCTTTTATGCTTCTTATAGATAAATGCACATGGTCAGAATCAAAGGATATCTGTAAAAAGTTCAAAATCCCTCCAAAGCACGAAAAACTGATTGTAAATGAGCGTTTCAAAACATATGAAACAATGCTTTATCTCGAAAACAACCTTAATATTGAAAACAGTAATCTTTATAAAAAGCTTACAGGTTTTAGTACCGAAACAATTCTGTTTATGATGGCTGTGACTGAAAATGAATCAGTTAAAAGGCTTATATCATTTTATTATAATAAACTAAGGCAGGTTAAAGTTAAGATCAGAGGGCTTGATATACAAAATTTGGGAATAAAACCCGGGCCTCTTTTTAAAGATATTATGCAGGATGTTCTTTATGCGCAACTCGATGGCAAGCTAAAAACAAGAGAGGATGAACTTAGGTTTATAAAAAAATATGTATGAAAATATAATACAATTCACTTTAATGATTATACCCCTCATTCTTGCAGTAACAGTTCATGAGTTTTCACACGGATATGCAGCATACCTTTTTGGGGATACCACTGCAAAAGATGCAGGTAGATTAACGCTTAATCCTGTCAAACACCTTGACCCAATTGGTTCTGTTCTACTGCCTATAATGCTGAAATTATCAGGTTCACCAGTGCTGTTTGGATATGCCAAACCCGTCCCTGTGAATTTTTTCAGATTAAAAGATTTTAAAATTGGTACAATAGTTGTTGCCATTGCCGGGCCATTATCAAATATTTTTATTCTTATCATATCAGGTATACTGATAAGGTTAATAGGTACCAGTCAGCAAGAACTATTTGTTCTTCTATATTATAGTTGTGTAATAAATAGTGTCCTTGCTGTTTTCAATATGATTCCAATACCACCCCTTGATGGAAGCAAGATTATCCTTGCTTTATTACCTGAAAGGTTTCGAATAAAATATGCTTATTTTGAAAGATTTGGCATGTTCCTGATTATTTTCTTGATTATTGTAGGAGCTCTGGATAATCTCATTGCATTTTTTGTAAAACCTCTTATAGTTTTATCAACCGGAGTTGCTCTATAAGTATTTGAAAAGGATAAGAATAATGGGAAAAGAGATCTTTCTAACAGGAATAACAACAACAGGGACCCCGCACCTTGGAAACTATGTGGGAGCGATAAGGCCTTCTGTTGAAGCAAGTAAGGATGAATCAAAAATATCATATTACTTTCTTGCAGACTATCATGCACTTGTTAAGTGCCATGATCCGAAAATTGTAAAACAATCCAGTTTAGAGCTTGCAGCCACATGGCTCGCTCTTGGACTTGATGTTGAAAACTCAACATTTTACAGGCAGTCAGATATTCCTGAAATACCAGAACTAACATGGATTCTAACATGTATGGCTGGAAAAGGACTTCTTAACAGAGCCCATGCATATAAAGCAGCTGTTCAGGAAAATGTGGATAAAGGCAGTTCTGATGATGATAAAGATAACGACAAGGGCATAAACATGGGGCTTTTTAGCTACCCGGTTCTTATGGCTGCTGATATTTTAATGTTTAATGCACACAAAGTACCGGTTGGTAAAGACCAGACGCAGCACCTTGAGATGGCAAGAGATATTGCAGGTTCCTTCAACCATACTTACAAAAAACTTTTCACATTGCCGGAAGCTGTTGTTGAAGAATCAACTGCTGTTCTAAAAGGTCTTGATGGAAGGAAAATGAGTAAGAGTTATGGTAATACAATTCCTCTTTTTGAGCCTGAAAAAAGATTTAGAAAACTTATTATGAAGATAAAAACAAACTCTCTTGAACCTGGTGTCCCTAAAGACCCTTCAGACTGTACGCTATTTGCTATTTATAAAGCATTTGCAGAAGAGAGCGATGTTAAAGATCTTACTAAGAGATATGAAGATGGTATAGCCTGGGGTGAGATGAAACAGTTTTTGTTTGAATACCTGAACGATCACCTGAAAGAATCAAGAATTGAATATGAAAAATTGATGAATGATAAGGGGTATATCGAAGAGGTTCTTAAGAAGGGCGCTGAAAGAGCCAGAAATTACAGTGTTCCTTTTCTTTCAAAAGTTCGGACAGCTGTTGGAATTCAGGCTATTGGTTAATTGAGGTAATAAAAGATGGATTATAAGATAGAGATCGATATATTTGAAGGACCAATGGATCTTCTTGTTCATCTCGTGAAGAAGAATGACCTCGATATCTATAATATACCCATCGCTTTTATAACAAAACAGTATCTTGATTACATAAAAATCCTGCAAATGCTCAATATTGATTTTGCAGGAGATTTTCTTCTTATGGCATCAACATTGTCCCATATTAAATCAAAAATGCTTCTTCCTTATTACAATACTGAGGAGGAGGACCCAAGATTAGATATTGTGCGCCCACTTCTTGAGTATATTGAAATAAAATCTGCTGGTGAAAAACTTTTAAAAAGAGATATTTTAGGTGATTCGGTTTTTAAAAGGCCCTCTGTAAACTTTTCATTCCATGATGAAGAGGATGGTATGAAAATAGGGCTTTTTGAGCTTGTTGATGCATTCAACAGGATGATGGAAAATTGCTATGATGATCATAAGGTAGACGATTCTGTTGAAGAGTTTTCTATACTCGATATGATATCTGAAATTACAGCTATCTTTTTTGAGAAACCATCGGTGGTTTTTACGGACCTCTTTTCTGAAAATGCTCCATACAGAAAAAAAGTTGTTATTTTCTTAGCAATACTCGAGATGGCAAAGATGGAGTTTCTTGAAATATCACAGATGCCATCTGGTACAATTCGTGTGTTTTATATAGGTCCACCTGAAGCAGCTTATGAAAATCAGGATGTAAGGGAGCTTGCATTCAAATAATGCACGATATAAAAAATATTATTGAAACCCTTCTTTTTGTTTCCGAAAGTCCATTAACAATTGAGAAATTTAAAACAATTCTCCTTTGTGAAACCCAACTTATTAGAGATAATATTTTAGAACTTCAAAGTGAGTATGAAAAAAGAGATGGTGCCTTTTTTCTTGAAAATGTTGCAGGTGGCTACCAGTTTAGAACCAGATCACAATATAAGAAATGGGTTAAAATTCTTAAAAAAGGGCCTGAAAATCTAAAATTATCCAAAGCTTCCCTTGAGACTCTTTCAATTATTGCTTACAGACAACCTGTTATTAGAAGTGATATTGAATATATCAGAGGTGTGGATTCAGGGGGTGTGGTTCGCTATCTCCTTGAAAAAAAACTGATCCGTGTTTCAGGAAGAAAGGAAATAGCAGGTAGACCTATGATATACTCGACTTCAAGATACTTTCTGGAACTCTTTAATCTGAAATCTTTGAAAGATTTACCACCTCCGGATGAGATTAAAAATCTTGATAAAAAAAGTGGTGAACTGAATGAATCAACACCTGAAATGCCTGATGACGAAACCAATTGATTAATGGGAGCCTCTAATAAAAAGAATTTTGATTGAAATACAAGGTTTAAGAAAAAATAACGAACCGGTTTTACAACAATTTTTTTTCGTAATAACGCAGTAGTTCAGTTAAAAGACGATTATTAGAGGTTCCCACATTATAGTATTTAAACCTTTTTTGTAATTCTTGACACATGATGTATAAATAGGTTAATTAGTTGCACTTAACGAATTTTTGAAAGGTAGTTTTTTACTTGCTCCTCCTTGTTAATAGGGTGCTAAAAAAGAAAACGACCATAAATTAAAAACAATTATGAAAGAATGAAGATGGAAAAAACAACAGACATACTGGGACAACGAAAGCAAAAAAATGAGGAACTTAGAAAAAATGGTGTAAACCTTTTTCCTAATGATTTCAGGGTGGAAAACACTGTTAAAGAGATTAACGAAATAATAGAAAATGCCCCTGAAACTCTTGATAAGGATAAACCCTTATTTGTTGTTGCCGGAAGAATGATGGCTGTTAATAAAATGGGTAAGGCTTCATTCATCAGAATTAAAGACAGAACCGGAATCATTCAGGTCTATGTTGCAAGGGATGAAATCGGTGCAGATATATACAACAACCTTTTCAAAAAACTTGATATTGGTGATTTTGTAGGCATAAAGGGAGGAATGTTCAAGACAAGAACCGGTGAATGGACAATCCTTGCAAAATCATTTGAGCTTGTTGCAAAATCAACAAGACCTCTGCCAGAGAAATTTAAAGGGTTAACAGACCCTGAAAAAAGATATAGAAGAAGATATGTGGATCTTACCATGAGTCAGGAGGTAAGAGAGATATTTATAAAAAGAAGTAAAATAGTACAGGCTTTAAGAACATTTTTAATGAAACTTGATTTTCTTGAAGTTGAAACACCCATGATGCAGCCCATTGCCGGTGGAGCAGAAGCAACTCCATTTGTTACTCATCATAAAGCTCTTGATATGGAGCTATATTTAAGAATTGCACCTGAACTTTTCCTTAAAAGACTTGTTGTTGGAGGTTTTGAAAGGGTTTTTGAAATTAACAGAAACTTCAGAAATGAGGGAATTTCAACAAGACATAATCCTGAATTTACTATGGTTGAGTTTTATCAGGCATATGCGAATTATGAAGATTTAATGGACCTAACAGAAGAGATGTTTGCATACATCGCAAAAGAGGTTACAGGTTCTTCTAAGATAACTTACCAGGGGGAGATAATTGATTTTGGAACAAGTTGGAAAAGAATCAATTTGATAGAGTCACTGGTTGAGATTGGGGGACTTGATAGAGCACTTCTTGAAGACAAAGAAGGACTTCTGAAGTTTGGTGAAGAAAAGGGTGTTAAAATTACCAAAAAAGAGAAGATTGGCAAAATATTGACAAAACTTTTTGATGACCTTGTTGAGCCAAAACTCGTACAACCAACATTTATAACTGGTTACCCTGTTGAAGTGTCTCCTTTGTCAAGAAGAAATGATAAAGATCCGGAATTTACTGAACGTTTTGAACTGTTTATCGCAGGAAGAGAGATCGCAAATGGTTTTTCTGAGCTTAATGATCCTGTAGACCAAAGAGGTCGTTTTGAACAGCAGGTTGAAGACAAAAAATCCGGTAATGATGAAGCACACCCCATGGATACAGATTATATAGAAGCGCTTGAGTATGGTATGCCACCAACTGCAGGCGAAGGAATTGGGATCGACAGACTTGCAATGCTGCTTACTGATGTAACATCAATAAGGGAAGTTATTCTATTTCCTTTAATGAAGCATCAAAATTAAAACAGGAGCCTAAGAGAACAGTTTTTTACTCTTAAAAAAATATGTCATTTGAAAATTTTATTGCTGGCAGATATCTAAAGGCCAAACGAAAAGAAAAGTTCATCTCTCTTATCTCAATCCTTTCTATTTTTGGAATTGCTATTGGAGTCACTGCTTTAATCGCAGTAATGGCAGTAATGACAGGCGCAGAGGCTGATTTTCGCTCTAAAATTCTTGGAGTAGAATCCCACCTTACAATTCTCCATGCAGGTGGCAGATTAAATAATGATCCCGAACTTATTAAAACCATATCTGAAACAAAGGGTGTTAACAATGTTACCCCATACATTTCAAATCAGGTAATGATTCGTACATCTAAAAGAGTTAAGGGGATAATACTGAGGGGTATTGATCCCTCTGTTTCATCTACCTTTATAAAAGATATAAAAAAAGAGAGTTTAGTAAAAAAGTTAGATGGTAAAGGAGCAAGTGCCGGAATTATACTTGGAGAAGAGCTTGCAAAATCTCTCAATGTTATTGATGGGGATAAACTCTACATAATTTCTCCCCAGGGAATGCTTCTGCCAATCGGGCATAGTCCATCCATTAGAAGGTTTATAGTTAAAGGAACTTTCACAACCGGGATGAATGAATATGACAGTTCTCTTGCTTATATAAACCTTGAAAATGCACAGAGTTTTTTTGGATTGGGAAACAAAGTCAATGCAATTGGAGTATGGGTAGATGAGATCAACGATGTTGAGAAGGTCAAATCCGATATATTTAAGAAAATTAGTTTCCCATACTGGTCAAGGGATTGGAAGCAGAGGAACAGTAGTCTTTTTGCAGCACTCAAACTTGAAAAAGTAGCGATGAATATCATACTGATACTTATTGTTATTGTTGCTGCATTCAATATTGCAAGTACACTGATTATGATGGTTATGGATAAAACCAAAGATATTGCAATTTTAAAGACAATGGGTGCAAATACCAGTTCCATCAGAAGAATTTTTATCGCTCAGGGAATGGTTATTGGTCTTCTTGGAACATTGTCAGGGGTTGTCCTGGGAATAATAACATGTTATCTCCTGAAAAACTATTTACATATAGATCTTCCAAAAGCATATCCTTTTACAACTCTTCCGGTAAAACTTGAACTTTTTGATATTTTGAGTGTTGCTCTTTCCTCTATAGCAATAAGTTTTCTTTCAACACTATACCCCTCATACCAGGCATCAAAACAAAACCCTGTGGAGGCTATTCGTTATGGATGATAAAGCAGCATCACTTAGAGGAATTGTTAAAGGATTTAATATTGGAAATGATCACTTTAATATTTTAAATGATCTTAATTTCAATATAGAAAAAGGTGAATCAGTTGCTGTTGTTGGCACTTCAGGAATAGGAAAATCTACACTTCTCCATATGTTAGGAACTCTTGATCACCCGGATGAAGGTATTGTTGAGATAGCAGGCAAAACCATTGTTCATGCAACAAAATTCAAAAATGTATCAAATAATCAGCTTCAGGATAAAAAACTAGCTGAATTTAGAAATAGTAATATAGGGTTTGTTTTTCAATTCCACCATCTGCTACCAGAATTTACAGCTCTTGAAAATACTATGATGCCCCTTTTAATTGGTAGTTCTAAAGAAAACAGGGGTAGTTTTTTACAAAATATAACAAGAAAAATTAAAGATCCCTTTTCAAAACAAGTAATTAAGGATTCAAAAGATTTTGCCATTGAAATTCTTGAAAAGGTTGGTTTAAAGCATAGATTAATGCATATGCCTGGTGAGCTTTCAGGCGGGGAGCAGCAAAGGGTTGCCATAGCAAGGGCTATTATAAAAAAACCTTCGATTCTCCTTGCAGATGAGCCCACTGGAAATTTGGATATTAAAACAAGTGAAAAAATTCATGCTCTTCTGGATGAACTTAATCAGGACCTTAATATGACAATTGTTGTTGTTACCCATAATCCTGATCTTGCTTCTGTTATGAAGCGTAAAGTTACCCTTTCAGACGGTCAGATTAAAGAGATATAGAGGATTTATCGAGTATGTTTGTTAAGTATAAAAAGATTATTGCTGTTTTATTTGTAATTTTATTTTTTGCAGGAAATGCTTATTCTCAAGAGAAAAAGGTTATAGTTCTTCCTTTTAAAATCATAGCTAAAGAGGATATGAAATATCTGAGCACTGAAATACCTGAAATGATATCAAGAAATCTTTCAAAAAGCGGTGCTAACATTATCAAAAAAGATTCCTTTAAAAATTTCAGGGATAATGGAAATCTAAGAAGAATCATAACTCTTGGAAAGAAGAACAAAGCGGATTATATTGTCTGGGGAACAGCAAGGTGGGAAAATAACAAGATCAATCTGACTTCAAACATTATTCAGACAAAGAATCAGAAAGCACCTGTTGTTGTATTTGCAAGTGGGAAAGGAATTGAAAATTTCTTAAAAACTGTCAATGATCTCTCTTTTAAATTAGGAAACACAATGTTTAAGAGGGAGAAAATTAATGATATCGTTATTAAAGGTAATGTTAGAATCGAATCGGATGCCATCTTAAGGGTTATAGATTCAAGAACAGGTGCGATCTACAACAAAAAAACTCTGGCTCAGGATCTGAAAAATATCTACTCAATGGGTTATTTTGCAAACATTGTTGTAGAAGTGGATGACAGAAAAAAAGAGGGGATAACTGGTAAAACAGTAACATTCACTATTAAAGAGAAACCTACTTTAAGAGAGGTCGAACTTAAAGGCTTAGATAATTTTTCCCCTGAAAAGATAAGGGAACTTCTTACATTAAGTGCGGGTTCCATTCTAAATATTTACAATATAAATAAAAACATTAATCAGATAAAAGATTTTTATAAAAAGAAAAATTATCATAATATAAAAGTAAATTACAAAATCCATCCGCTGGAAAAGAACAATCAGGCAAATCTTGAGTTTATTATTGATGAGGGTGAAAAAATTGAGATTAAAACAATCACCTTTATCGGTAACAGAGTCTACAATAAAGATGATCTCCTTGATCTTATGGAAACAACAGAGAAAGGCTTTTGGTCATGGTTATCCTCTGGTAATGAACTCGACCCTGATGAACTTTCTAACGATATCATTAAAATAACAGAAGATTATAAAAATAACGGATTCATTGATGCAAAGGTTGGTGAACCTGAAATAACATTCAAAGATGGATGGATCTACATAACAATAAAAATACAGGAAGGCTTAAAATATAAGCTAAAATCAGTAGATTTTAAAGGAGAGCTGATCCGGTCTAAAGATGAGATGATGGGGGAGATGAAAATTGAGAAAGATAAACCTTTCAGCAGAGCCTCCCTTCAACAGGATATTGTAGCTATAAATGATCTCTACTCAAATGAAGGCCATGCCTATGCAAGCATATATCCACAAATTAAGAAAAATCCGAAAACAAAAGAGATTGACCTTACTTTGATGTGTAGAAAGGGCCCGAAAGTATTTTTTGAGAAAATTGTTATTAAAGGTAATACAGTTACAAGAGATAAAGTAATAAGAAGAGAGTTAAAGGTTTTTGAACAGGAGCTTTTTAACGGAAAAAAACTAAAAAGAAGTGTACGAAATCTTTACAAATTAGGGTACTTTGAAGACGTTAAGGTTGATACCATTAAGGGAAATACCCCGGATTCTATGATTTTAGAACTCGATGTCAAAGAAAAAAGAACCGGTGCATTTATTATTGGTGGTGGTTACAGCACTGAAAGTAAGCTGACCGGACAGATAAAGGTACAGAAAGAAAACCTTTTTGGCAGAGGACAAACCTTAAATTTTGCCATTGATGTTTCTTCAACAAATACAAAATACTCCATCAATTTTAAAGAACCCTGGATGTTTGATATTCCACTTTCCACGGGTTTTTCTCTTTACAAAAAGGAGAATGATTACTCAGATACCTATGGTTACGAAATTGAGTCTGATGGTGGCAGTATTTCGATGGGTTACACTCTGTTTGAGGATGCAAGGGGATATATTTCGTTCAAAAATGAAGAATCCTTTGTTGAGATTACCAGTGAAACCGTTGCATCAGATGATATTAAAGAGATAAGAGGTAATAATACTACCAGAAGTTTAAGCCCAACTTTTGTTTATGACTCTACAGATAGCAGATTCACTCCAACTGAAGGGTTCAAGCATAAATTAAGTATGGAGTACGCAGGTGGAGAGTTAGGTGGAACAATTGGGTTCAGAAAATATATTGCTGAATCCGGCGTTTATTTTCCTTTAGGTTGGAACTTTATAGGTCTGCTCCATGGTAAGACCGGATACATTGAACAAAATTATGGTGATGATCTTATGCCGGATTATGAAAAATTCAGCCTTGGTGGAAGAACTCTAAGGGGGCATAAATCGGGTACTGTTAATATAACAGAAGCTAACGGAGATTCTATTGGTGGTAATAAGTATGTTCTTTTTAATGCAGAAATAATGTTTCCACTATATAAAAAAGCAGGACTTTATGGAGTCTTTTTCTATGATACAGGTAATGTATTTGATGTCGGAGATCCTATCGAATTTGGTGATTTGAGACAAACGGCTGGTTGGGGAATCAGATGGATGTCACCAATGGGTCCAATGCGTTTTGAGTGGGGTTATACACTTGAAAACGAGCCTGGAGACGAAACATCTGTCTTTAATTTCTCAATTGGATCACTTTTTTAAAAAAATCGTTTTTTTTACGGTAAAACAATAATTAACCGGGGGTAGAATAATGAAACTGAAATTAGGAATTGTAACAACTCTTTTAATTTTTGCACTAACAGGTTCTGTTTTTTCAGCTGATGTAGCTAAAATAGGTATAGTGGATTTCCAAAAGATATTAGCTGTTTCTGAAGGTGGAAAAAAAGTTAGTGAAATCCTAAAGAGTGAAGTTCAGTTACGTAAAAAACAACTTATGGGAAAACAAAAAGAGTTACAGGCTAAAAAAGAGCAGATGGAAAGGGAAGCCCTTGTTGTTAGTGATGAAGCAAAAAGAAAAAAAATGATTGATTACCAAAAAATGGTTTATCAATTAAAACAACTTAACGTAAAATTTAATCGTGCTATCCAAAACCTTAACAATAAGAATACAAGAATAATAGAAATTGAAATACAAAAAATTGTTAAAAAAATTGGTAAACAAGAGGGATTTCTTCTTATTGTAGGAAAAGCGCAAGCTGGTGTTTTATATGCTCCTAAACAGATAGATATCACAGACAAAGTTATCAAAAAATATAATGCTGTTTTCGCAAAGCAAAAAGCTGCAGCTGCAAAAAAAGCTAAATCAAATTAAGCAATACAAATAAAAGGTGTTTGCTTATTAATACAAATTTAATATATTGATAATAATGGATAAAATAGAAGATATACAAAAAATATTTACCCTTCTACAACACAGATATCCTTTTTTACTTGTGGACAGGATCTTTGATTTGGAGATCGGTAAAAGCATTAAAGCATTAAAAAATGTAACAATAAATGAACCTTTTTTTCAAGGTCACTTTCCAGGTCAGCCAGTAATGCCAGGAGTTTTAATTATTGAAGCTTTGGCACAGGCTGGTTCAATCCTGGCTGCAAAAACCTGGGATCTGAAAGAGGGTAAAAATGTAGTATATCTTGCAAGTCTTGATAAGGTAAAATTTAGAAAAATGGTACTTCCCGGAGATCAGTTGTTTCTTGAACTTAATATTTTAAAATTAAAATCTAAAATTATAAAAATGGAAGGTCGGGCATTAGTTGATAATAACATTGTAGCTGAAGCAGTTCTTATGGCATCCACAGGAGAGATATAAGAATGATACATCCAACAGCTGTTATAGATTCAAAGGCCGAAATTGATGAGGGAGTTAGTGTAGGACCTTACTCAATTATAAAAGGCAATGCAAAGATTCTAAGTGGGACTGTAATTGGTTCCCATGTTGTTATTGAAGAGAATGTGACTATTGAAAAAGGGTGTGAAATTTTTCAGTTTGCATCCATTGGTGGTGCCCCTCAGGATCTGAAATTCGAAGGTGAAACCTCTTTTCTAAAGATTGGAAAAGGGACAGTGATAAGAGAGTTTGCCACAGTAAATAAAGGTACCGGCTTAGGTGGAGGAATAACTGAACTCGGTGAAAATAATTTTCTAATGGCATATTCCCATGTTGCCCATGATTGTAAAACCGGTGATAATGTTATCCTTGCTAATAATGCGACTCTTGCAGGACATGTTACAGTTGGAAATTATGCTACAATTGGTGGAATGGTAGGTGTTCATCAATTCGTTAAAATTGGTGATTATGCATTTATTGGTGGAAAATCAGCAATAGTAAAGGATGTTCCTCCATATGTTATAGCTGTTGGAGACAGAGCTAAACTACACGGATTAAATAATGTGGGCTTAAGTAGACATAACTTCTCAGATGAAACCATTTTAGCCCTGAAAAAAGCCTATAAAACAGTTTTTAGAACAGGTCTTACCCTTAATGAGGCTATAGAAAAAGCTAAATCAGATAGCTCCTTTCCTGAAGTTGATAATTTTGTAAGTTTCATAGAATCTTCCGGTAGGGGAATTACGCGTTAATCAAATGAAAAATAATATTATAAAAGACAGACATAAATATATATTTACACTTATTGGAGAAAAAAAATTTAGTTTTCTCCTTGCTATCTTTTTCATGCTTATTATGGCAACCACAAATGCAGGTGTTGCTTTCCTTGTTAAGCCACTCATAGATGACATATTTGTTACAAACAATGTTACAATGCTCAAACTTCTACCTATACTCATAGTAAGTCTTTACTTCATCAGAGGAATATCCATGTATGGGCAGGAGTATTTCATGGTCTATGTGGGTAAAAGCATTATATTAAAACTTCGGAACAAACTATATAGCCATATTCAGGATCAGTCTCTTTCCTTTTTCTATAAAGAAACCACTGGTGCATTAATGTCAAGGATTACAAATGACATCACTCTAATAACAGGGATGGTCTCATCTGCTGTAACAGGAACCTTAAGAGATGTTTTCACAGTTCTTGCATTAATAATTGTTGTTTTTTACAGAGACTGGCAGTTGGCTATAGTGGCCCTTGTCATTCTTCCGATGGTTTTCTACCCTGTAATAAAATTTGGACAAAGAATCAGAAGGGTGAGTACAAAGACCCAGGAAGCAAATGCCTCTCTAGGTGCTTTCCTTTTCGAAACTCTATCAGGTAACAAGATTGTAAAAGCATTTGGAATGGAAAGCTACGAGAAGAAAAGGTTTGAAGATCAAACGAACAATGTATTCAAACTTGAGATGAAAGTAGTTGTTACAAATGCAATGACATCACCACTTATGGAGTTTATGGGAGGAGGTGCCATAGCTTTTGTAATCTGGTATGGTGGTTTTGCCGTTATGAATGGATACTCCACAGCAGGTAATTTTTTCTCATTTCTAACTGCTGTTATGATGCTTTATGAACCAATAAAAAAACTGAGCAAGGTAAATAATGTAGTTCAGGAAGGTATGTCTGCTGTTGACAGAGTTTTTGATATTATAGAACTTGATACCGATATTGATGAGTGTGAAAACCCGGTTGATATAAAACTTGAACCACACAGAGTTGAGTTTAAAGATGTGTCTTTCAGATATAATGATGAAGAGACCGTTTTAAACGATATAAATATAAGAGTTGATACTGGTGAAGTTATAGCTCTTGTTGGAATGAGTGGTGGCGGAAAATCCACACTTATAAATTTAATTCCAAGGTTTTATGATGTGGCAACAGGATCTGTACTGATTGATGGGCTTGATGTTAAAGAAGCTTCAATCAAATCTTTAAGAAAACAGATTGCTATCGTAACTCAGGAACCGATTCTCTTTAATGACTCAATTAAAAATAACATCATGTATGGAAAAAGAGATGCTACAATTGAAGAGATAGAAGAAGCTTCAAAAGCAGCTTATGCATATGATTTCATACAGGAACTTCCAGATAAGTTTGATACTGTAATTGGTGAATCCGGGAGTAGACTTTCAGGTGGACAAAAACAAAGACTTTCCATAGCAAGGGCATTGATCAAAGATGCACCTATTCTTATTCTTGATGAAGCCACATCAGCACTTGATTCCGAAGCGGAAAAGGTTGTTCAGAAAGCGCTTGAAAATCTTATGAGGGGAAGAACAACATTTGTTATTGCTCACAGACTTTCAACAATAGCCTACGCAAACAGAATTATTGTGATTGTTAATGGAAATATAATTGAAGAGGGAACCCACAAAGAACTTCTTGAAAAAAAGGGTGAATACTTTAAGCTTTACAATATGCAATTCAACGAAGATTCAACT
>JAAELO010000362.1 GCA_024226555.1 Desulfobacterales bacterium | reverse complement strand
TTAGAGGTTACCAGTTTTGTTTTGTAGTCTTATTTTCTCAAGTTATATTAATTGCATAGGTTTAGAGGTTACCATATTTAACTTCCTGCTATTTCATTTCCAAATGAGATGCATTGTTCTATGCTTTCAGTATCAGGTTTCCACAGGCATTTTAGCCCTTTATTAATCATTTCAAATCCTGAGTTTTCCAGTACCTTATTAATTTTTTTAACTGATTCTCCGCTCCAGCCGTATGATCCGAATGCTGCGGCTTTTTTGCCTTTAAACTTCAGGCCTTCGATTGCTTCAAGGAGTCCTGCTGTGGCAACAGTAATACCCTGGTTTATAGTAGGGGAGCCAACAAGTATTATTTTGGATTTGAAAACTTCTGTTAAGATATCATTTTTATCTGTTTTAGCTATGTTGAACAGTTTAATATCAACTTTGTCATCTTTAGCTTTGATACCTTTTGCAATGTTTTCAGCCATAATTCTTGTGGCATCCCACATGGAGTCATAAAGAATAGTTATTTGGTCTTCTTTGTATGCTGTTGCCCATGACAGGTATTTTTCTATAATTTGAGTTGGATTGTCCCTCCAGATAATGCCATGGCTTGTAGCAATGATATCTATTGGAATTTTCATATCGAGCACTTCTTTGATTTTCTTCTCAACGAACTTATTGAATGGGGTTAAGATATTTGCATAATATTTTATGCATTCTGTAAACAATTCATTTTGATCAACAAGATCATTAAACATGTACTCGCTGGCATAATGTTGTCCGAATGCATCGTTGCTGAACAGAACATTATCTTTTGTTAAATATGTTGCCATGCTATCCGGCCAGTGAAGCATTCTCATCTCAACAAATACGAGTGATTTACCATTTCCAATATCAATTGAATCACCAGTTTTTACGGGATTAAAATTCCAGTCTTCATGATAGTGACCTTTGATTGACCTAAGAGCATTTTTTGTACAGTATATTGGTGTATCTGGAATAAGTGACATTAGTTCGGGAAGACTTCCGCTGTGATCAACTTCTGCGTGATTCACAATTATATAATCTATTTTTTTCAGATCTATCTCTGTTTTTAGATTTTCTATGTAATCTTTGGCAAATGGTTTCCAGATTGTATCTATTACGACATTTTTTTCTTCTTGTATCAGATATGAATTATAAGATGATCCTCTGTGAGTTGAATATTCATCACCGTGAAATTTTCTTAATTCCCAGTCAATTTTACCTATCCAATCCACATTATTTTTCACATTGATTTTCATACTTATTTCTCCTTAAAAAATGAGATTTAGGGAATCTCTAATAACCACCTTTTAATCGAACTACAGCGTTTTTCAAAAAATATAACTGTAGTAAAATCAGCTCGTTATTTTTTCTCTCGCCTTGCATTTCAATCAAAATTCTAATTATTAGAGGTTCCCTTTATTTGTTTAAAAAATTGAAATGCAAATTTAAAAATTATGGTTCTTAGTGCTGATCTGTATTACATAATTCTATGAAGAATTAAAATTAATGATTCCCTTTATAAAATATATATAAAGTTAATTTACACTCTAACATACCTGCAGTTGTTAAGAAAAGAGTTCATTATAGAGGATAGGGGAAATATCAAACAGGTCTTAATTTAAACTATTTAAATTGATTTTTTTTTTGATTTGATTTTATATTAGTAGCTCAAATAAATAGAGTTTTGTTCATTTTATATAGGTTTTAGTTTTATAAAACAAAGGGGTTAGATTATCCCTTGGATATAATAAGGTATTGAACACAGATCGTATATAAGTTTGCGACCTGTATATGATAAGTTTAAAGATTTTACCAGTTGATCTGTGTTCAATTATCTTAATCAGCTTTATTAAGCTGCTTTTTCTTTGTCTTTATTGTAACAAATTCTACAGCATGTCAAGCATCGACTAGATTCTTTTTTTGCAGTCTCTTCAGTTATTACAAGGTCTGCTTCATCAAAACATTTAATCCTGTAATCAACGTCAAGTTCAGGCATTGTTGCCCTTGTAGTTCCAACTAAACCGTCAACACTTGGAAAAATTGTTCCTGGAATATTTCTTTTAAACAGAGAATTTTCTTCATTAATTACTTTTTCTCCATTTAAAAACTGATTAATTGACCTTGCGGCTCTTCTTCCTCCACCGATTGCTTCAACAACTAATGAAGCACCTGTTGCAGAGTCTCCACCTGTGAAGATGTATGGAATATTTGTTTGAAGAGTTTCAGGATTTACTGAATCTATTGTATCCCATCTTGTGGTTTCAAGTTCACCAATTCTTTTACCTTCAGCAGTTTTAAAGCCAATATCTGGTCCCTGGCCTATTGCTGTAACAATCATATCAATTTCAAGCAATGTTTCAGATCCATCTATTGCAACTGGTCTTCTTCTTCCACTTGCATCAGGTTCACCTAACTCCATCTTTAAATATTCAAGATGTGTAGCTTTACCGTTATCATCGCCAATAACTTTTGTTGGAGCGGCCAGAAAATAGAAGTTTATACCTTCATGTTCAGCAGCTTCAATTTCAACCATATTAGCTGGCATTTCATTTCTTGTTCTTCTGTATACTATTGAAACTTCTTCAGCACCTAATCTTACAAGGGTACGAACGCAATCAATTGCGGTATTTCCACCACCAATAACCACGCATTTTTTTCCAATAAATACAGGATCAAGTCCCTCTTCCTGTTGGTAAGTTGCAAAATTGGTAAGGAAATCTATACCTGTAAAACAACCCTTAAAGTCTTCACCGGGTATGTTTAGATTGTAATCCTTCCATGCTCCTATACCAAGGAATACAGCATCGAATTCTGCTGCCACAAGAGAACTTATATCAAAGTCATGACCAAGTTTAACATTTGATTTTACTTTAATACCCAGGTCAGTAATTCCTTCAATTTCCCATTCAAGAACTTCTTTTGGAAGTCTGTATTCCGGGATACCATAGCGAATCATACCGCCTAATTTAGGCATCATGTCAAAAATTGTTACATCGTGCCCTATTCTTCTAAGGAAAAAAGCACAGCTTAAACCAGCGGGTCCACCACCAACAACAGCTACTTTTTTTCCTGTATCGGGAGCGCATGATATTGGAAATCTTTTGCCGGAATTCATTTCATAATCAGCAGCAAATCGTTTTAACTGGTTTATTGAAACTGCATCCTCTTCGACTCCTCTTCGGCACATATCTTCACAAGGATGGGGACAAACACGTCCACATGAAAGAAGAAGTGGATTTCTTTCTCTGATTGTATTTACAGCACCTTCATAATCACCGGTTCTGATCTGATCTATATATCTTGAGATATCGATCTCAGCAGGACATGTTTGCTGACACGGTGCTAATGCATCCGTTTCTTTATTAAATGAGAGTAGCCTCTCAGTCATTGTTCGTACTTTTAAAATATCTTTAGGGCAAGCTGTTTCACATGCACCACATCCAACACATTTACCCTCTTTAACTTCAGGATATCCATTTTTTCCCATTTCAATGGCACCAAAAGCGCAGGATTTAACGCAATCACCAAGACCTAAACAACCAACACTACATACTCTTTTTCCACCATACATAGATTCAGTTGCTGCACATGTGTGAATACCAGAGTAATAATATTTATCATCAGCCCTTGATCCGCCATCACAATAATTTACAGAAAGTAATGGTTCAGCAACGCCTACTTCAAGGCCCATAATACCGCCCACAAGTTCTGCAACTTCAGTTCCTGATATAACACAAACACCTGCTGTATCTTCTCCACTTACAACAGCTTCAGCTGCTGCTGAACATCCTGCATAACCACATGCGCCGCAGTTTGCACCAGCAAGAACACCTTCAACTTCTGCAATTCTGGGATCTTCATATACATAGAATACTTTGGAGGCAATACTTAGTATTGAACCGCACACTACTCCCATTCCAAGCATCAACAGAATAGCTTCTACCATGATAAAACTCCTTAAAGGATATTATCCTTTCAGTGTTTATTTTGAAATTATATAAATACTACTTCACCCTTTTGTTAGGTGTGGTAATAAGCTCAAAAGAGCTTATACCATCCCCTTAAAAGCGTAAAATGCAAGTGCTAACATACCTGCAGTAATTAGTCCAATTGATGTATCCTGCAAAGGTCTGGGTACTCTTGCAAGTAATATCCGCTCTCTTACACCAGCGAATAAAACAAGTGCCAGACCAAAACCAACTGCATAACTGATTGATGAAACCAAAGCTTCAATAAAAGTGTATTCTTCTTTTATATTTATGAGACAAACACCCATAACAGCACAGTTTGTTGTAATAAGAGGAAGAAAAATTCCAAGACCAGCATAAAGGGCTGGAATACTCTTCTTTAAAAACATCTCAACGAACTGAACTAAAGCTGCAATAACAAGAATAAAAGAGATAGTTCTTAAATATTGCAAACCATATTGTTTTAGAAAATACTCTTCTGTAACCCATGTAATAATTCCAGCCATAACCAGAACAAATATAACAGCCATAGACATTCCAATAGCTGTTTCCATCTTTTTAGAAGTTCCTAAAAATGGACAATTTCCTAAAAACTGAGCCAAAAGGATGTTGTTAACAAAAATACAACTAATCGCAAGAACAATTAATTCCATAATGAACTCCTACTTTTTCCCAACCATATTCATTAAACAGAGCATAAGTCCTAAAGCCACAAAAGCTCCCGGGGCTTCAACCATAAATGTAAAGGGCTTATATGAACTTCCCATAAGATTAACTCCGTAGCAAGCGCCAGTACCTAAGACTTCTCTTACAAAGCCTAAAGCTCCAAGAGCCATGGTAAATCCTAATCCAATTCCTAAACCGTCTGCTAATGAAGGTAATAATTTATTTTTATATGCAAAGGCTTCTGCACGTCCTAAAACAACACAGTTAACAACTATTAGTGGAATAAAAACCCCGAGTTTTAAAAACAGTTCGTAGGTATAAGCCTGCATTAAAAGTTCAACGAGTGTTACAAAGGTTGCAATTATTATTATAAAACAAACAATTCTAACTTTTGTAGGTATAATATTTCTAAATAAAGAAACAAGAATGTTGGAACATATCAAAACAAAAGTAGTTGCTATGCCCATCCCTATTCCATTTTCCATAGTAGTGGAAACACCAAGCGCCGGACATAGACCTAATACAAGACGAAATGGGGGGATTTCATCCCACAATCCTTTTGTAAATTCCTGAGCTAATGTTTTTGCCATATCGATTTACTCCTACTTAGGTAACTCATTAATTTTTTTAAGAATTTCAGGTTTAATTCTTTTGTATAAAGCTGATGCCTGATTAAGAGCAATACAGACACCCTTAGAAGTTACAGTTGCTCCTGAAATAGTATCAACAGCTCCACCATCATCTTTAACGCTGAATTTTTCAACAAGGGCCATATCAACAAACTGAGCTTTAAATGCTTTGTCTGTTTTTGCCTTTGAACCAATACCAGGAGTTTCCGAATGGGTTGTCACACCAATTCCAATGATTTTATCTTCTTCAAGGTTAACACCAATCATAACTCCCATATCACCACCAAAGCCCTTGCCCTGGGCTTCAAAGGTAATAAAGTTAAACTTTTCATCAACCTTTCCAACAAAGACACTGACTTTCTTTTTCCCATCCATTACAACAAATCTGTCTTTTAACGGGTCGTTTGTTGCATTTGCAAGTATCTCCTTAATAGCAGGAGCTTTTTCAAATTTTAACCTCTGCATGTCGATATCTTTTTCGGTCACATCTTTTACATAAGCTAAAATTCCACCAGAAAAGGAACTAAGAATAGTTAAAATGACAACCATTTTTATTAATTCACGCATAAGACCCCTTTCCCCTTGACTTAGTTCTTATTTTGTCTATTAAAGGGCTTACGATATTCATTACAATAATTGATAGAACAACTCCATCCGGGAATTTTCCGATGTTTCTTATTAAGATTATCATTACCCCACAACCTAATCCATATATCAGCATTGGTACAAAATTAACCGGAGATGATGAATCTTCAGTTGCAAGGAAAATTGCTCCCACAAGAGTGAATCCTGTAAAAACGTGGAACATTGGTCCGGCAAATTTGGTTGGGTCAGCAAGGTTGAATATTAAAGATGTAAGAATTATACCTGTTAGAAAAGATACACAGATTTCCCATCTTATCATTCCTCTTGCTATCAAATATAATCCACCTGCTAATAAAGCTAATCCACAGGTTGCCCCCATACCACCTGCCTGGTTACCTAAAAACAGGTTTGTAAGAGTATATTTGTCCACTGATTCAACACCAATGTTTTTTAAAGCATCGATTGCTGAAGCCATAGTGTAATCAAAATTATAGTTCAAAAGAGACTCATCTATAGATAGAAGATCTCCCCATGATATTTTTAGTAAGGCGTATCCAATTAAAACCGGATTGAATGGGTTTGCCCCAATTCCACCATAAATTGTTTTTCCCATCACTACAGCGACTCCGGTTCCTGTTATAACAACCCACCATGGAACTGTTGCTGGTAGCAACATGGAAAAAATAATTCCTATTGTTGCAGCATTACCATCACCAATTGTGTATTCACTTTTTGAAATTACATTCATTAAAAGTTCCCACAGGATTGCTGATGAAATTGCAAGACAAACTGCACCTATTGCTGGTGCTCCATATGTAAAAAAACTGGGCAGTATTGCAAGAAATGCAGCAGCCATAATATTATAGCTTCTGTTTGAAATACAACTCCCAATATGGATAAATGGAGAATGTGAAACTATATATTTATTATTCAGCATCGGTTTCCTCCATTTCTAACTCCTTAAGTCCAAGCTCATGCTTTGCAAGCTTTATAAATTGTAGAAGTGGAATTTTTGCAACACAAACATAACTGCAAATACCACACTCAATACAGGAGTCCAGATCATACATATCCTGAGCGTCCTCATATTCTCCGGCCTCTATATATCTTACAAGCATGCTTATTTGAATTTTAGAAGGACATACTCTGATACAATCACCGCAATTAATACATGGAGTATCAGATGCTATTACAACATCTGCACTATCCTGAATGATTAGCCCATCCGTATCAGCCAGAACCGGTTGAAACTCGGAATAAACCGAATTTCCGGTCATAAGGCCACCTGAAATAATTCTGTCACCATCTGTAAGTGTTATATCAAGTTCATTGAATATTGCATTCAAAGGTGTTCCCATCATTGCTTTTACAAAAACAATAGAGCCATCTTTTTTTGTAACTGTAATAGTTTTTTCAAATGGTATTTCACCTTTTATATAAGCGCTTCCAATGGAAGCTGCTGTTTCGGATGTGAAAAAAGCAACCCCTTGTTCTTCAGTAGTTGTTCCTGCTGGAACATTAATACCCAAAAGATCTTCACAGATTTGAATCGGGAATGCTGAAGGATATTTCTGATTAACTTTAACCTCATCAAAATCGGAAAGTTCAGAAGGCTTCATTAAATTGTCAGGAATTGCAAGTATAAATCGAAGATCTTTATTTCCTGAAATCGATTTTAAACTCTTAATACCTGATTTAATGTCATTTGCAGAGTTGTTAAGAATAAACTGATTTGTGAAAACTCCCATATCAGAATCAGCACAATTAATAACTACAGTATTGATATTAAAATCTTTAAAAACATTAAAATCCGGTGATCCAGGTATACCCTTAAGGTACTTCAATGCATTTTCAAGATCTGCTTTTTCTTTACAAACTGCAAAAATATCATCTGTTTTGCCATCATCAATGGCTTTTATCTTAATTGCATGATGTTCACGGCCGTAAAAGCCAGAGTAGTGTGAAATCTCTAAAATTTCACCACTGATTGGAGTTACAACATAGTTAATGGCATTGTCATTAATTTTCAGAACTTCATTTTGAATAACAAGATCTCCTGCTTTTAAAATACTTTTTGAAACAGGATAATCATGTTCTTTATCAATTAATAACGTTACCGAGTCGGGGGTTTGTATTGTTACTGATTCAGAGTGCTCGCCATATCTGTCATAAGAGAAACATGGCGGAATAACTCCAAATAATGATTTCTTAATCATATTTCAACCTTTAATTTTATAGTAAACAAAAACATGATACCTTCACCGTTTTGTTAGGCTATTAAAGCTTTAAAATTTTCTATCTGTTACAAAATTTCAAAACTTACATCACATGACATTTGCTACATTCAACAGGACCAAGTTCTTTTTCTTTATGGCATTCAATGCACTGACCATGGAAAGCATCGGATCGTTTAGTTTCAACGTCCTCTGTTCCCTCTCTTTTATGGCACTCACCGCAGGTTTGATTATCAGCATCATCTGATTCTTCATGGTGACAATCATCACATGATGCATCATATTTACCTTTTTCCTCTGCATGAGTTGCATGGTCAAAAAGAACATTACCGGCAACGCACTTAAACATAAGTCTAACTGGTTGCGCAGGTTTTGTTGATGAAAAGGCCGAGTAACAAAACACCCCTACAATAAACAATAAAATGGCCATACTAAAAGCTATTTTTAGTTCTTTCTTTGAGGTCATCTCAAAAAATTCCTTTCAAAGAAAACAGGTTAAGTTCAGTGGGGTATTACTTTTTCTACGACTAATCGCTATCACACTGTATTCCAACATTCAAGTCTTTTTTAACAATGAACAGAGAGTAATCTCCTTAATATTCTGAACGCATTTCTAACATAAATAATCTAAAAATAAATAGTCCATTTTACCCAAAAACGGAATCACTTTTTAAAATATAATTCATTTAAATACAGAAGTTATTGATTTAATATGATATAAATTATTTTTATTATTTAAATTTAAATTTTGTAATCAGGATTACTTGATCTTTTTCTGATTTTATACGCTGATTTATGTGAGGAGATGGTTGGTATTTTTAATTTTTTCTTCAATACCTTCTGAGATGATCAGCTTTTTTCCAATTTTGATACCATCATTTATAATACCTTTATCATGGAATGATGATTTTCTTTGGATGGTTCTTTGTCTGGGGTACCTTCTATTGTAATATTCAAACAGATCTTTATCTTCAACTTTTATTAATGATTTTGTGTAATCACCGTTACTCTCTGTTTTTTTGTTTTCAAGTTTAGTTCGAAAGCCTTCAATGATTCCAATTGCAAAATCCGTTTTTCTATACCTGTTCAGTTTTTTATCTTTTTTATACTCTGCCCATTTCATCTCAATATATCTGTTTATGAAATCATTAACATAGGAGGTTATTTTTAAATTTTGTACAGTTCCACTTATTTCAAATACTTTTCCCATCTTACCTTTTTCAACAACAAAAGAGGACACCCAAATCCCTTCAACATAGTAAAAATCTGTTAAAAGTTGAGCCATATAGTAGGTTTCTTTAAAATGCCTTAATGCAGGTTTCCCGATAAAAATAGTATTAAAATTTCTTTTTACTGAACTATTTATAAGGTCAATATTATATTTTTCGATTAAACTGTGTGCTTTAGCCATTGCACTTTCTGCTTCATTTCTATTTGTACTCCTGGCAAGTGCCATGAGTTTTTTAACTTTTATCAGTAATTTATCATTTTCAGATAATTCATCATTCTCTGTAATTTTTTCTTTTAAAGTTTTATAATTTCCGCTCGCTAATGGGTCTGCATTTAATATTCCACATGCTGTTTTAAATGTATCACCATGTGGTTTACTATTATTATTAAAGATCTGGAAATCAAACTGGTGGGCTATTTCATGAATCAAAACCTCTCTGACTGAATCCCAGGAGCATGACATAACAAATTGCCTGCTAAAGCCTATTTCATTTTTTGATGGTTTGTACTGTGCGAGGATATTTTTATAGTGATCTATACTAAATGATGGTTTTTTCAGTCTTCCTGAATATTTAAATTCAAGCTCGTTAACAACCAAATCCCATTCACAGGAAAGGCCATACAATATCTTTTTTTCTATATCCTCTTCTATTCCTGTGTAAATCGGATTCATTTAGTTACCTTAAGGTGACCTCTCTAATAATTAGAATTTTGGATGAAATTCAGATTATAAAAGCTTTTAGTTTTATAAAATCTCTGCATTTCCAAAAATAACGAGCCGATTTTATTACAGTTTTTTTTTGGAAATAATTCTGTTGTTCCGTTTTTTGAACAACTTAAGTATTTCGCTAAAAGATCAGTTATTAGAGATTCCATTAAAACAGAAATGCCTGGCAATTTAACTTACCAGGCAGATCTTTAAATATTTCATATTTGTTTTTTAGAATGCAGTATTAGAAACAACCTTGATATTGTTGCTTTCAAGAACATTAATTGCAGCTTCTATATTATCAAATCTAAAAATCATTATCGGTTTCTCAACATTTTTAGGTACATAGGCATACATATATTCAACATTGATTTTCTCTTCATCCAATATTGTAAGTATCTTGTGTAATCCCCCAGGTTGATCATCAACTTCAACAGCAACTACATTGGTTTTTCCAACTGTGAACTCGTTGTCTTTTAATGCTTTTTCTGCAATTTCAGGTTTATCAACAATCAATCTTAAAACGCCAAAATCATTTGTATCTGCAAGTGATAGTGCTCTGATATTTACATCTGCTTTATATAAAATAGATGTAACTTCTGCAATCCTGCCCTCTTTATTCTCAAGAAAAATTGATATCTGTTCAACTTTCATAAAATCCCTCCGGAAATATGTTTAGGGAACCTCTAATAACTATAATTTTTTATTGAAATACAGATTATAAAACTTTTGTTTTATAAAATCTCTGCATTAGAAAAAATAATGAGCTTATTTTACAACATTTTTTTTTCATAATATACCCCGTTGTTTTGTTTTTATTCTTTTTAAAACAACTTAAGTAGTTCAGTTAAAAAGCGGTTATTATAGTTCCCTTTAGGATTAAATACTACTTCCTTTATAATTTTCTATTGTCTATAACCCTTACAGCTTTTCCTTCACTTCTTGCAATAGATTTTGGTTCAACAAGCTTAACTTTTGCAGAAACACCTAAATACTCTTTGATATTATGTGAAATTTTGTTGCTGAGATTCTGAAGTTGCTTTACTTCATCTGCAAAGTGAGCTTCATCGATCTCAACCTTAACAGTAAGATTATCAAGATTTCCTTCCCTATCAACAATCAATTGATAATGGGGAGCAATTTCATTTGATTTCATCAAAACACTTTCAATTTGAGAAGGAAATACATTTACACCTCTAATAATCAACATATCATCGGTTCTACCACTAACTTTGTTCATTCTAACATGTGTCCTCCCACAAATACAAGGCTCTACCGACAGTGACGTAATATCTCTTGTTCTGTATCTTATTATTGGAAAAGCTTCTTTTGTTATAGATGTAAAAACCAATTCTCCCATTTCACCATAGGGAAGAACCTCTTCCGTTTCAGGATCTATTATCTCCGCTATAAAATGATCTTCAAATACATGAAGACCTTTTTGTGCCTCAAAACATTCAATGGCAACACCTGGCCCCATAACTTCACTAAGTCCGTATATATCACAAGCGGTAATGCCTAATTTATTCTGAATATCCTGACGCATGGTTTCAGACCATGGTTCTGCTCCAAATATACCAAACTTGAAATTCAAATCTTTAAAATCAATACCCATGTCATTTGCAACTTCCGCAAGATGAAGGGTGTAAGATGGAGTTGCTGTTAAAATTGTTGGACCAAAATCCTTCATAATAACAATCTGCCTTTTTGTATTACCACCTGAAACCGGAATTACAGAAGCACCTAACTCTTCAGCTCCATAATGAACTCCAAGCCCACCTGTAAAAAGACCATATCCATAGGCATTATGAATAATATCCCCGGGAGTTGCACCACCAGCGGCAAGTGATCTTGCCATTAACTCAGACCATGTTTTGATATCTCTTTTTGTATAGCCTACTACTGTTGGACTTCCGGTAGTTCCTGAAGAGGCATGAATTCTAACAACATTATTCATAGGAACTGCAAACATTCCATATGGGTAGTTGTCTCTTAAATCCTGCTTTACTGTAAAAGGAACCTTTGAAAGATCTTTCAAAGTTTTAATGTCAGAGGGTTCCATTCCAGCTTCTTTAAATTTCTCTTTATAGAACGGAACCGTTGCATATACATTATCTAAAGTTGCTTTTAGTCTTTTTAACTGAATAGCTTCAATTGCCTCCCTTGGCATTGTCTCATATTCAATATTGTAAATCATTTTAAAATCTCCTTAATAAAAATCAAGATTAACTTTTCCCTATGGTTCCGAAAATATTTGGTAAAACACTTATAATCTATGGAAATAAAATTCAAGTGGTTCTGTCAACAAATTCCACTAAACAGTTTTTACTACAATCAAATTCCAGTTTAACTATTTGATAAATAATAGAATTTACAATAAGGTTCTTATAAATTATAGAACCTGATGTACAAGTTATTATTAATTGATATTTACAAATAAGATCTATTGTGTAAAATTATTAAGGGAATCAATAACTGCCTTTTAACCGAACTACTTAAGTTGTTTTAAAATGAATAAAAACAAAACAATGGGGGTATATTAAGAAAAAAAACTGTAAACTTTATAGAATATAACCTTTTTTATAAACGAACCGGTTTGTTATTTTTTCTAATACCTTGTATTTCAATCAAAATTCTAATTATAGGTTCTCATAAGACATACACTAATTTGGAGACGACTATGAAATTTTTCAAAAAAAGTTTTAAACTTGTTATTGTACCTTTAATAGTATGCATCATTATTGCTTTTCTTGTAACAAAATACAGTTCATTTCAAAAAGTAGGCAAATCAATCGATAAAGTAATCTATAAAGTGATCGGAACAGAGAGAAAAATAGAAAATGCTATAGATAAAGCAGGGAAAGCTCTTGAATAAATCAAAGCTTCTGTTATTTTAAAATATGAAAAATGACAGTATTAAAAAAATACACTTAATACTGTCATTTGAATTCTAAGAGTTGTAAGTACCTTTGAATTCAGCTTTTCTTTTTTCAAGAAATGCTGTTGTACCCTCTTTTGCATCTTCACTTGATATGCAGATCGAGAAAATATCAGCTTCCATTTTACAACCAGTCTCAAGATCAACATTTAAACCTGAATTTACTGTTTGCTTTGCGGCTCTTAATGATACTTTCCCTTTTGATGCAATAGTTTTTGCAGTTTTTAATACAGTATCCATAAGCTCTGACTGAGGCATCACCTTATTAACAAGTCCAATTGAGTTTGCTTCTTGTGCATCTATCATTTTTCCGGTAAACAGCATCTCTTTGGCCAGGTTGGGTCCAATCATTCTAGGCAGTCTTTGTGTTCCACCAAAACCAGGGATTAAACCAAGGTTAATTTCAGGAAGTCCAAATTTAGCATTATCTGATGCATAGATAAAATCACATGACATGGCCACTTCAAGACCACCACCAAGAGCAAATCCATTGACTGCTGCTATCACTGGTACAGATAGTTTTTGTAAATTATCAAAAGTTGATTGTACAAAATGTATATGATTTTTTGCCTGCAAAGAGTTAAATTTTGTTAGCTCAACAATATCTGCTCCTGCAACAAAAGCTTTATCTCCACTACCAGTAAGTATAAGACATCTGATATCTTCATCTTCAGAGACTTTTTTTATCGCATCACTTAAATCTCTAACAAGTGGTGCGTTTAAAGCATTTAAAGCTTTTGGTCTGTTAAAAGTAATTGTTGCAATTCCATCTTCAACACCTAAAAGAATATTTTCATACTCCATTTAAAAAACCTCCAAATTATTATATTTATAAAATTTTACTTTTAGAATCGGCTCAAACTGTTAAGATACCAATAATATAAATCAAATAGACCTGATAATGATTAGATCAAAGGTCTATTTTTGTCAACTTCTGAGACTAAAGTATTATAGGAACTTTTTATATATGGATTCATTTATAATTGCTGCTGATAAAATTGTTGATGGAATTGGAAATACGAATGAAACAGATGAGTTAATAGAGAGGATTAAAACTGAAAATTTAAATTTTAATGAATTATATATTGATCCCCTTGAAACAGAGTGGCACTCAGAATTGGAAGGTAATCATTTCAGAAGTGGATGTGCTCCTGTTGAAGCAGTTATATATGCTGATAAACTTATAAAAGATGAGTTATATGATTTCATTATTATTAAGGGTAAAGATCATATTAAATCTGATTACTCAAAGGAAAATAGAAACAAAAAAATGTCCATATATAATGAATCTATTCCATCATTATATAATGAAATAGCGAACGAGTTCATACTAAAAGAAAATTTTACTGAAACAAAATTCAAAAATTTTGCCGAAGATCTGTTTTCAAATTATTTAAAAACTTTTAAGAGACGTCATAAAGATTATAAACCTGATGAGAAATGGTTTAATTATATTACAGGACTCTTCAGAGGAGTAGATTGTGCAAACCCCGTTGTAGATTTTGAGGGACAATTGGTTATTTCTAACAACAAATATATATATATGCACAAAAACAATTGTTTAAAAATACTTGGAACCGGTTTTGGTGAAGTTTTAGATGGACAAAAAAATATACATCAAATTAAAGATTACAAACATCTGGAAAATTCTATTTCAGAAGCCCTTAAAAACTCCGGGATAGAATTCTTTAAAGAGTTTTTAAATAAAAATGCATTAATGGAAGTTTATACATGCTACCCAATTGTTCCCGTAGCTTTCCTTCTAAAATCAAAGCTAATTAAATCAATTGATGAAATATCAACTTTCCTTAAATATCATGAAATAACAATTACAGGTGGTATGAATCTTTCCAAGGCTCCATGGAATAACCCATCATTAAATGCTATTATTGAAATGTTCAACTGCCTTAAAAAAGAAAAAAAGCGATACGGCCTGGTTCATGGTAATGGAGGTTTAGGTTACAAACAAGGTGTTATTATTATGGAAGCATATCAAGGGAATTTCTAATATACTTCCATCTTCACCATCAATTTTTTTGATCTTCAGCTATATACCAGACAGAATTAGGAATCTGAACATATCTATCATCACTTGTTCTGAAATACGTATAGTTTCGTCCATCTGTTGCACTTGTTATTTTACCAACATTTTTATAAGTCGCTAAAATTTTTCCATCCATTCCAAAAACAGTTACCTTTAAATTTAGGCCCTGTAGGTTCTCTATTTTTCTCTTTGTTATATTTTTCTGTTCTTCAGAAAAGAAATATTTGAAATAGAAGTAGCCAAATATTATCAGGCCGATAACAAGGAAAACACCAAATATTTTCAATTTAATAGAAGTTTTCATATTTTAATCCCTTATAATTAATATTAATATATTTACCTATTCAAATTTTTATTATGTTGCAAATCTTACAATACGGCAACTTTTTCTATCAAAATTCATAGATCTTAACAATTTTTTTACAGCATATATTTTTTTCAGAAGGATAACCATATGCATTATTAATGTACAAAGTATTATCTATAATTACTTTATTGTTAACATGACTGTGTCCGTAGATATGAATATCAGATTCAAGCTTTTTAACCTGTTCTCCAATAAGATTGGATCCTAAAACCGGATATATAAATCTTTTATCTGTTGGTATAAAAGGTGGCATAACGTCAATGTTAGGTAAAAAATGAGAAAATGATATGACAAATTCATCATCTTGTTTCTTATTTATTTTATTAAGATTGGTAAACATCTCGGTTATAAGAAAATAATCATAATCATCAGGCCAGTTGCAAAAATTAAAATCATTCCACATATTATGAAGATTATCAGTTGGCAAACCAAAACTATAATCATACCAACCTAATAATGGGACAATTCTCAATTTATTGAAGCTAACCTCTTCTGTATGAATTCCATATTCATCAGCTACTTTCTGTATTTCCTGAAATTTTTCCACAGAATTTGCAGATCCTTCTCTTACCCACAAATCATGATTTCCAGGGACAAACATAATATATGAAAAACACTTTTTTAACTTTTTAAAAACATCTGCAATTAGTGTTATTTTATCAGAAATGTCCCCATTCAATATCAGTATATCATTTTTATATTCAAATTCTGATATTCCATTTACCCATTTTAAATTTTCGTTATAATCCACATGTAAATCTGAAACATTGTAAACCCGCAATTGAAAGCCTCTTTCGTTTCTCTATTTTAGTTTTATTTAAGTTATATCAATTATTTAAATATTACACTAAAAAATGTTTTGTATTTTTTTTGTAATACCTATGAAAAAACTCGAATCGATTTATTAAATTCACTCTATTTAAACTGTGAATTAAGATTCATGATAGTTTTTTGTATTTCATTTCCTTTTTTTATATTTAGATATTCAAAAAAAACCTTTTTTTTAGTTTTTTGATATTTATATTTATTGATTTTCAAAACACCTCAAACCCCTTACCACAGCGCGCTTAAACCATGTTAACTATCAGATAATATTTTACAGTAGGTATTAATACCTACAAAAAAAACTGTGCTTTTTCGTTTTTTTATTTTACAATTAATTAGTTTTTGGTATGTACCTGTATAAATGTTTGTTAAATAAATAAACACTTTATCAAAATGTATTTTATTTTGTAAGTCTTTATAAATTATCGTTTTAAGTATTAAAGCACTATAGACATAATTTAGAGAAATTTATATAATTTTTTACATCCAAATTTAAATTTTTTTAATGAAGGAGAATGTTTAATATGTCCCCAAAAAATGATCAGGAGAAAAAATTTTTATCATCTCTTGGAAGAGGAATAAAATTTTGGAGAACTGTTGAAGGCTACAACCAAAGTAGTTTCGCAAGTGCAATGGATACTTCAAGATCTTATGTTTCAAGGTTAGAAACTGGAAATGTTGGAATCTCAATAGACAGAATTTGCTATATAGCAGATTTCTTGAATATTCCTCCCAAATCTCTTCTATGTGGTGCACCAGATGAAGATGAAATAGAAATCATTCGTGATCTTTATGATTCAGAAGAACATGATATTACACGAGATGAATTAAATGATCTATTCTGCACATCATATGACAATAGACATCTTACAAAAGAGTTCTATGTAAATCAGTTAAGCATTCTTAGATCAAATGTTTACACTCGTTAGATTATATTTTTATTGTAAAAAAAGCAGTTCGGCTGCTTTTTTTACAATCCATTAATTACATTTTCAGGCCTTCCTTTAATAAAGGCATCTACATTCTTAATTGCAATATTAAGTAATCTCTTCCTTGATTCGTGCGTAGCCCATGCATTATGTGGAGTTACAACAATTTTCTTATTGTTAAGAACAGGATTTTTAATATTTGGTGGTTCTTCTTTTAAGACATCAAGAGCAGCTCCGTAAATTTCATTATTATCTATAGGGAACCTCTAATAATTAGAATTTTGGTTAAAATACAAGGCATTTTAAAAAATAACGAGCCGATTTTATTACAGTTTTTTTTGGAAATAACAAAGTATTTTGCCAAAAGATCAGTTATTAGAGATTCCCTTAAATATGTTAAAAAATTATAACTACCAATTTTATACTCTTTTTGAAATATTGGAGTACCCGCTAAAGGTACTCCAGTATTTTTCAATTCTATTTATTACTCTTTAAAAGAAGTGTTCTGGACCTTTTAAAAACAGACTAAACAAATAACTCCTCTTTTTCAGCTCTATCAAGTAAAATTTGTGGAACCTCAAAATCAGATCCATATTTATCTGAAAGCTCTCTTACTCTTTTTACAAAATTATTCAAACCATAAGTATTAATAAACTGGAATACTCCACCTGTATGTGGAGGAAAACCAATACCCATTATTGAGCCTATATTACCATTTATTACAGATTCAAATACTCCCTCTTCATAACATTTTAATGATTCAATGACCTGTCTGAAAAGAATTCTATCTTTAATATCCTGGTGGGGAAGATTAACTTCTGGATTATGGTATAGTTCATATAGCTTTGGCCATATGTATTTTTTACCATTTTCCGGGTATTCATAATAGCCACCACCATATGCACGGCCGCCTCTTCCAAATTCATCTATCATTCTATTTCCAACTTCAACAGAAGATAGATGGATGTCTGAAAATTCCTGCCCTATCATTTTATCAAGATCACGATTTGTCGCAGCGACTTTTTTAGATAGTTCCTGACTTACTTCATCATGTATTTCAAGAGGCCCAACCGGCATACCTGCCATTCGAGCAAGTTTATCTATTAAAACCGGATCAACACCTTCTTTAAGAAGTTTGCACCCCTCATCTATGAAAGTTCCAAAAACACGGGATGTGAAAAATCCCCTTGAATCATTTACTACAATTGGTACTTTCTTTATTTGCTGTGCATAATCAAATGATTTCGCAAGGGTTTGGGCATTTGTTTTATGGCTTGTAATAATCTCAAGAAGTGGCATTTTTTCAACTGGTGAGAAAAAGTGCAGACCAATAAAGTTTTCTGGTTTTGAAACCGCTTTTGAAAGTTCAGTAATTGGAAGCGTGGATGTATTTGAGCCATAAACTCCATTTTTGGTTAGATATTTCTCAGTATCTTTGAACAGTTTTTTCTTGAGCTCTATGTTTTCAAAGACTGCTTCTATGATGAGATCGCATCCTTCCAGTTCTTCATCTTTTTCAACAGGTTTTATGAGGTTAAGAAGAGCATCCTTTTTTGCCCCATCCATCCTCTTTTTACTGACAAGTTTATCGCAGATTTTTCTGCTGTAATCCTTACCAATCTCTGCAGCTTCCATACTAATGTCTTTTAAAATAACTTCTATACCAGCCTTAGCAGAAACATATGCTATTCCCTGTCCCATCATACCAGCGCCAAGAATACCGACTTTTTTAACTTTTGTTTTTTCTATCTCTTTGGGCCTGCTTCCTCCTGCATTAAGTTCATTAAGCTGGAAGAAAAAAGTAGTGATCATATTTTTAGCAACATCTGATGTAATAAGGCTTGTAAATCCACGACTTTCTATTCTAAGTGCAGTATCAACATCTACTCTTAAACTTTCTACTGCAACAGATAGTATTTTCTTTGGTGCCGGCATTAAGTCTTTGGTCTTTTTCAGCAACATGGAAGGTGCTATCATAGCCACCTGAAGAACATTTGGATTTTTAAGATCGCCTCCAGGAATTTTATATCCATCCACATCAAAGGGTTGAACTGCTTCTGGATTTGCATTGATATATTTAACGGCTTTTTCAATCATATCATTTGCATCATCTGCAAGTTCATCTATTAAACCTGCTTTTAAAGCTCTTTCAGGCTTTAGTCTTTTACCTTCAAGCAGAAGTGGAAGAGCATTTTGAAGCCCTAACATTCTGACAGTTCGAACAACTCCACCAGCTCCCGGAAGAAGACCAAGTGATACTTCAGGCATTCCTATCTGACTTTTTGGATCATTAATTGCGACTCTGTAGTTACAGGCAAGGCAGATTTCGCAACCACCTCCAAGTGCAGCTCCATTAATTGCGGCAACAACAGGTTTACCAAGCTTTTCAAGGCGTCTCAAGTATTGTTTATTAATTTCATTGGCTTTGAAGAACTCCTCTTCATCGCCCTTATTGATTGCCAACAGGTTATTGAGATCGCCACCTGCAAAAAATGTTTTCTTGGCGGAGGCTATAATTACACCTTTGAAACTATCTTTTTCACTTTCCAGGCGTTCAATGGTTTCAGCCATTAACTCCATATATTTTTCGTTCATTGTGTTGACAGGACCTTCCATATCCATCGTAATAGTCACAATGTCCTGCTCATTTTTTTCATATATAAAACCAGTCATATCTTCACCTATAATATTTTGTGAATTGTCTGTTATATTCTCTCGACTATTGTGGCGATACCAATTCCCCCGCCAGCACACATTGTGCAAAGACCATATCTTAAATTCTGTCTTTCAAGTT
Organism: Desulfobacterales bacterium; assembly: GCA_024226555.1. Classification (GTDB taxonomy): domain Bacteria; phylum Desulfobacterota; class Desulfobacteria; order Desulfobacterales; family JAAELO01; genus JAAELO01. The sequence goes on along the minus strand of JAAELO010000362.1, from coordinate 41,365 downwards.
CATCCAAAACAGTACCAATAAGAATTCCACCTGTTGCACCAAGTGGATGCCCAAGAGCAATCGACCCACCATTTACATTAATTTTTTCCCATGGAACCCCTGTCTCTTTCTGGAATCTCATTGTAACTGAAGCAAAGGCTTCATTAACTTCGAAAAGGTCGATATCATCAAGTGTTAACCCAGCAACTTCAAGTGCTTTATATGTTGCCGGAGCAGGACCTGTAAGCATAATGGTTGGCTCTGTACTGGTAACAGATGATGAAACAATACGACCTCGTGGCGTAAGACCCATATCTTTTCCGGCTTTTTCATTTCCAAAAAGTAATAAACATGCTCCATCAACTATTCCTGAAGAGTTCCCTGCATGGTGTACATGATTTATAGCTGGAAGATGTGGATATTTAGAGAGTGCAACAGCATTAAAACCCAAAGAACCAACAAATTCAAAAGATGGATTTAATTTAGCAAGATTTTCTACTGTGGTGTTGGGTCTGATAAATTCATCTTTGTCTAATATGGTAAAACCATTCTCGTCTTTAACAGGGACAACAGAATTATCAAAATATCCGTTTTCCTGAGCTGAATGTGCTTTTTTCTGTGAACTAACCGCAAATGCATCAACATCTTCCCTTGAAAACCCCTCTATTGTTGCGATCAGATCAGCGCCAATACCCTGGGGAACAAAACCAGTGTCCATTGCAGTTTGAGGATCCTCAGCCCAGGGAGCTCCATTTGAACCTAATGGAATCCTGGACATACTTTCAAGTCCTCCTGCAACTACTATGTTCTCCCAACCACTCATAATTTTCATTGTTGCTATCGCTGATGTTTCTAAAGATGAAGCACAGAATCTATCCATCTGCATACCAGCAACTTTATCATCCCACCCGGCTGCGAGTACTGCTGTTTTTGCGATATTTGAGCCCTGCTCTCCAACTGGTGTTACACATCCAATAACCAGATCATCAACTTTCGAGGTGTCTAAATCGTGTTTTTCCTGCAGGGATTTCAGAAGTCCGGTTAACAAACTGATTGGCTTAACTTCATGTAATGAACCATCTTTTTTGCCTTTTCCACGTGGCGTTCGAATGGCATCATAGATAAATGCTGGTGTACTCATTTGTTACCTCCATTTTGTAATGATGAATAATCTCAAAATGATGTTTAATTGAGATTACCGATATATTTTGTAAATCTTTTCTACTATGGAAATATTCAGGTACAACTTTTCTTAAATATTGAAATTCAACGTTCTGTATGTTTCCGACATTATTCACCGGATTTTAATATCGATTTGACTAAACATCATATGGCATTAATAATTGATTACATCATATGATGTAATCAATTATTAAAATACATTGACACAGATGTCAATGGGAAATTGCCTTAATTAAATTTTATAGAAAAGTGAGTTGTTTCATTTAAATTAAATTAATATCTAAATACGCTATGTGAGTTAATTGTAGTTTACAAAGGCTAATATACAGTTTATATGTTTTTACAATATGATCTACAGGCAGATACTATTTGCGTTGAGAAATAAAAAAAAGGAACCTGTGTCAATGTTTCAAAGATATATTAAACTACTTATTATTGTATTAATAATTTTTCCATCCATAAGTTTTGCACAATTAAATAAAAATCCCAAACAAGGAAAAAAATCTTTACCTGATGGATATTTTATGGAAGTTGGGGGAAGAACAAGCCTGATTTTGGATTAATAAAAGTTGGAGTTTATAGTAATTCCGGATGGTATACAACGATGCTTAGTTGTGAATTATTCAATGAGGACAAAGTATGCTGGTGCTTCAGTTGGAATGAGATTTCATTTACCTGGTAAGTTTACACCATTTATTGGAGCACATGTTTTCTGTGGAGCCCATGAAGAAACTGAATCTGCTGATAAAGATGGAATTGATAATGATGAAGATGGGGTAATTGATGAATATGGTGAAACAAAATCTACTGGAAAAGACTATTTAGTTGGTATTTATCCTGAAGCAGGTTTTATGTTCACTGTTTCTGATCATGTTCAGTTAGTTATATCAGCCAAATATTACGTGACTGGTGATGAAGACGAAGGCGAAAGATGGATAGGGTGTGTAGGTTTAAATATAAAATTCTAACTATAGATTATATAGCTTCCTTAAATGTGCTCTGTTAACTTCAGAGTTTCTTGCGTGTTGCTTGATAGTATTTTTCCCATTCTTTGTTTTTTGCTAAAATTTCAACCAAATGAAATCTATGTTCTCTCGGGATCTTCTTCAACGTTCTAATATACAATTTCATATCTGTATCATCCCAATCAGATGATTTATTTTCTTGGTTAATTATTGATGTATTTAGAAGTTTAAAGTACGGATTATATTGACATAATTTATGATATAAAATACTTTCCAAGTTTATCTTATTTAATAATTGAAGGGTTTTTTTTAGAATGTTTTTTAGGTTTTACAATAGAACAATTATAATTATTTGTTCACTGTTTTTAATATCATCATGCAATACAACTTTAGATACTCAAACTATAAACAAATACAGAGATCAATCCAAAAAGTCCTCGTTTAAATGGAGCAACAGAGCTGTAATTGGATTAAATAATTTAACAGAAATATCATTTTACAATAAAGAAACCGGAAACCAGGCTGTTGTTAAAGAAACTAAATGGTTCTATATTAATAAGAAAAATCCTGGATTATTAGAAGAGTATTCAATTCATGAAAATAATTTCTATGTAAAAATTGAGAAATTAGATGTTGATGTTTATTATCCAGATAAATCTGAACACCACTTCTCAAGTGATGTTCAAAATAATTCCCAGCGAAAAATAAAAAAGAGAAAAATAATTGATGGAAATTATAAATATACTGTTAAAATACCAGATTACAGAAAAGGTGTGCTGCTCAAAATTGTATCAATTAAAAGATATTCCAGACCTGAATTCTTAAGCAGGCTCTTTATTCGTTCAAGATATCCACAAATGAATAAAATAATCAGGTTTAGGTATCCAGTTGATAATCAACTTAATTTTGGATTTGAGAATAAAGAAAATATAGATGTTGAAAGAAATTTTGAAACTGTAAAGGATTTGGCAACCTTTGAAATAGAAGTAAAAGGTTTGAATTCCACTCATATTAATGCCAAAGTTGATTTACCAGAGAACTGGTATGCATCATTAAATTTCAGTCTTCCTCCAAAAGGTAAAAAATCGTATTCCTGGAAAGAATTAGGAGATCACTATCTAAAACTTGTCAAAGATGCAATGGATGAGTCTACAGAGATAAAAAACCTTGCTTCAAGTCTACTTAGGGTATCAAAAGGTAAAAGGCAATTAATAGAAAACAGCTTTGATGGAATTACAAATAGAGTTCGTTATAATTTAGATACACATGGAAAATATGCTTTTATCCCAAGAAATACTTCAAATGTACTCAAAAATGGTTATGGTGATTGCAAAGAGATTAATTCATTAATAAAAGTTCTTCTGGAGCAGAACTCTATTAAGTGTAATCTGGCACTTGTAAAAACCCGCGGTAATGCTCAACTGTTAAACAATTATCCAAATCTTGGTTCCTTTAATCATATGATCTCTTTTTCTGAAGTTGATAATTTAAAAAAATTTCTCGATGGAACAAATACACACAGCAATTCAAATAATTCATACTACCATCTGATTGGCAGGAAAGCTTTCATTTTAAGCCCGGGTAAATCAAGGATTCAAGTGATCGAAAGGGATGATGATTACAAAAATGAAATTGAAACTGAAACAAAAATAGATTTTAATAAAACAAAAAAAATCTGGATGAGTAATGGTAAAGTATCTCTTTATGGAAAAGCAGCATTGAATTTATATAACAAATTAAAAAGATACCCCACAACACAGAAAAAAACTCTTGCTGCAAAATATCTTCAGCAGAGTTTTGGCATCAAACCGTTTGATATAAAATTAATCATTTATTACTGTGAAAATATTGAGATAAATTATAAAAGTTCATTTCAGGAGAGTTTCCTTCAGGTTGATTCAGGAGGATTTAAGCTCAGCACCCCCTCGGTATATAATTATAACAATACAAACAGAGATAAAATCATTTATGGAAAAACATATTTTGAACAATTCAATCAAAAGGATGTATGGATTTTTCCTAAGAACATAGAGGAAGTAAATTCTAATAGTCAAAATTTACCCTATTCGCAATGTTTTATAGGTTTTAAGAAAAATAAAGTATACCGACAATATAGCCAGATATCAAAGAAACATACAGTTAGTAATAGTGTATTTGAGAGCATTAAGAAAAATCAGACTAAAATAATGAAAGCAGTTGCTTGGAATTAAAGAGAGGCGAAATGAAGTTTTTGAGATTACTATTAATATTATTTTTTATGTCATTATCAGCATGTGTAAAAACACCCAACATTGACCTGAATTACAGTAAACCCTTTAATAAAGATACTTGGAAGGATTATGATGCCGTCTATGAATATTACGAAATGCAAATCAAATCCAAATTCGATATGTCCAATTATCGTTTTGCAACAAGCTATAAGTATAATCTAAAACTACATATCCTCACAAAAGAGGGGATGAAATATGGAACCGTTAAGTTACCCGGATTTGGTAATAAGATTAGAAATTTGAAAGTAAGGTTGTTTAATCCTTCTGGTGAAGTACAGGTAGATAACCCGAAAATTGAAAGAAAGTTTATTGAAACAAGAAAACTTATGATTCCAAATGTACAAAAGGGTTCAGTAATAGAGATCTCTTTAACTACATTCTCTCATCAAACATATACATATATGGAGAATTGGTTTCAGGAAGTTATTCCTGTTGCAAAAAGAAGATTAACACTAACTACTGAAGGTGATTTAATATATAAATTCAAAACCTATGGAGGGGTGAAAAATACACTTAATTTTTCTACCTTCGGAAATAAGGTTATGGTTTGGGATAAAGAGAATATACCACCATTTTATGATGTATTTGATTATAAATATAGTAGGGAAAATTCACCAAGAGTATTATGCGTTTTAGACAGTTATCTGAAATACTATCGTGCTCCGGATTGGAAACTTCTTTCAAAAAGATTTAAAAAGAAATATTTATCAGAATCTTTTTTTCAATCCAAGAATAAGATCAAGGAGCAGGTAGAATACTTAACTAAGGATGCTGAGTCTGATCGGGATAAAGTAGAAATGATCCTTAATTATATTCACAGAAATATTTCTTTTGAAAAATATTCTAAGAAAAACATTAACCTTGAAAAAGTATTTAGATATAAGCAGGGAAATCATCTGGAAGTTACATATTTATTGAATGAAATGCTAAAAACAGCGGGAATAAAAACAGATCTGTTAGTTACCAGAAATAAGGGTGCCGGAGGGTTTGATTTCAGTTGTCCTGCCAGTATTTTTCTAAGCAATGTTCTAATTCAGGTTGATTTAGATTCAAAAAAAGAAATAATTTTCCCACTATGGAAGGATTCAGATATAGGAGAAATTTCAACAGCTTTTTTCAATTTGAAGGCATTATCAATTAATAGTGGAAAAATTGTTAATATTCCTGAAGCGAAGTATAAAACCCGTCTTTTACAAATGGAAACAACAATAGATCCAAACAGTATGGATTCATTATTCAAAGCTAAGCTTTCATTTAAAAAATACTATTCTCCATTTATAAGAAATTATTTTTTTAAGAGGTCATACAATAGCAAAAAAAGATATATACAAAAAATATTTAATGAGAATTCCCCTAAAAATATTGTAAACTCTGTTGTTTATAATTCCTACGACAATAAGAATACCTATGCTGATATAAAATTTGTCAATGAAGAGTGTGTAGTAAGAAGAAAAAATAAAAGTATTTACCTGCTTTCACCATTTTTCAGAGATTTTTTCAGTGATTATGTTCCTGGCAGAACTATAAATTACGCCAATGGTTTAAAACAAGAATATAAAGAAATAATAAACGTTCCTAAAAATAAAATAATTACTAAAATTGATTTTAAAAAATATGAAATTCAAAATGAGTTTTTTAGTTCAAAGTGTTACATTATAAATTCTAAAAACAAAACTCAATTGATAAGAGAAACTACTATAAATGTACTTGAATTAACCCCTGAAAAAATGAAATCTTTTTACGAAGATATCAAAAAAATGAACTCTGTTAAGTATTCCTCTATTTCAGTAAAGAGGTGATGTAATTTTTCTTTTTCAATTTATGACAGATTGAATCGGAAAAATATAAACTATAGGGAACCTCTAATAACTGTTCTTTTGGCAAAATACTTTGTTATTTCCAAAAAAAACTGTAATAAAGTCGGCTCGTTATTTTTTGAAATGCCTTGTATTTTATCCAAAATTCTAATTATTAGAGGTTCCCTATAAAGAAAATTTAAAATAAGAAATCTCTAATAACGCAGAATTTAGGTTCAAAGGCAGTTATTAAAAATTCCCTAATATTATTCAAGATCCTTAAAAGGAGCTCTGTAGTAAAATTTCAGAGTCTCTTTAGCATGTTTTTTGTATTCTTCATGGTCAATTTTCATAACTGAACGATAGAAATTCTCACCTGAAACAAAATTATAAATAGAGTTCATCATTGCAATGATCTGCATTTGTGCTTCAACCGGAACTTCATTAGAATTTTCAGCAAGTCCCATGGAAAAAGCTATGTCTGATATAAACTCAGGAACATTAAAATCAATTCCGGTATCTTCCCTTGTTTTTGTGAAATACCTGAATAGGGTCAGGTTAGAAATTTCAGGATTTTCAAAAAGATAATCAGCCATTTCGTCTAATGCAATATCGATTCTTTCAGCAAGAGGAAGTCCTTTAACTTTGCTCTCAACATCAACAAGTTTTTGCCTCGTTCCGTCAGTGATGTCTAAAATCACAGCTTCAAAAAGATTTACTTTATCACCCCAGTGGTAGTGAAGAGAAGATATGTCTATACCTGTAGTGTTGGCGATCATTCTTGTTGTGGTTCCATGAAAACCATACTCACCAAAATGTTTACGGGCATTATTCAGAATTTTTGCTTTCACTGAATCCGGGTTTTTTCTGGCTTTTTCCAGTGGTGTTGCCATAATACTATTCTCAATCTTTTTTAATTCATATTAAATCTATCTAATAACAAGTATCAGAAAGCAGATATACCCATTTTTATCTTTAAAGTCTATAATCTATTTCTTTATTTGTTTTTTTTAGAGCCCCATAAATTTACTACAAATCTCTTTCATAATCTCGTTTGTCCCTGCAAATATAGAATGAACTCTAACATCGCGCATTGCTCTGCCTAAAAGACACTCTTCAGAAATTCCATAATCTTCTGTGAGGTCAAGGCATCTGTCCACCGTTCTCTTTATCATTTCAGTGGTCCAGTATTTTGACATTGATGTCTCTATAACTACATTTTCTCCATTCATATGCTCAGCAATTAGTTTATCAACAAATGTTTTTCCTAATTTAACTTCAGTGCTCATCTCCACAATAGCAAATCTTGTAGCCTGTGATTTTGACAAAGGCTTTCCAGAACCGGATAGCGTATTTTTACAATAATCAATTGTATTTTCCAGGATATATTGAGCACCGGCAACCGCACCTATTGCGCATACAAGTCTCTCCTGCTGAAGTTTTTCCATGAGCATGATGAACCCACCACCTTTATCTCCTAAAAGGTTCTCTTTTGGAATTTTACAGTTATTGAAAAACAGTTCAGAGGTATCCTGACTGTGCATTCCCATCTTGTCCAGTTTTTTTCCTTTTTCAAAACCAGGTGTCCCCTCTTCAACGATATATAAAGAGATTGATCTGTATGGATCTGGTTCTTCAGGATCGCATGCTGCAACAACAACAAGGCCGCAGTTAATACCATTTGAAATAAAGGTTTTTGAACCATTTATAACTACGGAATCTCCGTCGTGGATAGCTGTTGTTTTCATGGAAACAAGATCACTCCCTGCGTCAGGTTCAGTCATTGCAACTGCAGTGATTGTATCACCCGTTACAGTTCCTGGAATGTATTTCTTTTTAATCTCTTCAGAACCATATGAAGTGATATAAGGTACAACTATATCACTGTGAAGACTAACAACTAAACCAGACTGATTTGTTCTTGAAAGTTCTTCAATAATAATAACCGAATATAGAAAATCCAGACCATGTCCGCCATATTCAGAGGGGACATTTGTACAAAGAAAACCAGCTTTACCCATTTTTTGCCAGATCTCTTTTGGAATCAGATGGTTTTCCTCCCACTCATCAGCAAGTGGGATAATTTCTTTTATAGCAAACTCTCTTAATCTATTCCTGAACTCCTTATGTTCATCTGTATATTCAAGTATTTCCATAGATACCTCAGCTTTTATTAGTTCGTGGATACTGATGTTATTTTTTACTTTTTTTTATTCTACCGATCTCTTTATCTGCTATTTTATCTTTCAGGAATGATTTACTACTTCCCAAAAGTTCAAGCACCTTAGCGTCTCTGTAGTATCGTTCCACTTCATACTCACTTGTAAAGCCATATCCACCGAAAAGCTGAATCGCTTCATCAGTTACTTTGACAGCACTTCTCGTTGCACTGTTTTTTGCCATTGCGCATATTGCATAATCTGGTTTCCCACTATCAATTGTTTGCGCAGCCTTGTGAGTTATAAGTGATGCAAGTTCTATCTGAGTTGCCATTTCAGCAATTTTGTGTCTGGTTATCTGGAATTCGCCTATTTTTTTGCCAAACTGCTCTCTTAATTTAATATAACTAAGTGATCTTTCATATGCTCCTTTTGCAATACCTGTTGCCATAGCAGCTATCTGAACCAGAATTTCAGATCTATACAGATATAACTCTTTTTTATCATTTCCTATTGATACTATATGATTTTCGAGTGGAATCGTAACATTGTTGAAAGTTATATCTACCCAATTAAGCATCCTGAGACCCAGAGAATCTTTTTTTTCATCAACAATTATACCACTTCTTGATGAATCAACCAGAAATACAGCTAATGAATTATCTCTTCCATCTTGATTTTCTTCTATTTTGCATAGTATGAAAAATATATCTGAGGAATCTCCGTTTATCACGTTGGCCTTTTTTCCATTTAACACCCATCCACTGTCTGTTTTTTCAGCAACAGTATTGATATTCAAAAATTCGCTGTCTGATGTTTGTTCAGAAAAAGCTTCTGATGAAATTATCTTTCCACCTGAAAGTTCAGGTAGATATCTCTTCTTCAATGAATCACTACCATAACGCAGGAGAAATTCTGATCCCATAATGGATAGCATAATTGCACAACCTGTTGTTGAATCTTTAATGCATAGCTCCTCTGCTATCAATGCATTTTCTACAACACCAAGAGATCCCCCGTTAAATTCCTCAGGAAAGTGAACCCCCAGATACCCGGTATCAGCAGCCTTATTTTTTTGTGATTCAGGGAATTTACAAGATTTATCCATCTCCATACATTGTTCTTTTTCAAATTCACCTTTTGCAAAGGCTCTAACTGATTTCCTGATCTCTTTTTGCATTTTGTTTAATTCAAACATAAAGTCCTCTTTTCTAAAAAACTTCTGATTAAATCTTAAAATGAAGCGAATTAACGAATTACATCATATGATGTAATCATATTATTTTTAATAATTAATTATGTCAAGAAATATTACATCAAATGATGACATTGTGTTTTTTAGTTATTTCAAGGACCCAGACAGGGATCCATTGGAAAACTTGTATTAATATTCTAATAAAAATGAAAACATAACAATTCAATATCTATGGAACCTCTTTTTATTAATGTGTTTTTGTATAATTAAGATATAAAATTAATTAAGCAGAACTAATATTCTATTCTCAGAATCAATTTTTTCTCTTTAAATCTTCTTTAAACTCATAATTAAAAGCATTCGAGGAATTCAAAAAAAAAACTCAGATCTGATTTGTTTTTAATAAATTGACATACACATTTTTTCTTATTAATATGTTACCCCATAATCAAACTTAAAAATCTTAAAGGTAGCTTTCCAAATGGAAAAGGTTCTGAAGATAGCGGCGTTTACATATAATAATATTGGTGGCAACCCTGCAGGGGTTTTAATAGATGATGAACACCCACCTGAAAACGAAATGTTGAATATCGCAAAAGAAGTTGGCTATTCTGAAACCGCTTTTTTAAAACCACATATGGATGGTTTTAGAATCCGTTATTTTTCACCTGAAATCGAGATCCCTTTCTGTGGGCATGCAACAATAGCAAGTGGTACTGCCATTGGAGAGTTGCATGGTTCTGGAGTTTACAAGCTCTACCTGAATAGTGATGATATATCAATTGATATTGCAAAATCAGAGAATATTTTTTCCACAACTTTAAGATCTCCAGAAACATGTACATCCGAAGTACCTACTGAGTATATTGATAGCATGCTAACTGAGTTTAATCTGAATATAGATGATATAAATCTTAACTTTCCAATTAAATTTGCATCTGCCGGGGCAAAACATATTATAATTTTTTTAAATAGCAGAGAAAAATTATCAAAAATGGAATATCAGCTTGAACCTGTTAAAAATTTAATGTTTAAAGAAGAGATATCAACTATATCTCTTTTATGGGAAGAATCGGAAAATAGAATCCACTCAAGAAATGCATTTGCTGCCGGTGGTGTTTATGAAGATCCTGCAACAGGTGCTGCGGCGGCAGCATTAGGCGGATACCTGAGAGATATTAAATGGAAGGGAAACAAAAGTTTTGAGGTTTTACAGGGAGAGGATATGGGGTTTCCATCTCAACTTTTTGTACAATATACATTAAAAAAAGGAGAGGGGGTAAAAGTAAGTGGAAAAACCCGTTTTATCAAAAAATAATTTTCTGGAGGTTCTTTGTGGCACCAATAGATTGTAATATAAATGTATCTGATGATTTAACAACAAATGTTGCTATAGGAAGTATTTCAACTGAAGATTTAATAAACTGGATATCAAGTTATTACTCAGGAGATGTGACAAGTCGTATTTTATGGGATTTTAGTAAGGCTGACCTTTCAGGTATCCCAACTGAAGATTTTAAAAAAATAGCAAAAGAATCAAGCTGTAAATCTTATCTTAGACCAAATGGAAAATCGGCTCTTGTAGTTTGTGATGATCTGGATTACGGTCTTGGAAGGATGTTTCAGGTTTTCTCTGAGATAGCAAATGTAAGGTTTGAATACAAACCTTTTAAAGACATAAAAAAAGCAATGGAATGGCTTGGATCAGAAAACTTTGAAGATGATCAGAAATTTTATGATAACATAACCGAAATGCTCAACAGGAATAAGAAACATAAGGTTTGATAAACTGTTTATTGAAATTACCGGGAACCTTAAGAGGATAAATTACCACAATATTTATATAGAACTCATCTATTCTTTATTTTTTATATAGAGAATCTATTTTAGGAAATATCAAAGTAAACATTGTACCAACACCTACTTTGCTTTCAACTGTGACAGCTCCTTCATGTGCAACCATTATATGCTTCACAATAGCAAGCCCTAAGCCAGTACCACCCATTTTTCGACTTCTTGCTTTATCTACTCTATAAAATCGTTCAAAAAGTCTTGATAAATTTTTTTCTGGAATACCAATTCCAAAATCTGTAAATTTAATATGAATTTCATTTTCATTTTCAAATGATTCAATATGAATTTTATCTCCCTCATCACTATATTTAAAGGCGTTATCTATTATATTCACAAATGCACGTTCAAGTAAAAATTCATCCATTAAAAACTCACATTTATCATTTATATTTATATTAATTTCAATATTTTTCTCCTTAAGCTGATGTGAGCATAGATTTACACTATTGTTTATAACCTGAGAAAGCTTTCCTTTTTCAAGTTCTATTTTACCATTTTCAGTATCGCTTTCTATTCTTGAGAGTTTTAAGAGATCCTCAATAATTAAGTTCAAACGGTTAACATTTCTACCAATAATATCTAAAAATCTGTCTATTTCATCATGATTTGATTTTGGAACATTATTTAATGTCTCCACAAAGCCCTTAATCGCAGTAAGTGGTGTTTTAATTTCATGGGATACATTGGCTGCAAAATCCCTTCGCATATTTTCAAGATTTCTTAGATTTGTAACATCATTAAAAATAATCAAAGTTCCTATTTGACTATTTGTTGCATCCCTTAAAGAAGTACTTCTCACATTCAGGATTCTGGCTTTATTTCTTTTAAATGTTATATCTTCCTGGACAACTTCAGATTTATCAACAGATCTTTCTATCAGTTTCTGGAAACTTATGTTCCTAACTATCTCATTTATACTTTTACCTTTATAATCACTACGATTACCGCCAAAGAAAGCTGTAGCTGCATGATTCATGCTTATTATTTTTTTGTTTCTGTCAATAGCTAAAACACCTTCAACCATACTTGATAGAACTGCTTCAAGTTCGTTTCTCTGACTCTCAACTATATTTATCCTCTCATCCAACTGCCTTGCCATCTCATTCATAGATTCTGCCAATTCTCCAATCTCTTCAGACTCGGGAATATATAGTTTATGTTCAAACTTACCTTCAGAAAATTTTTTTGCTCCTTCCTTCATCTGTTCAATAGGTTTTACTATTTTTCTTGATACAAAAAAGCATAAACAAGCTGCAAGTATTGCTATTAAAAAGCCACTAAAGCTAATTGAATACATTATAGTATTTAGTTTATTATCTATTTTGGACAGGGGAATGGAAACCCTTAAAATCCCCAGAAGATCACTACCTTTTTCCACAGGGATTGCCACATACATCATATGCATATTTAATGTTGTACTAAACCTGTCATTTACTCCTGTTTTCCCTTTAAAAGCTTTAACGATTTCCGGTCTTCCGGAGTGGTCTTCCATTGTTTCAGGATTCTCATCTGAATCGCCAATTACTTTACCAGATGGCAAAATAACAGTAACCCGGGTCTGTGAATTTTTCCCGGTTAATTTACAGATATTGTCAATTCTGGCATCTACATTTATACCTTTAGTTGCCATTATCTGACCTATCTGACTTTTTAAAATTTTTGCACGAGCTTGTAAGTCCACTATTGTATCTTCAATAAAAAACTCTTTAAAAGATCTGGACGAATAGATGCTAACAGCTACTAAAGAAATTATTATTATAAAAAGATAGGTAGGATAAAGTTGCCACAACAAACGTTTCTTCTTCATATTATTCCCCAAACCTGTATCCTACGCCCCGAACAGTCTCTATATAAGTCCCACATTCTTTCAGCTTCTTTCTAAGGCCAACTATCTGAACATCCACACTTCTATCAGTAACAGCATAATTATTGCCTCTGATCTCATCAACAATTTTTGATCTGGTAAATACCCAGCCAGGTTTTTTAGCCAGGAAATAAAGTATCTGAAATTCAGAAACGGTAAGTTCAACAGCTTCACCTTTAACCATTACAATATGTTTTATTGGATCTATTACAAGATCTTTAATTTCAAGAACATCTATTGTACTGTCTTTTGAATCAATCCTTCTTAAGAGAGTTCTTACCCTTGCAATAAGGATTCTCGGACTAAATGGTTTAACAATATAATCATCTGCCCCCAGTTCAAGACCAGTAACAATGTCAGACTCTTCTCCTTTTGCAGTCAACATAATAATGGGTATATGTCTTCTCTTAGGGTCTTCTTTAAGCCTTCTCGCAACAGCAAAACCATCAAGATCCGGTAACATGAGATCCAGAAGAATAAGATCCGGATTTTTAGTACTCACTTTTCTCAAAGCATCTTCTCCAGAGATTGCGCAACTGACTTTATACCCCTCTCTGTTCAGATTAAACTGAATCAGCTCCAAAATATCCTCTTCATCATCAACTGCTAATATGTGTTCTTTTGGCATAAAATACCTTTTTTTTAATGGAACCTCTAGTAGCCGCCTTTTAATCGAACTACAGCGTAATTTCGAAAAAAAACTGTTGTAAAATCAGCTCGTTATTTTTCCTTATGCCGAGATTTTATAAAACTGAAAGCTTTTATAAACGCTATATTTCAATCAAAATTCTAATTATTAGAGTTTCCCTTTATATAAATACTCATCTCTATGTCTGACTATTTTTCCTTCAACAAGGTATATAACCTCTTCTGCAATATTCGTTGCATAGTCAGCTATTCTTTCCAGGTGTCTTGAAATCAGAAAAAAATTTATCAAATAACCTATCTGGTCAGACCTTTTAATCATCGCATCTTTGATAATATCGTATGCTTCACCCTTGAGCTTGTCAACCTCATCATCCATTTTAATAATCTTTTCAGCCAGTGATACATCCATATTAACAAATGCATCAAGACTTTTTACAAACATGTATTCCACTTTCTCTTCCATTAACGAGTAATCATGGAAAAACTCTTCGGATTTCTCTCTTTTTGAAATATTTGCAACACGACTGGCAATATTAACAGCCTGATCTGCCACTCTCTCAAGGTCATTATTAATTTTAATAACAGCAATTATAAACCTTAAATCAACAGCTACAGGCTGATGCAGAGCAAGAACTTTCAGGCAATCCTCCTCAAGTTCAATCTCCATTTCATCAATCTCATTATCAGCTTCAATAATTTTTTTTGCAACGACTTCATCTTTCGACTCTATTGACCTTACAGCTTTATAGACCCTATCCTCTACCAAAGCTCCAAGCGTCAGGAGTTTTTCCTTTATTTTATCCAGCTCTTTTTGAAGGTGATATTTCATGATTCAACCAAATCTCCCTGTAATATACTCTTCTGTTTGAATTTTTTCAGGCTTGGTAAAAAGAGTATCTGTTTTATTTACTTCCACAAGTTCTCCCATATAGAAAAACGCTGTCTTATCTGAAACCCTTGCAGCCTGCTGCATATTATGAGTTACTATTATTATTGTATAATCTTTCTTCAGCTGATGAATCAGCTCTTCTATTTTTTGAGTTGCAATCGGGTCAAGTGCTGATGCAGGTTCATCCATGAGAAGTATTTCAGGTTCCACAGCCAGTGCCCTTGCAATACATAGTCTTTGCTGCTGTCCTCCTGAAAGGCCCAGAGCTGAATCCTTCAGCCTATCCTTTACCTCATCAAATAATGCTGCCTGTATTAAGCTTTTTTCAACCATACCAGCAATAGCATTTTTATCCCGAATGCCGTTAACTCTCAGCCCATAAGCAACGTTTTCAAAAATGCTTTTTGGAAATGGATTTGGTTTTTGAAATACCATTCCCACCTTTTTTCTCAGGTTAACCACATCTATTCTATCATTATAGATATCGACATTATCAAGAACTATACTTCCATCAACCCTGGTACCCGATATAAGATCATTCATCCTGTTTATACATCTCAAAAAAGTACTTTTCCCGCATCCTGATGGTCCAATAAGTGCCATGACTTCTTTCTCAATGAAATTCAGTGAAACATTTTTTAACGCCTTAAAATCACCGTAGTAGAAATCAACATCACTTGCAGTGAGTTTAAAAAAATCATTCATTACTTTCTCCTCAACTTAGACCTGTATATTATAGCAACTAAATTCATTCCAAGAACCATTATCAAGAGAACCAGCGCACTTCCATATTGAAGAGGTCTTGTCAATTCGATGTTTATCCCGGCTGTTGCAAGTACATAAATATGATAGGGAAGTGCCATAACTTCATCAAAAATTGAAGTTGGCAGTGTTTGTGTAAAAAAAACAGCACCAGTGAACATTATTGGTGCTGTTTCACCAGCTGCCCTACTTAGGGCCAGAATAGTTCCGGTTAAAATACCAGGTAGTGCTGTTGGTAATACTACTTTATATATAGTTTGCCATTTGGTTGCCCCAAGTCCCAATGATGCTTCTCTGTATGTATCCGGTACTGATTTTAATGCTTCTTCTGTTGCTGAAATAATAACAGGTAGACTCATAATCCCTAATGTTAGGGATCCGGCAATTATGCTTACACCCATCTTCAGGACTATACAGAAGAAAGCAAGACCAAACAGGCCAAAAACAATTGACGGGACTCCGGCAAGGGTATTTATACCTAACCTTATAAAATTGAGAAACCTGCTCTGCACTGCATATTCATTTATATATATTGCGGAAGCAATCCCTATTGGAAGTGCAAAAATAATTGCTCCGCAGGAAAGATAAAGGGTTCCGAGTATACATGGAAAAATTCCACCTTTAGTCATCGATTCTTTAGGAGCTTCGATCAAAAATTCAAAGCTTATACTTTGATAACCGTTTATTACAAGATAGGAAACGATAACAATAAGGGCTAATCCATTAATCATTGCAGCAACCTTAAACATCATAAAAAACAATTGTTCAATTGTTCTTCGCCTTTTACCCGAATCTTTAAAAAGAAGAACTTTTTCATTAACTGATTTAATATTTGTATATTCCAATTTAAGTGTATCTATAATAGCCTCATTCATAATTTTGTCCTGTTTTTAGAGGTTCCCTATAGACTGGCTTCTCCAACCTGTCTGTATTTATTTGATATATACGCTGCAACCATATTAAACATTAAAGTAAATATGAACAGAACAAGGCCTGTCGCAAAAAGAGCGTGGTAGTGTTCGCCTCCGAATGGGGTTTCCGCCATCTCAGCTGCTATACTTGCAGGCATTGGCCTTACTGGATCAAAAATTGATGTTGGAATCATTGCTGCACCTCCAGCTATCATTAAAACGACCATCGTTTCTCCAATTGCTCTAGACATTCCAAGAATGACTGCTGTGCAGATTCCGGAAATTGATGCAGGAATCACAACTTTAATAATTGTTTCAAGATGGGTTGCTCCTAGTGCCAGCGACGCTTCTTTCAAAGCAACCGGTACGCTGTGTATTGCATCTTCAGAAAGACTGCAAATAGTTGGAATTATCATAAAAGCAAGCATTAGAGATGCATTAAAAAGATTAAGACCAATTGGGACATCAAAAGTCTCCTGAAGAAGTGGAGAAATAACTACCATTCCAAAAAAACCAATAACAATGGATGGTAGAGATGCGAGCATCTCTACAATTGGTTTTACAATCTCCGCCATTCTTTCGGAAGCTATTTCAGCTAAATAAATAGCTGTCATTAAACCTAAAGGAATTGCAATCACAGATGAGATTATAGTCACATAGAGAGAACCAATTATTAAAGAGAGTATTCCAAACTCAGCAGGCTCATCAGTTGGATACCAAAATTCACCAAACAGGAAATCTTTTATAGATACTGTTTCAAATAATGGAATACTTTCTGTAAATAGAAACAACATTATGAGAGATAATACAGTTAAAGAAACAGTAGTAATAAGAAAAAACATCGAGTGTACAGTCTTTTCAGTTGTTTTTCTATTAAAAATCATTTCATTTCCTTAAAGGTCAGCCAAAAAGACTGACCTTTTTTATCTTCCAGATCTTAATAAAGAGGAATACTACCAACAGATTTCACTAATTTTTGCCCTTTGACTGAAAGTATATAATTTATAAAATCCAGTGTTTTGCCTTTAGGCCAGCTTTTTGTGAACATGTATAAAGGTCTGCTAATTGGATAGACCCCTTGTTTTGTTGTTTTTTCACTGCCACGTATACCTTCAACCTTAAGAGTTTTGATTGTTTTCGTAACATACCCTAAAGCAATATAACCAACCGCTCCTTTAGTATTTGATATAGCCTGAACAAGACCACCATTTGATGGAACTGTAAGTGCACTTGGAACTACTCTTTTCTTTTTCATAACAAGACTTTTCCATGCATCATAAGTACCTGATGAACTGTCTCTTGAAATAACTACTATTCTCTTATTTGCGCCACCAACCTCACTCCAGTTTCGTATTTTTCCAAGATAGATATTACGAAGCTGCTTAACTGTCAGATTTGAAACGCCATTAGATTTGTGAACCACAGGAACAATACAATCAAGAGCTATTCTATGGGGAACGGGATAAACTCCTTTAGTAACAGCAAGCTTAACCTCTTTGCCTTTAATAAACCTTGAGGCATTTCCAATATCTGTTGTACCATCTATGATAGCTTTAATACCATTTGAAGAACCACCACCTGACAAAGATATTTTTACATCAGGGTTCATTTTCATATAAGCTTCTGATACTTTTTGTGCAATTGGAAGAACTGTTGTGGAACCTTTTAATACTAATCTTTCCGCTAATGACATACCTGGTATTAATAGTGAAGTCGCAATTAATAGTGCTATATATTTTTTTACTTTCATTGACCTTCTCCATTTCATTGTTTATTCATAATCTTAGTTAATTTTTAACGTTAAGAGCTTTTTAGATAAAAAACGTTAGGATTGTGTTAGAGTAAAATTAAAATTTTATTAAAGGTTTATGATATCAATATTTTTCTTAATTTTAAGGAGGCTATATGAAATATTTATGGATTCTATTAATTGTTCTGTTTTTATCATTCAATGCCCGGGCTGGAGAACTCGAAAGCACAGAAGTTGCAAAAATATACTTCGAGTCACTTTTCAGCGGAAATTTGGAAGTAGCTATGGAAGTTGTTGATATACCTTACTCATTTGACAGAAAGAAAATTATTAAGAATAAAAAGGATCTTTTTGAACTTCATAAAAGGCTAACCTCCTACCACAAGAAAGTCCCTGCTTATTTAATTGAAAAGGGGAAAAGATTCACAAAACTGGACCCCAGTGAATTCAAAGAGAAATATGATGTTGTCAGATTTAATATTGATGGTGAAGGAATAAATATTTATACACAGAAAAAGGGTGAAAACTACAAAGTAATTGGTTTTTCAGATTAATATGGAACCTTTAATAAATTGAAAAATTTATATAGGACTCAGGAAACATGGATTGTAGTGTAGGTTGTATAGAGCCCAATGGCGTATTTCTGATTAATCAGTATTTTCAAATTTGTCGGATTTCCTTCCTCAAGCCGACTTACAATTCCTTCATATAATTTATAAAGTAAGTAAATTTATTCCACTCGATGGGAATGCCTTTAAAAATAACTATGAATTTATCAGGTTAAGTGTAGGCGGTAAAAGTGTTGATATCTATACATAGAAAAAAAGGGAGATTTACAAGATTGTAATAGAGCTTATTGATAAGATATTGATTAATATTATGTAAGGATATGGGTATTAAAATAAATGCTGTTTTACTTCAGAGAACCTAATTAACCCACTTTGAAATGATTTTTTGATACTCTTTGCTCTTTTTAAATTCAATGAGATGTTCTTCAAAAACTTCAGATATTCTTTTAATATTCGGATAGGAGCTTTTTTTCACAAATGGCATTGGGTATCCCTTTGAGAAAAGAACTTTATTAGAAGAGAATATCTTATTTTGCAGGTTTTTTGATTTTACAACATAACTACCAACGATTCTATCTACAATAAAAACATCTATTCTATCCATGGATAGAAGGCGAAAATTTAAATCAACACTTGAAGCCGCATAAAGATTAGAATTTAAACTGCCATCACTTTGGTTAGGGTAAGCATCCCAGAAACTTTTATCATAAGAGTGTCCGTGAATTACTCCTACCCTGTATTTTTTTTTGAGTGCTTCATTATAACCTATTGAAACTTCTTTATTATTACCGATCTTTTTAAAGAAAACATAGTTACTTTCCCACATATCCTCCTTCGGGTAATGAAGGTATGGCTTTCGGAACTCTTTTCTGGATGTTGAAAAAACTGCGTCCGCTTGTCCTTTTTCTACCATAAACCAGGCACGTTTCCATGGATAAAACTCTATTTCAAACTCTATATTCATCTTACTGAAAATCGCTTTCACAATATCCACATCAACTCCAAAAGCGTCTCCATCTTTAACAAACTCAAAAGGAGGAAATGATTCTGCAACAATTAGAATTTTTTTTTCAGCTCTAATATTAATATTTGTTATTAAAATAATTAAAGAAGTAAGTAATATAATAGTAGAAGACTTCATTTAGAAATTTCCTTATGACTGATTCTTTTATATATTTATCTGAAGCATTTAATAAAAGTTTATCAAGGCTTTTTTCTTTAAATCATGATACATTAAAGGTATGTGTTTTGGAAACAAAAAAGAGGATTTCTTTAAATATATGGAATGTTAAAGGGGTTAATTAATATCCTTTAACATTCCTTTTAGTTTTTGCCGAATTCTAATCAGCTCCAAATTTCCAGATCTCTTCATTTTCGTCAATTGCATCTGGTTTTGGTGAATATTCCTTTGGGATTGTCCCCTCTTTAAAACATTCGAAAATAGTTTTTTTGGATTCTGGTATGGGTAAAAGGCCTGTTTCTGCATCAATTTTTGCAAAAACAACACCTTCCGGAACCTGAAATCCTTTGACCGGCTTATTCTTAAGGATATCCTGCATAAAATTGAGCCAGATAGGAATTGCAGCCCCAGCCCCTGTTTCACCCCAACCCAGGAATGATTCAACATCGTGCCCAACCCAGGTTCCAGTTACATACTCAGGAGTGTAACCTACAAACCAGGCATCATTTTGTTTATTTGTTGTACCGGTTTTTCCGGCAACAGGTCGTTTTAAAACTCTGATCTTCTTTCCTGTTCCTGTTTTTACAACACTTTCAAGAAGGTTAGTCATGATATAGGAAGTACTCATATCAATTACCTGTTTCTTAGCCAGGCTCGATTCCTCTATTATATTACCATCCCTGTCCTCAATTTTTGTAATAAAAACAGGGTCGACGAGATATCCAAGATTTGCAAAAACAGAATAGGATCTTACCATCTCAAGTAGAGAAACCCCTGAAGACCCAAGTGCTAAACCACCTTCACGCCTTAAGTGGGAAGTTATACCAAGTTTTTTGGAATAATCGATTACGTAATCTATACCAATAGATCTTAATATTTTCACTGTTACTACATTGTAGGATTTAGCAAGGGCTCTTCTGAGAAGTGTTGGTCCATAAAATTTCTTTCCATAATTTCTTGGTTTCCAGGTAAAGTCACTTTCAGAACTTTTAACAACAACAGGAGAATCTACAATCATGCTTGCAGGGGTATATCCTTTATCAAGAGCAGCTGCATAAATAATAGGTTTAAAAGATGAACCTGGTTGTCTTTTGGATTGAATTGCTCTGTTAAACTGGTTATCGCGGTAGTCTCTTCCACCAATCATTACTTTTATTTTTCCGGTTGAAGCTTCCATGGTAAGAATAGCTCCCTGAACAACTGGTGTTTGTTCAAGATCCAAAGCCCAAAGAACTTCAGATTCGTCAAAGTATTCGTCATCATCTGCTCCAGGCAGTTCATCATCAGCTTCGGGAAGAGTGTCTTCAGCAATCGAAGGCTTTTTCTTTTCTTTTTTCTTACCTTCATCGTCATCCGGATTCATGAATTTAGCATCTTCAAGAATACCTTTAACTTTTACATGAATCATATCCCCAACAGCAAGAGCTTCACCCGGATGAGTAATTTTCCCTTCAAAATATTTAACATCAACATCTGGAATACGAGCCCATGTCATATCTGTAAGCTTAATTACTCCTCTGTGATTACCCATCCTTACAGTTACATATCTGTTTTCAGGCTCACCGTCATCCTGAACATGAATAACAACACCTTTTAAAACATGTTCTACTTCAATTGGATTTTTTAAAAGCTTTAAATTATAATCCTGGCAAAACGGTTCAATCTTATCAAGCTCAAGAGTTTTAAAAGGCCCCCTGTAACCCTGCCTTTTATCCAGTTCGGTTAACCCTTTTGTCAGAGAAGATCTGGCAGCTTTTTGCATCTCTATATTTACTGAAGTATATATTTTAAGCCCTTGTTCATAAAGTGCTTTATCACCATATTTTTCACTAATATATTTCCTTACAAATTCAGTATAGAAAGGAACCTTTTCAATAAACCAGTTTTTTCTTGGTTTTATATCAAGAACAGTATTAATAGCTTCTGTTGCCTGAATATTGGTTATATACTCTTCAGCAACCATTCTGTTAAGAACGAGTATTTGTCGTTGTTTCGCTCTTTCAGGATGTCTAAATGGTGAATACCTGCTTGGAGCCTGGGGTAAACCAGCAAGCATAGCACACTCAGCAAGGTTGAGTTCCGATACAGATTTACCAAAATAGTTTTCAGAAGCTGCTTCAACGCCATAAGCACCGTGTCCAAGGTATATATCGTTGAGGTACATGTATAAAATGTCCTCTTTTGTAAATTTTTTCTCAAGTCTGTATGCGAGAATAGCTTCTTTAATTTTTCTATCGTACTTCTTTTCAGGAGTTAGCAGGAAGTTTTTTATGACCTGCTGGGTAAAAGTACTTCCACCCTGAACAATTGCTCCTGCTCTGAGATTTTTATAAAAGGCTCTTATGATACCAAAAAAGTCTATACCTTTATGCTCATAGAACCTTGAATCTTCAGTGGCTATAAATGCTTTAACCAAAAGTGGAGGCATTTTGTAAATTGGTATAACAATACGCCTTTGCTTATAGAACTCTCCGACTTTACGACCATCATCAGAGTATACTGTTGTTATGGTTTGAGGTCTGTAATCTCTTAAAGTGGCTATTTCCGGAAGATTTCGTGCATAATAGTAGTATATGCAGAAAGCTGATATTGCACCAAAAATAATTGAGAAAATTCCACCAATAACCATCCATTTCAATAGTTTTCGAACAATGCTATTCTGTTTATTTTTTATTTTCTTTTCAGATCTGTTGTTTTTCATTCTTTATCTGCCCCGGGGCTTTAATGTCAAAAATCAGTTAATGTCCACTGATTAATCAACAATTTATTATTCAACAACACAGAATAACATTTAGCTAAATAATTGCAACTAAAAAACCTTTGCACGTTAAAAATATTATACATTGCATATAATTACAATGAGTTACATAGATTTGGCATGATTGTTTTATTTGCAAAAAATAAAGGGACTTTTTGACAGATCATTATCTGTAATTTGCTATTTATTAATATTTTAAAGCAAGGTCTCTATAATATGATGCTTCATCAAGTTTTTCTCTTTTCTCACAACCTTTTGCATATATCTCACACTTTCTATTTAAAACCTCTTTTATAGCTTCATAGTCAACTTTATTCAGATTTTCATTTTCCAAAAGCTTTCTTAAAGACAATATTCGATACTTATCCAGACCAAAAGCTTTTGAAAGTTGATCATCGTGCCCCCCATATTTATAAATATATGGTATTTGTATAAGATCAACAGGGTGTTTCAAAAGAACCCTAAGCCATAAGTCATAATCTTCACAGGACAATAAAGATTCATCAAACAAACCAATTTCATCAAACAATGATTTTCTCATCATTACAGCTGAAGGACTTATTAAACAAAGATGAAGGGATTCTTTAAAAATATAGCCTGCTATTTTTCTGTGTTTTTTCATCGGATTAACACGTTTTCCGTTCCTGATCCAAATCTCATCAGTCTGACAAATAACAGAGCTTTTGTTTTGATGAAAGAATTTTACCTGAGCCTCTAATTTTCCTTCCATCCAAACATCATCAGAATCAAGAAGTGCTATTAAAGAACCACTTGAGTTCTTTATCCCAAGATTTCTTGCAGAACTTACCCCGCCATTATCCTGATACAGATAGAGGATATTATCACCATATTCTTCAATAATAGATTTTGTGTCATCTGTTGAACCATCATCAACAACAATAAGCTCAAAATTATTATAATCCTGCGACAAAACTGAATCAATTGCCCTTTTAAGCGCCCACCCTCTATTATAAGTAGGTATTATAACACTAACTTTTTCATTATTTTCCATATCTTTTCATTATAACATTTGATTAATAATAGAAATCTATCTTTTTTTTAAAATTTTTTCCAAATTCAAAATTTTCAAACATAACAATATGGAACCTTTCTAAAAAATGATTCAAATTTAATAAACAAACTTGTTGAGTTGGTGATAATGATCTGGTAATTGTTCCTAATATAATTATTAAATGATTCTAAATTCTTAAGTCGAAAAAAGCCATTTTGTTTGATTACTCTATGATTTGTTTTAATGACACATATTGAGAATTTTGAATTATAAAAAAATGTGCTTTGAAACTGTTAACTTAATTCGGAGGATGGAATGAAAAAAACATTGATTTACGGAATTATTCTAATATTTTGTATTGCTCTATTTTCAAGTTGTTCCTCAGATAATAAATCCGGCAAGAAAACAAATTATGTAACAATTGGTACAGGTGGAATTACAGGTGTTTATTATCCAACAGGTGGTGCGATTGCTAAAATCGTAAACAAAAAAAGAAGTACCTATGGCATCAGGTGTACTGTTGAATCTACCGGTGGATCGGTATTCAATGTAAATGCGATAATGGCAGGTGATTTAGAATTTGGTGTGGTTCAATCAGACCGTCAGTTCCAGGCTGTTAAGGGACTTGCGGAATGGAAAGAGAAAGGTCCTCAGAAAGATCTTAGAGCTGTATTTACAATTCATCCTGAATCAGTAACTCTTCTTGCAGCAACAGATTCAAAAATTCTGTCTATCAATGATCTTAAAGGAAAAAGAGTTAATATTGGAAATCCCGGATCGGGACAACGTCAGAATGCTATTGATGCACTAACAGCTGTTGGTATCAATTTTAATAAGGATATTACAGCTGAACATGTAAAGGCAGCTGAAGCTCCTGGCCTTCTTCAGGATGACAGAATAGATGCATTTTTTTATACAGTGGGTCATCCAAGTGGTGCTTTCAAGGAAGCAACATCCGGTATGAGAAAAGCTCGTTTCGTAAAAATAGTTGGAATAGACAGCCTTCTTAAAAAATATCCATACTATGCTAAATCTTTTATCCCAATAAAATTATACCCAGGAGCTAAAAATACAGCGAATGTGGATACTTTTGGTGTAAAAGCAACGTTTGTAACTTCTGCCAAAGTTTCTGAAGATACAGTTTACGCAATTACAAAAGAAGTTTTTGAAAACTTTGATGATTTCAAAAAACTTCACCCTGCATATCAGGTTCTAACAAAGAAAAATATGCTTGAAGGAATGTCAGCACCAATTCATCCTGGTGCTTTAAAATATTATAAGGAAGCTGGTTTAATGTAATTCTTTGATTTTTTAAAAGGGGCGGTTTTTTTAAACCGCCTTCTTTTTTACCCGATTGTTTTTGACAAATACAATCTAATGGTTTTGAAAAAGAGTTAGTATGAACTAAATATTGGGAACCTCTAATAATTAGAATTTATTAGAGGTTCCCAGTAGTTATTGGTTTTATTGTAAGAAAGAAGAGTTTGAAAGTGGATAGTTTAAAAAAATATTTTCTCAATGATAAGGCACTTAGTAGTAAATCATGGGAAGAACTTGATCAGGTTGTTGAATCAAGAACAGAAGAACTACTTAGGACAAATGCAAGACTTGAGTCTGAAATTAAAGAGAGAAGAGCTACACAAGAAGCTCTGCAGATGCAAAATAGCCATTTGGAAGCCCTTCAGGAAATTAGTATCGATATTGTTAGTCAACTTGAAACAAAAACTCTTCTTAGATCAATAATTACAAAAGTTGGAGCTCTTTTAGATTCTCAAGACGCATATATAGCTCTTCATGATAAAGAGAAAAATGAACTGAATATAACAGTTGCCACTGGAAAATATAAACATGTTCTACACAACTATTTTAAGCCTGGTGAAGGTGCTTGTGGCAGAATTCTAAACTCCGGAGAGCCCTTACTTGTAAAGAACTATCAAAACTGGGAAGGTAAACTCGACAACGTTCTTTACAAAGATCTTAACTCCTTAATTGGCGCCCCACTAAAGAAAGGATCCGAAACAATAGGGGTTCTTACATTCGGATTCTTTAATGAGAAAGAGATTGGAGAGTATGAACTAAACTTACTCTCAAGTTTTTCAAAACCAGCAGCAATTGCCCTATCCAATGCAAATCTTATGTCTGAGTTAAATATGCAACTCAGTGAAAAAGAGATGGTTGAAAAAGAGAAAGAAGAGATTTATAAACAACTCTTACACTCACAGAAAATGGAAGCCATAGGTACCTTAGCTGGTGGTATCGCCCATGATATGAACAATATTCTGATGGCAATACAGGGTAACGTTTCTCTTTTAAAACTAAAGTCAGTAAATGAAAATCCTGATTATAAAAGATTCAATAATATATCTGATCTTGTTGCAAGTGGTTCAAGGCTTACCAGACAAATCCTGGGCTTTGCAAGAGGTGGAAAATACAAAGTTGAGAGCGCAAATGTAAACACAATACTTCATAAAACATGTAATGTGTTTGGCAGAACACGAAAAAATATTAATATCCACGAAAATTATACAGATAAAATATGGTCAATTAATGCTGATAAAAGCCAGATTGAGCAGGTTCTTTTGAATCTGTTTGTTAATGCCTACCATGCAATGCCTGGTAATGGTGATATTTATATAAATACAGAGAATACGATACTCACCGATGATGATGTTGCATTACTAATGATAGAGGCCGGAGAATATGTAAAAATCAGTATCAGAGACACTGGTGAGGGCATGTCAAATGAAGTTATGGAAAGAGTGTTTGAACCCTTTTTTACCACAAAAGCCATGAGTGAATGTTCTGGTTTAGGTCTTGCCTCAGCTTATGGAATAATTAAAAATCATAATGGATTAATAAATGTGGAGAGTGAAGAGAGGTCTGGTACCACTTTCAACATATATATTCCTGCATCAGGCACATACACAAATTCACAAAAGTCAGCCAATTTCAAAAAACGAATCCATGGTAATGAAAAAATTCTTTTAATCGATGATGAAGATCTGGTTAGAGAGATCTGTAGTGAATATCTTGAAGAACTCGGCTACCACAACATATGTGTTGGTAGTGGCAAAGAGGGAATTGAGATTTATAAGCTTGATTCTGAAAATATAGATATGGTCATAATAGACCTTGTTATGCCTGATATGAGTGGTCAGGAGACATTTGAAGCGCTCAAAAAAATAAATAAAGATGTTAAAGTACTTCTATCAAGTGGTTACAGCTTAAAAGAGAATGCTGCTAAAGTTCTTGATCAGGCAGATTTCATTCAAAAACCCTTCAATATTACTGATTTTTCTACCAAAATAAGAGAAGTTTTAAGAAATAATTAATTCTGTTAACCTCTAAAACCAAACTATTAAGGGAATCGGCTCGTTATTTTTTGTCATGCCTTATATTTCATCCAAAATCTAATTATTAGAGGTTCCCTTAAGTTAACGATATCTTGAAAAAAATGAAGGAAAACAAAAACGGTTTAATTTTGTTTTTTAATTTAATTTCTGAAGATTAATCTACTTTATTAATTTTTGAGGTTAACATTAAGCAGAGAACAAACGGGAATTTCTGGATAATGTTAAATAATACAAGGGAATCTTCTAATGGAAATCTCTAATAATTAGATTTTTTGATGAAATACAATTAAACTGTCTATTAATATTGAGGGTTTAATAAAAATGTGCTATTTAAAAACTGTCTATTCTGAATCCTGAACCACTAACATTTCTACAGGTTTCTTTAATGAAAAAAGTGCTTGAAAATAAGGAAATATATAATTCAATAATTAATCTTTCTGTAAAAGCAGGTTTTGGATTAATAGTCTTAGATCATAAAAATATTGTTGTTGAGCGGAGTAAGTCAATAGAAGGACTACTTGATATCTCTAATAACAGAGCAATAAATGTAAATATTTCAGACCTCATAAATAACAACAATAGTAAAAGAGTAGAAGAGATTCTTTCAGGTAATGAATTTGAAAAATCCCATATTTTTTCCTTATTTATCAAGGGAGAAAAACGGCTTCTGGAGTTTTTTTTTGAAAGAGTTTCTAACGGTAATTTTAGAGGAACCTCCATACTTGTAAAAGATATCACAACCAAAACTTCAATGGAAAAAGATCTTGGGACTTCAATCGAGATGGTCCAGAATACTTTTGGACACGCTCCCATTGGTATATTCCATGTGGACAACAGTGGAAAAATAATTTCAGCAAATCCTGAACTTGCTTGGATGCTTGGATATTCGTCCTCTGAATTACTGGTTCGTAATATTAAACATGTGGCAACCCAGATATTTGCAGATGCAGATAAAGCAGATGAGTTTTTCTTTACACTTTTTGAAGCCGAAGAAGTAAACAGGTTTCGAAGTAAATTAAAAAGAAGTGATGGATCAGATTTCTGGGCTCTTTCATATGCTAAAGCTTCTAAGAATAATGATGGACGAATAAACGGTTTTTACGGATTTTCTATAGATATTACTCATACTGTTAGAACTGAAGAGAAGCTGACAAAACTAAATGAAGAGCTTAAACATATATCCATGATTGATGGTTTGACGCAAATTCCCAATAGAAGAAGGTTTGATGAATATATCTATCAGGAGTGGAAAAGAATGCGTCGTAATAAAAAAAAACTTATATCCATGATACTTTGTGATGTCGATTACTTCAAATTCTATAATGATACTTATGGTCACCAGAAGGGCGATGATTGCCTTAAAATAGTTGCCAGGGCGATAAAAAATTGCGTTAAGCGCCCGGCTGACCTCGCTGCCAGATATGGAGGAGAGGAGTTTGTAATACTCTTACCAGAAACTGATGGTGAAGGCGCAAAACATACCGCAGAGACAATCAGAGAAGCTGTTAAAAATCTCAAAATCCCTAACAAAGGTTCAAAGATTGATGATTATCTTACTTTAAGCTTAGGTGTAGGCACTATTGATGATAATATATCAATGACACCCGATGATCTTATTAAAATATCTGATAAAGCTTTATATAGAGCTAAGGAAACTGGTAGGAACAGGGTTTGTGAAGGCTAATAATTAATTATCTTTAGAAAAAATATTAATAAAAAACTTTACAACTAATTTGATATCATGATAATTGGTTGTTTCAAAAAGAACAACTCATAAAAAAAGAGGAGGTTTAAAAATGAAAAAACAATATAGAATTGAACAATTGATAAACTTCCCTGGTTTTGAACGAATCTAAAAAACATCCGGTAAGTTTATCATTCAATAATCCGTTAAAGACTTAAACAGAAATTTTTTGTATCCTGATTAATATTAAACTATTTGTTTTTTTGGATATTCAACAAATGTTCTGAATTTTTATATGGAGGTAAACATCATGAAAAATTACAGAGATAAAAAACAGGCAAAATTTTGAACCAATGAGCAAGAGAAGATATGGTTTCCCTTCTGAAACAAGAGTAAAGAGAGGAGATCGTGTTGTTCATGGTTATAAAGAATTAACAGAAAAGCTTGGAAGAAATGATCCTTGTCCATGTGGTTCTTACAGAAAATTTAAGAATTGCTGTATGAAGAGTGGATTGTATGATGGAATAGAAAGGGATCATTACTTTTAGGGAATAATATAATTAAAACAGGACCAGGTTTTGTATTATACAAAATCTGGTTCTATCAATTTGGAAATATATGATTGAAATAGAAAAAAATAAAATATTACTTTTTGCATCAGAGAAGAACTGGGTAGAAGGTGACTCACTGATGCAGCTTAAGAAAACATCAGAACTTACTGGTATGAAATTATCCTGCGGAATGCCTGATATACATCCAGGTAAGGGAGGACCAGTTGGTGCATCCTTTATTTGTGAATTAATTTATCCACACCTGATAGGTAACGATGCAGGTTGTGGCGCTGGTTTGTTTAAGACATCCTTAAGATCCGGTAGATTAAAAACTGAAAAATGGATTAAAAAGTTGAAAGGTCTTGAGAACACACCGGAACGTGATTTAGATGAATGGATGACAGAAAACAATGTTGAATCATCTGATCATGATAAGGCACTTGGTACGATTGGTGGAGGTAATCATTTCGCTGAACTTAATAAAGTTAATGAGATCTTTGATCAAAAAATATTTGAAGAAGCCGGCCTTGATTTAAAGTATTTAAACCTTTTGGTACATAGCGGTTCCCGCGGTTATGGTGAGGTATTATATAGGAGCCATACCAGTAAATCAGGAGCATCTCCACTGGTACCTGACTCTGATGATGCTATTAACTATATTGAAAAGCAGAATAAGGTTTTAAAGTGGGCAAAATCAAACAGAAAGCTTATTGCAGAAAGGTTTATGGATCGCTTAAACGGTGATTCACAATTGATTACAGATTCTAATCATAATTCAATTGTCAGCATTAAACAATCTGAGAAGAACTACTGGCTCCATAGAAAAGGCGCAGTTCCTGCAGATGATGGACTTGTAATGGTTCTGGGCTCAAGAGGTACTTTAAGTTATCTTGTTAAACCAACTAACGATTGTGAAAAAAGTGCATGGTCAATAGCCCATGGTGCAGGAAGAAAATGGAACAGAGGTAATTGCAGGGGACGGCTTGAAAAAAAATGGGGGGTTAAAGATCTTGAAAGAACAGATATAGGAAGTACTGTTATCTGTAGAAATAAAGATCTGCTTTATGAGGAAGCCCCCCAGGCATATAAGAATATTGATATGGTAATTAATGACATGATTAATGATGGGTTGATTGAGCTTGTTGCCTCATTCAAACCTCTAATCACATATAAAACAAGGAAAAAATAGATATATGGAATACCTTATGCAGATAACCTCAGGCAGAGGTCCTGCTGAATGTTGTATGGTTGTGTATAACATTCTTGATATAGTAGAAAAGGAAGCAGAATCTTACAAAATAGATGTTACCAGAGTTGCGCTGATTGAAGGGGCGAACAAGAAAACATTAAAATCGGCTCTTTTACTTTTAAATGGAGATAAACTCGATAGTTTTAGAAAAAGATGGGAAGGACCTGTAAAATGGGTTGGCGAAAGCATTTACAGACCAAAACATAAAAGGAAAAACTGGTTTATTGGTATAAGTTTTGTTGTTCCGGAAGAAGAGTTCATTTGGTCTGAAAAGGAGTTCAGGTTTGATACCATGAGGTCATCAGGCCCGGGAGGACAACATGCCAATAAAACATCTTCCGGTGTAAGGGTTGTACATATTCCTTCTGGAATTATGGCTGTTGCAACCGAAGAAAGGTCACAACATCTTAACAAAAAACTCGCCAGGGCAAGGATAGCCTGTCTGTTAAAAGAGGAGAATGATAAGTCAAAAGACAGATCAGAAAAGTACAGGTGGGATAACCATAATATATTAGAACGTGGTAATCCTGTCAGAGTTTTTAAAGGGAGTCACTTCAAAGAGAAACTTTAAGAGTTTGAAATAAAGAAGTAACTATTCCATTAATTAATGGAATAGTTACTTTTGGAATCTATAGAAAAATAGAATTTTGATTAAGAAATCCGTCAATTATTTATCAAAACCATAAAGTTTTTGATTGAACTTTTTACAAAAAGTTCATCGCCTAAGGCCTTAAACGAGATCGAAAAAAATACCACAGAAAACGGTGAAATTTTTTATATAGGACTATCAATGCTTAACCAAAATTTAAGTTACGTTTAGAAGAGGTTCGCTATTCTATTTTTTATAATTAACGTATTCTTTTTCTTCAACAAGATCTGATTTGTATTTTATGTTTATTTCACGTTTTGCATCAGCTCTGTCATCATTTTTAAAGTAAACACTTCTCGCAAGTTCGATGAATTCACCATCAAACTCCTGCTTTGATTCTTTGATTCTGATTTCATCTTCAATTTCCCATAATTCAAGATTTACTGATTTCAGTTTTGTAAATTCATCTGAATCTGTTTTTATTCCGCACTCTTCCATGGGCTTTAAAAGGATATCATACTCATTTTTGCAGTTTTGTAATTTTGCAGCATCTGAGATTTTTTCAAGTTTAATTGAGAGAATTGTAAGTTTGTCCACAAGTTCTCCAATGGAAATATCTATCTTCATTCTTCACTCCTTATACCTTTTTAACTGCTAAGCAGATTTTGTCTTCATCAATCAGTATAACCAAAACATCAGTAATATAGAAAGGCATTTCTGCATTGTCAAGGGAATCTCTAATAACTGATCTTTTTGCGAAACACAGATATATCAAAAAAAAACTGTAGTAAAATCAACCCGTTGTTTTTTGATATACAGAGATTTTATAAAACTAAAAGCTTTTATAAACGTTCTTTTTCATCAAAAATTCTAATTATTAGAGGTTCCCTCAAGCTGGTATAAAAAAATAACATCGTAAATATTAACACGCAAAATTGTTGATAAACTCCATTTTTCAAAGTAATGTACCAAAAAAAAGAGAGGTAATTAATGACTAAAATAGCTGCAAAAAAAATATGTGTAATCAGACTTTCTGCTCTTGGTGATGTGGTTCATGGATCAGCTTTTATAAACGGCCTTAGAAAAGGTTATCCGGATGCTCATATAACATGGGTTCTTCAACCTTTGACCTATGATCTTGTTAAGAACCAGAAAAATGTCGACCGTTTTATCATTTTTGATCGAAAAGGTGGAAAGAGTTCATGGGATAAGCTTGCAGAAGAACTGAAAGATGAGCAATTTGACCTGACTCTAATGTTGCAGGTAAGTCTTAAAGCAAGCATGATTTCAAGACTCATTAAAGGTGGAGTAAAGCTTGGTTTTGATTACAGAAGATCGAGAGAAGCGCAATGGCTATTTTCAAACTGTAGAATTCCCCATAAAAACCCTGCACATGTTCTCGATCAGTTTTATGAGTTTTTAGATTATTTAGAAATAGAAAACTATCCTGTGGAGTGGGATTTCCATTTTTCAGAAGAAGAATTGGCTTTTAAAAGCAGTTTTTTTGAAAAAATCCCAAGGCCTGTTGTCGGGTTTGTGATGGCTTCATCAAATGTGGAAAAAGACTGGGGTATTGAAAATTACGCAGAAGTTGTTAATTATGTGGAAACCTCTCTTAATATGCAACCGATGCTTATTGGCGGGCCAAGTGGAAAAGAGAAGGATATGGCGGCTCAAATATCCGCTCTTTGCAAAGAGAAACCTGTTATTGCGCTTGAAAAACCCATTCGTAATACACTTCTTCAACTGGCAGGGTCGAAAATTGTAATAGCCCCTGATACGGGCCCAATGCATATGGCGGTTGCCTTGAATGTTCCGACAATAGCACTATATGGCTATTCAGATCCGAGAAGGTGCGGGCCTTATGGAAGGTTTCATGATCTTCTGATAGATAAGTATAATCTTCCGGGTGAAACCAAAGAGAAAATTACCCGCAAAACCAAAAAAGGCAGAATTGATATGATAAATCCGGCTGATGTTATTGAAAAGCTTGAATTGGCAAAAAAGACTTACCTGGAAAAATAATAGACAAAGATTTATTTCTTTATTTTTTAATGGCGTTCCACACAAATGAATGCAAAATTTTATCATTTTGAGTATTTTGGATCTAAAAATAAAATTGATGAAAAACTAAGGCTTAAAAAACAAAAATAACCGCTTTTTTCCAATTATTTAAGAAATATTTTTACGTTGTTTAATCTGTTCTGTATTTATTTTTCCCCAAACACTCTAAAACATTTTAGGAAAATTACTTGTCAAAAAAATTGGAAAGAATATGGAAAGAACATTCATAATATTTTGATTATTTTCAACTATTTTAAATGTATCCTCTCAAATTTTGTATTTCAATCAAAATCCTAATTATTAGAGGTTCCCTTAAGTTAGAGCATAGATGATCAAAACAAATAAAACTTAAACATTTTGCTATATTGGCAGTTATTAGAAGTTCCATCCAAAATATAAGGAAAATTATCTAATGTTAATAGACATAAAACTTTCATTTGTAGAAACCACAAGTCTTTTCATAAAGAATATAAAAATATATGGAGGAGATTACTACCAGTGGTATGTGGGAATTTCAATAGATCCAAAGCATAGTTTTTTAAATATTCATGAAGTTGATATGCTGGAAAAAAGCTGGATAATAAGTAGTGAATGCCCAATAGATTTTGCAAAGTATTTAAAGAATTTTTTAATAACTATTGGATGTTTAAATAACATTGAATTAGATCTCTATGAACCTGGTCATAATCCAAGAGTTTATTTGTACAGAATGAAATAAAAAAAAGTAGATTTAATGAAAGGGAACCTCTAATAATTAAAATTATGGATGAAATATAGCGTTTATAAAAGCTTTAGTTTTATAAAATCTCTGCATTTCAAAAAGTAACGAGCCGATTCGTTTATAAAAGGTTTAATTTTATAAATTTTACAGTTTTTTTTGGAAATAACAATGTATTTCGCCAAAAGAGAGGTTATTAGAGATTCTCTTTAAACGAAACCTGCACGTGTTATTTAATTTCAGATTTTCACTACCTAAACAGACAAACAAACTTTTACATAACCCATGTTCATAAGTTTTTGATTAAACTTTTCTCAAAAGTTTGCTGCCTATAGAATAAAAAAAGGTTTTGTTTTATTCGCTTCAGAGGCTTTTCAAGTGAAAATGAATATTATTACAAAATTTGCATTGATTTTATTCATAATATCACCAATATATAATCGGATTACTAATGTTAGATTTTATAAAATAATAAATGAAAGCGATATTACAATGTTAGACACAATTGAACCTGAGTTTCTTTTAAAGCTTGTAAAAACGAGGATGCCATTTGGTAAGTATAAAGATTTTTTGTTAATAGATCTTCCTGAGCCATATGTGGTTTGGTATTCACAAAAAGGTTTTCCTGAGGATCAACTGGGGCAGATGTTAGGTATGATATATGAAATAAAAGTTAATGGTTTGGAATATCTTTTCGATCCATTAAGAGATTAATACAGAGAACCTCTAAATAAAAAAGCCCTTGTCAATCAATAACAAGGGCTTTTTATATATAATATCTTACAGGTCAGGTTCTAACGAACTCTACCCTCTTTCCATGCTTTCAGAAGTTGCTTGTATGGAACAGTCATACCTTGTGGTTTTTCATTAGCTAATTTAGCCTTAGGTGATCCTGGTTTATTCAACCAGTATGAACGATCTTTTTTAGGATTAAGCTTTGGTCCACAGTTTTTCTGAACATTAGCTCTTTGAAGTCTTTGAAGAATTCTATCCTGCTGCTTAGCAAGACGGTCAAGAGCCTGCTGAGCAGTTCTTTCACCAGTTACAGCTTCAGCAACATTTTGCCACCATAGCTGAGCCAGTTTTGGATAATCAGGAACATTTGTTCCGGTTGGAGTCCATGATACTCTTGCAGGACTTCTATAGAACTCAACAAGTCCACCAAGTTTTGGCGCCATTTTTGTCATGGCATCAGATTTAAGATCAGACTCACGGATTGGTGTAAGACCTACAATCGTCTTTTTAAGAGATGTTGTCTTGCAGACTGTAAACTGAGCATAAAGCCATGCTGCCATTCTACGCTTTAAAGGAGTACTCTTCATTAGAGTCCATGAACCTGTATCCTGATAACCCAGTTTCATTCCTTTTTCCCAGTATGGTCCATGTGGTGATGGAGCCATTCTCCACTTTGGAGTTCCATCAGCATTAACAACAGGAAGTCCTTTTTTAGCAAGATCTGCTGTAAAAGCTGTATACCAGAAAATCTGCTGAGCAATAGCACCCTGAGCCGGAACTGGTCCTGCTTCAGAAAAAGTCATACCAGCAGCTTCTGGTGGTGCATATTTTTTCATCCAGTTGATATATTTTCTAAGTGAGTAAACAGCAGCAGGGCCATTTGTAGCTCCACCTCTTTCAACACTTGAACCCACTGGATGGCAACCATCTACTCTGATTCCCCATTCATCAACAGGTAGTCCGTTTGGAATCCCTTTGTCTCCGGCTCCAGCCATGGAAAACCACGCATCTGTAAATCTCCATCCAAGGGAAGGATCTTTTTTACCGTAATCCATATGTCCATATACTCTTTTTCCATCAAGATTTTTAACCTTGTTTGTGAAAAAGTCAGCAATGTCTTCATATGCAGACCAGTTTACAGGTACACCAAGTTCATAACCATATATTTTTTTGAATTTTTTTCTAAGTTCTGGTCTTTGAAACCAGTCATAACGGAACCAGTAAAGGTTAGCAAACTGCTGGTCAGGTAGCTGATATAGTTTTCCATCAGGACCTGTTGTAAAAGATAATCCAATGAAGTCATTCAGATCAAGAGTTGGAAGTGTAACGCTTTTTCCCTCACCCTTCATAAAATCTGTAAGAGGAACAACATGTCCATATCTGAAATGAGTTCCAATAAGATCTGAGTCGTTTACATATGCATCATAGATGTTTTTTCCAGACTGCATTTGAGTCTGTAGCTTTTCAATAACATCACCTTCCTGAATAAGGTCGTGAGTTATTTTGACCCCGGTGATCTCAAAAAAAGCCTTGGCCATCATTTTTGATTCATATTCATGGGTTGCTATAGTTTCAGAAACAACATTAATTTTCATCCCACGGTAAGGTTTAGCTGCATTAATAAACCAATCCATCTCCTTAAGCTGTTCTTTTTTGCTTAAAGTTGAAGGTTGAAACTCACCACTCACCCATTTTTTTGCTGCTTTTTTATACTTTGCATCTGATGCAAAGCTTGTTGATGAAAAGAGAAAAGCAAAAAGAGCTGCTCCTATCATCAAAAATTTAAATCCTCTACCTCTTAAAATGTTCATTAAATCCCCCTTTTTTACATGCTCGTTATTGAGCTAATTCAAAAAAAACTGAACAAAAAATAAAATACGGAAACGGAACAAATAATTAACCAAACTTCATAACAATAAAAATATAAAGAAGTGCTATGGGCATGACAAACCAAAGACTTGCTTCCGTAATAATAATCCAAATAAGGTAAATATATGCACTACCAAGAAGACCTATAAACAGGCGATCTCCCCTGGTGGTTTTCATAGGTAGAAATCCCTTACTTTCAAAAGTGGGTGAAATTTGATGCCATACTGTCATACCGATAAGCATAAGAATAATAAATATAAAAAAACATGCTGTAACCGGTGTCCAGGCCATCCATTCCATACTCATAATTAAAAATTCCTTTCAAATTTAAACACGGCCAAGTGCAAAACCTTTTGCCATATGATTTCTAACAAACCAGATTACTATTATTCCTGGAATAATAGTAAGTACACCTGCGGCAGCGAGTAGTCCCCAATCCATTCCTGATGCGCTTACTGTTCTTGTCATGATTGCTGAGATTGGTTTTGCATTAACCGTTGTAAGAGTTCTTGCAAGAAGGAGCTCAACCCAGCTGAACATAAAACAGAAAAACGCAGTTACCCCGATTCCAGCTCTGATTAGTGGAATAAAAATTGAGATAAAAAATTTCGGAAAACTATACCCGTCAATAAATGCTGTTTCATCAATCTCTTTTGGTATTCCAGACATAAACCCTTCAAGTATCCATACAGAGAGTGGAACATTAAATAAACAATGTGCAAGAGCAACACCTACATGAGTGTCAAATAATCCAACTGTCTGATAAAGTTGAAAGAATGGAAGTAGAAAAACCGCAGGGGGTGACATTCTGTTCGTTAATAACCAGAAAAAAAGATGCTTATCACCTAAAAATTTATATCTGGAAAAAGCATACGCTGCAGGTAGTGCTACCGAAAGTGAAATAAGTGTGTTTATAACAACATATTTTATTGAATTAAGATATCCTGTATACCAGGAAGCATCTGTAAATATTTTTATGTAGTTTGCAAAAGTAAAATTATCGGGGAAAAGTGTTAAAGACCCATTAATTTCAATATTTGTTTTTAATGACATATTTATCAGCCAGTAAATAGGCAGCATTAGTAGAATAAAATATAGAATTAACAGAAAACTCTGTTTCTTGGTTCTCATTATCCGTTCTCCTTTTCAGCGTTCTGCATAAATGTATAAAAAATAAAACAGAACAACAGAATAATCAGAAAGTAAATAAGTGAAAATGCAGCAGCCGGCCCCAGGTCAAACTGACCTATTGCAAGTTGAGCAAGATACTGACTTAAAAATGTAGTTGCGTTCCCTGGACCACCACCTGATAAAACAAACGGTTCAGTGTAGATCATAAAACTGTCCATAAACCTTAATAAAACAGCTATTATCAGAACACCTTTAAGTTTTGGCAGTTGAATAAATCTGAAAACAGCCCATTTTGATGCGCCATCAATTTTTGCTGCCTGATAATATGCATCGGGAATCGCTCTTAAGCCGGCAAAACATAATAGAACAACAAGAGGCGTCCAGTGCCAAACGTCCATTGTTAAAACAGTTAACCAGGCATCAACAGAGTCTGAAGCATAGTTATAATCAATACCTATTTTATGTAGAAATGCACCGCCAAGACCAATATCACCACGACCAAATATTTGAAAAATTGTTCCAACAACATTCCAAGGTATAAGAAGAGGTATTGCAACTATTACTAAACTAATTGATGATGAAAATCCTCTTGCCGGCATTAAAAGAGCTATCATAATGCCAAGGGGAATCTCAATTGCCAGGATAGAAAATGTGTAAATAATCTGGCGAATTAATGCTCCGTGTAGTCTGGAGTCACTTAATATCTCCCTGAACCACTCGACTCCAACAAAAACTCCCTTTCCAGGAGCTAAAATATCCTGTATTGAGTAATTTACAACTGTCATTAATGGAATAATTGCACTAAAGGCAACAATTAGAAAAACAGGGACAACAAGAAACCATGCTTTATTATCTTCCCATTTATCCATTATATAGCTCCTTTATTTATAAGTTTTCCATCTGAATATAGCTTAGTCCATTCTGGTGGAAAAAAGATCTTCTGAGTACCCGTTTGAATATTTACTCCTTCAGGAATTCTTATTTTAAGTTCATTACCAGAAAGATCAGCAGTTACTATTCTGCAATGTCCCAGGTCTTCAATCTTTGAGACTTCAACTGGAATACTTCCCTCTTTGCCATCAAGATCAAACTCAATGTACATTGGCCTGATACCAAGCTGAAGGGGGCCATTTATATTCTTTGCCATTTCAATAGTTTTTTCAGAAAGTGGAATTTTTGTATCTCCGTACACCGCGTATTTCCCATC
Source organism: Desulfobacterales bacterium (assembly GCA_024226555.1). Lineage (GTDB taxonomy): Bacteria > Desulfobacterota > Desulfobacteria > Desulfobacterales > JAAELO01 > JAAELO01. The sequence continues at coordinate 2,472 of JAAELO010000362.1, read as the reverse complement.
AAGCCTGCAATCTAAAAAATTCATTCCAGGGCTTCCTATAAAATAGCCAACAAAAGTGTGTTCCGGATTTTCAAACAGCTCTCTTGGAGTACCAACCTGAACAATTTCACCTTCATACATAACAACTACCTTATCAGCAAAAGTCATTGCTTCCACCTGGTCATGTGTAACATAAATAAAAGTGATTCCGGTTTGCTCATGTATCTCTTTGAGTTTTCTTCTTAGAAGCCATTTCAGGTGGGGGTCAATAACGGTAAGAGGTTCGTCAAATAGTATTGCCGCTACATCTTTTCGAACAAGACCTCTTCCCAGTGAAATTTTCTGCTTTGAATCGGCTCCAAGACCCTTGGCCTTTTTCTTTAAAAAAGGAGTCAGTTCAAGTAGTTCAGCAACTTCATAAACCCTTTTATCTACTTCTTTTTTCTCTATACCACGGTTTCTAAGAGGAAAAGCAAGGTTATCAAAAACTGTCATTGTGTCATAAAGAACAGGAAATTGAAAAACCTGTGCAATATTTCTTTTTTCAGGGGGAAGATTAGTTACATCAACACCGTCATATAAAACCTTACCTTCACTTGGTGTTAAAAGTCCGGATATTATATTTAAGAGAGTCGTTTTACCACAGCCTGAAGGCCCTAAAAGAGCGTAGGCGGCTCCATCATCCCATATTGTATCGATTTTCTTTAACGCGTAATCATCTTTTCCATCGGGCTTTGGAAGATATGAATGGGCGATCTGATCTAATGCTATCCGCGTCATTAATAATTTCTCCTATGTTAATGCAGTTATGTTTAGAGAACCTATAATAATTAGAATTTTGATTGAAATACAAGGCTTGAGAAAAAAATAACGAGCTGATTTTACTGCAGTTCTTTTTTTCTTGTAACACAGTATTTCGGCCAAAAGTCAGTTATTAGAGGTTCCCTTTAAATATTCTTTTTTTTGGGTGCTGTTACTAAATTACCATCCACACCATATACAAACATATTATCAGGATCTACAAACACGGATATATCACGTCCCAGTTTATGTTCATGTATACCATCTTCCTGAATTACCAGATCATTATCGCCATACCTGATATGGATAAATGTCTCAGAACCATTTATTTCAGCCAGATCTACTTTTGATGTGATTTCAGTATCAGTTTCTTTTTGTCTCGTTAGTGTGAAATGGTTGGAACGGATTCCAAACTTATAATCACCAGAAGAGATACCTTTAAAGTGTTTTGAAATTGGAAATTCAATGTCATTGCCAAATTTAACAACATTACCACCTATACTTCCATTTATATAACTTATTGGTGGATCACTGAACACTTCTGCGACCTTTACATTTGATGGGTAATGATAGACTTCACTTGTTTTTCCTTCCTGTAGAACGCAGCCTTCATCAAGAACAACAATCTCTCCACCTATCATCAATGCCTCAGATGGTTCTGTTGTGGTATAAACTACAATAGCATCTCGTTTTTTGAAAATATCCTGAAGCTCATTTCTTAACTCTTCACGAAGTTTGTAGTCGAGATTTACAAGTGGTTCATCCATTAGAAGCAGTTGAGAATCTTTAACAAGGGCTCTGGCTATCGCGGTTCGTTGTTGTTGACCTCCACTTAGCTCAGCTGGTAACCTGTCGAGCAGGTGCTCGATGTGAAGTACTTCAGCTGTTTCACGAACTCTTTTATCAATTTCAGCTTTTTTCATACCGATTATTTTCAGTGGAGATGCGATATTCTTATAAATATTCAGGGATGGATAGTTTATAAACTGCTGATAAACCATAGCGATATTACGTTTTCGAACGGATACGCCTGTTACATCATTTCCATCAACAATAATTTTTCCGGTGGTTGGTCTATCCAGACCGGCCATAATCCTTAACAGAGAGGTTTTTCCAGCTTGAGTTCTTCCTAAAAGGATATTTTTAGAACCTGATTCAAAGGTAAGATTAATGTCTTCAAGATGCATTTCATTGTCCACAATTTTGCCGACATTCTGAAGAGTTAAACCCATATTTATTTCTCCGATCTTGTGCTTAAGGGTTGAAATACTTTATTAAAACGACCCTTTAACATAAATGAAATTTTGTTCTAATATTTAAATGATTATTTTTAATAGCACCATAGTTAATTTTCCACAATAGTCGAATCTATTATCAGGTAGGGAATCCAGAACAATATTTTTTAACCCCTTAATTTTACAGAATATTTAATCAAGAGAACAAAGCCTTGTGTGCAACATAAAATAAGGATGTTTTATATTTGGATTTTTTGAATGTAGTTTTTTGAGAGAAATATCTGTGATTAGTGGTTACATGAAACTATAATCTGGATTTATAAATTGTTTTTTTTTTGGAATCCATAATAATTGCCTATAAAACAAAAGGCTTTAGTTTTGATCGAACTACTTAAGGGAATCTCTAATAACTATAATTTTGATTGAAATACAGCCTTTGAAAAAAATAACCTCATCC
>JAAELO010000361.1 GCA_024226555.1 Desulfobacterales bacterium | reverse complement strand
AGACATCATTTTTTAAAAAAACGATCAAAATCAAAAAGTCGATATGCAAACCCACCGATTTCTTAATTTTTTGAAAACCAAAGGTTCCCAAGCACTAAAAATACACACAGTTTTTAAAAAAAGTCAAAGTGAAGATGACACAGACATTGCAAAAAAAGAAAACGCAAAAGACAATTAAAAGAAGCAAATGAAATGACTTACACCGTACATAACACACAAAACAGCACGACGAAACGTTTTAAAAAAACAGAAAGCAATTGTGAAAAGACTTTTAAAAGCCAAAGTTCAACCACACAACGACATATTTACATTGGTGTTTAGTCAAACAAATGCAGTCACTGTCATTAAAAGGAAAAAAACAAAGACTTTTCACTTGTGCAAAAGGATTAGATAAAAGCCTTTACTACGTCTCAAAGTCAACGTCCAAGCGCACCATGACTCGCCCAATTCGATGAACAAATGCCTTTCAAAAAGATATTCGGCATTCAAAAATCGACTTTCTCGCTTCATATCTCTTTTTTTCCTTCCGAAAGCATTAATTAATTTACAGTATTCATCCACAATTCCTTACATCGAGCTTTTCAAATGCAAAGAGTTGAGTTTAATAAATATATACAAAGAAATATTTCACATAAATGACTGAAGACCTCGCTTCTTAGTGCTAATTTGCAAATAATATAGCAGCAATAGTATATAAGGAATAGTGGAGACTCTTATAGGGAAATTAGAATTCGTAATGAGATTTTTGTTGACTATTTTAATTGCATGCATAAGATCGCAAGTAAAATCAATAATATATCCAAAACATCCATTCCTTTAATCAAATGTTACATAAAAAAATCGATTTGTCGAACGATATTGGGTTGTAACAATACAAATTGTGGATGGCCAAAGCAGGAAATGAAAGATATATATGACCTATGATGGATAATGAACCGACATGCAATGAATATATGAATTCGATAATATAAGAAACGAAGAATTTCAATACTTTGAGGATGCTCCAAACATCAAGAAAAAATCGATTTAATTT
>JAAELO010000360.1 GCA_024226555.1 Desulfobacterales bacterium | reverse complement strand
CACTGCAAACTCTATGGAGAGTTGGCGTTCATGCTTTTAAACAAAGAAGAGCATAACTTTTTTTATTCAAGGTTTGACTAACAGATTTTGAATAATGGGAACCTCTAATAATTAGAATTTTGGATAAAATACAAGGCATTTAAAAAAATAACGAGCCGATTTTATTACAGTTTTTTTTGGAAATAACAAAGTATTTTGCCAAAAGAACAGTTATTAGAGATTACCTTAATAAGATAGACGGAAGCGAAATAAAATACGATTTATTACGAAAGAGATGAATATTACACTTATCATTATCTCAGCATTATTCAGAAATTATTTACCTAAGGGAACCTAATATAATTAGAATTTTGATTGAAATATAACGCTTATAAAAGCTTTAGTTTTATAAAATTTCTGTTGTGAAAGAAATAACGAGCTGATTTTACAGCAGTTATTTTTTGAAATAATGCAGTAGTTTGATTAAAAGTCGATTATTAGAGATTCCATAAAGTATAGGTTATGAATATGAGTTATCTTTAAGGGGCTTTCCATAAAAAATACTCAATCATATTATGATTATATTGGACGTTTAGTTAAAACATAATTTTGAGTAAAATGAATTAAAATCAGAAATAAAAAGACTAAACGTGTAAGGTATAAAATATGTCCCCGCAGGAATTGTAGAGAATCATAAAGAAGGGGGAATGTTTTTTACAAAAGTTTTAATGTCTATTAATTTATAAAATTGATGGAATATATATATAAAAGGTATTTATAAAATTTTCCTGTTATTTATTTCCCTAAAGATTTACACTTAATTTATTGAATTGCTTGACATCTCTTTAACTAAATAATAATAAGCAGTTTTAACCCTATTTGTTTATATCGTAACGAATTTTGAAAATTCGTTTCATTTTTTATTATTGTAAGACTAAGGATTATTAAATGAATAATTTTATGAATGTTTTTACTCCTGGTGTTTTGGAACAGCTCTTTCCAAAAGAAAGAACTGATGATTTTTTTGAAGCTCTTTTTGGAGATAAGGAAGATGGGGCCTATGATATTAGTCTTGAGTATAATAAGAATGAAAATAGCAAACTTTACTTCAACCTGGTTCTCAAACAAAGAGAAGGAAAATGCCTTGTTTGCAGCTTAACCTATGGTTTGCCAGAAGTTTTCTCAAGGCACCCAATTATAAATTTGAATGGATTGATGAAAGATATTAATGAAAAACTTGATGGTCAAATTGTATGCAACAATTGGTCACTGGGTCCAACTAAAATGATTGATAATAATATCCACGAGATCTCTTTGGAACTTTCCTATTAGATATAAATAACTCTTTATTAAATACAAAAAGCCCTTCTAATTCGAAGGGCTTTTTTTTCTTATAAGTCATGGGAACCACTAATAATTAGAGGTTCCCTTTAGAAAGTTCAATTATTCTTACAGACTTGCGAATAGCATCAATACTGGATAAATCATTTTTATCCTTTACCAGATGCCTTAATAAAATAAGACCTTTATCTGATGGTGCTTTAATCATTTTGGCCCCGGGCGGATGATTGAATTTGGGAGAACTGCTACTAAACAAAACTATTTTAACAGGACTATTTGTTAAGGTTTTATAACCAACATAGGCAAAAGTGTCGGTATTATCTGCGACCATCTGGCTAATCCAAAAATCATTATAGATGGGAAATTCAATAAACAGTGCAGTTTTACTAAGATCAAATACAAGGTTACTATACAAAAGATCCGGACATGGAGAGGGGAATATATCAAATGACTCATCAGCTAAATCCTGAAAATAAAACCGATTAACACCACCAGCACCATCAATACTAACCTTGTTGCTTTTATTCATATAAAAGTATGGAACCTGTTGTAGTCCAACAAAAATTACGCATAGTGTTATTAATGTAGAAATAAGAAGTATTAGAATTTTCTTTTTCATTTTAATTAATTACTCCTCACCTTTAATTTTGGTAGAGGATATGTGCCAATATTCTCATAGACCTCTTTTGATGGCTCGTAGATTCTCATTTTGAGGTTGAAGGGCGTGTTTGTAGGTGATGGCAACCAATTTGTTGCAACTTCAGGCTTGACAGAAGCCACATCAATTACAAAATCTCCATTTGGATCAGTAACCAGATTATAGTTTGTATAGGAGTATGTTTTAACAGAATTTTTAACAAGAAGATCCTTGTCATTATAAAGAGTTATACTCCACCAGGCAGATGGGATATTTATATTTCCAATTATTTGATAATGTTTTTTGCTGTTTAAAGTAAACCAGTGTTTTGGCCCGGACAGAAGCTTCTTAAAATCGATTCCTTTATTCGGATGGGATGACAGATATATGGTTTTATCTTTGCTGTTTGCGAAAAGACCAATTTTAGCAATAACAGCTCGTGAAATAAAATCAGTTTCCTTAGAACCGATATCATCAACTGTGAGCCAGCCATTTGGATTTAAAATGGTCATTTGGGTTCCATAAAAAAATAAAACGACCATTGCAATGAAAGAAGCTAAAAAAACACCAACTGGAACCATTATATATGATTTGGAAAGACAAGTCCTGATCTCTTTTAGTCTCATTTTTGTCCTTTTAAAATATTTTAATCTATAAGACTATACAATAAAGCAATTTCATCCTTCCAAATATCACTATTTGGTGTTTCAAGAATTAGTGGTATATTATCAAATCTTTTATCGTTCATAATATACCTGTATCCTTCTATACCAATCTCACCTTTTCCGATGCTTTCATGCCTGTCTACTTTTGATCCTAAACCTTTTTTTGCATCATTAAAATGCATACCTTTAAGGTAACTAAATCCTACAATTCTATCAAATTCACTAAACGTTTTTTCACATGCATTTTTTGATCTCAGGTCATATCCGGCAGTAAAGCTGTGACAGGTATCAAGGCATACACCAATCCGGTCTTTATTATCAACACCATCAATTATCTCAGCAAGTTGTTCAAATGTGTACCCAAGATTTGAGCCCTGACCAGAGGTATTTTCAATTACTGCTATGACATTATCAGTTTCTGAAATTGCCAGATTAATAGATTCAGCAATAGTTTTTAATGATTCCTCTTCACTAATTTTTTTCAAATGGCTTCCCGGATGGAAATTGAGATATATAAGTCCAAGCTGGTCACACCTTTGCATCTCATCAATAAAAGCGTTACGGGATTTTAAGAGGGGCGCAGGTTCAGGGTGGCCTAAATTGATAAGATAACTGTCATGGGGCAAAATCTGTTCAGGTTTATAACCAGATTTTTCACAATTTTCTTTAAATTTAGTTATGTTTTTTTCTGTAAGATCTTTAGCACTCCACCTTCTCTGATTTTTTGTAAACATTCCAAAAGCTTTAGCACCTATCTTTTCAGCATGCAGAGGTGCATTTTCAACCCCCCCTGCAATACTCATATGTCCACCGATATATTTCATACTTTTTGTCCCATTAAATAGGTTGAGTTAACATTTCGTTCATCACCTAAAATCATTAAAATAAAGAGAATATCTATTATACTTTCAGCATTTTCAGCTCGCATCTTCATCAGATCAGTAGCATTGGGATCAAGTACAATAAAATCTGCCTCTTTCCCACTTTCAAAACTTCCAATTTTATCATCTAAATAAAGTGACTTTGCACCGCCTAATGTTGCAAAATAGAATGACTGTAAAGGAGATAGGCTATATTTATTTAGTTGTGATACCTTATATGCTTCAGCTAAGGTTTTAAGTATTGAAAAAGATGTTCCACCACCAACATCTGTTCCTATTCCAAGCCTGAAATCAAACTTTTTGTACTTATTAAGATCAAAAAGACCACTTCCAATAAAAAGATTGGATGTGGGGCAGAAAGATATGGATGAGCCTTTTTCGTTCATCATCTTATAATCATCATCTGAAAGATATATGGCATGTGCAAATATACTTCTCTCACGCATAAGACCAAATCTGTCATAAATACTTTGATAACTTTTATCCTTTGGAAATAGTTCTTTAACCCACTTTACTTCATCACGGTTTTCTGCAACATGTGAGTGCATGTAAAGTCCATCAAACTCATCTAATAGTTCTGAAGCTTTCTCTAATTGTTTATCCGTTGATGTTGGTGCAAACCTTGGGGTGACAGCATAAAGTAATCTCTCTTTTTTATGCCACTTTTTAATAAGTTCCTTTGAATCATCATATGAGGATTTCTCTGTATCAAGCAAGTATGAGGGTGCATTTCTATCCATCATCACTTTTCCTGATATAACTCTCATGTTTCTCTTTAATGCTTCTTCAAAAAATGAATCCACAGAAGATTTGTGAACTGTTGGCATTACAAGAGCTGTTGTTGTGCCGTTTTTCAATAGTTCATTTAAGAAAAAAGCTGAAACTTTATCAGAATAACCCTTATCTTCAAATTTTTTCTCTTCAGGAAATGCATATTTTTGTAACCATTCAAGTAGTTGTTCGCCATAGGATGCTATCATCCCGGTTTGCGGATAATGAAGATGTGTGTCTATAAAACCCGGGCATATTATTTTTCCACTGTAGTCCGTATATTCTTCATTTTTATATGGAGAGGTAGTGAAATCACCCGCCTCTTTTATCAATCCATCCTCTACAACCAATACTCCATCTTCATATATTTTGGTATGGGCCTCATCAATTGATGGATCCCCGGTAAAATATACAATTGTACCTCTAAAAACTTTTTTCATTTTTTTACACCTGATTTTCTAAACGCCTTTTTGCTTCCGGTTCTGCTTTGAAAATGAAATCAAGTTTTTCACAAGCAAATTCTGCGCATTTACCACAATTTTCAACGCCTTTTTCCAGCGCACATTTTCTTATTTCACAATTGTTACAATGGGAAAATTTTATTCCTTCACTTTTACAACCATCACAGTTGATGCTTGATGCAGGAATTTCAACATTGAATGTTTTTGACCACTCCTTGGCCACTTTTTCACGCCTAACATCATCATTTTCTCTTGTTGCAATGTAAGCTCCACATGTGTCACATGTTAATCCGCAATATGCCAGCATATTTATATCCTTTCAATTAAAGTTCCTGAACACCTTTTGGTATTAAACAGGCAAAAATAAATTTTTCATCACCGGCATTTCTGATCTGATGTTCTTCCATACCTGGAATAAAAACAGTATATCCCTTTGAAGCTGAAATCCATTTACCTTCTTTAAAAAACTCACCGTTGCCATCAATTACAACTATTTCATGTTCCCATTCATGTACATGTCTTGGAGTGAATCCATCTTTATCAAGCTCGAAAACTCTCATACAGAAATTTTCTGCTCCATCATCTTTTCCAATAGTAACTCTTCCGGTTACACCTTTAACTGTCTCACCATCCATTCTTTTAGATGGTGCTTCTGAATAATGAATTACTTTCATATATTTTTCTCCTTCACATCTTTATTTTTTTAGGGAATCTCTAATAACTGTCTTTTTCATCGAACTACGGCGTTGTTTCGAAAAAAAACTGTTGTAAAAATCGCCTCGTTATTTTTTCTCACAGCGAGTTTTTATAAGACTAAAAGCTTTTATAAACGCTGTATTTCAATAAAAAATCTAATTAATAGATGGTTCCCTATAATTACCAGCCATAATGAACAGACTTTGAATTTTCAAAGGCTCTCATTATATCAACCGCTCCTTTTTTTATCAGAACCGGGTCTTTAATAACCATTTTCAGACCAGTAACTATTTTATCAATTATATTATGATTAGTAACATCAACAGGAAGGTATGCTCCTAATCTTTCCATCTCTTTACCACTTAAACTGTATAACTTTTTTTTACCTTTTAAAATTTTATCATATGGAGGAAAATTATTCTTCCAGAAATTTTCATAATTTCCAACATAGGCCCCCTCTCTTAATACAGAATAAGCAGTTTTTGCTGCAAAACAAGCAGATTTTAAGGCTAAATGTGTTCCTCCTTCAAACAGGGGACTAGTAAAACCTGCAGCATCTCCAATCATTATAAGCCCCTCAGAAAAGGTGTTCACAAAAGGTCCTGAAGCTGGAATTCTGCCAGCTGATTTTTTTACAACTTTTCCATTCAAACCTGTTTTATTGATAAATCTGTTTAGATCTTCTTCAAGGTTTTTGGGAGTTGTTGAGAGCAAACCTATATTGAAATGACTTTCTGCTTTGGGTATAACCCAGAGATATCCATTTTCCGCATACTCCGGCCAAAGATAAAAATCAATAATATCACTTTCTTTTGCAACCTTTACTTCATATTGAAGTCCGGTTGTGTATGAAAAGGGTTTGTTGATTTTTAGAATTTTATTTGACACAGAATTAACCCCGGATGCATCAATCACAATTTTAGACCGATACCTGTTTTTTCCAGAACTTATCTGCCAAATTCCGTTCATCCGCTTTAAACCATCAACTTTGTTTTCAAGGGCAACATGAACATCGTTATTGATAGCTTCCTCAAGCAACCATGATTCAAACTTATCTTTATTTAAAACAAACCCACTCTCCTTGAGTATAGTTGTTTTATTTCCGGGAAAGGTAACCCGAACCCCTCTTACCTTTTTTGAAATTGTGTGATCAGGTGCTTTAACAGATGTATTTAAAAAAGCATACTCTGAGATACACTCACCACAATGTACAGGTATTCCTGGTTTTTTTTTACTATCAAGCAAGATAACAGAAAGACCTCTTTTAATACACTCAAGAGCTGCCTTTGAACCGCCGGGTCCAGCGCCAATAATTAAAACATCAAAAATTTTATCCATATTCAACACTCTGTACAATTTTTTTCCTTATAAATTTGTGACTTGATAAGACTAACATAGTTTTATATCAATTCAAAACAGAGATTTTACGAAAAGAAAACACAATTTTATTAATGATGAATTAGAGTTATTATTTTCTTCTGTTTTTGAATAATGAAGAATTCTTTGTATTTTCATAATATTAACGATTTTAACAATTAATAAAAATGACAATTCTGGTAAAAAATCTTTTCATATCGATCATTAAGTTGTATATTTGCGAAAATTGTACGATCAAGTACATTTTAAACAAAACTCTATTTAAGGAGAGAAAAAATGGCTAAAAAAACCCTTCTAATAACAGCAGTGTTTATGTTTGTTATGACTTCATTCTGTTTTGCAGAGGATACTGCAAGCTCTTTAACATTGATAGATGCTTCAGTATGCCAGAGCATTGAAAATAGAAATCCCGTTGGTGTTGGGGATGTATTTCCAAGTGATATAGCAAGAGTTTTCTGTTTCACAAAAGCAGGATCTTTAGAAGTTACAAAAATTAAGCACCTATGGTACTACAAAGATGAAAAAGTTGCTGAAATTGCTCTAAAAATTGGTGCATCAGCATCATGGAGAACAAGAAGTTCAAAAGCTATTATGGCTCATCAGACAGGTAACTGGAAGGTTGAGATAGTTGCTTCGGACAACAAAGTACTTAAAACTATTCAGTTTATGGTTGAGTAATAAAGTTTTAAGATAGAACATTAAAAAACCCATAGTTTTTAGATAATTATGGGTTTTTTGTTTTATAATAGAGTTAAATTAAAAATCGGGTTAATACATCACCTGCCTTACCCTCAATAGTTTTTTCATAAAGATATGACATCTCAGATAGTTCAGGATTAATCTCAATACACCTTGCACCATTCTTTTTAGCTAATTCAGGGAATCCTGCAGCTGGCCATACAACACCAGAAGTACCAATACTTATAAAAAGATCACAGTTTGAAATAAGGGAAACTGCTTTTTCCACAACTTCAGAAACAAGAGAATCTCCAAACCAGATAATATCTGGTCTTAAATAATTACCACAACTGCATTTATATTCTGTAAATTCACCCAAATCTTCATGTATTCCATGGTTCCGGCATCTAACTCTGAATAAACTTCCATGTAGTTCTGTAACATCTATACTTCCTGCCTGCTGATGCATTCCATCTATGTTTTGAGTGACAATAGAGACACCGTCTCTACTTTTTTCAAATACAGCTATAGCTTTATGGCCACTATGGGGCGAGCATTCAAGGACTGCTTTTCGTCTTATTTTATGGAAATCGAGGACTTTTTCGGGGTTATTATCAAAAGCTATCTGACATGCATACTCTTCATAATTATATTGATGCCAGATACCACCGCTTCCTCTGTAGGTTGGAATGTTGCTTTCTGCTGACATTCCGGCACCCGTGAAGAACACAATTCTGTCATATCTGGTAAAATCAATTTTCATATAGATAAAAGAATTTATATTTGAATTATTGGTTCCTAAACTTAAATTCTAATGCTTTTTCAACCTGTTCTTTTCGGTTATCATTACTACCTCTGGATCAAATTCCTCTTCTTTTTCATATTCGTAAAGCTCAACAAATTCAGTTTTCTCCATCGCTATTTCAAGATAAAAAGGAGAGTGGTGGCCTGTTTCAAAAGATACTTTCCTACACTGAGGTCTATCGATATGAGCATTAATAGATATTAAAAGTTCACTGTTAATAACTAACATTTTGGGTTGACTTTGGTTAACAGTAACAAGGAGCTCTCTTTTAAGGTTCTTTCTAAATCCACCAATTGCCTGATTCATTAGCTCACCAAGTGTATCTGCCACGTCTTCAGAGGTGTGGGATTTTGCTAATTTTTTCTCATCCTGGCCCATGCATAATCGGTATGCACGATATATTTCTATAGCAGAGTCTGCCGGAAAATTTAATACAACCAAACCTGAAAAACCGCCATCAAGCTGAATAAAGCATCCTATATCTGGCCTTAAGCTTGTGTTTGATATTTTCTGAGTCATTGGAGAGTATTTGATATCGGTATTTGTAGAAAGTTGTAATACATTTTGAACTGAGTCACATAAAATTTTTACTATATCCTCAGTTTTTTTTATTTTCTTTGCAGCCATCTCTAAACATTTCCTCTTGATTATGTTTATTTAAGGTCCAGAATTTTAATTTAAAGACCTTAAATTGTAGTTTTTACAATAACTTTTCATTAAAGATGTAAAGTATTGGTTATTATACACCACAAAATTACAAATAAAAATATTTTTTAATTAAAGGTTCTCTTAATATCGCCTGATAATACAAAAAACATTAGAAATAATAATTTTTTGTATATCAGGATAATTTTTAATATCAGGGAATTAATTAACAATGGGAAACCTATAATAAGGAATAGATTAACAATTAAATATGTTGAAACTGATGGCGGGTCATCTCATCCGCCATAACATAGTTCTTTTTAATCTTTAAGTCTTCTCCAAAGTGTAGTTACACTTGTACCAAGAATTTTTGCTGCCTCACTTTTATTATCTTTAGTATATTCAAGGATATGGTTTGTGTATCGTTTTTCAAGCTCTTTATACGTTGGAAAATCAGAAGCCACTGTTGTTATGAGATCCGCTTCATTACCGGATAAAACTTCAGGTGGCAAGTGATCTGGCATTATGTGCTGATTTCCGGCAAGAATATGTGAATATTCAATACAATTTTCAAGTTCACGTACATTTCCCGGCCATCTGTAATTTTCCATCTGTCTTATTGTTGCAGGTGCCAAACCCGGGTGTCTGGGGTTTAAACGACTTAGAAAAAATCTTGCAAGAATTAAAATGTCCTGCTTTCTCTCCCTTAATGGAAGAACTTTTAATGGAAAAACTGCAAGCCTGTAGTAAAGGTCTTCCCTGTAAGTACCTTCCTGAACCATTTTCTTTAGATCACGGTTTGTGGCAGCAACTATTCTTGTCTCTATTTTTATATTTTTATTTCCACCAACTGGTCTTATCTCTTTTTCCTGAAGAACTCTAAGTAATTTCGCCTGAAGAGCAAGGGGAAGTTCCCCAACTTCATCAAGAAAGAAGGTTCCATCTTTAGCTTCCTGAAGTAAACCTGTTTTATTGGAATCAGCACCTGTAAAAGCTCCTTTTACATGGCCAAATAGTTCAGACTCCAGAAGGTCTGGTGGGAGAGCAGCGCAACTGATACCTAAAAAAAGTTTATCTTTTCTATCGGAGTGTCTGTGTATAAACCGTGCCATTACCTCTTTACCAGTACCACTTTCTCCTTGTATAAGAACAGTGGAGTTAGTTGGGGCAACTTTCTCTGCAAGCATAAGAGTTTGTGCCATTGAATTACTTCTGAAGATAATCTCGCTATCAGAGCTCGAATAAATAGAGAGGTTTTTAAGTTGCTCAAGTTCAATTTCTCTTTTGTTGAGAGTTTTTTTAGATTCGTTAAGCCTTTCTTTTAATGTTTCCATTTCCTCTTCAAATGGTTGCAGGTCAAAATATTCCCGCACCTCTTCAACTGTTAACCCCCATTCTGAGGCAGATCTTCCTTCAAATGTACAGTGCTTATGGCCCTGAGCCATACATGTTACTTCTTTAACAAGAACTTCACTTCCTAAAACTGCACTTGCATACCCACTTGCAAGACCAGTTAATATAAAACAAACAGGGCTTTCTCTTGTATTATTTTCATCCTGAAGCCAGGCTGTAGCTTCAATTGATTCTCTCCACTTACCCTTGTTCCGAAATATTTTTTTTTCACGATCTATTACGACTTCATCCAATGTACCACTTGCAGAGCCAGACATCGCAAGAATCCTTGTTCCGGCTTTTAACCACTCCTCCGGGGATTCAAAATCATAGAGTTCAGATATTGCCATGGCGATACCAAAACCTTTTGAAAAACCAATTCTGGTTAAGATCGTCGCCATTCTTTCATGGCCAATTATTTTAACCAGATCTCTTCCAATATTTATAATTTGTTCAGCGCCCATAAGCATCATACGATTTGGACCAAGCATTGGAAAACCATATTTTTTATCGATACTTAATAATTCGCTGTATTTTAAATCGTCTGCACGCATATATATAAATATTTCCCTTTTTTATTTTCAATTTAAATGCAATAAAGCAATATGTTCCTTTTAAAGAAATTAAATTAAGGATAAAAATACAAAATTACAAGGTTTAAACTTTAATAATAATATAACAATGGTTGTGATCTTAATATAAGTGGCAGATATGATTATTTATAATGACAAATACAGCTTCAGTTTTGACAGTAGAAATGCAATAAGTGAAGGTAAGATTCTCTCATGCTACCTTACTATTATTGATTTTTCCAGGAAGGATATTAATATTTCATATCTTAAACCATTTGTGATTTTTGCAAGAAATACTACCAAAACCCCACTTAAATCAACTTGCATTGAAACAATGGGAAAAAAGATTTTTGATGATTTTGAGCTGGATCTGAAAAAAACAACCTGGATTGAATATGACCCGGATGAACAGGTTAAGGTTCATGTGGCAAAAATAATCCCCAAATATTATGATGGTCTTGAAACAGTCTTTTCTGTTTACTGGAGAAGAATTATGGATTCTGAAATAGAACAGATCAAGCCATTTATCCCTGAAATAATAGATATGAATACCTGAAAAGCCCCGTCATTTTACCTTATCCAATCTCAAATTTGTAAAATTATACTATTTTGTGTATGATACATTGATTCCATACATAATGATAAAAAAATTTTTTTTCTTAAGTTTTTTAAGGGCGAGAAGTTCGATTAATAGTATTTAAATACGGGGGGCTCTATATGAAACGCTTTAAAAAAGATTCTTTAATAATGAATAAATTTTCATTTAATCCCAGGAACTGGAGTATAGGAAAGAAAATCAGTATCCTGCTCTTATCCGGAATTTTGCTACTTGCATTTATGTTGGAGATTGTTTTAGTTGTAAATATTAATTCAAGAGCAAAGACTCAAATTATAGACTTTGAAAAAGTTCTGAACAATAGTAAACAGGAAAAACTCAAAGATCTGGTTCACAATGCCCATACTGTCATGCAGGATGCATATAAATCTGCGCATGACCCTGATAAAGTAAAAGTCCTATATCAGGATAAGCTTAAAAATCTTGTTAATATGAGTTATGGAATTCTTAAAAGTGTTCATGAAAGAGATGATGGTTTATCAAAGAGAAAAAAAATAGAGTATGCACTGGGTCTTGTAAAAAACGCCCGGTATAATACTAATGACTACTTTTGGATAAACGATATGAATGCGAAGATGATAATGCATCCAATCAAACCGTCACTTGATGGTAAAGACCTGTCAAATTTCAAAGATCCAAATGGAAAAAAACTGTTTGATGAGATGGTGAAAGTTTGTGAAGTGAATGGGGAAGGGTTTGTTGAATACATGTGGCCAAAGCCTGGATTTAATAAACCTGTTCCAAAAATATCATTTGTTAAGCTTTTTAAACCATGGAATATGATTGTGGGTTCTGGTGTCTATGTTTCAGTGGCTGAGGAAAGCCTGAAAAAAGATGCATCAAAGCTTGTTGGTACATTACGGTATGGACCTGATAGTAAAGATTATTTCTGGATCCATAGTATGGATCTTAAAATGGTTATGCATCCAATTAAACCGGCATTAAATGGTAAAAAGTTAGATGGTTTTAAAGATCCAAATGGAAAAAAGCTGTTTGTTGAGATGGTCAATGTATGTAAACAAAAAGGCAAGGGCTTTGTTGAATACATGTGGCCAAAACCTGGATTTGACAAACCGGTACCAAAACTTTCCTATGTGAAGCTATTTAAAGAGTGGAACTGGATAGTGGGTACAGGAGTTTATCTTGATGATATTGCAGCACTTATAAATAAAGAAAGGGCTAACATAAATAGTGAGCGGAATAAACAAATTTTATTAATGACAATGGTCACTGGTTTTATAACTATTTTTTTACTTTTCTGTACTTTAATTGTTTCCAGAAGAATAACTAAACCAATTAATAATGCCGCACTAATGCTCAGGGATATTGCCGAGGGAGAGGGTGATCTCACAAAAAGACTGGATGCAAAAACAAATGATGAAATAGGAGAACTTCAGAAGTGGTTTAACAAGCTGATGGATATAATTCAGGATATATTTATAAAGATCTCTGATAGCTCAAATCTTCTTAATATGGAGTCGAAAAATTTATCAACAATTGCCGGAAATGTTTCTGAAAAATCAAAACTATCTTCATCACAATCTGAAAATGTTGCTAGTAATTTTAAAGCTATGAATGAAACATATGGCAACATGAGCCAAAGTATGGAATCTTCTTCAATAAATATGGGGATGGTCGCTTCTGCAATAGAGGAGATGAATTCAAGTATTAATGAAATTGCAAGCAGTGCTGAAAATACAAGGAATATGGCTGGTAAAGCTGTTAAAAGTGCCAGTGATTCATCCCTCAAAATTGAAGAACTTGGAAATGCTGCTAATGAGATCGGTAATGTAATTCAGACAATATCTGACATTTCAGATCAAACAAACTTGCTGGCTTTAAATGCTACAATTGAAGCTGCAAGGGCAGGGGAAGCTGGTAAAGGTTTTGCTGTGGTTGCAAATGAGATAAAGGAACTTGCAAATCAAACCGCATCAGCAACTGAGGAGATCAGATCAAAAATCACTGGAATTCAGAATACTACTAATAATACAGTTTATGATATAAAATCTGTAGAAGATATTAACATAGAGGTTGATAAAATGATATCTACCATTGCTGCTGCCGTTGAGCAGCAATCAGCAACAGCAAAAGAGATTGCTGGTAATGTTGCTGGTGCATCAAATAGTGCCAGTGAAGTAAATAAGAGAATGGATGAAAATTCTGGCACTGTTTCTGAGATGACAGACGAAATTTTGAGTGTTAGTGAACATATTGGTGGAGTTTCTGAGAATGGTGAAGTTCTTAACGAGAAAGTTAAGCAATTGCTTTCCATGGCTGATGAACTTCAGGAACTTGTAGGTAAATTCAAAATAGATTAAATCAGAGAGGGGCGCTTCTTACGAGTGCCCCAATTTTTATTTTTTACAGGATTGGTGAGTAATACTGTTTTTATACATTGAACCTTATATTCATAATGTCCCCATCATCAACAATATAGTCTTTACCATTTAAATATACCTTACCGGCTTTTTTTAGTTCCGCTTCAGTTTTATGTTCGATAAGTTCATCATATTTCATTGTTTCTGCTCTGATAAAACCTTTTTGAAGATCTGAATGTATTACTCCAGCTGCAAAAGGAGCTGTTAAACCTTTTCTCATTAACCATTGCCGGACTTCATCTGTTCCCACAGTAAAAAAAGATATTAAGCCAAGGGCATCAAGGCATGACCTTGTTATTTTTCCAAGAGTAGATTCTGTTATCCCAAGATCGTTCATAAACTCATTTTTTTCCTCTTCGGAATCCAAAAGTGCTATTTCTGATTCAACCTGTGCAGATATCTGAATTGCTGTAATACATTCTTTTGCACACATATCTTTTAGATTATCCAAAAGATCATTATTGTCCAAATCATCTTCAGAGATGTTAAGTACGGTAATCATCTGTTTTCTGGTTATAAAAGGGTAGCTTCTTATCATAGGCTCCTCTTCACTTGAAATATCGAGAAGTCTAAGTGGTTTTTCCTGTTCAAGGTGTTCCTGAAGTTTTCTTAAAAGAGTTAGTTCTTTTTGGGATTTTTCATCCTTAATTTTTTTGATTTTTGTTTCTAAAGATTCGATTCTTTTTTCAACAAAAATCTGATCGTGCAATGTAAGCTCAGAATTTACCATCTCAATATCACGCATAGCATCCACAGATCCATCAACATGATATACTGATTCATCTTCAAAAGCTCTTACAACATGACAAATAGCATCCATGTCAGCAATATCTCTGAAAATATCACCCTTTGAAATAGTATCTTTTTCAATCTTTGGTAGAAGTGCAATATCAATCTTTGCCCTTGCTACTTTTTTGGGTTCATACATATCAACAAGGTTTTCAAATCTTGGATCAATAATATCAGCTGTACCTACAATGGCTTTGGAGGGATCTGTTGTTACAGACCTTTCAGTTCCTGTGAGTATTTGAAAAAGTGTTAATTTTCCAGTCTGTGGCAGACCGATTATTCCAACTTTCATTTTCAATGTCCTTTTATCTTAAAAATAATGAAAATTAAATTTCTAATCAGCTAATGTATACAAATAAGGTAAAATTTATTATCACCCTTTTGTGTTGTAAGTCAAATCGTTGATTTATTAAAGCCAACCTCTAATAATTGTCCTTTGATCGAATTTCTGTGTAATTCGAAAAAAATTACCCTAAAGCTGGTTATTTTTTCTCATGCCTTGAGCTTCAATCAAAATCCTAATTATTAGAGGCTGCCTTCAGTTTATTTTATTTTGATAAATGAGTAGAAAAGTACAATTTTCAATAATTTTGAACCAAATAAATAATTAACTATCAACCCGCACATTCATAAGTTTTCAAGTCTTTCTAACTATATTCTGAATTTTAAAGGGACGGATTTTTATTGACATAAAAATATATATATGTATTTGTAATGGTTAAACCATTACAAAATTCATTCACCCTGGTGAGTGTATACAAATATATAAAAACAGTGAGTTTTTAAATTTATTAATTCACTTTTTTTCTGTCGATTTTGACTCATTCTGTGTTAAGAAGTATGTTTGCCCTGAAAACAGGCATGAAATAGCGTTCATGAGATAAAAGCAAAATTAGTATTTTGGATCGTATAATATCAAAAAGTTCAATTTAGGTTGTAATCAGGTTTTATACCTGTTTTTTTTATAAAAAACTAAAAGCTTTTTAAACTGATTTGATTAAGGAGGATTCATGAAAAAGTTACTGTTACTATTATTGGTTACGGCACTATCAACAGCTCTGTTCTTTGGTTGTGGTTCAGACGATAAAGAAAAAGGAGCTATCAAAATAGGTCTGCTTTGTCCTTTAACCGGGCCATATGCAAGTGAGGGTCAGGATATGAAGAATATCGTTGAACTTCTTGCTGCTAAAGTTAATGAAAAAGGTGGGGTTTTAGGAAGACAAATTGAAATAATCCTTGGAGATGATGGAAGTAATGCACGTGGAGCATCTATTGCAGCTCAGCGTCTTGCAACTCAAGGTGTTGTTGGGGTTATTGGTACTTATGGATCTTCAAATACAGAAGCTACACAAAACACATTTGATGAGTCTAAGATTATCCAGATAGCAAACGGATCTACAAGTGTTCGTTTGACTGAAAAAGGTTTAAAATATTTCCTGCGTACATGTCCTCGTGATGACAGTCAGGGAGTAGTAGCATATAATACTCTTAGTAAAATGGGTTTTAACAAGATTGCTATACTTCATGACAACTCAAGTTATGCTAAAGGTCTTGCTGATGAAACAAAAGCTCTTCTTGAAAAAAATGGTAAGAAAATAGTTTTCTATGATGCTCTTACTCCAAAAGAAAATGATTACTCTACTATCCTTACAAAAATTAAAAGAACAAAACCAGAGGTAGTATTCTTTACTGGTTATTATAATGAAGCTGGTCTTCTTCTAAGACAGAGCAGAGAGATGAATTGGAAAGTACCATTTGTCGGCGGTGATGCTACAAACAACAAGGACCTTATTAAGATAGCTGGAAATAAAGCTGCTGAAGGTTTTACTTGTATTAGTCCTCCTCTTCCACAGGATCTTCTTTCAAAAGAAGCTAAAGAATTCATGTCTGAATTTAAAGCAAAATTCGGAACAACTCCAGGATCTATCTGGTCAATTCTTTCCGGTGACGGATTCAATGTTCTTGTAGACGCTATTGCAACAAAAAAATCTACAGATTCTGATACTCTTGTAAACTATCTTCATACTGAAGCAAAAGATATTACTGGTCTTACAGGAAAAATCTCTTTTAACAAAAAAGGAGATAGAGTTGGCGATGTATATCGTAAGTATATTGTAGATGGTTCAGGAAATTTTCAGCTACAGCCTTAAGTATTTAAAAGTACCTGTTACTTCATAGTAACGGGTACTTAGCAGGGAATTTATAGTAATTAGAATTTTGATTGAAACTCTTATAAAATTTTCAATTTTATAAGATACAAGACTGAGAAAAAATAAAGCATTAGTTTGATCAAAAGGCGGTTAGTAGAGATTCCCTTCATTCATACTCAAAATTAATCTTTTGAGATAAATAAAAATCTAATAATTGCCGGATTTTGGCTTAATAGTAAGGCAAAATCAGCGCAAACAGGATTTTTACGCTAAAAATTATGGTGATATAATGGAATTCTTTTTTCAGCAACTTACAAACGGGCTTACGGTGGGAAGCATTTACGCACTTATTGCCCTCGGATACACAATGGTTTACGGTGTATTAAAGCTGATAAACTTTGCCCATGGTGATCTTTTTACCATTGGAGCATTTTTAGGACTTACACTGTTAACTTCACTTGGGTTAACGAACAACATTGGAACTGTAGCAGGAGTTATCGTTCTTGCAATTATGGTTGTTGCACTTGTTGCTATAATAGGAGCTTTGCTTGAAAAAACCGCTTATAGACCACTTAGGCAGTCAAACAGGCTTTCAGCTGTTGTTTCAGCTTTAGGAGCATCGATATTTTTTCAAAATGCCATAATGCTGATTTATGGTGCAAGGGTTAGAGTTTTCCCCCAGAATATTCTTCCATCTACAGCAGTTAATATTTTTGGACTTGATATTCCTGTTGTTCGAATAGGTGTTTTTATTTGTTCACTTGTTATGATGGCAGGTCTTTATCTTTTTATTCAAAAAACAAAGGTAGGAACTGCAATAAGGGCTGCAGCAATAGATCAGGGTGCCGCTAAGCTTATGGGAATAAATGTGGACAGAGTAATTATGATCGTTTTTATGATCGGTCCTGCACTTGGTGGTGCTGCTGGTTTGATGGTCGGTCTTTACTATGGGAAAATTGATTTTACGATGGGATGGATATATGGTTTAAAAGCATTTACAGCTGCAATTCTAGGTGGAATTGGGAATATTCCCGGTGCAATGCTTGGTGGTATTTTATTAGGTGTAATTGAAGCCTTAGGCGCTGCATATATCTCAACGGCATGGAAAGATGGGATTGCTTTCTTAGTTCTAATCCTCATTTTATTAATCAGACCCACAGGGATTCTTGGTGAACGAGTGGCGGAGAAAGTATAATGAATAAAATAATTGAGAGATTTAAAAAGATTGAAACAAATACACAGATAATTTTAGCAATCTTTGTTATTTTATTTGGATTGTCATTTGTTTTAGATAACTACTGGCTTGATGTTATTAATAACGTTGGACTATATGCAATATTAGCACTAAGTTTAAATATTATATTAGGTTCCGCCGGGCTTTTTCATATGGGACATGCTGCATTTTATGCAATAGGTGCTTATTTGGCTGCTATATTAAATGTAGTGTATGGAGTGCCTCTTTTATGGTCTATCCCACTTTGTGGTTTGCTTGCAGGACTTGTTGCCCTTATTGTAGCAAGGCCAATTATCCATTTACGGGGTGACTATCTTCTCATTGTTACTATTGGTGTTGTTGAAATTATAAGAATTGCTCTTGTTAATGACGTCTTAAAGGATTTTGTACTGGTAATTAATGGAATTATGCCTGATTTATTTAGTCGTGATTTTATTAAGATGGTTTATTCACAAGGAATCACCGGTGGTTCCAATGGAGTTTTTGGTATAAGCAGACCAAATTTTTTTGGTTATATCATAAAAAGCCCACAGGATTTTTTCTATCTGATATTCGGTTTTACAGCTATTACTATCTTCCTTTTTAAAAGACTTGAAAATTCAAGATTTGGAAGAGCCCTGATATATCTTAAAGAAGATGACGTTGCAGCTGAAGGTAGTGGAATCAATACAACTCATTATAAACTTGTTGCCTTTGTTCTTGGTGCTGTCTGGGCTGGAATGGCAGGTAACCTTTTTGCAGCAAAAATGACAATTATTAATCCTGATTCATTCAACTTTGAAGAGTCTGTAGTTATGTTTACAATAGTAATTCTTGGTGGGTCCGGAAGTATTTTAGGGGTAGTTGTAGGGGCTTTCCTTATTATTGGTCTTCCAGAAGTATTCAGAGAGTTAGAAAGTGCAAGGATGCTTATTTTTGGACTTGCTATGATTGTTATGATGATCTTCAGAAGTGAAGGATTAATACCACCTCTTCCTCAGAAATACAAAATTCCGGGATTTAGAAATAATAACAGGAATGGGGGTGAAATATGAGCCTTCTTTTAAAACTTCAGAATGTTACAAAAAAATTTGGTGGGCTTACAGCAGTTAATGATGTTTCTTTCGAAATAGATAAAGGATCTGTGGTTGGTTTAATTGGACCAAACGGTGCTGGTAAAACAACAGTTTTCAATCTGATAACAGGAAATTATGCTCCAACATCTGGTACAATAGATTTTAAAGGTAACTCTGTTCTTAAAATTGCTCCAAATAAAATTGTTAAAATGGGGATTGCAAGAACCTTCCAGACCATAAGACTTTTTCAAAATATGTCAGTTATAGAAAATGTTCTTGCTGGTTGCCATTGTCGAATGAAATCAGGTTCTATAGCAGCAATGTTAAGGTTACCATCACAAAAAAAAGAGGAAGAAGAAGCTTTAAAGAAAGCCGCTGAAACTCTCGATTTTGTTGGCCTTTTACATGAAGCAGAAAACCTTGCTAAAAATCTTTCTTATGGTCAACAAAGACTTCTTGAGATAGCAAGAGCCCATGCAAGTGATCCAGAACTGATTATTCTTGATGAACCAGCAGGTGGTATGAATGATCAGGAGACAAGCGATCTTGTTAATCTGATTGGAAAGATTGCAGAAAGTGGCATAACTGTTTTACTTATTGAGCATGATATGAACCTTGTAATGAAAGCATGCCATAAGTTAATTGTACTTGAGTATGGAACAAAAATTGCTGAAGGTGTTCCTGAAGAGATAAAAAATAATAAAAGGGTTATTGAGGCTTACCTTGGTACCGATGAGGATTAGACGATGCTACTTGAAATTGAAAATTTAAAAGTAAAATATGGTAACGTTGAGGCTCTTCACGGAATTAACTTTCATGTTGATGAGGGTGAAATAGTTTGTATTTTAGGCGCTAATGGTGCTGGAAAATCTACAACTCTAATGGCTTTAAGCGGGCTTGTGAAGGCTTCTGAAGGTACAATTACATATAATGGTGAGCATATTAATAAAGCACGTGCTCATGATATAGTTAAGAGTGGAATAGCACAGGTTCCAGAGGGAAGAAGAGTTTTTGGTACTTTAACAGTCTTTGAAAACCTGAAATTAGGTGCATTTACATGTGATGATCATGATCTATCTGCCTCAACTCTTGAGTGGATCTATAAGCTTTTTCCTATTCTAAAAGAGAGAGAGCAACAGTTAGCAGGGACTCTAAGTGGTGGTGAACAGCAGATGCTGGCTATTGGCAGGGCTTTAATGGCTCAACCAAAGGTCCTGCTTCTTGATGAACCAAGTCTGGGTCTTGCACCTCTGGTTATAAAGACAATTTTCGAAACAGTAAAAGAGATTAACAGCAAAGGTGTGACCATTATTCTTGTGGAACAAAATGCTAAAGCTGCTCTTAAATTGTCAAATCGTGGTTATGTTATGGAAGTTGGCAGGTTAACAATGGAAGATGATGCTGACGCCCTTCTTCAGAATGAAGGTGTGCGTAAAGCTTATCTTGGGGGTTAATATCTCTGATGTTTAAACAGGCAAAGCAAAACAGAGTTTTTCAGGATATTGTAGATCAGATTGAAGAGGCTATTTTAAGTGGTAAAGTTTCTGTTGGTAGTAAATTGCCACCGGAAAGGGAGCTTAAAGATCTGTTCAATACTAGCAGAGGTACATTACGCGAGGCCTTAAGAGTTCTTGAGCAAAAAGGACTTATTGAGATAAAGCTTGGTGTTAATGGTGGGATTATAGTTAAAGAACTATCCTCTGATAAGGCAACTGAAAGTCTTGCTATGCTTTTGAGAAGTCAGATAATAACCATAGATCAGTTAAGTGAATTTCGTGTTGACATTGAAGGTAATGTCGCTTCCCTTGCTGCCAAAAGAGCAACAATTAAGAACACAGTAAGGCTTAAAGCTTTACTTGAGGAAGCAAGGAAATATACTGAGGACGTTGACTGGGATTCTTTTATAAGAATTGATCAAAAAATACATCTTGAGTTTGCTGTGATATCAAAAAATCCTATATACTTATCGATACAAAGAACTATTCAGGATAATATTTTTGATTATTACATGAAATATCTTCCAAAAACAAAAGAGCTTTTGGAGGAAGATTTAAATGACCTGACAGGTGTTATTGATGCGGTTCTGGGTAATGATAGTGAACTGGCTTGTTCAAGAGTAAGAGAACATGTCGCAGGTTTTAGTGATAAGATGAGAGAAATTGAACTAAAAGAGTAAAAAAAGATATTTTTACTGTATTTGTTCAGTTAATTATATTAAAATAATTAAGATTTTGATTTCAAGTGTTTAAAACCAAATTATTGGTTTTTTAATTTATCTTTTTTAAATGGTCGAACCATTCTATTCACATTCTGATTATTAATATATAATAATTCAGATTGCTTAATTTTATATTAATGGTCAAACCATTCTACAAAGTATGAGTGTAAAGAAACATTCAATTTGGGAAAAGATTACTGGAGGAGAAAATGAGCGTTAACGAAACTGATAAAATTGCGATTGAAGCAGCCGAACTTGCTAAAGAATGGCAGGAACTTGCTAATAAACTTCTGGATTCAAAAGAGAAGAAACTTCAGAATCAGATGGCCAGACTTTTACGAAACCCTTTGGATAAAGTTATTCTGACTAAAATGATTGATCAGAGTTTCAGATCTGAAAATTTTGCAAGGATTTCAAACCAGTTGGAGGATCTGCTAAGCAAATATGGAATTCCAAAGTTTTTCTCAGGAGGAGAAAAATTTCTGACCCAGCTGTTTCTTTCAGTGGGAAAACTAATACCAACAGTGTCAGTTCCCAAAATGATTGATAAGATCAGAAGTGACAGTTCAGATGTTATTATAGCTGGTGAAAAGGATTCTCTTGTATCTTTTCTTAAGAAGAGAAAGAAAGAGGGTGTTCGGATGAACATCAATCATCTTGGTGAAGCAGTGCTTGGTGAAGATGAATCAAAATCAAGGCTCGATACTTATATTGCAGATATGAAAGATCCTAATATTGAATATATTTCGGTAAAAATATCTACAATCTATTCACAGATAAACTCCCTTGCCATTGAACAAACACTTGAAATCTTGATGGACAGGCTATCAATTCTATACAGGCATGCAAACGAAAATTTTTATGTCAGAGCAAATGGCGAACGAGTAAAAAAATTCGTCAACATGGATATGGAAGAATACAGGGATCTTGAGATCACTGTAGAACTTTTCAGAAGAACTCTTGATAAGGAAGAGTTCAAAGATTACTCAGCAGGTATTGTTCTTCAGGCATATATGCCTGATTCATATAATGAACAAAAAGAACTCACAGAGTGGGCAAAGAAAAGAGTAGCAGATGGCGGGGCCCCTGTAAAAATAAGAATAGTAAAGGGTGCAAACATGGAGATGGAGATGGTTGAATCATCCATTTTTAACTGGCCACTTGCTCCATATGATAACAAGCTTGAAGTTGATGCAAATTATAAAAGAATGGTTGAATTCGGTATGCAGCCTGAAAATATCAAAGCTGTAAACTTAGGAATTGCATCCCACAATCTTTTTGAACTTGCTTTTGCACTTAAGATTGCTGAAAAAAATGATGTTGTAGACCATTTCAATTTTGAGCTTCTTGAAGGAATGGCAGACCACGTAAGGCGAGCTATTCAGGAGAGGTCCGGTGATGTACTTCTTTACGCGCCAGTTGCAACAAAGGATCAGTTTATAAATGCCATTGCTTATCTTGTTAGAAGACTTGATGAAAATACAGCCAAAGAAAATTTCCTTCGATATGCATCAAATCTGAAAACAAATTCCAAAGAGTGGGATTTTCTTAAAGACCAGTTTATAAACTCTTATAACTATAGAGATAAAGCTGGAGCTAATTCACATAAAATTCAGGACAGATCTAATGAAAAATTTCCTTCTGAGATGGGAACATTTTATGAAGGTGAATTTGTAAATGAGCCAGATACAGACTGGTCACTTGCTACAAACAGAAAATGGGCAGAGTCCATTCGTGAGAAATGGCAAAACAAAGAAACACAAATACCTATTGTCGTAGCAGGTGAAGAGTTATTTGAAGGGAAAACTATTAAAGACGGTTTTGACCCTGCAACTAAAATTGGTAGTAATAAAGAAAAATGGGTTAAATCTGCGCAGTTCGCATTGGCTGATGCTGATGATGCTGAAAGAGCAATTCAAACTGCAAAAAATGACCCTGATGGTTGGAGAAGTAAAACCTATGATGAAAGAAATTTAATTCTCTCTAAGGTTGCCATGGAGATGCGTAAAAATCGTGGTGATCTTATCGGAGCTGCCGCTGCTAATACCGGAAAAACGTTCGTCGAAGGCGACGTTGAAGTATCTGAGGCTATAGATTTTGCAGAATTTTACCCGTTTTCTGCAAAAGCAGTTTCCGAAAGAGAAAATGTGGACGTAAGGGGTAAAGGAACAGGACTTGTCATCTCCCCCTGGAATTTCCCCCTTGCTATCCCATGTGGTGGTGTTATATCTTCACTTGCAGCAGGAAATACTGTTATTTTTAAACCTGCATCAGATGCTGTTCTTTCAGCATGGGAACTTTGTAAATGTTTCTGGAATGCAGGTGTTTCCAAAAATACATTGCAATTTGTTCCTTGTTCAGGAGCATCAGTTGGGCCAAAACTCACAAACCATCCGGATATAGATTTTATCATTCTTACTGGTGGAACAGATACCGGTCTTTCAATCCTTAATGCAAAACCAGGTGTATTTCTTGCAGCTGAAACAGGTGGTAAGAATGCAACTATTGTCACATCTGTTGCAGACAGAGATCAGGCTATAAAAAATGTTATTCATTCAGCTTTTGGAAACACGGGACAGAAATGTTCAGCAACTTCTCTTCTAATACTTGAAAAAGAGGTATATGAAGATAAGAATTTCAAAAAACAACTTATCGATGCCACAAGAAGTTTAAGTGTTGGACCTGCATGGGATTTCAAAAATAAAATATCCAATCTTATTAATCCTCCTTCAGGTGATTTAGAGAAAGGTCTTACAACTTTAGAGGATGGAGAGGAGTGGGTACTTAAACCAGAAATGATCAATGACAATGAAAATATGTGGACTCCTGGAATTAAATATGGGGTAAAGCAGGGAAGTTATACACATATGACTGAGTTTTTTGGACCTGTCCTGGCTGTGATAGAGGCAAAAAACCTTGATCATGCAATCGAGATTGTTAATCAGACTGGTTTCGGATTGACTTCAGGAATTGAAAGTCTGGATAAGAGAGAGCAGGAGAAGTGGAAAAACAGCATAAATGCTGGGAACTTATATGTAAACAGAGGAACAACCGGAGCTATCGTTCTTAGGCAACCATTTGGTGGAATGGGAAAATCTGCAATTGGTTCAGGTATAAAAGCAGGTGGACCTAACTATGTAACCCAGTTAATGGAAATTGAGGATAAAGGATTTCCTAAAGTGGGTAGTATTGATCAGGATCATCTGGTTATGCAGGTTGCATCACGTTGGAATGTCAAAATCAACTGGGGCATGATGGCGAAACACAAAGAGGACCTCCATAAGACAATCAGAGCTTATAAGAGTTATCTTTATGAAGCAGAGCAGGAGTTTAAGAATGAGAAAGACTACTTTCATCTAAGAGGACAGGATAATATAGTAAGATACCTTCCAATTGGAACTGTAATGGTTAGGCTTCACGAAGAAGACACTCTTTTTGAGACTCTTGCAAGAGTTGGTGGTGTGTTGATCTCAGGATGTAAAATGATTGTTAGTATACCAAAAGAACTTAGTAACGATGTGACAGATTTTCTACTTGGAGTTGAGGGTAGGTTTCTAACTGATAATTCTTCTGTACTTTTCCAGACTGACGATGAAGTTATTGAATATCTTGGTAAAGTTCAGAGAGTAAGGTATGCCGCGCAGGATAGAGTGCCTGCAAAAGTTTTTGAAGCTGCAGCTAAAACAGGTTTCTATATTGCAAGAACAGAAGTTACAATGGATGGACGCTTTGAACTTCTTCAGTACGTTAAAGAACAGAGCATATGCGACAGTTATCACAGATATGGTAACATAGGTGAAAGAGCGTTAACTTAAAATAGATTACTATTTAAAGGTAAGGGGATGTTATGAAAATAGCATCCCTTTTTTATTGTTTTCAAAACAAATTAAGGTGATTTTTATGTCCTGGACATAAATACTTCGGAGAAAATTATAGAATCTAAATAAAAACAAAATAGCTGAGAATATTACAAAAAAACTGTAAACTTTATAAACGCTATATTTCAATCAAAATTCTAAATATTAGAAGGTTTCCCTCAATCTACTTGAGTACCTCTTTTATTTTTTCAAGTTCATCTTCATCAAGTGGTCTTTTAAAATGATCGTCTGAAAAACAATCTCTGCAAAACATATTGTTTTCCTCGTCTATATGAATGTAGTCATCATCGGGTATTAATTTTCTGTTACATTTATAACAGATGATAAATCCATTTTCCATATATAGCACCTTCTATTAAACTGTTATTTATTATAAAGTTCTAATGAGCAGAACGTTAATTAAGCTCTATATAATACACTAAAGAGAATATACATGGTATGAATCTGCAACCTGTAAACTTTTACAAGTTATTATAATCAAAGACTATATCAATGATAGGCATTTATTCAATAAAAAAAGTATTTTTAACAAAAAAAAGTAAAAAAAATGTAAAATTCATTAAAAAAAAGTTTGAAAAAATTACATATAGTACCAATAAAACAGAGGGGTTACTTTTGATAGTATTCATATCATGCCCTAATTTCAAAGGGTAATTAGCATGTCTAAATGATTAAACTTCCCGGATTAAAAGAGATACATAAAAAATCAGATATTATAAAACTTAAGTTTTTAAAACTAAAGATTTTAAAACTTAAGATTTTATAAACCCCAAAACTAAATTTTTCGTAAGTATTTTAAATTCAAGAACTGTTCTTGACAACCAAGTCAATTTTTTTATAAAAATGGATTTGGTATTTTTTTGAATTTACGGGATGGTTTCCCGAACTATATAGAGGGAACTTCTTAATAACTAATTTTTTGATTGAAATACAGCGTTTATAAACATTACAACAGTTTTTTATTTTGAAGAACGCAGTTGTTCGGTCAAAGGGCAGTTATTAGAGGTTTCCATAAGTGAAGTTACATAAATTACATTCTTCAAATCAGAAAGGGTATTCAATGAATATTTTATTTTTCGGACCTAATGGTAGTGGAAAAGGTACTCAAGGAGCTATTTTAAAGGATAAATATAAATCAGCTCATATTGAGTCTGGTGCAATTTTCCGTGACAACATTAAAGGCGGAACAGAGCTTGGTAAAAAAGCTAAGGGATATATTGATGCTGGTGAGCTTGTACCAGATGATATTACAATTCCAATGATTCTTGATCGTCTTAAGCAGGATGATTGTCAAAACGGTTGGTTACTTGACGGATTCCCAAGAAATAAGGTTCAGGCTGAGAAACTTGCTGAGTCTCTTAAAGAAGCCAGCATGCCTCTAAATTATGTTGTAGAGATCCTTCTTCCAAGAGAGATTGCTAAGGGAAGAATCATGGGTAGAAGACTTTGTGCAAACGATAATAATCACCCAAATAACATAGGTATTCCAGTAATAGCTCCGGATGGAGATAAGTGTAGGGTATGTGGTGGTGAACTAAGCGCAAGAACTGATGATCAGGATGAAGGTGCTATTAGTAAGCGCCATGACATCTATTATAACGATGTTGATGGAACTCTTGCAGCAGCTTATTTCTTCAAAGATTTAGCTGAAGGATCTGACACTAAATACATCATTCTTGATGGTGAGAAAAGTGTAAAAGAAGTTACTGATGATCTTGTAGCAGGTTTATAAGAAAATTCATAATTTTGATTAAAACCTGAGTCAAATAGACTCAGGTTTTATTGTTTTTCCTGCATTCCAAAATAAAAACCTTGAAAAAAAATCATATATAAGCTACATATTCTTAGTTTGGTTGTTTGGATTAATTCCTGCGACCGGATAAATAACCATAGGATAATCCTATGGAAGAAAGGGGCGATATTATTGAAAGAAATTCAGGTTAATGTTATAGACAATGACCTTGAAAAAGCAATGAGAATCTTGAAAAAGAAGATTCAAAATGACGGGCTTTTCAAACGACTGAAAATGAAAAAAAATTATGAAAAACCCAGCGAACTCAAGAGAAGAAAATCAAGAGAAGCTTTGAGAAGACAAAGAATTGCTTCTTCAAGGGGCAGATACTAAGGTATTTTTAAAAGCTACTTTAGAAAAATAATAAACCCGTTAAGACGCAAGTCTTAACGGGTTTTTTATTTGTTAAAAGGCCAAGTGAGCTATGCTGATTACATATGTAATTCGTAATGATAGGTTGGTTTTACAAGAATAAATAGTTGAACAATGAGACATAAAACAGGCAGGGATTTATTAAAGATGAATGATTACAGTGATTGCTTAAACAGGATGTTCAATCTCAGAAGGTTTGGTATAAAACTTGGGCTTGATACAATAGGGTCAATCCTAAATGATCTTGGTAACCCACAAAACAAGTTTGCGACGATTCATATTGCGGGTACAAATGGTAAAGGGTCCATCGCATCGGCACTTTCAGAGATCCTGATAAAAGCAGGGTATAAAACAGGTCTTTATACATCACCACATCTTGTTAAATTTAATGAGAGAATCAAGGTTAATAATGTAGATATAACAGATGAAAGAGTAGTTGCTTTATATGAGGCTGTAAGTAGTTCCGGGGATTCAGAAAGAGAAGCAACTTTTTTTGAAGCAACAACAGCAATGGCTCTGTATGAATTTAGCAATCAGAATGTGGATATTGCAATAATAGAAACCGGAATGGGTGGAAGGCTTGATGCTACAAATATTCTAAATCCTGCGATTTCTGTAATAACCAATATTTCAGTGGAACATCAAGCCTATCTTGGGGATACAATAGAAGAAATTGCTTTTGAAAAAGGCGGTATAATTAAGGAAAACACCCCAGTTGTTGTTGGAACCAGGCAGGATAGCGTAAATGAAGTTATAAAAAAAATTGCTAAAGAAAAGAATGCAACTTTATATCATATGGGCTTAAATTTCGAATCTATAAAGCAGAGTACTCAGATATTTAAATATAATGGGATAAATAGTAACTGGGAAGATTTTAAAACAGGTCTTTCGGGAGATCATCAGATAGATAATTCAGCACTGACACTGGCAACTTGTGAATTACTGATTGAGAAAGGTTACAAGCTAAACGAAGAAGATATTCGTTTTGGATTACTGAACAATAAGTGGCCGGGAAGACTTGAGGTTGTTTCTGAAGCTCCTCTTATAATTTTAGATGGAGCTCATAATGATAATGCTGCATTTGAACTTGCAAATTTCCTTAAAAATGATCTTAAAGACAGGCATATAACTTTAGTTGTTGGAATTTTGGATGACAAATCCTATTCATCTATGCTTGCAAGTTTATTAGAAGCATGTGATAGCGTAATTCTAACGCAACCTGTTATTGAAAGAAGTCTTCCTCCCGAGTCGCTAAAGCCATTTGCTGAGAAATATGTGAATGATATTGTAATGATAAAGAGTGTCTCTGAAGCGGTTGATTATGCAATAAAAAATGCAAAAGATGCTATCTGTATTGCTGGTTCTCTTTATGTTGCTGGTGAAGCAAAAATTGCCCTCATGGAGATGGAGATATGATCAAAAATGGTTCAAAAAGTATTCCCATGATAGCTCTTGTAGCTGCAATGCTATTATGGTCAACCTCTTTTATTGCGCTTAAAATTGCCTTTAAAACCTATGATCCTATGTTTGTGATCTTTATGAGAATGTTTATTGCAAGTATTCTGTTTATAGGAATATTTGCATTTGTCAAAGGTAAGCTTTTTGAATACAGAAAGGGTGACCTGAAATACATTATGTTTATGGCAATATGTGAGCCATGTTTATATTTTTTGTTTGAAGCAAATGCTCTTGAAAACACGACTGCCTCACAAGCCGGAATGATAACAAGTATGCTTCCTGTTATGGTTGCAATAGCTGCTGTTTTCTTTTTAAATGAGAAACTTAGTTTTAAAATAATAGGTGGTTTTGCTTTAACGATAGCCGGGGCTCTATTATTAAGTTATGGAGCAAAAAAAGTGGAAAGTTCGCCCAATCCAGGTCTTGGTAATTTTTACGAATTTTTAGCAATGATATGTGCAACAGGATATACAGTTAGTCTTAAATATCTTTCGAAAAGATATAAACCGCTGTTTTTGACAGCTTTTCAGGCTTTTATAGGTGCAATTTTTTTCTTTCCTTTTCTATTTACTAAAGGAACACAACTACCAGTACATTTTGAAGCAATACCGGTAGTTGCAATTGTGTACCTCGGTTCATTTATTACACTTGGAGCATACGGGTTATATAATTTCGGTGTTAGCAAAATCCCTGCAAGCCAGGCATCTTTGTTCGTTAATTTGATACCACTCTTTACAATAATTCTTGCATTTCTTGTTCTGGATGAGACTTTTACAAAAGTACAATATTTAGCATCAATAATGGTACTTGCAGGTCTTTACATCACCCAGAAGAAAGAGAGGAAACTCTAATAATTGCTTTTTGATCGAACTACAGTGGATTTCATTTATCAGCTTGTAATGTTGTGAATGCTTCGCATTACACTGAGTTATTCAAAAAAAAGAACTGTTGTAAAAACGGCTCGTTATTTTTTTCTCAGACAGAGATTTTATAAAACTGAAAGCTTTTATAAACGTTGAATTTCAATCAAAATTCTAATTATTAGAAGTTCCCACGAATTAAGTTTTTACAAATCCATTTTGTATAATTGATTCAACAATCTCAACCGGATCATCCAATACCTTAAAAATATTCAGATCTTCGGGGGAGATATTTTTCTCCTCTATGAGTCTGTCTTTTATCCAGTCTATCAACCCTCCCCAAAATTTTGTACCAACTAAAACTACAGGAAGAGGCTTAATTCTTTGTGTCTGAATCAGAGTAACAGATTCAAAAAGTTCATCAAGTGTTCCAAAACCACCTGGCATAATCACGTATGCAGATGCATATTTTACAAACATAACTTTTCGTATGAAGAAATAGTTAAAATCTATACCTAAATTTAGATACTTATTAGAACTTTGCTCAAATGGTAGATTTATATTAAGACCAACAGAGGTGCCTCCAGCTTCTGAAGCACCTTTATTAGCAGCTTCCATAATTCCAGGGCCGCCACCGGTTATAACCGCAAACTTCTTCTCAACAAGGAGTTTTGCAATCTCTTCAGCTTGTTTATAATAGGGTGAGGACTCTTTTGTTCGTGCTGACCCAAAAATACTGACAGCAGGTCCTAAATCATGTAGGCTTTCAACACCATCTACAAATTCCCCAATAATCTTGAAAATTCTCCATGATTCACCTATTTTAAAGTCATTAATCAAAAACTGTTTTTCCATAAGTCCTCCTTCAGAATAAAACATTAAGAACAGGATTCATTATAATATCAATAGAGGGGTCTCCAATAGCTTTTGATCGAGCATGGTCAAGAGATCAAATTATTAGAGGTCCTTTAGATATAAATAGATTTTTATTTATTTAATTTTAGGGAACCTCTAATAATTAGAATTTTGGATAAAATACAAGGCATTTCACAAAATAACGAGCCGATTTTATTACAGTTTTTTTTGGAAATAACAAAGTATTTTGCCAAAAGAACAGTTATTAGAGAATTCCCTTTACAAATGGTTGAAGTCTCATAGCAAACTGCTATGTGTCTATACACCTCATGTTCTGCCGTTAAAACCTATTG
>JAAELO010000359.1 GCA_024226555.1 Desulfobacterales bacterium | reverse complement strand
TTATAACCTTCTTTAATTATAAGATCTACAGCATCTTTTTTAAATTGTTTTGTATACTTGTTTCTTATTCCCATTATCCCTCCAAAAGTTTGTTTTCTTATACACTCTTTTCGAGGTGTCTGCTATAGCTATACCACACCATTGTGTTCCGACTACGTTTAAGAAGGGATTACAAGTTTTCTACAGTTTAATTAAATTTCAAAATTCACGTTTTAGTGAATTACATATTATCTTTTAGCAATCAAATTATCAGTTTTCAAGGATTTGTTGAAGGTTGCAACAAAACAAGATTTCCCGATTTCTGTTTTGGATGCTTTGTTTCTTTTGAATTAAGTCCTATGAACTATGCAAAAGCTTTAGAGAAAGAAAAGAAGTAAAACAAAAATAGCTTTATAAAGCTCCGCCTCTTAGATTACTTTTCAACTTCCTTTGTTTAATGGAAATTTGACACTAACGTTTAAATAACCGGGAGCTTGATAACCTTACTAACTCGACTTCCGCTCAGTCTCCGTGAAGGATTAACGCGATCCGGTTCATTTACTTGTTAAGAGCTTTTCACAGCTCATTTAATTCTGATAGTTTTTCTACAAGTACTTCTGTTTTAACTGGTGCTGTTAAAATGAAGGGCATTTCAACAATTTTAGAATTAATAACTGATTGTAGCTCTTCAGAATGTTTTATTTTTTCAGCTACTTTACCTATAAAAACAATAGATTTAGGTTTTAAAATTTCAAGTTGATTTTTCAAATGAAATGTACAATTTGAGATAATAGTATCGAGTTCTTTCGGAGATGGTTGTTTTGATTCATTTTTGTTCTTATTCCATCTGCAATTTATTGTATCTGCTAAATAATACCCTTTTGAATTAAATTCATCGATTGAATTTATTGTTCCTAATCCAGCGAGATTAATTAACTTGAACAATCGATTTCTAAAGCGAGTGTCAGTAGCTTGTTTGTTGTAGAAAAAATTACCTTTATTTGAAGGAGGTGACTCTGCAACAAAAACAATCTCTGAGGGGATTTTAGGTGTAATATAATCAAGTGCAATATCTTTTCCATATGAACCAATTGCCTCACAAATCTCTGAACATTTTGTGCATGACTTTACTTCTTTTAAGCAATTTTCTAAAATTTGTTTCATATTCCTCTTAACGTCTGTTTAACAGGTCGGGCGAAAAACAGAACAATTTAAAAAGTTGATAAATTTTGTTCAAACGATGTTTTCAAAATCTCGTGGAACTGCGGCCCGATCCGAGTTCAAACTTTTGTTAGTAGAAAATTTGTGTTCCGA